>NZ_JCALCD010000020.1:0-1946 GCF_059812165.1 Mycobacterium sp. NGS69
ACAGCAGTTCAAAAACGAGTCGATGGTCTGCTCGGTGCTCTGGCGGTCCGGCCCGGCGATCAGGCTGACGGTGACCTCGGGCTCACCGGGATTGGCGATCAGGGACTGCACCAGGGCTTCGGGGTAGGGTGCGGCCGCCTCGAGCATGGCCGGCACCAACAAGTCGCGGTTGGCCGCAATCCGTTGCCGATCAGGGCCGGGGAGTTCGGGGCGGCTCAGCAGGTCCCGATACAGCGCGAATGCCTCGGCGTGCCTGCCGATCCAGGACGCGCACACCGCCAGCTCATCGGTTGCACGCCACGCGTAGATGTCCGCGCTGACAAATATTCTGTCCTCTTCGGGGAGCGGGATTTCGGCGGCGCGCTCGGCAAACAGGTACGCGAAACCGTAGCGCTGCTCGACGCGACATCGAAAGGCAATGGCGAACAGTGGCTCGGCGCGGGTCGGTCGAAACTGCCAGGCTCGCAAATAGGCGTCCTCAACATCCGGCCACGGCTCACCGAGGTTCGACATCGACTCCGCGAGCCGGTACAACGCGTAGTAGACCTGCTCGTCGTCGCCACCCATCTCAACCCGCCGCGCATACCAGTGGCGCGCCTTTGAGAAATCGCCCAGTTCGAAATAACGCTGGGCAAGGCGCAAGACCGACGCCCCATCTTCGGGGTCGCTCTCGACCCTGGCCAACAACAGATCGGGATCGTTGGCCCATCGGTGCTGCAGGGCCAGCATCGCGCACCGGGGGTGCTGCGCGACGGAGTCCAGCAGCGCGGCGCGACCTTCTGGGCCCGGAACGTTCGCGATCTCGCTGAAAATCCAGTCAGCCATCCCGCCGATGACATCCTCGCGCTCGGGGTCGCCTGCGGCCAGGTCGATCATCGCGTCGTACAACGCGGCATGCCCGCCACCAAACGACAGCCAGAACTTTGGAGGATCTACGACCCGGTTGTTCCACATACCTTGCGAGTGGCGGCGGTAGACGGCCATCGTCTCCGGCAGCATAACGATGTCGCCGCTGAACGCATGGCGCACCATAAGGTAGTGGTCCAGAGGCATGACGTCGGCCGGGATACCACGGTAGTGCGGGAGGCGGCGGTACACGACCGAATTTGTCTGGATGAAGTTTCGCCTGATCAAGGTATCCAAGCTCAGGTCATCGCGCCAGACGAGCGGCGGGAAGTCCTGTTCCTCGACCCGGCCGTCTTCCCAGATCGTTCGTACGGGATGGAAGCACACCGCCGTCTCTGGATGCTGGTCAAGGTACGCGACCTGTCTGCTCAGCTTCAGCGGATCAATCCAGTAGTCATCGCCCTCACACAGTGCGATATACGTGCCGCGAGCCCTCGATAGGGCGTCGACCAGGTTCCTGTTGAGGCCGAGGTTCTTGGGCCTGAGGATCGGCCGGAACAGGTGCGGGTACCGATCGACATACTCCTGGATGATCGCCCGCGTCGAATCGGTTGATGCATCGTCGGCGACGATAATCTCCATCGGGAAGTCGATCTGCTGGGCGACAAAGCTGTCGAAAGCATCGCGGACGTAGGCTTCCTGGTTGTGGGTGGTCGTCACCACGCTCAGCTTGGGTCGCTTGCTTGCTGTCCGTTTCGGTGTCACTGCGAGCCTCGCTCCAACCGAGACTCTCGAAATCCGCGACCGCGGTGGTTT
Organism: Mycobacterium sp. NGS69; assembly: GCF_059812165.1. Lineage (NCBI taxonomy): Bacteria > Bacillati > Actinomycetota > Actinomycetes > Mycobacteriales > Mycobacteriaceae > Mycobacterium > Mycobacterium sp. NGS69. The sequence goes on from NZ_JCALCD010000020.1 coordinate 1,663, forward strand.
CGGGCAGTTGTCACTAGGGGACCAGCCCTGAGATGCAGAGCACTTCGTCGAGGGTGGCGGTGCCCAGCCTGGCGCGGGCGGCCGGTCGCCTACGTTTGGCGGGCGGAGCGGTGTCGGTGTCCTTCAGGCCGCCGGCTCGATCTAGTCGTGCGGTGTCGAACATCGCGGGGCCGGTGGCCATGGCCTCGGTGAGCAGGTAGCGGCCGGCGTCGGGTGCTCGGCGTATTGCCTGTTCGGCGGCGCTGGCGCCGGTGAGTTTGGCCGCGTCTTGGAAGTTGATGCCG
>NZ_JCALCD010000021.1:0-1882 GCF_059812165.1 Mycobacterium sp. NGS69
CTGCGACGCCACGCCGGTCAGCGGCGCGCTCAGCAGCCCCGTCAGGCCCGACAGGTTCACCGGGGGCAGGCTGAACGACGGCAACGCCGCCGCCACGCCCATCGCCCCGCCGTGGTAGCCCACCATGGCGGCCACGTCCTGAGCCCACATCTCCATGTACTCGAACTCGGTCATGAAGATCGCCGGGGTGTTCTGCCCGAGAATGTTCGTCGCGATCAGCGCCATCAGCTGGACACGGTTCGCGGTGACGGCCGGCGTGGGCACCGTCGCCGCCAACGCAGACTCAAACGCCGTCGCCGCCGTCCGGGCCTGCAGGGCCGCGGTCTCCGCCTGGCCGGCGGCCGCGCTCAGCCAACTCACGTAGGGGGTCGCCGCCGCCGCCATCGACACCGAGGCCGGACCGGCCCACGGCCCGTCGGTCAGCCCGGTGATGACGTTCTGGAACGACGACGCCGCGCCTGCGAGGTCCGTGGCCAACGAATCCCAGGCCGATGCCGCCATGAACAGGGGCCCCGACCCCGCGCCAGCGAACATCAGCGCCGAGTTGATCTCCGGGGGAAAGAACGTAAAAGCAGGAACCATCAGAACCCCCACCCATCCGGCCGCACTGACGGCACAGTCCAACGATCAACAGACACCATGAGCCGATACTAAGGCCATCGACGCTCAAAAATCAGGGGTTTTACCAAACCCTCAAGGCCGCTGTGGCGCGGAATTCGCGTCGCGGACCGATCGTCGTAACCCGTGCGCGGCGTACCGGTGTCATGGGACGCCTCGGGCGCGGGTAACGCGCAATGGTTACCCGCGCCCTTGGAGGCCGATTTACGCCCAGCTGGACCCGACGGCGCTGTCGGTGCTGGACATGTTGCTGCCCGCCGACTGCACCTTCTGGCCGTGGGAGTTGGCCTGCTCGTAGATCACCTGGAAGTTGCGACCCAACTGGGTGATGAACTCCTGGCAGGCCACCGAACCGGCGCCACCCCAGAAGTCACCAGCGACCAGCACATCGCGAACGATCGCCTGGTGCTCGGCCTCCAGCGACGCCGCCTGGGCGCGAATCAACGCGCCGTGCGCGTCGACGTCTCCGAACTGGTAATTAATCGTCATCGCTCAATCTCCTAACGCCCTAAATGCCGCTAACTGCTCAGAATCTGCTGCGAAGCCTGCTCTTGCTGCTCGTAGTTATTGGCGTCGCGGATCAGCCCGTCACGCACGCCCTGCAGCATGTTCACAATGTTGTGGAACGCCTGGTTCATCTGTCCCATCGTGTTGTAGGACGTCGCCTCGGCGGCCCCACTCCAGCTGGCGCCGGAAATGTTCTGCGACGAGGCCCACATCCGACGTGCCTCATCCGAAACCGTCTGCGCATGCACGTCGAAACGCCCTGCCATCGCCCGCATTGCGTGCGGGTCGGTCATAAATCGTGTAGCCACCACACTGCTCCTTTCATCAACAAAATGTTTCGATTAAGCGCCGCCACGGCGCCCAACGTCCAAACCCCGGCCTATCACCCCCGCCCTATCCGACTCCGACGCGCGGCACCACGCTGGGCCGCGACTGGACCACGTGGGGGCTGGCCCCGCCGCGGCCCATCATCCCGCCGGGCATGCCGGCGCCGGCGCCCATGCCGCCCATCGGCATCGGCATGAAGGGCATGCCGCCGCCCATCGGCGCCCCGGCGGCGGCCGCCGCGGCGGGCATCTCCCCGCCCAGCCCCGACATCGCCGCGCTGGCCATCCGCGCGGGCGTCGACCCCTGCCACGTCGGCGGCACCGACATGGCCCCGACCAACCGCGACTTACCCAGTTCCGCGGCCGCGCCGCCCAGGCCCGCAGCACCGCCGCCCAGGCCCTTCATGGCGGGAGCGGCCTCGCTGACGAAT
>NZ_JCALCD010000022.1:0-1590 GCF_059812165.1 Mycobacterium sp. NGS69
GCCTAGCTACTAAGACCTGAAAAACGGTTTGCCGGGGTAGTGGTGGTTGGTCACGTCCTGATTTCGGGATGCTCGGTTGGCTGTGGTGTCGATTTCATGCGGCCAGGGTGCTGATCTTGACCAGGTTGTGGGCGAAGACCCCGTGTCCACACCAGGTCCGGGCGCCCGCGATGCCGGTCAGTTCGGTCCGGTTCCAGCCGTAGCTTCGCTTGAGGTTGTTGATCCGTCCTTCGGATCCGGTTCGCCATTTGATCTTGTCGCGGAAGGCGCGCCGGTGCTCAAACTCGCGGCGGGCCGCGCCGGGTTTGGCTGCACGTGGGATCGCGACGTTGCGTACGCCAAGTTCGTGGAGGTCATGTTCGACTGAGGCATAGCCGTAGCCGCGGTCAGCGGTCACCGCTCGTGGTGGGCGGCCAACGCGGCGGGTGATCCGCTCGATCGCCGGCGCCAATTGCGGTGCGTCGGCAGGGTTTCCGATTTCGACGGTGTGGTCGAGGATGACGCCGTCGGCGTTGTCGACGATTTGAGCTTTGTAACCGAACTCCACCGGCTTGCCCAGCCGTCCCTTGCGGATGGGTCGCGCGTCGGCATCATGCAGGCTGACCACCCGGTGCGCTGATTCGGGCATCACCCCGGCCAGCCGACTGCGGGTCTGGGTCATCACCTGTCGGGTGCGGCCCACTACCGTGGCTAGGTGGTTGATCGCCTGAGCCAGTTGGCCTCTGCGCATCCCCGTGGCGCTGCGCAGGGCGCGGCGAGCATTACGCAGCACCACGTCAGTCTCGCGGATCGCAGCTTCAGCGATGTCAGCCAGTTCCCCGGTAATGCGGCGCACTGCGTTCTGGGCGTCATCGCCCTGCTGGGCGCCACGCAGCCGCAGCTTGGAGGCAATAGAGCGTGCGCGCCGACCCGCCGAACGTCGCCGATCACGCACCCGGGTGCGAGTAGCCCCGCCAGCGGCTTTGATCCGCGTCACCGTACGCGTTATGGCGCCAATACCTTTAGCCAGCAGACCCGAATCGGTCGGATACCCAACATCAGCGCACACCACCGTCGTGTCAGCGCGCACCCGATCGGTGCGCAACAGCTTGCCGGCCCCCGCCTTGAGCAAAAGCGCCTCGTTGAGCCCGGCCACCGCAGCCTCCCCGCACCGACTGGTGATCTTCATTAACGTGGTCGGATGCGGCACCCGCATGCCCAACGGGATGCGGCAAAAACGCTGCCAGGAAATCGAATCGGCCACTTCACGACACAGCGGCTCATAGCCCAGCCGGTAGCGGAACTTCAAAAACATCAACCGCAGATAGGTCTCCATCGGGATCGACGGGCGACCGATCCGAGCATCGAAATACGCCGCGAACGGCGCAAAGAACACCGCATCATCAAGCAGCGCATCCACCCGGGCCAACTCGGCGGGCAACACAAGCAGCTCCGGCGGCAATATCGCATCCCACAACGTCGGCTGATCATTTACAGTTCTGAACACGATGGCCTCGATCCCTTCTTCCCAAGGGTTCGAGGCCATCTTCCCTGCTCAGCAGGATGCGACGTCGGATCAACGCGCCGATTTTTTCAGGTCTTAGTAGCTAG
>NZ_JCALCD010000023.1:0-1399 GCF_059812165.1 Mycobacterium sp. NGS69
CGGGTGGCGGGCGTGTCTCATTGACTGTGTAAGTGGTTGGGCCTGAATGGTGAGTGACCACCAGACAGGAGTTCTTAATTGCCTCAATCTGACTCGCCCAGGGATGATGCGGCTGCCAAGCTGGCCGAGCTGTTGCCGGCCGCGGCGGTGGATGCTTTGTTGGCCGATGCCGAGGCCTCGGGCACGCCGATCGATGGCCCTGACGGGCTGTTGGCGCAGATGACCAAGGCGGTGCTCGAACGCGCTTTGGATGTCGAGATCGCTGATCACCTGGGCTATGAGCACGGCGATCCGGCCGGTTATGGCTCGGGTAACTCCCGCAACGGGCGTGGCCGCAAAACCGTGCTCACCACAGCCGGGCCGGTCGAGCTCGAAGTGCCCCGGGACCGCAACGGCACGTTTAGCCCGGTGATTGTGCCCAAGCGCAAACGCCGCCTGGGCCAGGTCGAGGACATGATCTTGTCGCTGTACGCGCGGGGAATGTCGACGCGCGATATCACCGAGCATCTGGCCGAGGTCTACGGCGCCACCGTGTCAGCAGCCACCATCTCGCGGGTCACCGACGTCGTGACCGAGGAGATCGCCGCCTGGCAGTCCCGCCCGGTCGATCCGGTCTATCCGATCCTGTATATCGATGCCATCCGCATCAAAATCCGCGACTCCGGGGTGGTGGCCAACAAGGCCGCCCACGTGGTCATCGGCGTCGATATCGACGGAATCAAGCAGGTCCTGGGGATCTGGATCCAGCAGAGCGAAGGCGCGAAGTTCTGGCACGGGGTGCTCACCGAGCTGCGCAACCGCGGGTGTCGCGACGCGCTATTCGTGTGCTGCGACGGGTTAAGCGGGCTGCCCGAATCGATCGCGGCGGTGTGGCCGGCCGCGGTGATCCAGACCTGCGTGGTGCACCTGCTGCGCTCCTCGATGCGCTATGCCTCCTACACCGAGCGCCGCAAGATGGCCGCCGCGATGCGCCCGATCTACACCGCACCCACCGAAGAGGCCGCCAAACTCGCCCTCGAGGACTTCCGCGCCCAATGGAAAACCAAATCGCCCGGTGCGGTGGCCGTGTGGGATCGCGCCTGGGCCGAGTTCGTACCGTTTCTGGCGTTCCCGGTCGAGATCCGCAAGATCATCTACACCACCAACGCTGTCGAGTCGCTGAACTACCAGCTGCGCAAGGTCACCAAGGCCCGCGGCTCGTTCCCCTCGGACGCCGCCGCCCTAAAACTGCTCTACCTGGCCATCCGCAACATCAACCAGAAACGAGGATCCCACGGACCAGGAACCTACCGCTGGACAGAAGCCCTGAACACCTTCGCCATCCAGTTCCCCGACCGACTCCCCCTATGACCCAAAGACAAACGGCTGCAACAACTTACACAGTTATCTTGACAAGCCC
>NZ_JCALCD010000024.1:0-1252 GCF_059812165.1 Mycobacterium sp. NGS69
GTTTGTCAGCAGCGCCGCTCCGGCGGGCATGGGCAAGGGGCTCGGCGGGATCGGCGGCCTGGGTGGCGCCGAGGCCGGCCTGGGCAAGGCCCGGCTGGTCGGGGCGATGTCGGTGCCCCCGAACTGGCAGGGGTCGGCCCCCTCGCGGATGGTCAGCGCCGCGATGTCGGGCCTGGGCAGCGAGATGCCCGGTGCGGCCGCCGCGGCGGCGGGTGCGCCGATGGGCGGCGGCATGCCGATGATGCCGATGCCGATGGGCGGCGGCATGGGTGCCGGCGCGGGCATGCCCGGCGGGATGATGGGCCGCGGCGGGGCCAGCCCGACGCACGTCATCCAGCAGCGGCCCAGCGTGGTACCGCGTACCGGCGTCGGATAGGCCGTCGGAATACGCGTCTAGCTGGTCCTAATCAGCCACCAAGGGCGCGGGTGACACCTGGGGGAAATGGGTGTTGCCCGCGCCTTCGGCATGTTGACTGGCCGGTGAACCGTTTTTGGTCGTCGCGGCACTCTTAAAAGCTCGCCCGAATGCGTTCCGACCGCGATTTTGGGATCCGCCGTTAGGGCGTCAATCCCTTGTCGGATGCCATACCCGCGGTCGATTCCAACCCCGAAACCGCGCGTCCGGCGTCCGGGCGTGCGAGCCGGTGCCCCCGGCACCGCGGCCCGCCCCGAAAAGATGTTGTGTGGCAACGACTTCCGGGGCGACGGGCGGGGCGCGCTGCCGCCGGCCGCGCCGGCCGGGATCCGGCCACCGGTTCGCCGATCTTCGCGCACCTGTTCTAAAGGGAGCGAAATCCAAGAAACTCGGGCATTGTGCGTCGGATTGACTTACGATGCGAAGTACTCGGCGATGGTTTGTTCACCACCGGGTGAGGAATGTACGGAGACGGCTGTGGAAGGGGGCAGCATGCTATTGCCTCTTGGTTCGCCGCTGCCGGACGATGCGGTAGCGGCGAAGCGTGGTGAGTCCGGCATGCTCGGCGGCCTATCGGTTCCACTGAAGTGGGGCGTAGCCGTGCCGCCGGATGACTATGACCATTGGGCACCGGAGCCGGAAGAGGGCGCCGATGCCGGCAACACGGGGACCGACGGGCAAAACCCCGAGGCCACCGCAGAGGGCATGGACGAGTGGAACGAATGGGCCGAATGGAGCGAGTGGCAGGGCGAGGCGGAACCTCGCTTCGACTTGCCGCGGACTACCGGCGTGATACCGACTTCTCCAGCAGCCGGCTGAGAGACAGGGAGTATCGGG
>NZ_JCALCD010000025.1:0-934 GCF_059812165.1 Mycobacterium sp. NGS69
CTGAGCGTTGCTCCTATGTCAAGCGGCCGCTGCCTGGGGTGACTGATTGCGGATTTGGTGGTCGGTGTGAAGGGCGCGGAAGACGCTGCGGGATATGTGGCGTTTGAGGCAGCGTCGTGCTCCTGCGGCGCTGTCGTTGGCGGCAATTCGGAGCCGGTAATAGGTCTGGCCTGAACTGCCGTCGAGTCGGATCTGGGTGATGGCGATGCGGTGCAGGGCGGTGTTGAGTTGTCGGTTGCCCGAGCGGCTCAACCGCATCCGGCCCTCGGTGTTGCCGGACCACACCGGAATGGGCGCTACGCCGGCGTGGCGGGCGAAGGCTGCCTCACTTTTGAATCGAGTGATCCCGGCGCTTTCTCCGACGATCTTGGCGGCGGTGAGTTCACCGCAGCCGCGGATGCTCAGCAGCGCGGGGGCGACGGCGCGGACTCGGGCGCCGACACGTTCGGCCAGCTCGTCAATCTGCTCGCTGAGTCGGGTGATATCGGCCAACTCGTCGCGGGCCAGCTCGGCCACCACACCGGACACGGTGTCCAGCCAGGCCCGCAGCGCGTCGCGGGGCTTGGCGCGATCCAGGGACCGTGGCTTGGGGGCCTTGGTTGGGTCGAGCTCATGGATCCACCAGCGCAGCCGGTTGATCGCCGAGGTCCGTTGGGCCAGCAAGACTTCGCGCCGATCGACCAGCAATTTGAGCTCGCGTGAGACCTCGTCGTGGCATGCCACCGGTAGATCGGGTTCCCGCAGCACCGCTCGCGCCACTGCTAATGCATCGATGGGATCGGACTTGCCGCGGGTGCGCGCCGAGGCCCGGACCTGAGTCATCAGCTTGGTGGGTACCCGCACCACCTTTTGGCCCGCGCCCAGCAGATCACGCTCCAGGCGCGCCGACATGTTGCGGCAATCCTCGATGCCCCAGATCAACTCGGCGCCAAAC
>NZ_JCALCD010000026.1:0-811 GCF_059812165.1 Mycobacterium sp. NGS69
GGGGTCTTGTGTGTTGAGGCGTTGTCGAGGATGACGTGGCAGTCCAGGTCGGCGGGCACTTCGTGGTCGATCTTTTTCAGGAAGGCCAGGAACTCCTGGGAGCGGTGTCGGGCGTGCAAGGAGCCGATGATCTTGCCGCTGGCCAGGTCCAGGGCCGCATACAGGCTCGAGGTGCCGTAGCGAACGTAGTCGTGGCTGGCCCGCGCCGGCGTACCGGGCAGCATCGGAAACACCGGCTGGGTCCGGTTGAGCGCCTGGATCTGGGTCTTCTCATCGACGCAGAGCACCAGGGCACGCTCGGGCGGGTCCAGGTAGAGCCCCACGATGTCGCGGACCTTCGCCACGAACAGCGGATCCTTAGACAGTTTCCACGAATCCTGCTTGTGCGGCGCCAATCCAAACGCGCGCCATACCCGCGAGACCATCGACTGGCTCAACCCGAGGTGGGTGGCCATCGACCGTGTCGACCAGTGCGTGGCATCGGCAGGAGTGCTCTCCAACGTCGTGGTGATCAACGCTTCGATCTGGGCATCGTCAACCATCCGAGGCCTGCCCGGACGCGGCTCGTCGAGCAGCCCATCACAGCGCTGTTCAACAAAGCGGTTACGCCACCGCTGGACCGTTGTCCGTGAGATTCCCATCCGGGTCGCCATGTCGGAATTGGACTCACCGTCAGCGGCCGCCAACACAATTCGCGACCGTAACGCCAACCCCGCAGCACTAGTTCGACGCCGAGCCCACCCCTCCAACTCGGCACGTTCAGCATCGGTCAACACGATCACGGCAGCCTGTGGCATGGGCACAACCCAGC
>NZ_JCALCD010000027.1:0-546 GCF_059812165.1 Mycobacterium sp. NGS69
CGCGAGCAGTAGCTCCTATGTCAAGCCGCGGCTGATTGCGGGGCTTGGTGGCGGGTGTTGTGGTCGGCGAGTAGAGCACGGTAGACGGCGCGAGCGATGTGGCGTTTGACGCAGCGTCGGGCGCGACGGCTGGTCTTGCCCTTGGTGATGAGCCGTTGGTAATAGGCGTGGCCGGGGCAGTCGGGCATCCGGATCTGGGTGAGCGCGATGCGATGGATGGCGGAATTGAGTTGTCGGTTGCCCGAGCGACTCAACCGCATCTGCCCGGCGGTCTGACCCGACCACACCGGGATCGGCGCCACTCCGGCATGGCAGGAGAACGCGGCTTCGCTTTTGAACCGGGCGATGCCGGCGGCCTCGCCGACGATCTTGGCCGCGGTCAGTTCCGCGCAGCCCGCAATGGCCAGTAGTGACGGGGCCACCTCGCGGACCCGCTCACCGATGCGCCGGGCCAAGGCGGTGATCTCCGCGGACAGTCGGATGACATCGTCGAGTTCGGCGCGTGCCAGTTCGGCGACCAGTCCGGGCACCGTGTCCAGCCACCCG
>NZ_JCALCD010000028.1:0-514 GCF_059812165.1 Mycobacterium sp. NGS69
ACCCAACGCACCCAGGTTCGGAATCGTCAGCGCCGGCAGACCCGGCAACGACGCCAGGAAGTTCGCCGCCAACGTCTCACCGGTCTGAAGAGCCCCGTTGATCTCGGCGCTAAGCGCACCCAGGGACAGCGTCAGCGAGGGCAGGCCAGGGAACGTAAACGGCGGGAGGCCCGGCAATGTGATGCTGCCCGACAACAACGCACTCAGCAACGCGTTGAGCTCGCCGCCGAGCGCACCCAGGGACAGCGTGATCGACGGCAGGCCCGGGAAGGTGAACGGCGGCAGGCCCGGCAAGGTCAGGCTGCCCGACAACAAGGCATTCAGGCCGGCGGTGAGGTTGGTGCTGAGGCTGGCCGCCAGGTTGTTGAGCCCGGCCCCGAAGTTGGCCGCCAGGGTCTCACCGGTCTGGATCAACCCGCTCAGGTTCGCCCCCAAGTTCAAGCTGCCATTCAGCGCCGCGTTCAACGACGCACTCAACCCGTTGAGCGCGCCCGACAACTCCACACCCAACGCA
>NZ_JCALCD010000029.1:0-448 GCF_059812165.1 Mycobacterium sp. NGS69
ATCCACATCGCCAAACTGGTAATTGATGGTCATGTTTTCCTCCTGAAATAAAAGTGTGGGGGCTAGCTGCCGAGGATTTGCTGCGAGGCCTGCTCTTGCTGCTCGTAGTTGTTCGCGTCGCGGATCAGCCCGTCACGCACACCGTGCAGCATGTTCACGATGTTGCGGAACGCCTGATTCATCTGACCCATCGTGTCGTAGGACGTCGCCTGCGCCTGGCCACTCCAGCCCGCACCGGCGATGTTCATCGACGACGCCCACATCTTGCGGGCCTCATCCTCAACGGTCTGCGCGTGGACCTCAAACCGGCCCGCCATCGCCCGCATCTCATGCGGGTCAGTCATAAAGCGTGTTGCCATGTTGCCTTTTCTCCTTCTGGATGAATTTCTTGCCTTGTGATACAGGTCGGCCGTCGTAACTGGCTGTTACGCGGCATGAAAGCCGATGG
>NZ_JCALCD010000003.1:0-747579 GCF_059812165.1 Mycobacterium sp. NGS69
TGTTCGGTGCCGGCGGTGACGGCGGGGCCGGCGGTATCGGTGACAGCGGTGTCGGCGGGGCAGGCGGGGCAGGCGGCAACGCCGGCATGCTGTTCGGTGCCGGCGGTGACGGCGGCACCGGCGGGTGGACTGCCGGCTCCACCGGCGGGGCCGGCGGGGCCGGCGGCAACGCCGGCCTAGTCATGGGCAACGGCGGTGACGGCGGCACCGGCGGGCTGGCCAGAACCGGTACCGGCGGTCACGGCGGTAACGGCGGCACGGCCGGGATGATCAGCGGCAACGGCGGGGCGGGCGGCGCCGGCGGAGACTCCCTCAGTATCGGCGGTAACGGCGGCAATGGCGGCAACGCGTTCGGCATCGGCGATGGTGGTAGCGGCGGCAACGCCGGGACTGGGCCAGTCCCGGGCGTGCCCGGTACCGGCGGCACCGGCGGGCTGCTCGGCGCACCCGGATATAACGGGATGACGTAGCCCGTGGCGTCGATACGGATGGCCCGACCCACAGCTGCCCGACGGCGCGGTGATTTGGACCTCGCTGTCCAGGCTCAATCGGGTGGTGCAACAAATCTACCGGTGAAAGGCCACCGCCATGCCAACCACCGCGATCACGTCTCCCCAATGTCCGGCTGCAGGTCGGCGTCGCCACAGTCGATGACTGGCAGCCTGATGATCCTCAGCTGCATCGGGTCAGTTTGGCGTCAACCGCAATGTCACCGACCACGAACTCCAAGTGGGGTAGTGGCCCTAACGGGAGGTGAAAATTTGCCGCAATGCCGAAATACCGGGGCGGAATCGACGCACGCTCCGGACACTCTTGAAGTTCATCGGGCTCACCAACATGTCGACGACCTGGCAGGAGGATAGCGATGTCGTATCTGGTGGCAGCCCCCGAGTTGCTGGCTTCGGCGGCAACGGATCTGTCCAACATCGGTTCGGCGGTGACCGCCGCGAATGCGGCCGCGACGGCCTCAACTACCGAGGTGCTCGCGGCGGCCGCCGACGAGGTGTCGACGGCGGTGGCGTCGCTGTTCGCCGGGCACGCACGGGCCTTTCAACAGCTGAGCGCTCAGGCGGCGGCGTTTCATACCCAATTTGTCCAGGCGCTGACCGCGGGTGCGGGGTCCTATGCCAGCGCGGAGACGGCCACTGTTGCGGCGTTCACGACCAATCCGGTGCAGACGGTGCAGCAGGATCTGCTCAGCCTGATCAATGCGCCCAGCCTGGCGCTGACTGGGCGCCCGCTGATCGGCAACGGCGCCAACGGGGCCCCCGGGACCGGGCAAAACGGCGCGCCCGGCGGGTGGCTGCTTGGCGACGGCGGGGCCGGCGGCTCGGGCGCGGGGGGACAAAACGGCGGTAATGGCGGGGCTGCCGGGCTGTTGGGCACCGGCGGTGCCGGGGGGGCCGGCGGGGAGTTGGGGTCCGGTGGGGCCGGCGGGACCGGCGGGTTGCTATTCGGCAACGGCGGGGTCGGCGGCGCGGGCGGGGCCAGCCCTTCAGCGACCGTTGGTGCCGGCGGGGCCGGCGGGGCCGGCGGGCTGTTGGGCGCCGGCGGTGCCGGCGGGGCCGGTGGGCTCGGCGCGACCACGGGAGGGGCCGGTGGGGCTGGCGGGACCGGCGGGCTGCTCAGCGGGCTAGTCGGTGCGGGCGGCGGGACCGGGGGGGCCGGCGGGCTCGGCAACGTCACGGGAGGGGCCGGGGGGGCCGGCGGCAACGCCGGCCTGCTCGCCGGCCCCGGCGGCGCCGGTGGGACCGGTGGGATCGGCGAGAACGGCACCGGGGGTGCCGGCGGAGCCGGCGGCAACGCGGGCCTGCTGTTCGGCGCCGGCGGCCCCGGCGGGGCCGGCGGATTCAGCAGCGGTGCCGGCGGCACCGGCGGGGCCGGCGGGGCCGGCGGCAACGCGGGCCTGCTGTTCAGCTCCGGCGGGGACGGCGGGGCCGGAGGAGCCGGCTTGAACGGCGGGGGCACCGGCGGGGCCGGCGGGACCGGCGGCCATGCCGGCCTGCTTGGCTCCGGCGGGATCGGCGGGATCGGCGGAGCCGGCTTTGTCACCGGGGGTGCCGGCGGGGCCGGCGGCGGGGCTGGCCTACTGGCGGGCAACGGCGGTGCCGGCGGCGCCGGCGGTGAGGGCGTGACCGGTGGTGCCGGCGGGGCGGGCGGCAACGCCGTGCTGATCGGCACCGCCGGCGACGGCGGCAACGGCGGGTTTGGCCCCGTCGTCGGCGCCCCCGGCGCCAACGGCGCCGCCGGACCGCTGCAGCCGGTATTCAACGTTGTGAACGGCCCCGTCGAGGCGCTGACTGGGCGTCCGCTGATCGGCAACGGCGCCAACGGACTTGCGGGCACCGGACAACCCGGCGCGCCCGGCGGGTGGTTGCTCGGCAGCGGCGGGGCCGGCGGCTCGGGCGCGGCGGGCCAAAACGGGGGCGCCGGCGGGGCCGCAGGGCTGTTCGGCGCCGGCGGGGCCGGCGGCGCCGGCGGAAGCTCATCGACCGCCGGGGCCGGCGGGGCCGGCGGAGCCGGCGGGCTGCTGTCCGGCAACGGCGGGGTAGGCGGGGTCGGCGGGTTCGCGCTTGGCGCCGGCGGGCACGGCGGGGTAGGCGGGGCCGGCGGAGCCGGCGGGCTGTTGGGCGCCGGCGGGACCGGCGGTGCCGGCGGGATCGCGACAGGCACCGGTGGGACCGGCGGGGCCGGCGGGGCAGGCGGTGCCGGCGGGCTGCTCAGCGGGCTGGTCGGTGCGGGCGGCGGGACCGGCGGGGCCGGCGGCCTCGGCCGCGGCGTCGGGGGTACCGGCGGAGCCGGCGGCAACGCCGGCATGCTCGCCGGTTATGGCGGCGCCGGCGGGGACGGCGGGAGCAGCTCGTTCGGCGCGACCGGCGGGGCCGGCGGGACCGGCGGCAATGCGGGCCTGCTGTTCGGCGCCGGCGGGGACGGCGGGGCCGGCGGGGAGGCCGGGGCCGGCAACGGCGGAGCCGGCGGGGCCGGCGGCAATGCAGGCTTGTTGTTCTCCAGCGGCGGGATCGGCGGGCACGGCGGGGACGCCGGTGTTACCGGTGGGGCCGGCGGGGTCGGCGGCAACGCCCTCTTGCTTGGCTGCGGCGGGACCGGCGGGGCCGGCGGAGGCGGTACCACCACGGGGGGCGCCGGCGGGACCGGCGGAGGAGCCGGCGCACTGTTGGGCGACGGTGGTGCCGGCGGGGCCGGCGGGAATGGCGCGACGACCGCGGGTGCCGGGGGGGCCGGCGGCAACGCTGTGCTGATCGGCGACGGCGGCAACGGCGGCAACGGCGGGCTTGGCCCGACGCCCGCCCCCGGCACCGGCGGCGCCGGCGGGCTGCTGCTGGGCCTGAACGGGATAGACGGATTGCCGTAGCCGGCTTTCGGGCCCACTCCTGCCCCCGGGTGGCGACGGGGGTCGGCAACTGCCAGCGGGCGCGCGTCGTTGGCGCGAGCTCACTGATATCGCGGTCACCGGATGCGTTGCACCGCAACGCGATCGACGCCGCCGAGCTTCGCAGCCATTGAGGCACGCGAATGGCCCCAGCAGATGGCTGTTGTGCGTTGGCTCCCCGGCCGCCGATCTAGCCGATCAACACCGCGTAGCGCGGCTTGATCACCTCGTCGATGATCGCCAGCCGCTCGTCGAACGGGATGAACGCCGACTTCATCGCGTTGATGGTGAACCGCTCGAGGTCACTCCACCCGTAGCCGAAAGCCTGGACCAGCCGGTGCATTTCGAGGCTCATGGTGGTGTCGCTCATCAGCCGGTTGTCGGTGTTGACGGTCACCCGGAAGCGGGTGCGGGCCAGCAGGTCGAACGGGTGCTCGGCGATGCTCTTGACCGCGCCGGTCTGCACGTTCGAGCTGGGGCACAGCTCCAGCGGAATTCGCTTGTCCCGCAAGATGGATGCCTGCTGGCCCAGCCGGACGCGGCCGTCCCCGAGGACCTCGATGTCGTCGACGATGCGCACCCCGTGGCCGAGCCGATCGGCGCCGCAGAACGCGATCGCCTCGTGGATGGACGGCAGGCCGAACGCCTCACCGGCGTGAATCGTGAAGCGCGCGTTGTGGTCTCGCATGTACTCGAAGGCGTCCAGGTGACGGGTCGGCGGGTTGCCGGCCTCGGCGCCGGCGATGTCGAATCCCACCACACCCTTGTCCCGGAACCGGATCGCCAGCTCGGCGATCTCCCGGGACACCGCGGCGTGGCGCATCGCGGTGACCAGCAGCCGCACCTTGATGGGGCGCCCGGCCGCCGCGCAGGCCTTCTCGCCGGCGGCGAAACCTGCCAGCACGGCGTCGACGATCTCGTCGAAGGACAGCCCGCGGTCGATGTGCAGTTCGGGGGCGAACCGCACCTCGGCGTAGACCACCGAATCATCGGCCAGGTCCTCCACGCACTCGTAGGCGACGCGGTACAGGGCGTCGGGGGTCTGCATCACCGCCACGGTGTGCGAGAACGGTTCCAGGTAGCGCTCCAGGGAGCCGCTGTGTGATCGGGTGCGAAACCACTTCGACAGCTCGTCGACGTCGGTGGCGGGCAGCCCGTCGTAGCCGGTCTGGCCGGCGATGTCGAGCACGGTCGACGGCCGCAGCCCGCCGTCGAGGTGGTCGTGTAGCAGGGCCTTGGGCGCCTTCTTGATCTGGTTGAGGTCGATCACAGCGTGATCCGATCGATGATCAGCGGCCGGGAGGCCGGGGGCGTGTCGTCGACGCTGTAGCCGCCGGCCAGCTCGGCCATCGCGGCGTCGAAGCGCTCGGGGGTGTCGGTGTAGAGGGTGAACAGCGGCTCGCCGGCGGCGACGGGCTCCCGGGGCCGGCGGTGGATCCGGATTCCCGCGCCCAGCTGCACCGGATGGCCCGGACGGGCCCTGCCCGCGCCGAGCCGCCAACTCGCCAGCCCCACCGCCATCGCGTCGATATCGCCCATTGTGCCGCCCCGGTGAGCGGTGACGGTCTCGGAACACGAACCGATCGGCAACGGTACCGACAAGTCGCCGCCCTGGGCCGCGACGAGCCGGCGAAAGCGGTCCATCGCGGTGCCGTCGCGCAGCGTCCGGGCGGGGTCGCGGTCGTCGATGCCGGCGAGGTCGAGCATCTCGGCGGCCAGCCGCAGCGTCAGCTCCACCACGTCGGGCGGCCCGCCGCCGGCCAGCACCTCCAGCGACTCGGCGACCTCGAGCGAGTTGCCGACGGTCGAGCCCAGCGGGCGGTTCATGTCGGTCAGCAGCGCGCGGGTGGGCACCCCGTGCGCCGCGCCCAGCTCGACCATGGTCCGCGCCAGCTCCCGGCTGGCCGCCTCCGAGCTCATCAGCGCCCCGGATCCGACCTTCACGTCGAGCACCAGCGCGCCGGCGCCCTCGGCCAGCTTCTTGCTCATCACCGAGCTGGCGATCAGCGGCAGCGACTCGACGGTGGCGGTGACGTCGCGCAGCGCGTACAGCTTGGCGTCGGCCGGGGCCAGCTCGCCGGCGGCGAAGATGGCGGCGCCCACGTCGCGAAGCTGCTCGCGCACCCGGCGGCCGGACAGCTGGGCCGTGAACCCGGCGATGGATTCCAGCTTGTCCAGGGTGCCGCCGGTGTGCCCGAGCCCGCGGCCCGACGCCTGCGGCACGGCCGCCCCGCAGGCGGCGACGACGGGAACCAACGGCAGGGTGATCTTGTCCCCGACGCCGCCGGTCGAGTGCTTGTCGACGGTCGGGACGCCCAGGTCGGCGAAGTCCAGCCGCTCGCCGGAGGCCAGCATCGCCGCCGTCCACCGGGCGATCTCGCCGCGGTCCATGCCGCGCCACACGATCGCCATCAGCAGCGCCGACATCTGCTCGTCGGCGACGCGGCCGTGGGTGTAGGCGTCGACGACCCAGTCGATGGCGGCGTCGGACAGCCGCCCGCCGTCGCGCTTGGTCCGGATCACCGTCGGCGCGTCGAACACGGCGTCGAAGTCCCAGTCACTCAAGGCCGTTCCCGCGGCAGGTCGGCGGTGAACGCGTCGGGCAGCAGCTCGCCGAGGCGGCGCGGCCCCGCCGGATGCTCGATCAGCATGTCGGGGCCGCCGTGCTCCAGCAGCAGCTGGCGGCATCGCCCGCACGGCATCAGGGTGGCCCCCCGGGCGTCCACGCACGCCAGCGCGACCAGCCGGCCGCCGCCGGTGGAGTGCAGGGCGCACACCACACCGCACTCGGCACAGAGACCAAGGCCATATGAGACGTTCTCCACATTGCACCCGGTGACAACACGGCCGTCGTCGACCAGCGCGGCCGCCCCGACGGCGAATCGCGAGTAGGGCGCATAGGCCCCCGCCGCAGCGCCGATCGCCTTGTCGCGCAGCACATTCCAGTCGACGTCGGGCACACGCACCTCGCTCACCAAAGGGCCGACTTGCCAGCGTCACCCTACTCTGACACGACAATTCGCCTGGCGGCTGTTCGGCACGACCCGCCGGCTGGCAGGGTTAGGCTGAACCCCCGGCTGACTGTTCACAAAGGCGGGTGAGGACATGGTGAGCACTGCCGCCGCGCGCAAGCGGCGACCACCCCGGACCCTGTATCGGGGCGACCCGGGCATGTGGGCGTGGGTGCTGCACCGCATCAGCGGGGCGACCATCTTCTTCTTCCTGTTCGTCCACGTGCTGGACGCCGCGATGCTGCGGGTGAGCCCGCAGACCTACAACGCGGTGGTGGGCGACTACAAGACCCCCATCGTCAGCCTGATGGAATACGGCCTGATCGCCGCGGTGCTGTTCCACGGCCTGAACGGGATCCGGGTCATCCTGATCGACTTCTGGTCGCAGGGCCCGCGCCATCAGCGGCTGATGTTCCTGATCGTCGTCATCGTCTTCTTGCTGCTGATGGTGCCCGCCGGCGTGGTGACCGGAATCCACGTCCTGGAGCACCTGCGATGAGCAGCCCGGATCTCCAGCTCGGGCGCGGCCAGACCGCGCCGGTCAAGCAGCGCTTCTACGACCGCCCCGCCAGCCTGGACAATCCCCGCTCCCCGCGCCGGCGCGCCGGCATCCCGAACTTCGAGAAGTTCGCGTGGCTGTTCATGCGGTTCTCCGGGATCGCGCTGGTGTTCCTGGCGATCGGGCACCTGTTCGTCATGCTGATGTGGGACGACGGCGTGTACCGCATCGACTTCAACTACGTGGCGCAGCGCTGGCACTCGCCGTTCTGGCAGATGTGGGACATGGCGCTGTTGTGGCTGGCGCAGCTGCACGGCGGCAACGGGCTGCGCACCATCATCGACGACTACAGCCGCAAGAACTCCACCCGGTTCTGGCTCAACAGCCTGCTGCTGTTGTCGATGGGGTTCACGTTGGTGCTGGGCACCTACGTGCTGGTGACCTTCGACCCGAACATCTCGTGAGAGGCGAGCCGTGATCTCCCAACACCGATACGACGTGGTGATCGTCGGCGCGGGCGGTGCCGGGATGCGCGCCGCCGTCGAGGCCGGGCCGCGGGTGCGGACCGCGGTGCTGACCAAGCTCTACCCCACCCGCAGCCACACCGGCGCCGCCCAGGGCGGCATGTGCGCCGCGCTGGCCAACGTCGAGGACGACAACTGGGAGTGGCACACGTTCGACACCGTCAAGGGCGGCGACTACCTCGCCGACCAGGACGCCGTCGAGATCATGTGCAAGGAAGCCATCGACGCGGTGCTCGACCTGGAGAAGATGGGGATGCCGTTCAACCGCACCCCCGAGGGCCGCATCGACCAGCGCCGCTTCGGCGGGCACACCCGCGACCACGGCAAGGCGCCGGTGCGCCGGGCCTGCTACGCCGCCGACCGCACCGGCCACATGATCCTGCAGACGCTGTACCAGAACTGCGTCAAGCACGACGTGCAGTTCTTCAACGAGTTCTACGCGCTGGACCTGGTTTTGACGCAAACCCCGACGGGTCCGGTGGCCACCGGCGTGGTCGCCTACGAGCTCGCCACCGGCGAGATCCACGTCTTCCACGCCAAGGCCGTCGTGATCGCGACCGGCGGCTCGGGCCGCATGTACAAGACGACCTCCAACGCGCACACCCTGACCGGCGACGGCATCGGCATCGTGTTCCGCAGGGGACTTCCCTTGGAGGACATGGAGTTTCACCAGTTCCACCCGACCGGCCTAGCCGGCCTGGGCATCCTGATCTCCGAGGCAGTGCGCGGCGAGGGCGGCCGGCTGCTCAACGCGGACGGCGAGCGGTTCATGGAGCGCTACGCCCCGACGATCGTCGACCTGGCGCCGCGCGACATCGTCGCGCGCTCGATGGTGCTCGAGGTGCTGGGGGGCCGCGGCGCGGGCCCCAACAAGGACTACGTGTACATCGACGTCCGCCACCTCGGCGAGGACGTGCTGGAGGCCAAGCTGCCCGACATCACCGAGTTCGCGCGGACCTATCTGGGCGTGGACCCGGTGCACGAACTCGTCCCGGTCTACCCGACGTGTCACTACGTGATGGGTGGCATCCCGACGACCGTCACCGGACAGGTGTTGCGGGACAACACCTCCACCGTGCCGGGCCTGTACGCGGCCGGCGAGTGCGCGTGCGTATCGGTGCACGGCGCCAACCGGCTGGGCACCAATTCGCTGCTGGACATCAACGTCTTCGGCCGCCGGGCCGGCATCGCCGCGGCTTCGTATGCACGGGGCCACAACTTCGTCGACATGCCGGCCGAGCCGGAGGCGATGGTCGTCGGGTGGGTGTGCGACATCCTCTCCGAGCACGGCAACGAGCGCGTCGCCGACATCCGTTCCGCCCTGCAGCAGTCGATGGACAACAACGCCGCGGTGTTCCGCACCGAGGAGACGCTCAAGCAGGCGCTCACCGACATCCACGCGCTGAAGGAGCGCTACTCGCGAATCACCGTGCACGACAAGGGAAAGCGTTACAACAGCGACCTGCTGGAGGCCATCGAGCTCGGCTTCCTGCTGGAGCTGGCCGAGGTCACCGTGGTGGGCGCGCTGAACCGCAAGGAGTCCCGCGGCGGCCACGCCCGCGAGGACTACCCGAACCGCGACGACGTCAACTACATGCGCCACACCATGGCCTACAAGCAGGGCACCGACCTGCTGAGCGACATCGCGCTGGACTTCAAGCCCGTCGTGCAGACCCGCTACGAACCCAAGGAACGGAAGTACTGATGGCCGCAGACGTCGAGCCCCGGCTGGAACCCCCCTTGCCGCCGGTTCCCGAGGGCGCGGTGATGGTGACCGTGAAGATCGCTCGGTTCAACCCCGACCAGCCCGACGCCTTCGCGAAAACCGGTGGCTGGCAAAGCTTTCGGGTGCCGTGCCTGCCCAGCGACCGGATGCTCAACCTGCTGATCTACATCAAGAGCTATCTGGACGGGACGCTGACATTCCGGCGGTCCTGCGCGCACGGCGTGTGCGGCTCCGACGCCATGCGCATCAACGGCGTCAACCGCCTGGCCTGCAAGGTGCTGATGCGCGACCTGCTGCCGAAAAAGCCCGGCAAGTCACTGACCATCACGGTCGAGCCGATCCGCGGGCTGCCGGTGGAGAAGGACCTGGTCGTCGACATGGAACCGTTCTTCGACGCCTACCGGGCGGTGAAGCCCTACCTGATCACCACCGGCAACCCCCCGACGCGGGAACGCATCCAGAGCCCGACCGACCGCGCCCGCTTCGACGACACCACCAAGTGCATCCTGTGCGCGTGCTGCACCACCAGCTGCCCGGTGTTCTGGCACGAGGGCAGCTACTACGGGCCGGCGGCGATCGTCAACGCGCACCGCTTCATCTTCGACAGCCGCGACGAGGCGGCCGCCGAGCGCCTCGACATCCTCAACGAGGTCGACGGCGTGTGGCGGTGCCGGACCACGTTCAACTGCACCGAATCCTGCCCGCGGGGCATCGAGGTCACCAAGGCGATCCAGGAGGTCAAGCGCGCGACCATGTTCTCGCGCTGAGCCGTCGCCTCAGCAGAGCTCGTGGTGATGGCTCTGGTTGCCGCCCATCCGCTTGGCCTGGTACATCGCCGCGTCGGAGGCGCTGATCAACTCCTGCAGCACCAACTGCGGGTCGGCCGCGGTCTCGTCGAGGCGGGCGCAGGCGGTGCCGATGCTGGCGGTGACCCCCGCCGCCGAGGTCGCGATGGCCCGGCACATCTGCATAGCCAGCGACTCGGCGTTGCAGCCCGAAGACGTGCCGGCGAGCAGGAACTCCTCGCCGCCGCTGCGCGCCACCACCGCCTGCTTGTCGGCGGCGGCCAGCAGCGCCTGGGCGACCTGGACCAGCGCGTGGTCCCCCGCGGCGTGGCCGCAGCGGTCGTTGAGGGCCTTGAAATGGTCGAGGTCGATCAGCATCACCACCAGGTGGGAGTCGATGCCCCGGCGGGCCAGGATCATCCCCAGCGCCTCGTGCGCGAACGCGCGCCTGTTGAGCAGCCCCGTCAGCGGATCGCGGTCGGCCCGCAGCAGGTCGCCCGCCAGCGCGCGCACCAGGATCAGAATGGCCACCGGCAGGGCGATGTTGACCTCGATCACCAGCCACAGGTCCACCCCCGCGAGGCTGGGGTGTCCGGCCCGGGCCAGCGACAGCGCCTCCCAGGAGCCGACGCCGGCGGCCACCGCGAAGTTGTACAGCACGAAGCCCGTGGTGTGAAAGAACGCCATGTACGCGCCGAAGGTCGCGAAGGCGACACACCCGATCAACGCGGCCAGCGGATTCGGGTGCGCCAGGCACGCCAGGGCGACGGAGGCGTTGCACGTCACGGCGAAAATGAGTGACTGCGTGCGCGTCGGCCAGCGGGATGCCCACAGCACCACCCCCGCCACCCCGCCGCCGACGGCGGCCCACATCATCGCCACCGGGACGGCTCCGCGGGGACCGTCCGAGCCCGCCAGCAGCGCGAGAAGGCACAACACCATCGACGCCGAAATGGCCGCCAACACGGCCCGGGTGGCACCGCTGATGCCCCGCGACGCCAGGTATCCGGAGAGCCAGTCATATTGATCGGCCCGCCACCACCGGCTAAACAGCGCGGTCATCGTCAATTTCCAATCGCCCCCACAGGTCGTGAGACTAGCCGCATACCGCAGGTATTTGTCACACTTTCGCGCGCCATCGCGTCTGACAGGTATGACACAAAAAACCCGCATCGAGCCCCTGCCTCCCAACCGCGCCGGCCTGCTGACCCGCGCCATGTACCGGGTGGCCAAGCGGCGCTACGGCCAGGTCCCCGAGCCCTTTGCCGTGTCCGCGCATCATCGCAAGCTGATGATCGCGGGCGCCGTGCACGAAACCATGGTCGACCGGGCGTCGAAGACGCTTCCGGTCAGCGTGCGCGAGCTCGCGGTGTTCTGGACCGCGCGCCAGATCGGCTGCTCGTGGTGCATCGACTTCGGCTCCATGCTGCAGCGCCTTGACGGCCTCGACATGGAACGCCTGAAGGAGATCGACAACTACGCCACCTCACCGGCGTTCAGCGACGACGAGCGCGCGGCCATCGCCTACGCCGACGCGATGACGGCCGACCCGCACACCGTGACCGACGAGCTGGTCGCCAACCTGCGGGCCCGCTTCGGCGACGCGGGCGTGTTCGAGCTGACCTACCAGATCGGGCTGGAGAACATGCGCGCGCGGGTGAACTCCGCGCTGGGCATCACCGAGCAGGGCTTCAATTCCGGTGACGCCTGCCGCATCCCGTGGGCTAGCGAGTCTGAGACGGCTCCCGAAGCGGCGAGCCGGTGAACTTGTCCGGGTTGGCGATATCCCATAGCGCGCAGACCTTTCCGTCGCGCACCGTGATCGCCAGGATCCGCGGCCGCATCTCCCAGTGCCCGTCGTCGCCGGGGCTGCCCGCGGTATAGGCGCCCAGCTCGCCGTTGACCAGCCCCAGCTGATTCGCCGTGAAGAACGCGTCGCCGTAGCGGCGGGCCAGGCCGAACATGAACCGGGCCACCTTGTCCGCCCCTTCGATAACGTGAACGGCCGTGGGCGCCTTGCCATTTGAATCGCCGGTGAACACCACGTCCGGGTGTAGCAGCTCCACCACGGCCCCCAGGTCGCCGGCGGCCATGGCGGCCATCAGCCGGCCGACCACCTCGTTGTGCGAGGGATCGGGTTCGGGTGGTGGCGGCACGGCCACCGCCTTGCGGGCCCGTGACGCCAGCTGCCGCGCGGCGGCCTCGTTGACGCCCAGCACCTCGGCCACGTCGGCGAAGGGCACGGCGAACCCGTCGTGCAGCACGAACGCGACCCGCTGATCGGGCGACAGGCGCTCCAGCACCACCATCGCTGCGAAGCGGGCGTCCTCGCTGGCCACCACCGCGGACAGCGGGTCGGGTTGGTCGAGGCCGGTGACCACCGGCTCGGGCAGCCAGTTGCCGGTGTACGTCTCGCGCCGGTGCGCGGCCGACCGCAACCGGTCCAGGCCGAGCCGGCTCACCACGGTGGTCAGCCAGGCCCGCAGGTCCGAGATGGCCTGGTTCTGCCCGTGCCAGCGCAACCACGCCTCCTGGACGATGTCCTCGGCGTCGGCCACCGTGCCGGTCAGCCGGTAGGCCACCGACATGAGATGCGGTCGCAGCGACTCGAACTCGCTAACCTGCTGCGCCGCGGTCATATCGCGAGGCTACGCTCGCGAACGAGATGACTGACAACCTGTGGCTGCACTTCGCCCGGCACGGCCCGGGCATCGCGGCGCCGATCATCACCCGCGGCGAGGGCGTCACCATCTTCGACGACCGCGGCAAGAGCTACCTCGACGCGCTGTCCGGGCTGTTCACGGTCCAGGTCGGCCACGGGCGCGGTGAACTCGCCGAGGTCGCCGCCCGGCAGGCGAGCACGCTGGCGTACTTCCCGCTGTGGGGGTACGCCCACCCGACGGCGATCGAGCTCGCCGAGCGCCTCGCCCGCCACGCGCCGGGCGAGGTGAACCGCGTCTTCTTCACCACTGGCGGCACCGAGGCCGTCGAGACCGCCTGGAAGGTGGCCAAGCAATACTTCAAGCTCACCGGCAAACCCGGTAAGCACAAGGTGATTTCGCGGGCGATCGCCTACCACGGCACCACCCAGGGCGCGCTGGCGATCACCGGGCTGCCGCGCTACAAGGCTCCGTTCGAACCGGTGACGCCCGGCGGGTTCCGGGTGCCCAACACGAACTTCTACCGCGCGCCCGAGCCCTTCAACACGGACCTCAAAACCTTCGGGCGCTGGGCCGCCGACCGGATCGCCGAGGCGATCGAGTTCGAGGGACCCCAGACCGTCGCCGCGGTGTTTCTGGAGCCGGTGCAGAACGCCGGGGGCTCGATCCCGCCTCCCCCAGGCTATTTCGAGCGGGTGCGCGAGATCTGCGACGAATACGACGTGCTCCTCGTCTCCGACGAGGTGATCTGCGCGTTCGGGCGGATCGGGTCGATGTTCGCCTGTGCGGACTTCGGCTACGTGCCCGACATGATCACCTGCGCCAAGGGGCTGACGTCCGGCTACTCACCGCTGGGCGCGATGCTCGCCAGCGAGCGGTTGTTCGAGCCGTTCAACGACGCCAAAACCATGTTCCCGCACGGGTATACGTTCGGCGGGCATCCGGTGTCGGCCGCGGTGGCGCTGGCCAACCTCGACATCTTCGAGCGCGAGGGCCTCAACGAGCGCGTCAAACGCAACGCGCCGGCTTTCCGCGCCACCCTGGAGAAGCTCTACGACCTGCCGATCGTCGGCGACGTGCGCGGCGAGGGGTACTTCTACAGCGTCGAGCTGGTCAAGGACCAGGCGACCCGGCGGACCTTCACCGACGACGAACGCGGGACGCTGCTGCCCCGCGTGTCCGCGGCCCTGTTCGAGGCGGGAATGTACTGCCGCACCGACGACCGCGGCGATTCCGTCGTTCAGCTGGCTCCGCCATTGATCAGCGGCCAACCCGAGTTCGACACCATCGAGGCCATCCTGCGCGGCGTGCTCAGCGAGGAGTCGGGCCGGCTGTAGCGAGGACCCGCTTGACCTCGTAGGCGGCCAGCAGCACCTCGCGGGAATGCGCCGTGCTCGGGTCGCTGCCCAGCCGGGTCTGCGCGTTGCACAGCCAGACGAGCGCGGATTTCAGGTCGGCGTCCTGCGCGTTGTCGCGGTGCGCCTTCAGCTCTTCCAGCACGCGGTCGAGCCCGGAATTCCGGACCTGGGTGCCCTTCTCGATCTGCTTGAGCAGCTGCTCCAGCGACCGCGGACCGTCACCGTCGCGCCGCCACCGAGACCAAAAGCCGTTGTTTTGAATGCTGTCAGCGTAGTGGTTCGCCTGCGCACCCGCGCGGGCGGGCCGCTTTGTAACATCTGTCCCATCAGTCACAGCGCGGCTCCCGGGAATTGGGCCGCCGATCGCCTAGTCTGCTGACACAATGTCCCTGTTACGTTCCGCGTCATGCCTGGCAGCGACGCTTTTCCTGGTCGCCGCGCCGGTCGCCGCCCCGCTCGCGTCCGCCGAACCGGCTCCGGGCCCCAACGCCGGGCCGCCGAACTGCCCGTACCAGGTGAACACCCCGCCCGCGGTGGACTCCTCGGAGGTGCCGGCCGCCGGCGATCCGCCGATCCCGCTGGCGGTGCCCCCCAAGCCGGTCGGCGGCGAGGCGCTGGGCGGCTGCGGCGTCGTCGCAGCACCCGGGACGCCGCCCCTGCCGGGCGACGTGTCGGCCGACGCGTGGCTGGTGGCGGACCTGGACAGCGGCGCCGTCATCGCCGCCAAGGACCCGCACGGCCGCCACCGCCCCGCCAGCATCATCAAGGTGCTGGTCGCGATGGCCTCCCTCAACGCGCTGCCGCTGAACAAGTCCGTCGAGGGCACCGCCGACGACGCGGCGGCCGAGGGCACCAAGGTCGGCGTGACCGACGGCGGCGTCTTCACCGTCAATCAGCTGCTGCACGGCCTCTTGATGCACTCCGGCAACGACGCCGCGCACGCGCTGGCCATGCAGCTCGGCGGGATGCAGCAGGCGCTGGAGAAGATCAACGTGCTGGCCGCCAAGCTCGGCGGCCGCGACACCCGGGTGGCGACCCCGTCGGGGCTGGACGGGCCAGGCATGAGCACGTCGGCCTACGACATCGGCCTGTTCTACCGCTACGCCTGGCAGAACCCCACCTTCGCCGGCATCGTCGCGACGCGCACCTTCGACTTCCCCGGCCACGGCGACCACCCCGGCTACGAGCTGGAGAACGACAACCAGCTGCTCTACAAGTACCCCGGCGCGCTGGGCGGCAAGACCGGCTACACCGACGACGCCGGGCAGACGTTCGTGGGCGCGGCCAACCACGACGGACGGCGGCTGGTGGCGGTGCTGCTGCACGGGACGCGCCAGCCGATCGCGCCGTGGGAACAGGCGGCGCACCTGCTGGACTACGGGTTTTCCACGCCGCAGGGCACCCAGGTCGGCACGCTGATCGAGCCCGATCCGTCGCTGATGGCCACCAAGCACGACGGCGCCGCCGACCGGCCGGGCGCCGGCCCCCAGGCCGCCGGGCTGATGCCGTCGGCGGACGCGCTGCCGGTGCGGGTGGGCGTCGCGGTGATCGGAACGATCATCGTGTTTAGTTTGATCATGGTCGCGCGCTCGATGAACCGCCGACCGCAACACCGGTGACGGCACGGCGCGCCCCGTCGCGGCGGGGCCTGCTGCTCGGGCTCACGGCCGCCAGCGTCGGCGTCATCTACGGCTACGACCTGTCCATCATCGCCGGCGTGCAGCTGTTCGTCACCGAGGACTTCGGGCTCACCACCCGGCAACAAGAGCTGCTGACGACCATGGTGGTGATCGGTCAGATCTTCGGGGCGCTCGGCGCCGGCGTGCTGGCCAATGCGATCGGCCGGAAGAAATCGGTGGCGCTGATCCTCGTCGCCTACGCGGCGTTCGCGCTTCTCGGCGCGTTCTCGGTGTCGCTGCCGATGCTGTTGGCGGCGCGCTTCCTGCTGGGCCTGACGATCGGCGTGACCGTGGTGGTGGTGCCGGTGTACGTGGCGGAGTCGGCCCCCGCGGCGGTGCGGGGCTCGCTGCTGACGGCCTATCAACTGGCGATCGTCAGCGGACTCGTCGTCGGCTACCTGACCGGTTACGCGCTGGCCGGCGCGCACGCCTGGCGGTGGATGCTGGGGCTGGCCGCCGTGCCCGCAATGCTGCTGCTGCCCTTGCTGATTCGGATGCCCGACACGGCCCGGTGGTACGTGCTCAAGGGCAGGGCCGACGAGGCGCGCGCCGCTCTGCTGCGCGCGGACCCCACCGCGAACGCCGACGAAGAGCTGGCCGAGATCGCGAGCGCTTTGAACGAAGGGAGCGGCGGCTTCTCCGAGATGCTGCGCCGACCGTACTTGCGGGCGACCGTGTTTGTGATCACGCTCGGCTTCCTGATCCAGATCACCGGCATCAACGCGATCATCTACTACAGCCCTCGGATATTCGAAGCGATGGGCTTCACCGGCAATTTCGCCCTGCTGGCCCTGCCGGCGCTGGTTCAGGTCGCCGGACTGGCGGCCGTGGGCACGTCGCTGCTTCTGGTGGACCGGTTGGGCCGGCGCCCAATCCTGTTGTCCGGCATCGCCATGATGATCGCCGCCGACGTCGTTTTGATGGCCGTGTTCGCCCAGGGCCGTCTCGGCGGCGCCGGACTGGTGTTCGGGTTCGTCGGCGTCGTGGTGTTCATCTTCGGCTACACCGCGGGCTTCGGCTCCCTGGGCTGGGTGTACGCGAGCGAGAGCTTCCCGTCGCGGCTGCGGTCCATCGGCTCCAGCACGATGCTCACCTCCAACCTGGTGGCCAACGCGATCATCGCGGCCGTGTTCCTCACGCTGTTGCATTCCCTGGGCGGCGCTGGCACTTTCGCGGTGTTCGTGGCTCTGACCCTGGTCGCATTCGTGTTCGTCTACCGGTACGCCCCGGAGACCAAGGGGCGCCAACTCGAGGACATCAGGCACTTCTGGGAAAACGGCGGTCGATGGGACTGATCCGTTCGGGGACGATGGTTCTCGACGGGCAGGTCTGCCGGCCGGGATGGCTGGAGACGGCCGGCGGGCAGGTCCGGGCCTGCGGCGCCGGGCCCCCGCCGGGGCCGGCCGACCGCGAATTCCCGGATTGCGTTGTGGTGCCGGGCTTTGTCGACATGCACGTGCACGGCGGCGGCGGCGCCTCCTACACCGACCCCGACGCCATCGACGCCGCCGCGGAGTTTCACCGGCGCCACGGCACCACCACCACGCTGGCCAGCCTGGTCACCGCCGCGTCGGCGGAGCTGATGGCCGGCGTCCGCGCGCTCGCCGCGGCCACCCGGCGAGGCACGATCGCGGGCATCCACCTGGAAGGTCCCTGGCTGAGCCCGGCCCGCTGCGGGGCGCACGACCCCACCCGGATGCGCCACCCGGACCCCGCCGAGATCGATGCCGTGCTGGCGGCCGGCGATGGCACCGTCCGAATGGTCACGCTGGCGCCCGAACTGCCGGGGGCCGACGACGCGATCCGGCGCTTTCTGGACGCGGATGTCGTTGTGGCCGTGGGCCATACCGACGCGAGCTACGAACAGACCCAGCGGGCCATCGCCGCGGGCGCCACGGTCGGCACCCACCTGTTCAACGCGATGCCGCCACTGCACCACCGCGAACCGGGGCCCACGCTCGCGTTGCTGCGGGACCCCGGGGTGACCGTCGAACTCATCGCCGACGGCGTGCACGTGCACCCGGAGGTGGTGCGCGCGGTCGTCGCGGCCGCGGGGCCCGACCGGGTCGCCCTGGTCACCGACGCGCTCGCCGCGGCCGGCTGCGCCGACGGGACGTTTCGGCTCGGCGCGGTGCCCGTCGACGTCGCGTCGGGCGTGGCGCGGGTGCATGGCACGTCGACGATCGCCGGCAGCACCGCCACCATGGATCGGCTGTTCCGCACCGTGGCCGCCGACGCGGGGCTCACCGCCGCGGTCGCGATGACGGCGGCGACGCCGGCGCGGGCGCTGGGCCTCGAGCGGGTGGGCGGCCTGCGGGCGGGCCACGACGCGAATCTGGTTGTGCTGGACGGCGCTTTGCATGTGACGGCCGTCATGGTCCGCGGCGATTGGTGTCACGTCTAGGCCCGCCGCCCCGTCATACCTCTGAGTAGCCAACAACTCAGGAGGTCATGATGAACGTCTTGCTCTGGACACTGCAGGCGGCGCTCGCCGCGGTCTTCACCGCGTCCGGTCTGGCCAAGATCAGCCGGCCCAAGGACCGGCTCATCGCAAGTGGGCAGACCGGCGTCGCGCCGTTCCCGCTGCCGGTGATTCGCGTCACCGCGTTTTGCGAATTGCTGGGCGCCGTCGGCATTCTGCTGCCCCGGCTGCTCGGGGTGGCCGTGTTCCTCACGCCGCTCGCCGCGGCCGGCTTCGCCGTCGTCATGGTGGGCGCCATCGGATCGCATGTCTACCTTCGCGAACCGCGCAACGTGGCGCTCACGGCGCTGATCTTCGTCGCCGCCGTCACCGTGGCCGTCGGCAGGACCGTCGGGCTGTGAAACCGGCGAGGACTAGCGGAACCGGCGGGTCAGCCGGGAAAAAGCGAGCGCACCAACGGCTCCCACGCCCATCGCGGTCAGCGTCTGCCGCGTGGACAGCCCCTCGTCCAGCTGCACCCGCGGGGCGATGATCGCCGGCGGCGGGGGCTCCACGTGCGCGGCGCGCGGATCGCGGGACGCGGTGGCGGCCCAGGCGGCGGCGAACAGCACCAAATACGCTGTGACGTAGGAGAACACCATGAGGCCCAGCACCGGCCCGAAGACCGCCCCGGCGGGGCTGCGCAGCACCGCCTTCAAATACAGCGACGCCACCTGCTTGAACAGCTCGAAGCCCGTCGCCGCCAGCAGACCGGCCCGCATCGCGGCGACCGGGTCCACCTTCTCGCGCGGCAGCCGGGCGATCATCCAGCTGAACAACAGCCACGACACGAACAACGAGATCAATATCGAGAACAGCCGGAACAGCCAGTTGAACACCGAGAACTGCGGTATGCCAAGCCATCTCAGGACCGCGCCCATCGGCGCCTCGTGGCCCAGCGTGCTCAGCGCCACGGTGGCCAACATGACCATGAACGTCCCCAGCATCGCCACCAGGTCCGACAGCTTGTTGCGCAGGAACCCCGGCGACTCGATGCGCTTGTCCCACCACATCTCGGTCACCGCGCCGCGCAGGTGCGAGATCCAGCCCACGCCCGCCCAGGCGGCGGTGGCCAGCCCGATGACGCCGACAGAGGTGCGCGCGTCTATCGCCGAATTCATCAGGTCGACCAGCTGCTGCGAAAGGGCGCCAGTCACCGAGGACCGGATGTGGTCGTCGATCGTGTTCAGCAGCTGGGGCCGGCGCGACAGCAGGAACCCGAACGCCGCGAAACCGACCATCAGCAAGGGGAATAACGCGAAGATCGTGTAGTAGGTGAGGCCGGCGGCGTAGAAGCCGCCGTTGCGCTCGTCGAAACGCTGATAGGCGCGCAGGACGTGGTCGAGCCACCGAAACCGGGCCCGCAGCCGGTCCAGGATGCCTGGCTTGGCCGGCTCGCTCATGCGCAACCCTATTCCCGCATCGGAAGGAACCCGAGTCGATCGTAGACCCGCCGAACGGTCTTGCCCGCGACCTCCTCGGCGCGCTGCGCCCCGGCCGCCAGCACCGACTCCAATTCGGCACGGTCCGACATCAATTCGTCGACGCGCGCCTTGATCGGGCCGACGAATTCGACGACGGCCTCGGCGGTGTCCTTCTTCAGGTCGCCGTAGCCGCGCCCCACGTAGCCCTCGACGAGCTTGTCGATGCCGACCCCGGTGACCGCCGACTGGATGGTCAGCAGGTTCGACACGCCCGCCTTGGCCTCGGTGTCGTAACGGATCTCGCGCTCGCTGTCGGTCACCGCGGAGCGAATCTTCTTGGCCGACAACGCCGGATCGTCGAGCAGGTTGATCAGCCCGGCGTCCGTGGCCGCCGATTTGCTCATCTTCGACGTCGGGTCGGCCAGGTCGTAGATCTTGGCGGTCACCTTGGGAATGAGCACGTCGGGCACGACGAAGGTGTCGGGGAAGCGACTGTTGAACCGCTGCGCCACGTCGCGCGCCAGCTCGAGGTGCTGGCGCTGGTCCTCGCCCACGGGCACCAGATCGCTGTCGTAGGCCAGCACGTCGGCCGCCTGCAGCACCGGGTAGGTGAACAGGCCCACCGTGGTCGAGTCACTGCCCTGGCGCGTGGACTTGTCTTTGAACTGCGTCATCCGCGATGCCTGCCCGAAGCCGGTGAAGCAGCCCAGCACCCACGCCAGCTGGGTGTGGGCGGGCACGTGGCTCTGCACGAACACGGTGCTGCGGTGCGGGTCGATGCCGAGCGCCAGGTACTGCGCGGCGGTGACCAGGGTCCGGCGGCGCAGCGCCTCGGGATCCTGCGGGATGGTGATCGCGTGCAGGTCGACGACGCAGAAGAATGCGTCGTGGTCGTCCTGCAGCGCCACCCACTGGGTGATGGCGCCCAACGCATTACCCAGGTGAAGCGAGTCGGAGGTGGGCTGCACGCCGGAGAATAGCCGGCGGGATCCGGTAGCGGTGCTCATGATGTCCCGATCTTTTCACGGGCGGAAGGCCCGTTGTTTGCAGTACCGGCGGTACCGCCATTACTGTCGGGTCCATGGGGAACACCGTGGGGACCCGGCCGCCGATCCACCTCGGTTCGGGAGAACCGATTCTGCTGCTGCATCCGTTCCTGCTGTCGCAGGCGGTGTGGGAGGACGTGGCCCGGCAGCTGGCCGACACCGGCCGCTACGAGGTCTTCGCCCCGACGATGGCCGGCCACAACGGCGGCCCGAGGGCCGGCACCTGGTTCCTGTCGTCGGAGGTGCTCGCCGACCACGTCGAGCGCCAAATGGACGAAATGGGCTGGAAAACCGCCCACATCGTGGGCAACTCGCTGGGCGGCTGGGTGGCCTTCGAGCTGGAGCGGCGCGGCCGGGCGCGCAGCGTCACCGGCATCGCGCCGGCCGGCGGTTGGACGCGCTGGACCCCGGCAAAGTTCGAGGTGATCTTCAAGTTCGTCCTGGGCATCCCGCTGTTGCTGCTCGCCTGGGCGTTCGGCCCCAAGGTGATGCGCCTGCCGTTCAGCCGCCGGCTCGCCACCTACGCGATCAGCGCAACGCCGGACGGGGTCAGCGACGCTCAACTGCTCGGCTGCATCGACGACGTCGTGCACTGCCCCGCCTACTTCCAGCTGCTGGTCAAGGCCACGCTGCTGCACGGACTGCGGGAGGTCGCGCAGAACGCCGTCCCGGCCCACCTGGTGATCTGCGAGAAGGACCGGATCCTGCCCGCGCCCAGGTTCAGCCGGCACTTCACCAACCAGCTGCCCAAAGACAGTCACCAGGTCACCAAGCTCGACGGCGTGGGGCACGTGCCGATGTTCGAGGCGCCCGAGCGGATCACCGCGGTGATCACCGACTTCATCGAGGAACAGTGCCCGTCGGCGGGCCGCGAACAGCCCGCGGGCTAGCCAGCTAGCGCCTTCTCCAAATTCTCGGCGATGGAGTTCAGGAACTCCTCGCTTTGCTGCCATTCCTGCTCGGGGCCGATGAGGATGGCCAGGTCCTTGGTCATCTTGCCGCCCTCGACGGTGGCGATGACGACCTCTTCGAGCTTCTTGGCGAACTCGATCACCTCGGGGGTGTCGTCCAGCTTGCCGCGGTGCTGCAGCCCCCGGGTCCAGGCGAAGATCGACGCGATCGGGTTCGTCGAGGTCGGCTTGCCCGCCTGGTACTGCCGGAAGTGGCGGGTGACGGTGCCGTGCGCGGCTTCGGCCTCGACGGTCTTGCCGTCGGCCGTCATCAGTACGGACGTCATCAGCCCCAGGGAACCGTAGCCCTGCGCGACGGTATCCGACTGCACGTCGCCGTCGTAGTTCTTGCAGGCCCACACGTAGCCGCCCTCCCACTTGAGGCAGGCCGCCACCATGTCGTCGATGAGCCGGTGTTCGTAGGTCAGCCCCTCGGCTTCGAACTGCTCCTTGAATTCCTCGTCGTAGATGCGCTGGAACTCGTCTTTGAACATGCCGTCGTAGGCCTTGAGGATGGTGTTCTTGGTGGACAGGTACACCGGCCATTTGGCGTTGAGGCCGTAGGCGAACGAGGCGCGCGCGAAATCGCGGATGGAATCCTTGAAGTTGTACATCCCCATCACCACGCCGCCGTCCTCGGGAATGGACACCACCTCGTGCACCATCGGCTCGCTGCCGTCGGCCGGCGTGAACGTCAGCGTGACTGTGCCGGGCTTGTCGACCTTGAAGTTCGTCGCGCGGTACTGGTCACCGAACGCGTGACGGCCGATGACGATCGGCTTGGTCCAGCCCGGAACCAGCCGCGGCACATTGGAGATCACGATCGGCTCGCGGAAGATGGTGCCGCCCAAGATGTTCCGGATCGTCCCGTTCGGCGACAGCCACATCTTCTTCAGGTTGAATTCGTGGACCCGGGCCTCGTCCGGGGTGATGGTCGCGCACTTGACGCCCACGCCGTGCTTCTTGATCGCATAGGCCGCGTCGATCGTCACCTGGTCGTCGGTGCGGTCGCGGTGCTCGATGCCCAGGTCGTAATAGTCCAGGTTGATGTCGAGGTGCGGCAGGATCAGCATGTCCTTGATGAGCTTCCAGATGACGCGGGTCATCTCGTCGCCGTCGAGCTCGACTACCGGGCCCTTGACCTTGATCTTGGATTCGTTGGACATTCGAGTTGGACTTTCTTCTCGCGGCTCTCAGCCTTGGGAGGCTTGCGAAGCTGCTAGCGCTTCGTTGAACGTTTTGCTCGGCCGCATCACTGCAGTCGTCTTCTCCGTGTCCGGGCGATAGTAGCCGCCGATGTCGACCGCCTCGCCCTGCACCTCCGCGAGTTCGGCGGCGATGGTGTCCTCGTTGCGGCTCAACTCATCGGCCAGCGCGGCGAAGTGCTCACGCAACTCTTCGTCGTCGGATTGCGCGGCGAGTTGCTCGGCCCAGTACAGCGCCAGGTAGAACTGGCTGCCGCGGTTGTCGAGCTCGCCCGTCTTGCGCGACGGGCTCTTGTTGTTCTCCAACAGCTTTCCGATCGCCGCGTCCAGCGTCTTGCCGAGGATCTTGGCGCGCTCGTTGCCGGTCTTGATGCCGATGTCTTCGAAACACGCTCCCAGAGCGAGGAACTCGCCTAGCGAGTCCCAGCGCAGATGGTTTTCCTCGACGAGCTGGTGGACGTGCTTCGGCGCCGAGCCGCCCGCCCCGGTTTCGTACATTCCGCCGCCGGACATCAGCGGCACGATGGACAGCATCTTGGCGCTGGTGCCGAGCTCCAGGATGGGGAACAGGTCGGTGAGGTAGTCGCGCAGGATGTTTCCGGTCGCCGCGATGGTGTCCTGCCCGCGCATCGCGCGCTCGATCGTGTGCCGCATCGCGCGCTCCTGCGACATGATCTGGATGTCCAGGCCCTCGGTGTCGTGATCGGCCAGATAGGTGTTGACCTTCTTGCGTAGTTCGCTCTCGTGCGGGCGCCACACGTCCAGCCAGAACACCACCGGCATGCCCGAGTTACGCGCCCGCGCGACGGCCAGTTTGACCCAGTCGCGGATCGGTTCGTCCCTGACGATGGGCATGCGCCAGATGTCGCCGGCTTCCACGTTCTGCGTCAGCAGGACTTCCCCGGTGTCGATGTCGACGATGTTGGCGACGCCGTCCTCGGGGATCTCGAAAGTCTTGTCGTGCGAGCCGTATTCCTCGGCCTCTTGCGCCATCAGCCCGACATTCGGCACGGTGCCCATCGTCGTCGGATCGAACTGCCCGTGGGTCTTACAGAAGTTGATGATCTCCTGATAGATGCGGGAGAAGGTCGACTCGGGGTTGACGGCCTTCGTGTCCTTCTGCCGCCCGTCGGCGCCCCACATCTTGCCGCCGGCGCGGATCATCGCCGGCATCGACGCGTCCACGATCACGTCGCTGGGCGAATGGAAGTTGGTGATGCCCTTGGCCGAATCGACCATCGCCAGCTCGGGACGGTGTTCGTGGCAGGCGTGCAGGTCGCGAATGATCTCGTCGTGTAGCGACGCCGGCAGCGACTCGATCTTGTTGTAAAGGTCCACCAGTCCGTTGTTGACGTTGACGCCGAGCTCGTCGAAGAGCGCCTGATGCTTGGCGAAGGCGTCTTTGTAGAAGATCTTGACGGCGTGGCCGAAGACGATGGGGTGCGATACCTTCATCATCGTCGCCTTGACGTGCAGCGAGAACATCACGCCGGTCTCGTAGGCGTCCTGCATCTGTTCCTCGTAGAACTCGCAGAGCGCCTTCTTGCTCATGAACATGCTGTCGATGATGTCGCCCTTGCGCAGCGACACCATGGGCTTGAGCACGATCGTCTCGCCGCTCTTGGTCTCCAGCTCCATCTTCACGTTGCATGAGCGGTCCAGCGTCATCGACTTTTCGCCGTGGTAGAAGTCGCCGTGCCGCATGGTCGCGACGTGGGTGCGCGACGCCTGAGACCACGGCGCCATGCTGTGCGGGTGCTTGCGCGCGTACTCCTTGACCGCCTTGGGTGCACGGCGGTCCGAGTTGCCTTGTCGCAGTACCGGGTTGACGGCGCTGCCCAGGCATTTCGCGTAGCGGTCGCGGATTTCGGAGTCCTCGTCGGTCTTCGGACTCTGGGGGAAGTCCGGAATTTTGAATCCCTTGTCCTGTAGTTCCTTGACGGCGGCTACCAGTTGGGGCACCGAGGCGCTGATGTTCGGCAGCTTGATGATGTTGGTGTCGGCCAGCTTCGTCATGCGGCCCAGCTCTGCCAGGTTGTCCGGAACCCGCTGCTCGTCGGTCAGGTCCTCCGGGAACTCGGCGAGGATCCGGGCGGCGACGGAGATGTCACTCGCCTCGATCTTGATGCCCGCCGGCTCGGCGAAGGCTCGCACGATCGGCAGGAACGCGTAGGTCGCCAGCAGCGGCGCCTCGTCGGTCAGCGTGTAGATGACGGTCGGCTGTTCGGCGCACACGGTCCATCTCCCGGCGTCATTGGTCAGTGAATGATGGTTCTCAGCGTTCTGGTTGCCACGTTATCAAGGGTGTTTGGACAGGTGTCGACCGCGCATTGGGATCTTCATTGGCATCTCCGTTGGCATGGACTCACCGCAATGAGATAGGCTTCACATCGGTCATGAGTGCCAGCGCTAAGCCCCGGCTTGCTGGCCGGCAACCCTCCAACCGCGGTGGGGTGCCCCGGGTGAAAGACCAGGTCTAGTAGCCACAGGCTGCGCGGCAAGCGCGGGTCCGCCATACCGGACCCCTGACTAGAGGGGAAACGTGATGCGCATTCATCAAGCTCATTGGCATGCCTTTGTCTGCGGTTTTGTCTGCCGTCGGTAGTCCGACCGCGCACTCCCCGATACCCGAATTCATGCCCTGCTGAGAAGAAAGCACCGCACGTGAGCTCCCAAAACAACGAAACCAGCCCCGAAACGGACCCCGCCGCGCACTGGTCCTTTGAGACGAAGCAGGTCCACGCCGGCCAGAGTCCCGACCCCGCGACCCACGCCCGGGCCCTGCCGATCTACCAGACCACGTCCTATGTCTTCGACGACACCACGCACGCCGCCGCGCTGTTCGGGCTCGAGGTCCCGGGCAACATCTACACCCGGATCGGCAACCCGACCACCGACGTCGTCGAGCAACGCATCGCCGCACTCGAGGGCGGGGTGGCCGCGCTGTTCCTGTCCTCCGGGCAGGCGGCTGAGACATTCGCCATATTGAACCTCGCGAGTGCCGGAGATCACATCGTCTCCAGCCCGCGGCTCTACGGCGGCACGTACAACCTGTTCCACTATTCGCTGCCGAAGCTCGGCATCGAGGTCAGCTTCGTCGACGATCCCGACGACCTCGATTCGTGGCAGGCGGCGGTGCGGCCGAACACCAAGGCGTTCTTCGGCGAGACCATCTCCAACCCGCAGATCGACATCCTGGACATTGCCGGGGTTTCCGGGGTCGCCCACGCCAACGGTGTGCCGCTGATCGTCGACAACACCATCGCGACGCCCTACCTGATCCAGCCGTTCGCGCACGGGGCCGACATCGTGGTGCACTCGGCCACCAAGTACCTCGGCGGGCACGGCTCCGCGATCGCCGGCGTGATCGTCGACGGCGGCACCTTCGACTGGACGCAGGGCCGCTTCCCCGGATTCACCACGCCCGACCCCAGCTATCACGGCGTGGTGTTCGCCGAGCTGGGACCGCCGGCGTACGCGCTCAAGGCCCGCGTGCAACTGCTGCGCGACCTGGGCTCGGCCGCCGCGCCGTTCAACGCGTTCCTGGTGGCCCAGGGCCTGGAGACGCTGAGCCTGCGCGTCGAGCGGCACGTCGCCAACGCGCAGCGGGTCGCCGAGTTCTTGGAGGCCCATGACGGCGTGCTGTCCGTCAACTACGCGGGGCTGCCCAGCTCACCGTGGTACGAACGGGGAAAGAAGCTGGCACCCAAGGGAACCGGAGCCGTGCTGGCCTTTGAGCTGGCCGGTGGCATCGAGGCCGGCAAGGCGTTCGTGAACGCGCTGCGGCTGCACAGCCACGTGGCCAACATCGGCGACGTGCGCTCGCTGGTGATTCACCCGGCGTCGACCACGCATGCCCAGCTTTCGGCCGAGGAACAACTGGCCACCGGCGTCACCCCCGGCCTGGTGCGGCTGGCCGTCGGCATCGAAGGCATCGACGACATCCTGGCCGATCTGGAGCTCGGCTTCGCCGCGGCCCGGAAATTCGGGGCGCAAGGGGCCGGGGCGGCCGACCCGCAAGCCGTGGCGGCGTTCTGAGGGGTCCTGACATGACGATCTCCGACGTCCCGACGCAGACGCTGCCCGCCCAAGGCGAGGTCGGCCTCGTCCACATCGGCTCGCTGACCACCGAGAGCGGTGCGGTGATCGACGACGTGTGCATCGCGGTCCAGCGCTGGGGCGAGCTGTCGCCGACGCGCGACAACGTGGTGATGGTCCTGCACGCGCTCACCGGCGACTCGCACATCACCGGGCCCGCCGGGCCCGGGCATCCCACGCCCGGCTGGTGGGACGGCGTGGCCGGCCCGGGCGCGCCGATCGACACCGACCGCTGGTGCGCGGTGGCCACCAACGTGCTCGGCGGCTGCCGAGGCTCGACCGGCCCCAGCTCCCTGGCGCGGGACGGAAAGCCCTGGGGCTCAAGGTTTCCGCTGATTTCCGTGCGTGACCAGGTGCAGGCCGACATCGCCGCGCTGGCCGCCCTGGGCATCGACCAGGTGGCCGCCGTGGTCGGCGGATCCATGGGCGGCGCAAGGGCTTTGGAATGGATCGTCGGCCACCCCGACCGGGTGCGGTCCGGGCTG
This sequence comes from Mycobacterium sp. NGS69, assembly GCF_059812165.1. Lineage (NCBI taxonomy): Bacteria > Bacillati > Actinomycetota > Actinomycetes > Mycobacteriales > Mycobacteriaceae > Mycobacterium > Mycobacterium sp. NGS69. The sequence goes on from NZ_JCALCD010000003.1 coordinate 27,303, forward strand.
CTGCTGGCCGTCGGCGCGCGCGCCACCGCCGACCAGATCGGCACGCAGGCCACGCAGGTGGCGGCCATCAAGGCCGACCCGAACTGGCGCGGCGGCGACTACTACGAGACCGGGGCATCGCCGGACGCCGGGTTGACGATCGCCCGCCGCTTCGCGCACCTGACCTACCGCGGCGAGGTCGAGCTCGACACCCGCTTCGCCAACGACGCCCAGAACGACGAGGATCCGGCCCCCCCATTTGGCGGCGGCCGCTACGCCGTGCAGAGCTACCTGGAGCACCAGGGCGACAAACTGTTGGCCCGCTTCGACGCCGGCAGCTACGTCATCCTCACCGAGGCGCTGAGCAGTCACGACGTCGGCCGCGGACGCGGCGGCGTCGAGCGCGCGCTGCGCGGTTGCCCGGTGCCGGTGGTGGTCGGCGGCATCACCTCCGACCGGCTCTACCCGCTGCGCCTGCAAAAGGAGCTGGCCGAGCTGCTGCCGGGCTGCTCCGAGCTGCGCGTCGTCGACTCCATCTGCGGGCACGACGGGTTCCTGGTGGAATCCGAGGCCGTCGGCGAGTTGATCCGCAAGACGCTGGATTTGGCGGACCCGGCTGATAGGGGTCGGCGATGATCCACTCCAGCCAGGAACGCTCCCTGTCGTTCGGCTCGGCGGCCGCCGCCTACGAGCGTGGCCGCCCCTCCTATCCGCCGGAGGCGATCGACTGGCTGATACCGCGCGGCGCGCGCCAGGTGCTGGATCTGGGCGCGGGCACCGGCAAGCTGACCACCCGGCTGGTGGAACGCGGTTTCGACGTGGTGGCCGTCGACCCGATCCCCGACATGCTTGAGGTGCTGCGCTCCTCGCTGCCGGAGACCCGCGCCCTGCTGGGCACCGCGGAAGAGATTCCGTTGGAGGACAACAGCGTTGACGCCGTGGTCGTCGCCCAGGCATGGCACTGGGTGGATCCCGAGCGGGCGATCCCGGAGGTGGCCCGCGTGCTGCGGCCCGGCGGGCGGCTCGGCCTGGTGTGGAACACCCGCGACGAACGGCTGGGCTGGGTGCGCGAGCTGGGCGAGATCATCGGCTCCGACGGCGACGGGGGCCGCTTCGACGTCTCGCTGTCCACGTCGTTCTCCGAGCCCGAGCGCCATCAGGTGGAGTGGACGAATTACCTTACGCCGCAAGCCCTGATCGACCTGGTGGCGTCCCGCAGCTACTGCATCACCTCGCCGACCGAGGTCCGCAGCCGAACGCTCGACCAGGTGCGAGAGTTGCTGGCCACGCATCCGGCGCTGGCGAATTCGAACGGCCTCGCGCTGCCGTACGTCACGGTGTGCATCCGGGCGGCGTTGGCCGGTTAGTTCGTTCGCGTCACGAGAAGAGGTTCGGCAACGGGGGCAAGCCTTGCAGGGTCCCCTGCAAGAAGTACGGACCGGCGTTCGGCGTCAGGGACGAGTAGCCGTCGTCGACGATCGGATGCAGAAACGCGTTGAGGTCGCTGACGATTGGCTGCGGGACGCCGAGCTGCTGGAGCGGGTACAGCATCGGCAGGGTCGGAGCCGGGACCATGTCGGTGGTGATCGTGCCGCCCAAGGAGGTGGTCACGCTGGAGACCTGCACGGCGTCCGACATCGAGACCAGCGACGTGGTGTTGTGGTTGTAGATCCCGGCGGCCAGCGAGTTCACCCAGGCCGGAATATTCCACGGGCGATCGGGCGGATTGCCGAAGAAGTCGTACTGACCGAACACCACGCTGACGTCGTACTGGGTGTTCGGCACGCCGTGCACGGTGTAGTCGACGAAAGGCACGGTCACCCCGTTCGGCAGGTAGGTGTGGAACAGGCCGGACTCGGGGCCGTTGAACATCGCGAACTGCAGGGCGCCATGCGGTGGCGCGGTCGGGTCCGCGGCCAGGGCGGCCAATTCGCGGTTGACGACGAGGGTTCCCTCCGAGAGCGCGGCGATACGCACCGGTGAACCGTTGCCGTTGGCGAACGCATTGAAGATCTGGTCGTTGAGCGCTCGCTGTCCCATGGCGACGGCCTGATTGACGCCGGGCGCGGCCAGGCTACCGCTGAGGAAGCCGATGCTGGCCGGGTAGTTGACCACCTGGGGGGTGGTACCGGGGAACCAGTTCTCCCCGATGGCGTGGTTCAGCAGGTCGTACCCCTGCAGGATCGACACGGAGATCGGCCCCGGGATGCTGCCCGCGTACACCAACTGCCCCAGATACGGCAGATTGGTGATGAAGTTCGGGTAGTACAGCGGCCCCGCGCCGGGAACCGTGATCCGCGTGCCCGCCGCCGCGGCCGGGACCGCCGGGCTCCCCAACAGCGCCTCGGCCGTTGCGATCTCGGTGGTCAGATACGTGTTGGCGTTCGCCGCCAGGGTGTTCACGAACCTGTCGTGCAACTGCACGGCTTGCGCGGTGACCGCCTGGAATTCCAAGCCGTGCGCGCCGAACAACCCGGCGATGCACGTCGACACCTCGTCGGCGCCCGCGGCCAACAGCGACGTGGTGGAGTTCGCGGCCGCCGCGTTCGCGGCGTTGACCGCGGACCCGATCCCGGCCAGATCCTCGGCAGCAGCCGACAACAACTCCGGCGTGGCCAGGACGTACGACACCCGGTGCCTCCTTGCCCCCGGACGCGATCAGTGGCTGTGAGGCTACTCGCGGCCGGGGCGCTAGGCGTGGCTTTCGTCGTCCTCGCTGTCGTCGTCATCTTCGGTGTGGAGGAGTTTTTCGGGGTGATGAAAGGTGTTGATTCGGGGTTGTCCTCGATCAAGATGCGGCGGGGGGATCCATTCGGTGTCGCCGTGGGCGTTGGTGCGGGTAGTCCAGCCTTGTTCGGCGAGGCGGTTGTCGGGTCCGCAGGCCAGGGTGAGGTCGTCGATGTCGGTGCGCCGGGTGGCTTTCCAGGCGGTGACGTGGTGGACCTGGCTGTGATACGCGGGGGCGTCGCAGCCCGGTTTGGTGCAGCCGCGATCGCGGGCGTAGAGCATGATGCGCTGCGCGGGTGAGGCCAGCCGTTTCGTGTGATAGAGCGCCAGCGGCTTGGCCCCATCGAAGATCGCCAGATAGTGGTGGGCGTGGCCGGCCCAGCGGATCACATCCGACATCGGCACCAGGGTGCCGCCGCCGGTCAATGCCTTGCCGGTGGCGGCCTCAAGCTCCTTGAGCGTCGTCATCGCCACGATCGACACCGGCAGCCCGTTGTGGCTGCCGAGCTCGCCGGAGGAGAACAGCGCGCGCAGCCCGGCCAGGAACGCGTCGTGAGAGCGCTGGGCGGTCGATCGGGTGTCGCGGTGCACCGCGTCCTCATCCGGAGTGTCGCCGACCACCGGGGTTTCGTCGTCGGGGTTGCACGCGCCGGGCGCGGCCAGCTTGGCCAACAGGGCCTCGATCGCGGCGCGTAATTCCGGGGTTACCAACCCGCTCAGGCGCGACATCCCGTCGAATTCCTGCCCGCCCAGGACGATGCCGCGCCGGCGGGCCCGCTGCGCATCACTGAAATCCCCATCCGGGTGCAGCCAGTCCATGATCCGCTGGGCATACTTCGCCAACTCGTCGGGGCGATACCCGCGAGCCTTCCGCGCCAGATCCGCCTCGGCAGCCTCCCAGGTCCACGGGTCCACCTCCGCGGGCAGGTGGGCGAAAAACCCGCGGATCACCCGCACATGCCCATCCCCGATCAACCCCTCCCGCTGCGCGGCCGCCGTCGCGCCTAGTTGCGGGGCCAGCGGCTCACCGGTCAACGCCCGCCGCTCACCCAAGTCCTCGGCCTCGGCGATGCGCCGCCCGGCCTCGGCTTTGGTGATCCGCAACCGGTCGGCCAGCGCGCAACACAGGTTGCCGCCCAGTTCTGCCGGAGTGGCCTGCGCGTCGAGTTGGTTGATCAACGCGTGCTGGGGGGCGCGCAGCCGACGCGCCACGCGCTCGAGGCGCTCCACGGCGCGTAGCCGTTCCGGGGTGGTGAATACGTCAAACGACAACCCGGACAAGCGCTCCAACTCGTGATCGAGCGCGTCGAAAACCTCGATGATCTCCTCACGACTGCTCGAACCCATGCCCCGAATCTTACGAACGGCCACCGACAAGAATCGCCGCCATGTGACCACCGAAACTACAGTGGCACAAGTTATTTCGTTGGCACCGCTGTTAGACGCGGTGGGGCCCGGAATGGTTCCACGAATTCGCCAAAGGGATCCTGCGGCAGGATCTGTTGTCCGCCCGGGCCGCTGATGATGTCGTCACAAAAACTCACGCCCGCCGGGTTCCCGCGCTGCCGCAGATGATCACCGCACGTTCCGACTCGGCGGTGTGGAAGGTCGCCGATTTGTTGACCCAGTAGCTGGGCATCGAGTCCACCAACGCGCACCCGCTACCTCAACCCGCTCGCCGAGGCGGGAATCCTCGTGGAGACGACTAGTGGAACCCGCGCGTTCACCTCAAGTGCTCGCCCCGCTCGACGCGTTCGCCGAACGGGCCGGGCGGCGAGGCTGACGCTGCGTCGAGCTGTCGCACGCCTCAGAAGTAAAGCATGTCAAGGTTTCTAGGCTGAGCACCAGTTATGCGGTTGCGTTAGCCCCTATGGTGCGGGGTGCCGGCTGGAACAGCTCCACGAGGTTTCCGGAGGGATCCCACAGCAGGACCTGCTGCCCGCCCGGGCCGCTGATGACGTCGTTGCGGAAACTCACACCGGCCGCGCGCAGCCGCTCGACCTCGGCCGAGATGTCTTCGACGACAAGCTGAATGCGGTTCCAGCCGCCGGGCTCCGGTGCGGCGCCGTCGGGCATCGGACGCGCCGCCGAGCTCTTGGGCCCGGCCAGCAGCAGCTGCAGCGGGCCGCGCACGACGGCGGCGAACGCGGGCGCGGCGTTCAAGTCGACGCTGAAACCCAGGTGGGTCGTGTAGAAGTCGACGGCCGCCCGGACGTCGTCGACGAGGTAGCGCACGCGCGCGAGTTCGGCCATCAGATGTTCAGCCCTGAATACATCACCCGGTTCGGGTCGTACTTCTGCCGAACCGTCGCCAGCTGCGACAGGTTCGAGCCGAAGTAGCGCGATGGCGAGCTGTTGGGCTCCAGGTAGTTGACGTAGCCGCCGACCGAAAACTGTTGCACCGCTTGGTGCGCGGAACTGAGCCACTGCTGCGCAGCGGCCACCTGGCTGGCGGCCGGCTCGACATACCACTGCAAGAGGACCGACTGTTTGCGCCACGGAAACGCGGTGTCTCCCGACCCCACGTCGCCGGCGGCGCCGTCCAGCGGGTCGATCAGCACCGACGCCTTGCCGCCAGAGGCGGGCCACTGACCGATCGCGGTCGCGATGGCATGCGCCGCAGCGGAATTCATCGTCGAGAGCACGTCGGAGCCGGCTACGAACCCGACGGGCGAGGCCGTCGAGCTGCCCCCGGCCAGGTACGTCACCAGGTCCATGTGGCCGAGCGTCTTGTTCACGACGGCGGTCGGCGCGACCCCGACGGCGGACTTGATGGCGTCGACCACACCCGAGCCGGCGCCCGCGGGGCAGGTCGCCAGCACGTGGCAGTTCGGCTGGCTCCCGACCGAGAGATCGACTATCCCCCAGGTGTTTCGGTCGGCGGCGCTCAGCCACGACTGCCAGCCGGACAGCACCTGCACGGCGGATGCCGGCGGGAAGTCGAGCCGGACCACGTCGCTGTCGGCGGTCGCGAAGGTCCCGAATGTCATCGACGTCGTGACCCCGAGGTTGCCGCCGCCGCCACCGCGCAACGCCCAGAACAGATCCGGATGATCGTTGGCCGACGCGGTGACGACGTCGCCGCTGGGCAACACCACGGTGGCCGACTGCAGGGCATCACACGTCAGGCCCGCGTGGCGGCAATCGGCGCCCACCCCGCCGCCCAGCGCCAGCCCCCCGATCCCGACGGTCGGGTAGGTGGCGGTCGGGATGGCGCGCCCCGCGCCGGCCAGCCCCTGATGCACCGCGTACAGCGTGGTCGCCGGCATCACCGTGGCGTTGCCGGCGCCGTCGACGTTCAGCCCGCCGGGAAGCCCGCGCAGGTCGATGACCATCGTGCCGTTGGAGCTCGACGCGCCGATGTACGAGTGCCCGCCCCCGCGGGGGGCGATCTTGAGCCCGTTGGCCGTCGCGAACGCGACCGCCTTCTGCACGTCGGACTGCGACGACACCCTGACCACCGCCGCCGGATTGGAATTGTTGTAGAGCGAATTGAAAACCTGCTTGCCCGAGGAGAATTGGGCGCCGCTGGCCGGCAGCAAGACGTTGCCCCCGATGGAGGAGGCCAGGCCTCCCCAACCGGTGGCGGGGTCCGCCGCGGCGCGCGCGCTACCGAACACCGCTGCGGTGGCCAGCATTCCGGCTCCGCGAAGGAACGTCTGACGCGAGATGCCCGTCTGATTCGTCGTCATGGGCCGGATTCTGGTCCAAACGGCTACTGAAAATACGGCCTCCGGCCGAGTGTCAGGTCACAGTGTGGCCTCGATCCGCCCTCGATCCGCCGGAGCCCCTCGGGGCACGTGCCAGCCCGATAATCGACGTCGCGCGGGCGATCCCCTCACGAAACGCTTATTGTGCAAACCTTTATCGCACCGTGTTGTAAACGTGACAGAAATAGATCAGAGTTCCTAGCGTGACTGGAGTGCAATCAGAGCACCCGGCGAGACACGGGAGGCTGGCATGAAGGCACTCACAGCGGAGACGCAACGTTGGATCTGGCTGTTTCGTCACCAGCCGCTGAGCATCCGCCTGCTGGCCGGGGCCGCCGCCCTGCTCACCGCCGCCGCCGCCTTCGCCGCGCCGGCCGAGGCCGACGCCGGGGCCGACGACGCCTTCATCGACGCGCTGAACCACGCCGGCATCGACTTCGGCGAGCCCGGCAACGCGATGTCCGTCGGAGAGTCCGTCTGCCCGATGCTCGCCCAGCCGGGCGGGAACTTCGCCGCCGTCGCCGCGACCGTCAGCCACCGCGGGCTGTCGCCACAGATGGCGAAGCTGTTCACCACCATCGCCATTCAGTCGTACTGCCCGCAGGAGATGGCCAACATCGCCAGCGGCAACCCGGCCGCCGGCATTCCCGGGGGCCTGCCCGGGCTCGCCGGAGGCATCCCCGGCATCCGCCAAATCCCCGGTATGCCAGGGGCTTAACGGGTTCCCAGCGGATCGATCGTCGACGCGATGTAGACCATCGCCGCGGCCACCGTCGCGGTGGTCAGGAAGTCGATGCCCCGGCTGCGCACGACCAGCAGGCCGGCCCGCTCGTCGGACAACACCAACCGCAGTACCGCCGCCACGCCGACCCCGATCCCGATCAGCAGGGCGCCGCGACGCCAGAAGTTGGCCGCCGCCAACACAAATGCGGCGGCGAAGATCAGCTCGACCAACAGGATCGGCCACTGGGCCCGTAACGTCGCGCGCACGCTATCCCTCGGCCAGTTCGACCACGTTGGTCAACAGGAACGCGCGGGTAAGAGGCCCGACGCCACCGGGATTCGGGGACACGTGACCGGCCACCTCCCACACGTCGGGATGCACGTCGCCGGCGAGCTTGCCGTCCACCCGGCTGACGCCGACGTCGAGCACCGCGGCGCCGGGACGCACCATGTCGGCGGTCAGCATGTGCGGCACCCCGACGGCGGCGACGATGATGTCCGCCTGCCTGGTCAGCGCCGGCAGGTCACGAGTTCCGGTGTGGCACAACGTCACCGTCGCGTTCTCGGAGCGGCGGGTCAGCAGCAGCCCCAACGGGCGCCCGACCGTCACACCGCGGCCGATGACCACCACGTGCGCGCCGGCGATCTCGACGTCGTAGCGCCGCAACAGGTGCACGATGCCGCGCGGCGTGCAGGGCAGCGGCGCGGACTTGTTCAGGACCAGCCGGCCCAGGTTGGTCGGGTGCAGCCCGTCGGCGTCCTTGTCGGGGTCGACGCGCTCCAGCGCCGCGTTCTCGTCGAGCTGCTTGGGCAGGGGCAACTGCACGATGTAGCCGGTGCACTGCGGGTTGGCGTTCAGCTCGTCGATGGTCTCGTTGAGCTGGGCCGTGCTGGTGTCGGCGGGCAGGTCGCGGCGGATCGACGTGATGCCGACCTTGGCGCAGTCGGCGTGCTTGCCGCGCACGTAGGCCTGCGAACCGGGGTCGTCGCCGACCAGGATGGTGCCCAGCCCGGGCGTGCGGCCCGATGCGGTCAGTGCGGCGACCCGCTGGGTGAGGTCGACGAAGATCTCGTCCCGGGTGGCCTTGCCGTCCAGCGTGATTGCGCCCACGCCTGACAGTGTTCCACGTCGAAGGTTTACGCTCCTCGCATGTCTACCCCTCCAGACGTGCTCAGCCCGGCCAAGCTGGGGCCCATCACGCTGCGCAACCGCACCATCAAATCCGCCACCTTCGAGGCGCGCACGCCCAACGCCCTGGTGAGCGACGACCTGATCGAATACCACCGCCTGCCGGCGGCCGGCGGGGTGGGCATGACGACCGTCGCCTATTGCGCGGTGTCCCCCGGCGGCCGCACCGAGGGCAACGGGATCTGGATGCGCCCCGAGGCGGTGCCAGGGTTCCGGCGGCTCACCGACGCGATCCACGCGGAGGGCGCCGCGGTGAGCGCGCAGATCGGGCACGCCGGCCCGGTCGCCAACGCCAAGTCCAACAAGGCCAAAGCCCTGGCGCCGGTGCGGTTCTTCAACCCGATCGGGATGCGCTTCGCCAAGAAGGCCACCCGCGACGACATCGACGACGTGATCGAGGGGCACGTCAACGCGGTCCGGCTCGCCATCGAAGCCGGCTTCGACGCGGTCGAAATCCATTTGGGCCACAACTATCTGGCGAGCGCGTTCCTGTCCCCGCTGATCAACCGCCGCAACGACGAATTCGGCGGATCGCTGGAGAACCGGGCCAAGGTCGCCCGCGGGATCGTCATGGCGGTGCGGCGCGCGGTGGAGAAGGAGGGCACGCCGATCGCGGTCACCGCCAAGCTCAACATGTCCGACGGGGTGCGCGGCGGCATCAGCACGAAGGAATCGCTGATCACCGCCAAGTGGCTGCAGGACGATGGCGGTCTGGACGCGATCGAGCTCACGGCGGGCAGCTCGCTGGTCAACCCGATGTACCTGTTCCACGGCGACGCGCCGATCAAGGAATTCGCCGGCGCCTTCAAGCCGCCGCTGCGCTGGGGCATGCGGATGACGGGCAAGAAGTTCCTGCGCGAGTACCCCTACCGCGAGGCCTATTTACTGCGCGACGCCAAGCTGTTCCGCGCCGAACTCACCATGCCGCTGATCCTGCTCGGTGGCATCACCAACCGGGAAACGATGGACCTCGCGATGGCGGAGGGATTCGACTTCGTCGCGATGGGCCGGGCGCTGCTGGCCGAGCCGGACCTGATCAATCGGATCGCCGCCGACGGCGCCGCGCACAGCGTGCATTCGGCCTGCACGCACTGCAATCGGTGCATGCCGACGATCTACACCCGGACTCAATGCGTGATCACCGGCGCGCCGGACGCTTTGGCCCGCTGACGATGCGCGCCGCGAACGCGGCGGGAGGTTGCGTGAGTTGAGGGTCTCGAGTGTGAGCTCACGGCCTTGAGTGTGCTGACGGGGCGGGGATTTCCGGCGGGTTCCGCCCAGGCTTCACGATGAAAGCCAAGGCTTCACAATCGAAGCCCAGGCTTCACAATCAATGCCGGCGCTGAGGTCACCGGCGGGCCGGACTCGGTAAATCAGCCCACAGGGTGAAAACAGGTGCACCCGCTACAGTTGTGGCGATGAGTGCACCAGCCCCGCCAGCGCTGACCGTTCGCCATGACGGGTCGGAGCGCACGTTCGCGGCGGGCCACGACGTGGTGGTCGGGCGCGACCTGCGCGCCGATATGCGCATCACGCACCCGCTCATCTCGCGCGCGCATCTGTTGCTGCGGTTCGACCAGGGCAGGTGGCTGGCGATCGACAACGGTTCGCTCAACGGGACTTTCGTCAACGGCCGCCGGGTGCCGGTGGTCGACATCCACGACGGCCAGAGCCTCAACATCGGAAATCCCGACGGGCCACAGCTGACCTTCGAAGTAGGGCGCCACCAAGGCCTGGCCGGGCGCCCGCCGCGCACCGAGTCGATGGGCATCCCGGTGGCCCAGCCGGGTGCGGCGTGGTCCGGCCAACCGGGCCCGCCCGTCGCCGCCCCGCCCGGCCCGCCGCCCGGACCCCCGGGCCGGCAAGCCAATTGGGCCGCGCAGGCGGCGCGGCGCCCGCAGGTGGCCGCGCCCCCACCGCCCGGCCAGCCCATGTACCCCACCAGCGGCGGTGGGCGCCCGCCGTATCCGACCAGCGCGCCGCCGCCACCCAATTTCCAGCCGCAGCCGCAGATGTCCGCGGCGTCCGCGCCGGCGGCACCGGAAACCCAGATGTCGGCCAACCTCACCAAGCCGCCCGAGGTGGGGAACCTGGCGACCAAGATGTTCCAGGCGCTGCTGCCGTCGCGCTCCGGGGCGATGCCGAAGTCGTCCGACGCGGTCACGATCGGCCGTTCCACCGACAACGACATCGTCATCCAGGACGTGCTGGCGTCGCGCCATCACGCGTTTCTGACCCAGACCCCGCTGGGCACCGAGATCCGCGACGCGCACAGCGTCAACGGCACCTTCGTCAACGGCGTCCGGGTCGGCTCCGCGATCCTGACCGAGGGCGACGTGGTCACGATCGGAAACGTCGACCTCGTCTTCACCCGCGACACCCTGGTCCGCCGCACCGAGGCCGCGACGCGCACCGGCGGCCTGGAGGTCAACGCCGTCACCTTCACGGTCGACCACGGAAAACAGTTGCTCGACCACATCTCGCTGACCGCGCGTCCCGGGACGCTGACCGCCATCATCGGCGGGTCGGGCGCGGGCAAGACCACGCTGTCGCGGCTGATCGCCGGGTACACCACCCCCAGCACGGGAACGGTGACGTTCGAGGGCCACAACATCCACGCTGAATACGCGTCCATGCGCAGCCGGGTCGGGATGGTGCCGCAGGACGACGTGGTGCACCGCCAGCTGACGGTCAACCAGGCGCTGGGCTACGCGGCCGAACTGCGGCTGCCGCCCGACACCAGCAAGGCCGACCGCGAGCAGGTCGTCGCGCAGGTCCTCGAGGAACTCGAGCTGACCAAGCACGCCGACACCCGCGTCGACAAGCTGTCGGGCGGCCAGCGCAAACGCGCCTCGGTGGCGCTCGAGTTGCTCACCGGGCCGTCGCTGCTCATCCTCGACGAGCCGACCTCGGGCCTCGACCCGGCGCTGGACCGGCAGGTGATGATGATGCTGCGCCAGCTGGCCGACGCCGGCCGCGTGGTGCTGGTCGTCACGCACTCGGTGGCCTACCTCGACGTCTGCGATCAGATCCTGCTGCTGGCACCGGGTGGCAAGACGGCCTTCCTGGGGCCGACCAGCCAGATCGGCGCGGCCATGGGCACCACCAACTGGGCCGACATCTTCGCGAAGGTGGGCGCCGACCCCGACGAGGCCAACCGCCGCTTCCTCGCCGAAAACCAGCCGCCGGAGATACAGGCCCCGTCCGACGCCAGCCCGGGCGACCTGGGCGAACCGGTGCACACCGACGTGCTGCGCCAGTTCTGGACGGTGGCGCGCCGCCAGATCCGGCTGGTGATCTCCGACCGGGGCTACACGGTGTTCCTGGCGCTGCTGCCGTTCCTGATCGGCATCCTCACGCTCACGGTGCGCGGCAAGACCGGATACGGAATGGGCGACCCGTTGAGCAACTCCCCCAACCAGCCCGACCAGATTCTGGTCATGCTCACCGTGGGCGCCGTGTTCATGGGGACCGCGCTGACCATCCGCGACCTGGTCGGCGAGCGTCCCATCTTCAAACGCGAGCAGGCCGTCGGCCTGTCGACCGCGTCGTACCTGGCCGCCAAGGTCGTGGTGTTCAGCGCGTTCGCCATCGGGCAGGCGGGGATCGCGACCGTGATCTCGGTGGTCGGCTGGGGCCAGCCGATCGCGAACGCCGTGATGCTGGGCAACGTCAGCTTCGAACTGTTCGTCGACGTCGCGCTGACGTGCGTGGCCTCCGCGCTGTTGGGGATGGCCCTGTCGGCGATCGCGAAGTCGCAGGACCAGATCATGCCGTTCCTGGTCATCGCCATCATGTCGCAGCTGGTGTTCTGCGGCGGGTTGATCTGGGTGACCAACCGGCCCGTGCTCGACCAGTTGTCGTGGGCCACGCCGGCCCGATGGGGTTACGCGTCCGCGGCCTCGACGATCGACACCCACCGGCTCGTCGTGGGCCCGACCGACCCGAAGGACCAGCACTTCGACCACAAGGCGAGCGCGTGGCTGTTCGACATCGGGATGCTGCTCGCGTTGTGCGTGGCCTATAGCACCATCGTGTGGTGGAAGATCCGGCTGAAGGCGCACTCCTCGGGCCGCCGCGGCCTGGCTAGGAACCGGCGCAAGGGCTGATGGGTCAGCCCGCGCAGCCAGTGCTGACGGTGCGGTCCCAGCGATCGGAAGGCAATTTCGCGCCGGGTCGCGACGTCGTCGTCGGCAGCGACCTGCGCGCCGACCTGCGCGTGGCGCACCCGCTGATCGCCCGGGCGCACCTGCTGCTGCGCTTCGAGGGCGGCCGGTGGGTGGCGGTCGACAACGGCTCGCTCAACGGGGTCTTCCTCAACGGCCGGCGGGTGGCGACGGTCGACATCCAGGACGGCCAGGCCCTCAACATCGGCAAGCCCGACGGACCGCGGATCACGTTCGAGGTCGGCCACCACCGGGGCACCGTCGGGCTGCTGCCACCGACGGAGACGGTCCCGACGATCGCGCCGCCCACCGGCCCTATCCGCAAGGCCCCGCCGCCCGGGCGGCGTCCCGACGGCGTGTCGCGCACGACCGCCATCCCGATCCTGCGGCCGAACGCGCCCACCCACGACGAGAACCCGCCCACCCAGGTCGGCGTGGGCGGCGAGATCGCCGAGTTCCCGACCACCCGGGTCAAGGCGCTCGGTTCCGGGAAGCTCGAGGGCCCGGTGACCGGCTCCGCCTGGATCGGCCGCTCGCTGGACAACGACGTCGTCATCCAGGACGTGCTGGCGTCGCGCCATCACGCGTTCCTGACCGCGACGCCGGTGGGCACCGAGATCCGCGACGCGCACAGCATCAACGGCACCTTCGTCAACGGGATCAGGGTCGGGTCCGCGGTGCTCGCCGAGGGCGACGTGGTCACGATCGGCAACGTCGACCTGTTGTTCAGCGGCGGCATGCTGGTCCGCCGCAACGAGGTGGCCGCGCGCTCGGGCGGCCTGGAGGTGCGCGAGGTCAACTTCGCCATCGACGGAAAGAACCTGCTCGAGCGGGTCTCGGTGACCGCCCGGCCCGGCACCCTGACCGCGATCATCGGCGGGTCGGGCGCCGGCAAGACCACGCTGTCCCGGTTGATCGCCGGGTACGCCACCCCGACCTCCGGCTCGGTCACGTTCGAGGGCCACGACATCCACACCGAGTACGCGTCGCTGCGCACCAGGATCGGGATGGTCCCGCAGGACGACGTCGTGCACCGCCAGCTGACGGTCAACCAGGCCCTCGGCTACGCCGCCGAACTGCGGTTGCCCCCCGACACCGGCAAGGCCGACCGCCAGCAGGTGGTGGCCCAGGTGCTCGACGAACTCGGGCTGACCAACCACGCCGACACCCGCGTCGACAAGCTGTCCGGCGGCCAGCGCAAGCGCGCCTCGGTGGCGCTGGAACTGCTCACCGGGCCGTCGCTGCTGATCCTCGACGAGCCGACCTCGGGCCTGGACCCCGCGCTGGACCTGCAGGTGATGACAATGCTGCGCCAGCTCGCCGACGCCGGGCGCGTGGTGCTGGTCGTCACCCACTCGCTGACCTACCTCGACGTGTGCGACCAGGTGCTGCTGATGGCGCCGGGCGGCAAGACGGCCTACCTGGGCGCGCCCGCGCAGATCGGCGCGGCCATGGGCACCACCAACTGGGCCCAGATCTTCGCGAAGGTGGGCGCCGACCCCGACGAGGCCAACCGTCGCTTCCTGGCCCAGAACGAGCCCCCGCCGCCGGTCGCGTCGGCGCCGGCCGACCTCGGCACCCAGGCCCGAACGAGCGTGCGGCACCAGTTCTCCACGATCGCGCGGCGCCAGGTCCGGCTGGTGGTGTCCGACCGCGCCTACTTCACGTTCCTGGCGCTGCTGCCGTTCGTCCTGGGCGCGCTGTCGCTGACCGTCCCGGGGAACACCGGCTTCGGCGTCGCGCAACCGACCAGCGGGACGCCCGACGAGTCCGCGCAGATCCTGACCCTGCTGTCGATCGCCGCCGTCTTCATGGGCACGGCGCTGACGATCCGCGACCTGATCGGCGAGCGCGCCATCTTCCGGCGCGAGCAGGCGGTGGGCCTGTCGACGGGCGCCTACCTGGGCGCCAAGCTGACCGTGTTCTGTGCGTTCGCGATCGCGCAGGCCGCGATCGCGACGGGCATCGTGCTGCTGGGCAAGGGGGCGCCGACGCGGCCGCCGGTGCTGTTGGGTAACGCGAGCTTCGAGCTGTTCGTCACGGTGGCCGCGACGTGCGTGGCCTCGGCGGTGCTGGGGTTGGTGCTGTCGTCGCTGGCGCGCTCCAACGAGCAGATCATGCCGCTGTTGGTGGTGTCGCTGATGCTGCAGCTCGTGCTCGGCGGCGGCATGGTCCCCGTGACCGGCCGGATCTTCCTGGACCAGCTGTCCTGGGTGCTGCCGTCGCGCTGGGGCTACGCGGCGTCGGCGTCCACGGTCGACCTGCGGGCGCTGGTGCCCGGTTCGCTGGTGCAGCAGGACGCCCACTGGGCGCACACGCGCGGCGCGTGGCTGCTCGACATGGGCATGCTGGTCGCGCTGTCGGTGGTCTATTCCGGGATCGTGCGGTGGCGCATCCGGCTCAAGCGCTAATCCTTCGCGTCCAGCCGCAAGCCGTGCGCCAGCGCGAACGCCATCGCCTGCGGGACATCGACGCGGGCGCCCGACAGCGACGCGGTCCGCCACAACGCGGCGTCCACGATGGCGCCGCGCAGGTCGGCGTCGTCGAGGCGGGCGCCCGTCGTCCGAGCGCCGGACAGGTCGGCGCCGCGCAGCACGGCCTTGCGCAGGTCGGTCTCCACCAGGCTGGTCTCGCGCAGCCGGCAGCCGCTCAGGTCGACGCCGCGAAGATCGTTGCCGCCGAGCACCGCGAGGGTGAAGTCCACCTCGTCGAACGTCATCGGGCGCATCCGGCAGTGCACAAACACCGAGCCCAGCATGCTGCACTGCGCAAAGGTGCTGTGCCACAACAGTGTTCGCTCGAACGTGCAGTTGCGAAACGCCGACCCGCGATGGTCGGACTCGGCCAGGTTGACGCCGCTGAGGTCGCACTCGGAAAACACCACCCGTTCGGTGCGCAGCCGGCTGAGGTCGTCGTCGCGAAAATCGGTGCCAGTGAATTCGCGGTCGACCCAGTGCTGCAACGCGGGATCAGCTCGCGGCCAGGGTTTCCAGCGCGTACTCGCTCACGGCGATCAGCGCGTCGGTTGCCGACCGTCGGTCCCGGGCGTCGACGGTGATCACCGGGATGTGCCGGGGCAGGGTCAGCGCCTCGCGCACCGCCTCGACGGGATAGCGTGGCGCGCCGTCGAATTCGTTGACCGCGATCAGGAACGGCAGGTTGCGGTGCTCGAAGAAGTCGACCGCGGCGAAGCTGTCCTGCAGCCGGCGGCAGTCGACGAGGACGACCGCCCCGATCGCGCCGCGCACCAGGTCGTCCCACATGAACCAGAACCGCCGCTGACCGGGGGTGCCGAACAGGTAGAGCACCAGCTCCTCGTCCAGGGTGATCCGGCCGAAATCCATTGCGACCGTGGTGGTCTTCTTGTCCGGGGTGGCCTCGAGCATGTCGACGCCCTCCGATGCATCGGTGAGCATGGCCTCGGTGCGCAGCGGCATGATCTCCGAGACCGCCCCGACGAACGTGGTCTTGCCGACCCCGAAGCCGCCCGCGATCACGATCTTCGTCGAAGCGTGCGCTCGCGCGTCAGAGTGCTCGTAAGCCACGCAGGGTCCTTCCTATGAGTTCGTGGCGCTCGTCGCGGGTGGAACGCTCCGTCAACGTCCTGTGCACCCGAAGGTAGCCGGACAGCACCAGATCGCCGACCAGGACGCGCGCGACGCCGACCGGTAAATCCAGCCGGGCCGAGATCTCCGCGACGGACGGGCTGTTGACGCACAGTTGGATGATCTTGCCTCTCGCATCGTTGGGTGGCCAGCGGTGAGCCAGGCCCGCGTCCAACGTCTGCACCGGCGCTTCCAGCGGAAGGTCGACGTTGGTACCGGTCCGGCCGGACGTCAGGGTGTACGGACGGACCAGGTTCGCCTCACGTGAGGCGGGCCAGCGCTCACGTCTGTCCATCGCGGCTCACTGGTACTGCTCTGCGGACCGGCGGGTGGACTGAACCACACCGCCCACCCGTTCGACGAGGATGGCCATCTCGTACCCGATCTGGCCGATGTCGCAGGAGGACACGGCCAGCGTCGCCAGGTGCGAGCCGTCGCCGACCCGCATCAGCAACAGGTAGCCGTTGGACATCTCGACCACCGACTGCAGCACCCGGCCGCCCTCGAAGAGCTGCGCGGCACCGGTCGCGAGGCTGGCCAGGCCGGAGGCCACCGCGGCCAGCTGATCGGCCCGTTCGCGCGGGAGGTGTTCGCTGGCGGCGACGGGCAGCCCGTCGACCGACACCAGCAACGCGTGCGCGACGCCGGGGACCTCGCGGGCGAACTTCGTCACCAGCCAGTCCAGCGTGGGGGCACCGCCCGCTTGCGGGGGATTGTCGGCGGACGTCATTCCTGATCAGATCCTTCACTCGTCTCGCGGGCGTGCGACCGTCCGGAGCGCACGCCACCGAAGTGGCTGCTGAACGACGCCCGCACCGCCTCGGGGTCGCGGCCCGCGGCGGAGTGCTGCGAATGCCGACCCAGGCCGTTGGATCCCACCAGGAATCCCTCGTCGTCGTCCGGCCGGTCCTCTTCCGTCGTGTCCGTCCCGTTCGCGGCGCCGGGCACCAGCCGCGCCCCGGGCTCACGGACCGGCAGCCCGTGCTCGGTTTGCGCCTCGACCGGCTTGTCCTCGGCTGCGGCGGCCAACGACCAGCCCCGATCCCACACTGACTGCCAATCCAGGTCGGGGCTGTTGACCAGGTCGTGCGGGTCGCCCAGCATCTCCGACAGCATCCGACGGTAGATGACGTCGTCATCGGCCGGCGCCTGCGGGGCTTCGGGGGCTTTCGGGGCTTTCGGGGCTTTCGGGATGGCCGGAATTGTTGGGATCGACGCGACCGGCGCCGGGGTTTCCCGCGGGGCCGCGGCGGCCTGGGCGCGCGCGGCGAAGAACGCCGACGTGTCCGACACCGCCGCGGGCTTGGCCGGCCTCGGCTGCGGCCGCGGCTGCGGCTCGGCGAGCTCGCGCCGTTGCCGGCGGGGCAGCGGCTCGGCCGGCGCGGGAACCTCGGGAACCTCGGTGATGCCGCTGGATCCGGGGTTGCGGCGCGGCAACAGCGTGACCGACGGTATCTCGGCGCCGTTCTGGTTCGCGGGCTCGGGGGCGTCGTACTCCCCGGCGGGCGCGCCCGCGGGGTCCGTCGTCGCCATGGCGTTGGCGAGCTTGGTGCTCGGCGACGACACGGATCCCGGCCGTCCCTGCGGCCCCGCCGAGCCGGCGAGCACCGTCGGGGGCAGGTACACCTCGGCGGTGGTGCCGGCGCCCGCCTCGTTGCCGGCCGGGCCCCGCAGGCCCACCCGGATGCCGTGCCGGGCGGCGATCCGGCCCACCACGAACAGGCCCATGTGCCGGGCGTTGTCGGGGGTGACGTCGCTGCCGGACCGCAGCCGCATGTTGGCGATGCGCCGATCGGCGTCGTTCATGCCAAGGCCGGAGTCGGAGATCCGCAGCGTGACGCCGCCGTCGCCGCCGCGTCCCGCGGAGATCCGGACCGTCGTCGTCGGCGGTGAGTAGCGCAGGGCGTTGTCGATCAGCTCGGCGAACAGGTGAATGACCCCGCCCGACGCCGCGCCGACCAGCGCGCAGTCGGGCAGGCCGGACAGCTCGACCCGGCGGTAGTCCTCGACCTCGGACACCGCGGCGTTGATCACCGTCGACAGCGGCACCGGGTCGCGTTGGTCGCGGGCCAGCTGCGCGCCCGCTAGCACCAGCAGGTTGGCGCTGTTGCGCCGCAGCCGGGCCGCCAGGTGATCCAGCCGGAACAGGTTGTCCAGGCGTTCGGGATCCTCCTCGTTGCGCTCCAGCCGGTCGATCAGCATCAGCTGCTGGTCGACCAGGGAACGGTTGCGCCGCGACATGGTCTCGAACATGTCGTTGACCAGCAGCCGAAGGCGCGCCTCGTCGCCGGCCAGCAGCAGGGCCTGCGTGTGCAGCTCGTCGACGGCGTGGGCGACCTGACCGATCTCCTCGGTGGTGTACACCGGCAGCGGCTGCGGGATCGGTTCGGCGCCACCGGCTTTGACCCGGGCCACCTCCTCCTCCAGGTCGGTGTGGGCGACCTGGAGCGCGCCGTCGCGCAGGACGCGCAACGGGCGCACCAGCGCGCGCGCCACCAGCAAGACGACGAGCAGGGCGATCACGATGACGCCCAGCACCAGCGCGGTGTCGACGATCGCGGAGTTGCGGCGGTCGGTGGCCTCGGCGTGCACGGACTTGGTCACCGACGCGGTGGCGTCGTTGATGACCTGCTCGGCGATCCCGTCGGTGGTCTCGATCGAGCGCAGCAGGTCCGGGTTGTCGACGAGCACGCTGGCCGGATCCGACATGATCGCCATTCGGGTCACCATCTGCTGCTGCAGCGTCTTGGCCTCGGGCGACCCGGCGCCGAGCACCTCACTCATCCCGAACAGCGTCGACGGCTCGGTGCCGGCCAGGGTGATCATCGAGGTCCGCAGCTGCGGCTCGGGCAGGTCGGCGCCCCGGGTCACCAGGATTTGCTGCATCGTCATCTGCCCGCGGGCGCCGACGGCCCGGCTGAGCGCCTGCGCCTCGGCGCGGATCCGCTCGTCGCCGACGCGCACCGACGCGTTGATCACGTCCTCGGCCGTCAGCAGGAGCGGGGCGTACGTGGTGACCCGGTCCCGCAAACCGATGGCGTTGTCGGCCACCTTGTCCAGCAGCCCCGCGCCGCCGTTCAGCAGGGTGCTCACCCCGGACCGCACGTCGGGGGTGACGTCGGTGTCCGCCAGGCGCTGCTGCAGCTCGTACTTGCGCGCCTCGTAGTTCTTCTTGGCCCCCTCGACGTCGCGCCCGGTGGAGCTCGCCAGTAGCGCGACGTCCAACGCCGACATGTATTTGGTGATCGCCGGCAGCACGTCGGCGCGGGCGGCGGCCAGGTTCAGGCCGCGCGAGTTGGCCATCGCGTCCTTGACGCGCAACGCCCCGAACGCCGTCGCCAAGAGCAGCGGGACCAGCACAATGGCCAGCACCTTGTAGCGCACGGGCCAGTTGCCCAGCGACCAGGCCGGCGGGCGTTTGGCCCGCGGCCCGTCGGCTTGCGTGTATTCCGGCGCGACCGCCTCGGCCGCGTGGGCCGGGCGGGTGAACATGGTCACGTGCTTGCGGCCGCGCGACGGGCCGCTGCGCTGATTGTCAGCGCTCGGTGAAACGAGAGGCTCATGAGACTTCCTGCTTAATTCCGCCTACCCCACGCAGTCGGCGCCAGCGATAAACACCTGGCAATCCGACGAGTATGACAGCCCGCGGCCGAGGTCTCCACAATTCCTACTGAGTAGGCAGAGCCCTCCAAAGTGTGCCCGCGCGCGGGGACGCAAGTCTGGCAAACAAATTGGCTTTGTCATGATCCGTCCGGACGGCAACGGCCGCCGACGCGCAGGACCTAAGACGGCCGAAGGAGCGCGACGAGGAAATCGGACTCGTCGGTGAACGGTCGCAGATCCCAGGTGGACAGGAGCAGATCTTGCGCGAACCCGGCAGCTGCCGCGTCGTCGAGAAACTGGCCGAACTCGTACCCGCGGCCGGCGCCCAAGCCGATCACCGCTCGACCGCCGTCGGTGACATGCGCACGCAGCCGGCCCAGCACCTGGGCTCGGGTACTCGGGGCAAGGAACGCCATCACGTTGCCGGCCGACATGATGACATCGAACGGCTCGGCGATTCCGCGTGCGGGCAGGTCGAGTTCGGCGAGGTCGCCCACAAGCCAGCGCGGCCCGGGATGGTCGTGCTCGGCTGCCTCGATGAGCACCGGGTCGACGTCGACACCGACCACCCGGTGACCGGCTGCGGCCAGATAACCGCCCAACCGGCCGGGGCCGCAACCGGCATCAAGGATGTGGGCGCCGCGGGGTGCCATCGCGTCCACGAGGCGGGCCTCGCCGAGCAGGTCATCACCGGCGCGTGCCATGGCACGGAAGCGCTCGACATACCAGTGCGAGTGTCCGGGATCGGCTGCCACCTTCTGCATCCAGATGCTCTGCTCGACCATGCCAGCATTATCCAAGCGAAGACCCCGGGCAGGATGGCGTGTGTGTTCAAGATGCTGTTCTATTCACCGCGCATCGCCCCCAACACCGGCAACGCCATTCGGACGGCGGCCGCCACCGGCGCCGAACTGCACCTGGTCGAGCCGCTGGGATTCGACCTGTCCGAGCCCAAGCTGCGCCGCGCCGGGCTGGACTATCACGACCTGGCGTCGGTCACCGTGCACCCGTCGCTGCGCGCCGCGTGGGACGCGCTGGCGCCGGCGCGGGTGGTCGCCTTCACCGCGCACGCGACCACGTCGTTCGCCGACGTCGACTACGAGGCCGGCGACGTGCTGATGTTTGGGCCGGAACCCGACGGGCTGGACGCGGCGACCCTGGCCGATCCGCACGTCACCCGGCAGGTGCGCATCCCGATGCTGGCGGGCCGGCGGTCGCTGAACCTGTCCAACGCGGCCGCGATCGCCGTCTACGAGGCCTGGCGGCAGAACGGATACGCCGGGGCGCGATGAATCCCCGGCCGCGCGCGAGTCAGCCTTGATATGGCTACCTTCATCACGATCGGTTACGGGGACGCGGCGGGGTACGACCGCGTCAGCGACGAATGCAAAGCGGCCGCGCACGCGCGCGACGACGAATTGGGTGCGGCCGGGGCGCTGATCGGCATCGCCGGACGCCCCGTTCAGGTGCGCAATCCGGAGGGCTCGGGCGTGCGAACCGACCCCGGCCCGTACCTGCAGTCGGCGCTGCCGATCGCCGGGTTCGCGGTCCTGGAGGCCGAGAACCTCGACGCGGCGATCGAGCGGGTGAGCCAAACCCCGTGCGCGGTCGCGCACGGCGTCGTCGAGGTCTGGCCGCTTTCGGGCTGACCTACCAGGCGTTCCAGTGCGTGAGCTGCTCGGCGGGCAGGCGCTTGGCCGGCCGGAAGTCGGTGCCCTTGGTGTAGGCGATCGGAAACAGCCCGCCCTGGCTGAATTTGTCGAACGGGATGCCGAGCACCTCGGCGGCCTGCTTTTCGCCGTCGCGCAGCAGGTGCAGCGTGGTCCAGCAGGAGCCCAGGCCCCGCGACCGCAGCGCCAGGCAAAAACTCCACACCGCGGGAAACAGCGACGCCCAGAACGACACGCCGCCCAGCGGCGTCTTGTCCTCGCGGCCCTCGATGCACGGGATCATCAGGACCGGCGCCTCGTGCATGTGCTCGGCGAGATAGGTCGCCGAATCGCGGACCTTGCCCATCCGCTCGCCGCGGGTGTCGCCCTCGGCGTACTCGGCTCCCGGCGCGGCGAGGTAGCCGCGGGCGTTGGCCAGGTAGATTTCGCCGATCGCCTTCTTCTTCTCGGCGTCCTCGACGAACACCCACTGCCAGCCCTGCGAGTTGGACCCGGTGGGCGCCTGCAGGGCCAGGTCCAGGCATTCCATCAGCACCTCGCGGCCGACGGGCTTGTCGAAGTCGAGCCGCTTGCGGACCGAGCGGGTGGTGGTGAGGACTTCGTCGACGGACAGGTTGAGGGTCATGTGTGGAGACTACATTCGGCATCATGAGCGTCGAACTGACACAAGAGGTTTCCGACAGGCTGACATCGGATCAGTACGGCTGGCTGACCACCGTCGCGAAATCGGGGCAGCCGGTGCCGCGGCTGATCTGGTTCTACTTCGACGGCGCCAAGCTGACGGCCTATTCCACGCCGGGGGCGGCCAAGGTCGCCCACATCAAAGCGCACCCCGAGGTGAGCCTGAACCTGGACTCCGACGGCAACGGCGGCGGAATCATCGTCATCGGTGGCATCGCGGAGGTCGACGCGACCGGCGTCGACTGCCGAGACGACGCGCCGTACTGGGCTAAGTACCGCGAGGCCGCGGCGAGCTTCGGCCTGACCGACTCGCTGGGCGCCTACAGCACCCGACTGAAGATCACGCCGACGAAGGTGTGGACGACGCCGACGGCCTGAGCCCGGGGTCGGCTAGGGGGGCGGCGGCGGGCCGTCGGGCGGAATCGCCCCGCCGCAGCCACCGGGCGGCGGCGGCCCCGGCAGGGGTTCGTCGCCGCCGACGCAGTCGTAATAAAATTGCGGGCCGACAATCCAGGTTTTCATCCACTGGTGCCAAAACGACCCGTCGGGATACTTCTCGCCGTCGCACACGGCCAAATTGCCGTACCCCCATCGGCCCCCCGGGCAGAAGCCCTTCGTCATGTCCGGCTGGTGCGGGTCGGGCGGATCGGCGCTGGCCACCGCGGGAGAAAGAACCAGCGCCGCAGCGCAACCCAATATCGCCGCGCCGCGCCGAACGAGCGTGAATTTCATCTCGACTCCCTTGACACATTGAATCAATACAGCCGATTCCAAGCGATCTTTTTCGAATAGCTTACGACGCGTCGGATTTGCTAGGCGCCTTTCCGTGCAACAGGCATGACGACCGCCAAAACCGCGCCGCCAGTGCACGGCTCAGCGGAAGTCGCGCGACTTCGAGCCCACCGCCAGGGTGATGCGGCCCAGCCGCTCGGCGACGACGGTGATGGCGCCGCTGGCGTTTTGCACCTGCCCGCGGATCAGCAGCGCGGGTGCGGTGTTGGCCAGCTTGCGGTGTCGCGCCCACACCCCCGGCGTGCAGAGCACGTTGACCATCCCGGTCTCGTCCTCGAGGTTGATAAACGTCACCCCCTGGGCCGTGCCGGGCCGCTGCCGATGGGTCACCGCGCCGGCGATCAGCACGTGGTCGCCGTCGGGGACCGATCCCAGCGCGTCGGCGGGCACCACGCCCATCTCGTCGAGGTCCTCCCGCAGGAACTGCGTCGGGTAGCTGTCCGGGGAGATGCCGGTGGCCCATACGTCGGCGGCGGCCAGCTCCAGCTCGCTCATTCCCGGCAGCGCGGGGATGTGCGACGACGAGCCCACGCCGGGCAATCGGTCCGGCCGTTGGGTGGCCGCGGCCCCGGCCGCCCACAGCCCCTCGCGCCGGGACATGCCGAAGCAGCCCAACGCCCCGGCCGTGGCCAGCGCCTCGGTCTGCGGCACGGACAGCTGCAGCCGGGTGGTCAGATCGAGCAGGGATGCGAAGGGGCCGTGGGCCTTTCGTTCGTCGACCAGCCGCTCGGCGAGGTCGTCGCCGATGTGGCGGACGGCGCCCAGGCCGAGCCGCACCTCCGTCCCGTTGTTCTCGAGGGTGGCGTGCGCCAGGCTGGCGTTGACGTCGGGGCCGTGCACCGTGACGCCGTGCCGGCGCGCGTCGGCCACCAGCGACTGCGGCGAGTAGAAGCCCATCGGCTGCGCGCGCAGCAGCGCCGCGCAGAACGCCGCCGGGTGGTGCAGCTTGAACCACGACGAGTAGAACACCAGCGACGCGAAGGACAGCGCGTGGCTTTCGGGAAAGCCGAAATTGGCGAAGGCCTCCAGCTTTTCGTAGGTCCGGTCGATCACGTCGTCGGGGGCGCCGTGCAGTTCGCGCATGCCGTCGTAGAACCGGCCGCGCAGCCGTCGCATCCGCTCGGTCGAGCGCTTGGAGCCCATGGCGCGCCGCAGCTGGTCGGCCTCGGCAGCGGAAAAGCCGGCGCAGTCGACGGCCAGCTGCATCAGCTGTTCCTGAAAGAGTGGCACCCCCAGCGTCTTTCGCAGCGCCGATTCCATGGATGGGTGGTCGTAGACGACCGGGTCGACGCCGTTGCGCCGCCGGATGTAGGGGTGCACCGACCCGCCCTGGATGGGCCCGGGGCGGATCAGCGCGACCTCCACCACCAGGTCGTAGAACACCCGCGGCCGCAGCCTGGGCAACGTGGCCATCTGCGCCCGCGACTCCACCTGGAACACGCCGACGGAGTCGGCGCGGCACAGCATCTCGTACACCGCTTCTTCGGAGAGGTCGAGGCGGGCCAGGTCGACCCGGATGCCCTTGTGCTCGGCGACCAGGTCGATGGCGTAGTGCAGCGCCGAGAGCATGCCCAGCCCGAGCAGGTCGAACTTCACCAAACCGATTGCCGCGCAGTCGTCTTTGTCCCATTGCAGGACGCTGCGGTTCTCCATGCGCGCCCACTCCACCGGGCACACGTCGGCGATCGGGCGGTCGCAGATCACCATGCCGCCGGAGTGGATGCCCATGTGCCGCGGCAGGTTCCGGATCTGGTTGGCCAGGTCGATCACCTGCTCCGGGATGTCCTCGATGTCCGGCGAGTCCGCCAGTCCGTTCCAGTGGCTGATCTGCTTGCTCCACGCGTCCTGCTGCCCCTGCGAAAACCCGAGGGCGCGGGCCATGTCGCGGACCGCGATCCGACCCCGGTAGGTGATGACGTTGGCGACCTGGGCGGCGTAGTCGCGGCCGTACTTGTCGTAGACGTACTGGATGACCTTCTCGCGCTGGTCCGATTCGATGTCCATGTCGATGTCCGGCGGCCCGTCGCGGGCCGGCGACAGGAAGCGCTCGAACAGCAGCTCGTTGGCCACCGGGTCCACCGCGGTGACACCCAAGGCGTAGCAGACCGCGGAATTGGCCGCCGATCCCCTGCCCTGGCACAGGATGTTGTTCTCCCGGCAGAACCGGGCGATGTCGTGCACCACCAGGAAGTAGCCCGGAAAGCTCAGGTGTGCAATGACTTTCAGCTCGTGCTCGATCTGGGCGTAGGCGCGCGGCGCCGATTCGGGAAGCCCGTAGCGCTCGCGCGCGCCCGCCATGGTCAGCTGACGCAGCCAGCTGTCCTCGGTGTGCCCGTCGGGCACCTCGAACGGCGGCAGCCGGGGCGCGATGAGCGCCAGCCCGAACGCGCACTGCTCGCCGAGTTCGGCGGCGGCCGTCACCGCTTCCGGCCGCTGGCCGAACAGCCGGGCCATCTCCTCCCCGGAGCGCAGGTGCGAGCCGCCCAGCGGGGCCAGCCACCCGGCGGCCGAATCCAGGGACTCCCGGGCCCGGATGGCGCCCATCGCCATGGCCAGCCGGCCGCGTGACGGGTGGGCGAAGTGCGCCCCGGTGGTGGCGACGACCCCGACGCCGAAACGCGGCGCGATCCCGGCCAGCGCCGCGTTGCGTTCGTCGTCGAGCGGGTGGCCGTGCCGGGTCAGCTCGACGCTGACCCGGTGCGCGCCGAACCGGTCCACCAGGTCGGCGAGCGCCCGCCCCGCCGCGTCCGGACCGCCGTCGGAAAGCGCCTGGCGCACATGGCCTTTGCGGCATCCGGTCAGGATGTGCCAGTGCCCCCCGGCGGCCTCGGTCAGCGCGTCGATGTCGTAGCGCGGTTTGCCCTTCTCCCCGCCGGCCAGGTGCGCCGCGGCCAGTTGACGCGACAGCCGTCGGTACCCCTCCGGGCCGCGGGCCAGCACCAGCAGGTGCGGGCCGGGCGGGTCGGGCGTCTCGGTGCGCGCGCCCGGCCCCAGCGAGAGTTCGGCGCCGAAGACGGTGTTCAGGTCGAGTTCGGCGGCCGCCTCGGCGAACCGCACCGCCCCGTACAGGCCGTCGTGGTCGGTCAGCGCCAGGGCGCGCAGGCCCAGCCGGGCGGCCTCCTCCACCATCTCCTCGGGGGTGCCGGCTCCGTCGAGGAAGCTGAACGCCGAATGCGCGTGCAGCTCGGCATAGGCAACGGACGAGCGGGCCGGCCGGGTGTCGTCGGGCGGCCGGTACGTCCCCCGCTTGCGCGACAGCGGGGCGTCCTCCGGCGGGTCCGCCGGCGCGCCGGCGTGGCGCGGCTTGCCGTCGAGCACCCGCTCCATTTCCGCCCAGCTCGGCGGCCCGTTAAACCAACCCATACCAGCCCACGTTCAGAGAGTCTACTCGAATGTATGTTCGATTTAACCCGTGCTCGTGACAACGGTTGTTAAACGGATCTTCAACTCCTAAACAAGGTCTTAACGCTGCGGGGCCTACCGGGCATAACCTGCGGCGCAGATACTGGTACGGGTGCAAAAAATCGAGGGCGGGGACTGAGCATGGCGCAGGTGAAGACACTGGACACGGCGTTCCCCGATCAGCATGCCAGCCTGGCGATCGGGGCGGTCGCCATCGTCGACGGGACCGCCCCTGACGACGAATCGCTAAAAGAGGTTCTGGCGCAACGGCTTCCGTCGATACCGCGATGCACGCAGTTGCTGCGAACCCAGACCTTCGAGTGGATCGACTGCCCGGGACTCGATTTCGCCCATCACGTGCGCCGCGTGGTGGTTCGGCGCCCGGGCGATGACGCAGAACTGTCCCGGGCCATCGCCCAGGCCCTGGAGCGTCCCCTCGACTTGGACCGCCCGCTGTGGGAGTGCTGGGTCATCGAGGGCCTGAGGGGAAATCGGTGGGCGATCTTGATGAAGGTCCACCACTGGCTGGCCGATGGCCACTCCGCCGCCCACCTGCTCACCCGGCTTTGCGACGACGCCGACGGGGACACCTTCGCCACCCACGCCGGTGCGAAAGGGGTTTCGCCGGCGCTGAACCCGAAGCGCGGCTGGGCCGACGCCCTGGGGCGGGCCTCGGGGCTGGCGGACACGATCGTCGGGGCGGTGTGGCCGGCGGCCGGGCCCTCGGTCGGCCCCGTGACCACGATGCGTAAGTACGGCACCGTGCGGGTGCCGCGCGCCGACGTCGACCGCGTGTGCCGCAAATTCGGGGTGACCGTCAACGACGTTGCGCTGGCGGCCATCACCGAGGGCTTCCGCACCGTCCTGCTGGGCCGCGGCGAGCAACCGCGGGCCGACTCGCTGCGCACCCTGATGCCGATGCCGATGCGCTCGGCCATGCTGCCGTACCTGCCCGTCGAGCATGAGGACCCCGTCCAGCTGCTGCGGGCGGTGCAGCACCAATGCAAGACCAAGCAAACCGACGAGCCCGGCCTCGGCGACCTCGTGGAGTCGGCGATCAACTTACTGCCGACGATGTTGCGCAGCAACGTGATACAGCTGCTGGCGCGCCTTCCGCAACGCGCGATCGTGACGCTGGCGACCAACGCGCCCGGACCTCGCCACCAGCTGCGGCTGATGGGCCGGACCCTCGAGCGCTTCCTGCCGATTCCCCCGACCGCCGTGCGGCTGAGCACCGGGGTCGGTGTGCTCAGCTACGGCGACGAAGTGGTGTTCGGCATCACCGGCGAATACGACGCCGCCGCCGACGTCAGGCAGCTGGCCGCCGGCATCGAACTGGGTGTGGCGCGGCTGGTGGCGCTGAGCCAGGACTCCGTGTTGCTGTTCAGCAAGGACCGTCGGCGCAGGCGCACGGCCCGCGCGTTTCCCAGCCCGTCGCAGCGGGCGCACCCGTCCTCGCTCCGCTGACCCGGGCCCCGCGACCCCGGTCAGCGTGAGAGGGTGGGGCGGTGCCCACATTGGAGCCGGCCACCATCGACCCCCGCCGCCACGACGCCGTGCTGTTCGACGCCGCGCTGGGCGCCACGGAGGCACTGGTGGGGCGATTGCGGGACGCCGGCGTCGGCACCGGCGTCTTCCCGCCGGGCAGTCAGCCCCCGAGTGAGGCGGTGCGGCCGGGCCGGAGCGTCGTCGTCGCCACCGACCCGGCGGTCGTCCGGGCCGCGCGCGAGCGCGGATTCGCGTTGGTCATCGGTGTCGGCCCCGCGGGTGATGGCGACGCGGTCGTCGCCGACCTCGGCCAGATCACCGTGCGGACCGGGGACCACCGGATGTCCGAGCTGCCGGACGCCCGGGGGGCCCTCGACACCCTGGCCGCCCGGAGGCCGGCCGTGTTCTACGACTTCGACGGCACGCTGTCCGAGATCGTCAACGACCCGGACGCGGCCAGGCCCGTCACCGGCGCGGTCGAGGCGCTGCAAAAGCTGGCCGCGCAGTGCCCGGTCGCGGTGCTGTCCGGACGCGACCTCGCGGATGTGACGCAGCGCCTGGGCGTCCCCGGGATCTGGTACGCCGGCAGCCACGGTTTCGAGCTGACCGCGCCCGACGGGACGCACCACCAAAACGAGGACGCGGCCGCGGCCGTGCCGGTGCTCGAGGAGGCGGCCGCCGAACTACGCGACAAACTCGGATCGATTCCCGGTGTTGTGGTGGAGCACAAGCGGTTTGGCGTCGCCGTGCACTACCGCAACGCCGCCCGCGACCACGTCGGCGAGGTGGCCGCGGCGGTGCGCGAAGCGGGTCGGCGCGACGCGCTTCGGGTGACAACCGGCCGCGAGGTGATCGAGCTGCGCCCCGACATGGACTGGGACAAGGGCAAGACGCTTCGCTGGGTGTTGGAGCACTTGCGCCAGGCCGAGTCCGGGCCCCTGGTGCCGGTCTACCTGGGCGACGACATCACCGACGAGGACGCGTTCGACGCCATCAGCGACGACGGAATCCCAATCCTGGTGCGCCACGACGAGGATGGTGACCGCGCCACCGCCGCACGATTCGCGCTGGACACTCCCGCGCAGGCCGCCGAGTTCACCGACGAACTGGCGCGGCGACTGGGCGGAACGTAGCCCGTCAGCTAGCCCTGCGCGTACTCCGCGGCGCCGTCGTCGAGCACCACGCGCGCGTCGGAGCCGTCCGAGGCGCCTTGGGCGCCGGAAGCTTCCGTGCGGAACACGGCCTTCCCGGGCTCGGTGCGCCAGATCAGCGTGGTCAGCGTCTCTCCGGGAAACACCGGCGAGCTGAACCGCGCGTCGATCGAGGTGACGTTGGCGGCCACGCCCTTGCCCAGCTCGGCGACCAGCGCCCGGCCCGCGACCCCGTAGCTGCACAGCCCGTGCAGGATCGGCTTGGGGAACCCGGCCAGCTCCCGAGCGAACCACGGGTCGCTGTGCAGCGGGTTGCGGTCACCGGAGAGCCGATAGATCAGCGCCTGATCCTCGCGGGTGGGCAGCGGAATCCGGGCGTCCGGCTCGCGGTCCGGGATCTCCGGCGCCACCGGCCGCTGACCCGGCACTCCCCCGAACCCGCCTGCGCCGCGGACGACGAACGTCGTCGACGTTTCGGCGATCAGCTTTCCCGAGTCCGGGTCGGTGCCGCGACCGCGCAACATCACGACCGCGTTCTTGCCCTCGCCCTTGTCCTGAATGTCGGTGACCTCGGAGACCACCGAGAGCTTCCCCGCGGGCGGCAGCGGCGCGTGCAACCGGACACCCTGCGACCCGTGCAGGAGCATGGCCCAGTTGAACGTTCCGATCTTGCCGGCCGCCCCGAAGGCCGGAGAGCAGATCACCGCGTACGTGGGCAGCACCTGCTGGGCGATGTCGTGGCTGTTCTCGGTCGTGAAGGCCAGATCGTCGATGCCGCACCCGACACCGAGCGCATACAGCATCGTGTCCTTATCGGTCCATTCGAACAACGTCGGATCGCTCACCGCGCCGACGGCACTCGGGTCAATGGCCATGCGAGTCTCCTTTCGAGGATTTTCTGCACCTAACCATCGCAAACCCTTCCCCCGGGCGCCGTCGGCAGGGCAGGCTATCGACATGCGCAAGGGGAGCATGTTCCGGAAAGCCTTGACCGTGCTCGCCGCGGTGATGATCGTCGGCGCCTGCGGCGGATCACCACAGGTGCGCAGCATCACGATCACGTTCATCCGGCATGCCCAGTCGGAGGCCAACGCCAGCGGAATCATCGACACCAGCGTGCCGGGTCCCGGCCTGAGCCCCGAGGGCAAGTCCCAGGCCGAGCAGGTCGCGCACCAGCTTGGCCGCGAGCACTACGACGCCGTCTACGCCTCGACCATGGCGAGGGCCCAGCAAACCGCCGCGCCGTTGGCCGCCGAACTCGGCAAGCAGGTCGAGGTGCTGCAGGGCATCCAGGAGATCAACGCCGGCTGGTTCGAGGGCAAGCCGATCTCGATGGATCCCACCACATACCTGCTGGCGCCGGCGGACTGGCTTGCCGGCGACACCCAGAACAGCATCCCCGGGTCGATCTCCGGCAAGGAGTTCAACGACCGGTTCACCGCCGCAATTCAGAAGGTCTATGACAGCGGCCACAGCAAACCGGTGGTGTTCGCGCACCTCTACTCCATCGAGTACTGGGTGCTGATGAACGTGAAGAACGCCAAGGACAGCCTGCGCACCAGCCACCCGCTGCCCAACACCGGCCGCGTGGTGATCAGCGGCAACCCGGCGACCGGCTGGACGCTCGAGGACTGGGACGGCATCCGCAACTTCAACGGCTGACCGCTACCATGGCCCAATGCGGTATGTCGTTACCGGCGGTACCGGGTTTATCGGTCGCCGCGTCGTATCTCGTCTGCTAGCCACCGAGCCCGATGCCGAGGTGTGGGTGCTGGTTCGTCGCCAGTCGCTGGGCCGGTTCGAACGCCTCGCCGCCGACTGGGGCGAACGGACCAAGCCGCTGGTCGGCGAGCTGCCCGAGCTCGACCTGACCGACGAGACCCTCGCCGAGCTGGGCCACGTCGACCACCTGGTGCACTGCGCGGCGATCTACGACATCACCGCCGGCGAGGCCGAGCAGCGCGCGGCCAACGTCGAGGGCACGCGCGCGGTCATCGAGCTGGCCCGGCGGCTGGACGCGACGCTGCACCATGTGTCGTCGATCGCCGTGGCGGGCGACTTTCGGGGCGAGTACACCGAGGACGACTTCGACGTCGGCCAGCAGCTGCCGAGCCCCTATCACCGGACGAAGTTCGAGGCCGAGGCGCTGGTCCGGTCGGCGCCCGGGCTGCGCTACCGCGTCTACCGCCCCGCGGTGGTGGTGGGCGACTCGGTCACCGGCGAGATGGACAAGATCGACGGGCCGTACTACTTCTTCGGCGTGCTCGCCAAGCTGGCGGTGCTGCCCAACTTCACCCCGATCCTGCTGCCCGACACCGGGCGCACCAACATCGTCCCGGTCGACTACGTCGTCGACGCGCTGGTGGCGCTCATGCACACCGAGGGCTTGGATGGCCGGACCTTCCACCTGGCATCGCCGAAAACCATTGGGCTGCGCGGCATTTACCGCGGCGTTGCCAAGGCGGCCGGGCTGCCGCCGATGCGCGGGTCGCTGCCCGGCTCGGTGGCCGCGCCGGTGCTCAAGGTGCGCGGACGCGCCCGGGTGCTGCGCAACATGGCGGCCACCCAGCTGGGGATTCCCGCCGAGATTTTCGACGTCGTCGACCTGTTGCCCAAGTTCGTCAGCGACGAGACGCGGAAAGCGTTGCGGGGCACCGGTATCGAAGTCCCGGACTTCGCCAGCTACGCGCCCGAGCTGTGGTGGTACTGGGCCGAGCACCTCGACCCCGACCGCGCGCGACGCGACGACCCGAAGGGCTCCTTGCGGGGCCGGCACGTCATCATCACCGGTGCGTCCAGCGGCATCGGGCGCGCCTCGGCCCTCGCCGTCGCGGAAAGGGGCGCAACGGTTTTCGCGCTGGCCCGCAACGCCGACGCGCTCGATGCGCTGGTCGCGGAGATCCGCGCGGGCGGCGGGCAGGCGCACGCGTTCGCCTGCGACGTCACCGACTCCGCTTCCGTCGAGCACACCGTCAAGGACATCCTGGGCCGCTTCGACCACGTCGACTACCTGGTCAACAATGCCGGCCGGTCGATCCGCCGCTCGGTGGTCAACTCCACCGACCGGCTGCACGACTACGAGCGGGTGATGGCGGTCAACTACTTCGGCGCGGTGCGGATGGTGCTGGCGCTGCTGCCGCACTGGCGCGAGCGCCGGTTCGGCCACGTCGTCAACGTATCCAGCGCCGGCGTGCAGGCCCGCAACCCCAAATACAGCTCGTACCTGCCGAGCAAGGCGGCGCTGGACGCGTTCGCCGACGTCGTCGGGTCGGAGACGCTGTCCGACCACATCACGTTCACCAACATCCACATGCCGCTGGTCCGCACGCCCATGATCGCGCCGTCGCACCGGCTCAACCCGGTGCCCGCGATCAGCCCCGAGCGCGCGGCGGCGATGGTGGTGCGCGGCCTGGTCGACAAACCGGCCCGCATCGACACCCCGCTGGGGACGCTGGCCGAGGCCGGCAACTACTTCGCGCCGAGGACTTCGCGGCGCATCCTGCATCAGCTGTACCTGGGCTACCCCGATTCCGCCGCGGCGCGCGGGCTGCCCGCGGAGGCGCCGACGCCGAACCGCCGGCCCAGGCGCCCGGCGCGCGGCGTCACCGGTGGGATTCGCACGCCGCGACCGGTCAAGCGCCTGGTGCGGTTGGTACCGGGCGTGCACTGGTAAACACCCCGAGGGTTTAGCCCGACCGAATTGCGGTATCCCGGCGCGATGGTCCTGTGCGAAAAGTGGACAGACGCCGACGCGGTGGCCGCCGCGGCCCGGCAGGTCGCGACGACCGGCGTCGCCGTGCTGCCCTCGTTCGACGTGACGCGAAGCCTCGAGGTGGGCCGCGAGGAATGGACCCGGTTCGCCCGGCACTGGCGGCAGCTGGCGCCCGACCCGTACGCGGCGGAGCTGGGCGTGCGGCGGCTGCGCCGTTACGGCCAATACTCGCTGCGCGACGGGGCGCTGCGCCCGATGCCCAAGCTCGCGTTCGTGCAGCCGCAGGACTCCAACCCGCTCTACATCGGCAAGGACCGCGAGTTTGAGCCGCTGACCGCTGCGTTCGCCGCGGATCCGTTGCTGCACAAGGTGATCAAGCTGCTGGCGCGGGTGGCCGGCGCCCTGGACGACGTGGTCGACTGGAACGTCAAGGTGCACCCGTTCCGCATCCGATGCAACGGGGGCGACGACGGCAGCCCCACACCAGAGGGCCTGCACCGCGACGGCGTCACGCTGGTCAGCTCGCTCCTGATCGGGCGGCGCAACGCCATCGGCGGCGAGAGCACGGTGTGCGACCTGCAGGGTCGGCAGTTGCTGGCGACGACGCTGGCCGAACCCGGGACGCTGATGCTGGGCGACGACCGCCGCACCCTGCACGCGGTCTCGCCGATCCGGCCGATCGACGGCTCCGGGCCGGCGCAGCGCGACGTCCTGGTGATCACGTTCGCGTCCGCCTGGCCGTAAACTCGCGGCGGTGAACGCCATCTTCGTCGACGTCGACACCGGAATCGACGACGCGATGGCGCTGATCTACCTGCTGGCCAGCGCCGACGCCGAGGTGGTGGGCATCGCCTCGACGGGCGGCAACATCCACGTCGAGCAGGTCTGCGAAAACAACCTGGGCTTGCTCGAATTGTGCCGGGCCCCGGCCCTACCCGTCTCCAAGGGCGCCGACGACCCGCTGTGCGGCCACTGGCCGCATCACTCGAAGTTCCACGGCCCCAAGGGTTTGGGCTATGCGAAGCTCCCCCGCACCGACCGGACGCTCACCGACCACGACGCCACCGAGGCGTGGGTGGCCGCGGCGCACGCCCATCCCGGGGAGCTGGTCGGGCTGGTCACCGGCCCGCTGACCAACTTGGCGCTCGCACTGCGCGCCGAACCCGCGCTGCCGGCGCTGCTGCGACGGCTGGTGATCATGGGCGGCTCGTTCGGCGGCGCAGGCAGCGACGCCAACCCGATGGCCGAGTGGAACATCCGGGTGGATCCCGAGGCGGCCAGCGAGGTCTTCACGGGCTGGGCTGGGCAGCAACGACTTCCGATCGTCTGCGGCCTGGACCTCACCCGCCGCGTCGCGATGACACCGGAGATCCTCGCCCGGCTCGCGGACGCGTCCGGCGAGTCGCCATTGGTCCCGGCCATCGAGGACGCGATGCGGTTCTACTTCGAGTCCCATGAGGCCCGCGGTCACGGCTACGTCGCGTACATGCACGACCCGCTGGCCGCCGCGGCGGCGCTGGACCCGCAGCTGATCACGACCCGGGCGGCGACGGTGGACGTCGAGCTGGCGGACACCCCGACCCGGGGCGTGACGGCTCCCGATTGGTCGGGCGACCGAAAGGCCAACGCGCTGATCGGCATTGACGTGGACGCCGCGGTGTTCTTCGAGGAGTTCATCGAGCGGGTGGGGCCGTTCGCGCGCGGGCTCGCCTGATCGTGCGGATGTCGATCAGGTTGTCGGGATGGCCCGAGTCCGGCTGGCGGTTGCCGGCGACATGCCGGTAAGACCAGACCAGGTCACCGGCCTCGCTGCCGACTTTGGATACGGCCCTCGACGCGGCCTCCGACACCGCGCCGACCATCCGGCCCAGGTGCAGCGCCGTCGCCTGCGCGGCTTCGAGGACGGCGCCCGTTCCTCGTGCGACGACGACGTCGACCTGCCGGACGATTTCAGTCGCCATCCGTACTCCTCCGCCCGAACACCCGAATAACTTCGACCACCACGGTACCGAAGGATTGAACACGTTGAGTCGCAGCGCTACTCGTAGGCCCCCTCCAGGTACCAGCGCCGCTGGCGGTAGCACAGCAGAAACGCCCGCTCGTCCTCCAGCAGGACCTGGGCGCGGGCGGCGCGGCTCTTAGCCTCGGGATCCCACCACCGCTCGTCGACCGGCCACGGCCCGGCCCACCAGCGCAGCCCATGGTCCCGGCCGCGCACGGTCAGATGGGCGGGGTCGGCCGAGAACATCCCCCGGGCGGTGACGCGTATCGGGTTGCCTTGGGCGTCAAGCAGATCCACCGGGTCGTCCAGCAGCACGGCCGGCGACGGCTCGGGCAGTTGACCGGGCCACGGCGGGCCCGGGTCGGCGTGCGGTACCGGCTCGTCGCCCAGCGGCGTCAGCGTGATGCGCTCGGCAGGTCCCCGGCCGCCGGACAGCACCGGCACTCGCACCGCCTCCGGGCCGAGCAGGCCCTGCACCCGCACCAGCGCCCGACGGGCCCGCAGCCTGTCCTCCTCGCCGAGCCCACCCCACAGCGGCAACTGCAGCGCCTCGGCGGACACCACCTCCACCGCCCGCAGCCGCAACAGCGTCACCGGCGCGGTGGGACGGGGGTCGCGCGCGGTCCGGCTGCTCAGCCATCCGTCCAGCTGCCAGCGCACCCGGTCGGCGGTGGCGTCCTCGGTCAAC
The DNA here is from genome assembly GCF_059812165.1 of Mycobacterium sp. NGS69. Taxonomy (NCBI): domain Bacteria; kingdom Bacillati; phylum Actinomycetota; class Actinomycetes; order Mycobacteriales; family Mycobacteriaceae; genus Mycobacterium; species Mycobacterium sp. NGS69. The sequence continues at coordinate 62,591 of NZ_JCALCD010000003.1, forward strand.
GGCTCGGCGCACCGCCATACCCGTTGCAACTCTTCGCCGTTGGCGGTGACGGCGTGGATGGCCAGCCGGGTGCAGCCCACCCCCGCGCCCATCAGCGCCTGGTGCAGCGTGCCGGCCAGGAAGCGGCCGGCGAAGGCCGCGGCATCGACCCGATCGATCGGCGGGTCACAATCCAGCACGGCCTCGAGCTCCGGCGGCGGCTCGCGCCCGGACGGCGCGCGCTCGGGTTCGCCGCGGGCGAACCGGTGCGCGGCCACCCCGTCGGCGCCGAACCGGGAGGCCACGTCGGTCCGGGACAGCGCGGCGAACTGCCCGATGGTGCGAATCCCCATCCGCCACAACAGATCCGTCAGCTCTTCTCGCCCCGGACCGGACAGGCTCGGCTCGGTCGCGAGCTGCCGGATCGACAGCACCGAGAGGAACCTCGCGTCGCCCCCCGCCTCGACGATACGGCCCGCTCGCGCGGCGAACACCGCGGTGGACAACTGGTCGGCGATGCCCACCTGGCACTCGGCGCCGGCGGCGGCCACCGCGTCGATCAGCCGCTCGGCGGCCTGCTCCTCGGACCCGAAGTAGCGGGCCGCCCCGCGCACCGGCAGCACCAGGAGCCCGGGCCGCAGCACCTCGGCGCGGGGCACCAGGTCGTCCACCGCGGCGATCACCGGTTCGAAGAATCGGGCGTCGCGGTCGGCGTCGGCCGGCGCGACGTGCAGCTGCGGACACCGCGCCGCCGCCTCCCGTCGCCGCAGCCCACGCCGCACCCCCGCCGCGCGGGCGGCCGACGAGCAGGCGATCACCCGGTTGGCCAGCGTGACCGCGATCGGGGCCGTCGCGGGCAGGTCCGCCGCGGCCGCCGCTGCGACCGCGGGCCAGTCCATGCACCAGATCGCCAGGGCCCGGGATGCCACGGAGTCACCCCGCCCGCGCCCGGCCGCTCACCCGTCTGCCCGCGCACACCCCGCTGATCTGCAGTCGCACCCTGCTGATGCGCCCGAATCCCGGGCGAGCGTTCGCCGTGATCTCATAGCCGCACACCCGCGCCTCCAACCGCGTCGGCGCCCCTTGCCAGTCGCCGTCGGTGACCAGCAGGGTGCACCCCTTGTTGCGGGCCCGCGCCACCACCGCCCGCGCCCGGGTCTGCGGCACCTGACGGCCGCCCAGGCCGAGCACCACCAGGTCCATGCCGTCGACGAGCACCGCGGCCACCTCCACCGGGTCGGTTCCGGGATCCGGTATCACGGCGAGCCGGCTCAGGTCCGCCCCCATCTCCGCGGCGGCCAGCAGCCCGATGTCCGGCTGGCCGACGAGGGCGACGTTGCCCCCGGCCGCCGTCACCGCGGCCACCACGCTCAGCAGCAGCGACCGGGCTCCCGACAACACCGCCACCGTTCCCCGCGGCAACGGCACCGGCAGCGACTCGGCAAGCCACCGCGGGAGCGCCACCACGGATTCCGAATCCGGCAGCAGGTCTTCGGCGGGGGCTCGCCCCGACATCTCAGCCATTCGCCGGCGCAGCGATTCCAGCTGCTCAGCGCGATTTTCGGAGGCCAAAGCCGCGGTCATGACTGCCTCCTGTTCGAATGTATGTTCGATACATTGGGAGTAAACACCCACCCTCCGACAAGCGTCAAGAAACGTGAGAGGCTGCCTTATGCGGTCGTTGCTGGTGTGGCTGATGGTGCTTTTTTGCTGCACTTTTCCGGTGCCAAGTGCCGCCGCTCCCTGTCGACAGGCGGAGCTGTTCGCCACCGACACCACCGATCCCCTGTTCGAGGCGCAGGCCACCGTGACGATCGCGTCAAGCGGCACGGCGGTGACGGGATCGACCCCGCTCGACGGGGTGTACTGGTCGAGCGCACTGCACCGGAACACCCCGGAGCGCTCGCGGGAATTTCACCTGTGCGGCGCCAACGGCTCGGTGCACGCCGCCGCCGAGGCGCTGCGCCGCCAGTTCGACCAGGAAGCGGTGCTCACCTTCGACTACGAGCCCACGCCGGACCAGGACGCGATCATCATCGCCGTGCCGGGCGTCGACATCGCCCGCTTCGGGGATGCGCTGGTGGCCGACCCGGTCGCCCGCGACCGTATCCGGGGTGGATCGGTCACCACGACCGACCACACCCTGATCCTGGTCGCCGCAACCGGCGACCGAGATGTCGCCCGCCGGCTCGTCGCCGAGGCCGGCGGGAACTGGGATGCCGCCACGATCGCCTACGGCAAGCGCGAATTCGTGGAGTAATTACTCCCACTCGATGGTGCCGGGCGGCTTGCTGGTGATGTCCAGCACCACGCGGTTGACCTCGGCCACCTCGTTGGTGATCCGGGTCGAGATGCGCTCCAGCACCTCGTAGGGCACCCGGGTCCAATCGGCGGTCATGGCGTCCTCGCTGGACACCGGCCGCAGCACGATCGGGTGCCCGTAGGTCCGGTTGTCGCCCTGCACGCCGACCGAACGGACGTCGCCCAGCAGCACCACCGGGCACTGCCAGATCTGCTTGTCCAGGCCGGCGGCGGTGAGCTCCTCGCGCGCGATCTCATCGGCGCGCCGCAGCGTGTCCAGCCGCTGCGCGGTGACCTCGCCGACGATCCGGATGCCCAGTCCCGGTCCCGGAAACGGTTGGCGCGCAACGATTTCCTCCGGCAGGCCCAGCTCGCGCCCCACCGCGCGCACCTCGTCCTTGAACAGCAGCCGCAGCGGCTCGACGAGCTTGAACTTCAGGTCGTCCGGCAGGCCGCCGACGTTGTGGTGGCTCTTGATGTTCGCGGTGCCGCTGCCCCCGCCGGACTCCACGACGTCGGGATACAGCGTGCCCTGCACCAGGAACTCGACCTCCGACCCGCTGTCTCCCACAATCTCTCGCACCGCGCCCTCGAACGCCCGGATGAACTGGCGGCCGATGATCTTGCGCTTGCCTTCGGGGTTGGTCACGCCCGACAGCGCCTGCAGGAAGGTGTCCGCGGCGTCGACGGTGACCAGGTTGGCGCCGGTGGCGGCGACGAAGTCGCGCTGCACCTGATCGCGCTCGCCGGCGCGCAACAACCCGTGGTCGACGAACACACAGGTCAGCCGGTCGCCGATGGCGCGCTGCACCAGCGCCGCGGCCACCGCCGAATCCACCCCGCCGGACAGCCCGCAGATGGCGTGGCCGTCACCGATCTGGGCGCGCACCTGCTCGACAAGCGCGTCGGCGATGTTGGCCGGCGTCCACTCCGCGCCGAGCCCGGCGAAGTCGTGCAGGAACCGGCTGAGCACCTGCTGCCCGTGCGGGGTGTGCATCACCTCCGGGTGGTACTGCACCCCGGCGAGGCGCCGGCCCCGGTTCTCGAAGGCGGCCACCGCCGCGCCCGCGCTGGAAGCGACCACGTCGAACCCGTCCGGCGCGGCGGTGACCGCGTCGCCGTGGCTCATCCAGACCGGCTGGACGTCGGGCAGGCCCGAATGCAGTTCGCCGCCAAGGACTTTCAGCTCGGTTCGGCCGTACTCGCTGGTGCCGGTGTGGGCGACCGTGCCGCCCAGGGCCTGCGCCATGGCCTGAAACCCGTAGCAGATGCCGAACACCGGCAGCCCGAGGTCGAACAGCGCCGGATCGAGCTGCGGGGCGCCGTCGGCGTAGACGCTGGCCGGTCCCCCGGACAGCACGATCGCCACCGGGTCACGGGCCTTGATCTCCTCGACCGTGGCGGTGTGCGGGATGACCTCGGAAAACACCCGCGCCTCGCGGACCCGGCGGGCGATCAGCTGCGCGTACTGCGCGCCGAAGTCGACCACCAGCACGGGCCGGGACGGGGGGGTTTCCACGGCAGCCAGCTTAATGGCATCAGTGGTCGCCCGGCTCGAGCCAGCTCCTGGTGTGGCTGAGCAGGGTGCCGTCGGATTCGGCAGCCAACCGGAACTCGACCGACATCGCGGGCAGCTGGTGGGCGTATTGCACCCAGCACAATCGCCGGCGCGGTTGCACCGAGGTCACGCGGCACAGCGCGGTGTCGTCGCGGCCGTGCCGGCGACGGATCAGCCGAAACGACGTGCCGACCTGGAGCCGTTCATCGCCGGCGGCGTGCTCTACCGCGTCCCAGGTGTCATACCACTGTGTGATGCCGGCGACGGTGGTGATCAGTTCCCACACCTCATCGGGCGGCGCGGCGATGCGTATCGACTCGGACAACGTCTGGCTTCCGGCGCGGCGGCGGGTCATGTGTGCACGCTTTCGATGGCGGTCGGGGTGGAAAGGATGTCGGGGCGCCGCGCGCGAGGGCGAGGGCCCACCCGCCGGGGCCACCAGAACCAACGCCCGAGCAGGGCGGCGATCGAGGGCGTCATCAGTGAGCGCACGATCAGCGTGTCGAACAGCAGCCCGATGCCGACGGTGGTCCCGAACTGACCGATCATCTGCAGGTCGCTGAACACGAAGGAAGACATGGTGAACGCGAACACCAGGCCCGCGGAGGTCACCACGGCGCCGGTTCCGCCCATCGCGCGGATGATTCCGGTCTTCATGCCGGCGCCGATTTCCTCTTTGAACCGCGAGACGAGCAACAGGTTGTAATCCGATCCCACGGCCAGCAGGACGATCAGCGCCATCGCTATCACCAACCAGTGCAACGGAATACCGAGGATGTCCTGCCACACCAGCACCGACAGTCCGAACGAGGATCCCAGCGACAGCACCACGGTGCCGATGATGACCAAGGCGGCGACGACGCTGCCGGTGATGACCAGCATGATGATGAAGATCAGGCTCGCCGCGGCGATTCCCGCGATCAGCAGATCGTACTTGGCCGCGTCACTCATGTCCTTGTACGTCGCGGCGGTGCCGCCCAGGGAGATCTTGGCCTCTTCCAAGGGCGTTCCCTTGAGGGCGTGGCGCGCGGCCTTTTTGATCGCGTCGACGCGCGAGACGCCTTCGGGCGTCGCGGGATCCCCGTCGTGGGTGATGATCAGGCGCGCGGCCCTGCCGTCGGGCGACAGGAACATCGCCAGGCCGCGTTTGAAGTCGGGGTTGTCGAAGACCTCCGGCGGCAGGTAGAAGGAGTCGTCGTTCTTGGCCGCGTCGAAGGCCTGCCCCATCGCGGAGGCGTTCTGCTGCGCGGCGTCCATCTGGTCCAGCAGGCCGGCGAACGTGCTGTACATCGTCATGGTCATGGTGCGCATGGCCGTCGTCGCGTCGATGATCGGCGGCAGCAGCGAGATCAGCTGGGGCATTAGGTCATCCAGCCGGTCGGTGTCCTTGACCAGACCGCCCAGGTCGTCGGTGAGCGTGTCGACGCCGTCCAGCGCATCGAATACCGATCGCAGCGCCCAGCAGACGGGGATGTCGAAGCAGTGCGGCTCCCAGTGGAAGTAGCCGCGCAGTGGGCGGAAGAAGTCGTCGAAATCGGCGATGCGGTCGCGCACCTCGGTGGTGTCGTCGACGATCCGTTTCGTCTGGCCGGCGACGTCGTGGGTGGTGGCGGCGAGCTGACGCAGCAGGGCGAGCATGTGTTGCATGGTGTCGATGACGCCCGTCATTTGGTCGGCGATGGCCCGCATGTCGGCCATCCGGTCGTGCATGTACTTCATGTTCTCGGTCAGCGTGGTGCCCTGCATGCTGATCTGAAAGGGAATGGAGCTGTGCGTGATTGGCCCGCCCAACGGCCGGGTGATGGACTGCACCCGCGCCACACCGTCGGCCCCGAACACACCCTTGGCCAACCGGTCCAGCACCAGCATGTCGGCGGGATTGCGCATGTCGTGGTCGGCCTCCACCAGCAGCAGGTCGGGGTTCAAGCGGGCGGGCGAAAAGTGCCGGTCGGCCGCGGCGTATCCGATGTTGGACGGCGTGGTCCGGGGTAGGTAGTTGCGGTCGTTGTAACTCGTCGTGAACGACGGCAGGGCCAGCAGCCCGACGAGCGCGGTCGCCGAAGTCGCCGCGAGTATCGGCGCGGGCCACCGGACGACGGCGGTCCCCACCCGCCGCCATCCCCTTGTCTTGATCTCCCGCTTGGGATCGAACAGGCCGAATCGACTGCCCAACGTGACGATGGCGGGACCGAGCGTGAGCGCGCCGGCCACCATCGTGAACATCCCGATCGCGCACGGCGCGCCCAGCGTTTGGAAATAGGGCAGCCTGGTGAAGCTGAGGCAGAACATCGCGCCGGCGATGGTCAGGCCCGAGCCGAGCACCACGTGGGCGCTGCCGCCAAACATGGTGTAGTAGGCGGCTTCTGAGTCCTGGCCGGCCTGCCGGGCCTCCTGATATCGGCCCACGATAAATATCGCGTAATCGGTGCCCGCGGCGATGGCGAGTATCGGGAGGATCTGGACCGCGAAAGTGGAAAGCCCGATGATTCCGTGGCTTCCGAGGAACGCGATCACCCCTTGTACGGCGGGCAGTTCGATGAAGACCATCAGCAGGGTCAGCAGGACGGTGACCACGGAGCGGTACACGATCAGCAGCATCAGCACGATGACCCCGACCGTCACGCCCATCACCTTGCGGGCGCTCTTGTTACCGAACTCGAGCTGATCGGTGGTCACGGCCGCCGGGCCGGCCACGTACGCCCGAACCCCGTTGGGCGGCACCGCGCCTGACACGATTCCCCGGACGGTGTCGACGGACTCGTTGGCCAGCGTCTCGCCTTGGTGACCGGCGAGAAAAACCTGGACGTAGGCGGCCTTGCCGTCGGCGCTCTGCGAACCGGCCGCGGTGAGCGGATCGCCCCAGAAATCCTGAATGTGCTCGACGTGCTTGCGGTCGCGCGCGAGCCTGCGCATCAGGTCGTCGTAAAACCTGTGCGCCGCGTCGTCCAGCGGCGCCTGTCCTTCCAGCACGACCATGACCGCGCTGTCCGAGTCGGATTCGCCGAACACCTGGCCGACGCGCTTCATCGCCCGTATCGCCGGGGCGTCGTCGGGGCTCATCGACACGGCGTGCGCCTCGCCGACCGCTTCCAGTTGGGGTACGACGATGTTGGTGACCGCGGCCAGCCCGATCCAGAACAGCAGGATGGGCAACGAAAGCCGGCGAACCGTTCGCGCGATCACGCGGACTTCACCAGGCAGAAGGTTTGAGGGTGGATCCCCGCCACCGTTCGTTGCGCCTTGACGTCACCGTTCACCGTGATCCGGCAACCGATGACGTCACCGTCCCCCTGCGCCACGACATTCACGCTCACCGCCGGTGCCATCGTGGCCACGCTGTAAGTCCACGGGAGCCGCATGCCGTCAACCCGCTGCGGTGCGGCGTCGACGTCGAGATAGTTGATGTCCGCCACGGTCCCCTCCGGGCCGAAGACCTGCAGGGTCACGTGTTTGGGGTTGAAGGGCTTGATGTCATCCGAGCGGCCGCCCACGGCCGAGGTGCCGCCGCGCGCACCGAACACGCCATGCAATCGGTAGACGGCGAAACCCGCGACGCCGACCAGGACCACGACGACCAACGGAATCCACGCGCGTTTGACGACACTCATCCTCGCTCCCGTCGCAGGAGTTAGTTGGTTAACTAACCAGCACGCTAGCGGCTCTCCCTCGAATGACGCAACAGTAAGCCGCTGTCAGTTGGCATTTTGCTTTCAGGATCCCCAGCACTTAGCCCCTCCTCTTGCCGCCGCATCTGGCCCCGTGCTAAGTTATCCAACTAACTCGATTCGGAGGTGCGAACGCCATGAGCATCAGTGCAGATCGGTTCGGCCCGTGGGCGGTCGTGACGGGTGCGTCGTCGGGGATCGGGCGCGAACTCGCCCATCAGATCGCCGATTCGGGCATCAACGTGGTCCTGGTGGCGCGGCGCCAGGCCGCGCTGCGGGACCTGGGGGCGGCGCTGAGCCGGGGCTACGGCATCGACTTCCGCGCCGTCGGCGTCGACCTGTCCGACCCGGGCTCGCTGACCCCAATCGCCGAGGCCACCAATGACATCGACGTCGGACTGCTGGTCTCCAACGCCGGCGCGGCCCTGCCCGGCGCCCTCGTGGGCTCCGACCTGCAGGCACAGCGGGCCATCCTGCGGCTGAACACCGCAGCACACCTGGGCTTGACGCATCACTTCGGTGAACGGCTGGCGCGGCGCGGCCGCGGCGGCATCCTGCTGGTCTCCGCGCTTGGGGCGGTGCACGGCGTGCCCTACATGGCGCACACCGCGGCGACCAAGGCCTACATCACCAGCCTCGGCGCGGGCCTGCACGGCGAGCTGGCCAAGCAGGGGGTGCACGTGACGGTGCTCCACCCGGGGCCCACCCGCACCCCGGTGCTGGCCGAGCTCGGCCTCGACCCCGACAAGATGCCGATACCGCCCATGGCGCCGGACGTTTGCGCCCGCGAGGCGCTGCGCGCCCTCGAGCGCAATCGCGCCAACTGCATTCCCGGACGAATCGACCGGGTGACCGCCGCGCTGGTGCCGGCGGCCATCACCCGCTCGGTGATGTCGCGGATGTTGTTGCGGCCCACCCTGGCCGAGTCCAAATAGGCGCTTGAAACATATGGACAGGCCAATCTGCCTCATCACGGGAGCGACCGACGGCATCGGTAAGGTCACCGCGACCGAGCTCGCCCGCGCCGGCTACTCCGTCGTGCTGGCCGCGCGCAACGAGGCGAAGGCCGCAAGCGTCGCAAGCGAAATCGTCGCGTCGACCGGCAACCGCGACGTCGCTTACCTCACCGCCGACCTCAGGTCGCTTGCGCAGCTGCACCGGCTGGCCGAGACGTTTAAGGTCCGCTACCCGCGACTGGACGTGCTGATCAACAACGCCGGTGTCGTCATGCCGCAACGCGTGCTGACCGCCGACGGATACGAGACGACGTTTCAGGTCAACTACCTGGCGCAGTTCTATCTCACCCAATTGCTGCTCCCCGCATTGGAGAAAAGCCCGCAGGGCAGGATCGTCAACCTGAGCTCGAGCGTCTACCGCGCCGGCAAATTCGAACCGGACAACCTGCAAAGCGAACGCAGTTTCTCGACGATCCGCACGTACGCCTCGTCCAAGCTGTGCGTGCTGCTGTTCACCATCGGACTGGCGCAGCGCCTACGTCCGACGCGTGTCACCGCTAACGCCGCGCACCCCGGAATCGTCCGAACACCGATGATGCGGGGGGCGGAAGGGGTCTTTCGCGCGATCTCCTTTGCGGCGCTGCCGTTTTCCCGCTCCCCGGAGAAGGGCGCGGCCACGTCGCTGTTCCTCGCCCGCTCACCGGATGCGGCGCGGGCCTCCGGACAGTACTTCGTCAACGCCGTGCCGAGGACCGTAAAGAGCGCCTACAACACGCCGCATAACAGGGACTTGCTGTGGAACCTGAGCATGGGCGCGTGCCGTCTATAGTCCGTGAGTGATATGGCTGACTTAACCGACGCCGGCGAGGCCCCCTCGGCGCCACCGCCCGGCAAGCGCGAGCGACTGATCGCCGCCGCCTGCGACCTGTTCTACCGGCAGGGCATCGCGGGCACCACGCTCGCGCACATCGCCGAGGCCGCCGACGTGCCGTTGGGCAACATGTACTACTACTTCAAGACCAAAGACGACATCGTGGCCGCCGTCGTCGAGGCGCGCACCGAGGAAATCCGGGCCGCGACCGCGGCGCTGCAGCGCAAGTACGGGAACCCCAAGGCCCGGCTCAAGGCGCTCGTCGGGATGCTGGCCGAATCGGGCGACACCATCGCCGACCACGGCTGCCCCTTGGGAACCCTGTGCACCGAGCTGGCGAACCAGTCGGGCCGATCACCTGCCCTGACCGCCCCCCTGATGCAGACCCTGCTGGACTGGGCCGAGCAGCAATTCCACGCCATGGGCCGCCGCGACGCGCGCGACCTGGCGCGCGAGCTCGTCATCGCCTACGAGGGCAGCGCGGTGCTGACCAACGCGCTGGCGCAACCCGAGGTGATGGCGCACCAGGCCCGGCGCATCGAAAAGTGGATCAACGCCTTATAGGTCGGCGTCACAGCAGGTGCGTCGGTTGGGTGATGCCGAATTGGGTGTTGGCGTAGCGCTTCAGCGCGGACGGGCTGAAGTAGACGTGCTGGCCGACGGTGTGCAGATCCCGGAAGCATCGTTGCAGCGGATGGGTCGCGTGCACCGCGCCCGCACCCGTCAGACCGAAAGTCGTGTCGACCGCCCGGCGCGCCGCACGCATCGCCTGCTGGGCGGCGAGCTGGAAACGAGCGCGCTGCTGAAGCGACGGCGCGTCGCCGGCGAGGGCGGTGTCCCACAGGGCGGCGGCCTCGTCGAGAACGAACGCCCGCGCCGACCGCAAACCCGCCTCCGCACCGGCGAACTCGACCTGCGCGACGGGGTCCTCGGCGAGCGGTTCGAATGTGCCGGCTCGCGCCTTCGTCGTAGCGAGGTCGGCGAATTCGTCGAGCGCGCGCCGCGCGATCCCGAGCGGGACGCCGACAAGGGCCACCCCCACCATCGTGAAGAACGGCAGCCTCCACAGCGGACCGTCGTGCCGGGCCGGCCGGAAGAACGGGGTGATGGTGTGTTCCTCGGCGACGCTCAGACCCCGGGCCACCACGTCGTTGCTGCCGGTGGCCCGCAACCCCAAAACGTCCCAGTTGTCCACGATTTCGGCGTCGGCGCGGGGGAAGAACCCGAGGCGCCAATCCGGGCCCTGCCCGGCGATCATCCGCGGCGCGTCACCGTCGAACACGAACATCCCCATCAGTAACCATTCGGCGTGCCGGCAACCGCTGGCGAACGGCCATCGGCCGTCGACGGTGAACCGGCCCCCGCCGTCGGGGACGGCCCGCCCGGTCGGGGCGAAGACGGTCGCCGCCAAGAAATCCGCGTTCGGGCCGAGGACGTCCACGGCGACGGCCGGCTCGAGCCAGGCGGCGAACGCCGGCGCGCCGGCGCCGATGGTCGCGATCCAGCCCGTCGACCCGTCGGCGCGCGCCAATTCCTCGATCATCCCGATGAACTCGGCGGGGGCCAGCTCGAATCCGCCGAGCGCGCGCGGCTGCACGGCCCGGAAGACACCGGCCGCGCGCAGCCGCCCGACGAGATCGAGCGGCAGCGTCCCGAGTGCCTCAGCCTCGTCGGCGCGCCGCGTGATTTCGGGTGCCAGGGCGCGCGCTACCGCCGTGGGATCGTCGCCGTCCGCCAAGCTGGCGGCGGGGCGGGTCGCGGTTGTCATGTCGGTTCTCTATTCTTTAATACAGTACACAGTAATCGATACAGGAGCATGTACTGAATTATGGGATCTGTCAAGGGCAAGCCGCCGCGCCGCTACGATTCGTCCCGTCGGCGCCAACAGGCCCAAGAGAATCGGCACGCGGTGCTCACGTCCGCCCGCCAGCGCTTCCTGGCGCAGGGTTACGCCGCGACGACCATCGCGGAGATCGCGCGCGACGCCGGCGTGTCGGTCGAGACGGTGTATAAGGCCTTCGCGACCAAGGCGGGGGTGCTCAAGGCGCTCTTCGACGTGTCCGTCGCCGGCGACGACGAACCGATCCCGATGGCCGAGCGCGACGTCATCCAGAAGGTGCGCGACGCCCCCGAGGCCGCCCGCAAGCTCGAGCTCTACGCCAAGCACCTGGCCGCCACCATGCCGCGCAGCGCCCCGGTCCAGCTGCTGGCCCGCGATGGCGCCGCGTCGTCGCCCGACGCCGCGGAAGTCTGGAAGCAGATCCGGCACGAAACCCTCACGGCCATGACGATGTTCGCCGCCGGCCTCGCCGGCACCGGACAGCTTCGGGTCAGCGTCACCCAGGCTCGCGACATCCTGTGGACGTACCACGCGCCGGAGCTTTACGAGCTTCTCGTCCTCGAACGCGGCTGGTCGGCCACCCGCTACGGCAAGTTCATCGCCCAGGCCTGGATCGACGCCCTGCTCGGCTAGGGCCCGATGCGGCCTGGATCACGGCGTCGACAACGCTGCGGATTCGGGCGGCGGCTTGATCGGGGTCGGGCTGACCGGCGTCCAGCCAGGCGATGACGGCGTCGATCGTCATGGCGGGCAGCAGCCGCGCCGCCCAGTTGCGCCAACCGTCGTCGGCGATGCCCTCGAGGTGGCGGCGGGTGATGTCGGCCGAACGCTCGACGAGGGTGTCGATGACGTCGCGGAACTCCGCTTCGCGTGCGGCATGGCGGTAGAGCAGCCGGAAGGTGTCGGGATCCGCTGCGGCGGCGCGGATCAGCGCGGGGATGCTGGCGTCGTCGAAGTCGTCGGGGCCGGTGGCTTCGCGAAGGCGCGCGTGACCGCTTTCGATGACCTCCCGATACAGCTCGGCCTTCGAGGCGAAGTGCCGGTACAGGATCACCGGGGTGACACCGGCCTCCGCGGCGATGGCATCGAGCCCCGTGTTCGCGAAGCCGCCGCGGGCGAAGGCGCGCGTGGCGGCCTGGAGGATCTGTTCCCGCCGCTCGGCGCGAGGCATCCGCCGGGTCGACTCGGACCGGACCACCGTCATCTCAACACTCCTCTTGTCTAGAGAATAGTGTACAAGTAATCTTGTATAACTCGCTCTATACAAGGTGGCGCCATGACATCGATTCATGCGGTGCGCACGCCGGTCGGCGACCGGGCCTGGCTGGTCACCGAATACGCCCAGGTGCGACGGCTGCTCGACGACGATCGCCTCGGCCGCTCCCATCGGAAACCCGAAACGGCTTCGCGCACCGGGGACTCCGCGCTGTTCGGTGGCCCGTTGGGCGAGTTCGACACCGAGGAGGCCGACCACGCGCGGCTGCGCGCACTGCTGCAGCCGCACTTCTCACCCCGGCACCTGCGGTCGCTGGAACCCAGGGTCGCGGCGCTCACCGCCGGCCTCCTGGACGACCTTGCGGCGCAGGGCCCCCCGGCCGACCTGCACGCACGGCTGGCGCTGCCGCTGCCCATCCTGGTGATCTGCGAGCTGATCGGGGTGCCGTATTCCGACCGTGACCAGTTCCGCGCCTGGGCGGAGGACGCCGGCAACGTGCGCGACCACGCCCGCTCCGAGCGCGGGCTGGCCGAGCTGTTCGATTACGGCCGCGGGCTGGTCGAGAGCAAGCGCGCCCATCCCGGCGACGACGTGATGTCGCGGCTGTGCGCCACCGACGGCGTCTCCGACGAGGAGGCCGCCACGATGTCGATGTTCTTGCTGTTCGCCGGGCACGAGACCACGGTGGTCCAAATCGGGCTCGGAGCAATGCTGTTGCTGACGAATCGCGACCAGTGGCGGGCGCTCGTCGACGATCCCGCGCTGATCCCCCACGCCGTCGAGGAGCTGCTGCGGGCGACTGCGGGCACCGGCCCGGTGGGCGGCATCCCCCGCTACGCGCGCACGGACTTCGACATCGACGGCGTGGCCATCCACGCCGGGGACCTGGTGCTGCTGGACATCAACGCCGCCAACAACGACCCCGCGGCCTTCGCCGACCCGCAGCGCGTCGACGTCGCCCGCAAGGAAACCGCCCACCTGACCTTCGGGCACGGCGCGCGCTACTGCATCGGGGCCCCACTAGCCCGCATCGAGCTGAAAACGGTTTTTGCGCAATTGATTCCGCGGTTCCCGTCGATGCGCCTGAGCGTCGATCCCGCGACCCTGCCGACGCGCCCCGACGTGCTGGCCGGTGGGCTCGCCGAACTTCCGGTGTCCTGGTGAGGCCCTAGAGCGCGAACGCCCTGCGCACGGCCTCGACCGCCTCCGGGTCGCCCGTGAATTCGATCCGCCGCAGCGCCGCCTTGCGCTTGGCCTCGGTTGACCCCAGACGGGCGTTGACCAGGTCCGCCGCGCTTGCGGTGAGGGTCACCGAGGGTTGGCCATGAGCGCCCGCCAGGCGCCCCTGCGTTATCGCGAACTCGAAACGGCGGCCGTCGATCTCGGCGCGGCACGTCGCCTCCAAACCGGCCGCGGCACCGGAGTTGAAGCCCAGCAGGAACCCGGCCAAAAAGCCGTTCAAGGGTGTCGTCGGGCCGTCGCCGATCGGGTCCAGCCGGTCCAGCCCGAACCACGCGATGCTCTGCAGGATCGGCAGCACCCGCTGCCAACCCAGGTCGCTCAGCGTGTACACGGTGCGCCCGATCGGGGCCGGCAGGTCGGTGCGGTCGACGAGCCCCGCATCTTGTAGCTCCTTGAGCCGCTCGGCCAGGAGATTGGTCGCAATGCCGGGGAGCGCGTCGCGCAGGTCGCCGTAGCGGCGCGCCCCGCCGACCAGCTCACGCAGGATCAGCAACGTCCAGCGCTCGCCCACGACGTCGAGCCCGCGGGCGATCGGACAGTTCTGGTTGTAGATCCTGCGGTACGCCACCAGGCCACTCTACCTCCGCCAGACATCTTTTTCAACTTACTACTTGATTTATTTGTCTATTAGCTTTAGCGTCTTGTCCATGAGCACCGAACCGATCTTCCGAAACCGCCCCATCGCCGCGCTTGCCGTCATCTGCCTCGGCGTCTTCGTCATCAGCGTCGACGCCACCATCGTCAACGTCGCGCTACCCACCCTGTCGCGCGAACTGGGCGCCGACACCGCCCAGCTGCAATGGATCGTCGACGCCTACACCCTGGTCATGGCAGGGCTGCTGCTGTCGGCCGGCAGCCTGTCCGACCGCTACGGCAGGCGGGGCTGGCTCAACTCCGGACTCGCCCTGTTCGCGCTCACCTCCGCCGTTGCCGCGCAGGTGAATTCGGCCGACGCGCTGATCGCCGCCCGCGCCGCTATGGGCGTCGGCGCCGCGGTGATCTTCCCGACCACACTGGGCCTGATCACCAACATCTTCACCGACCCGGTGCCGCGCGCCAAGGCGATCGGGCTGTGGGCGGCCATGGTCGGCGTCGGGGTGGCCGTCGGGCCGATCAGCGGCGGCTGGCTGCTCGAGCACTTCTGGTGGGGCTCGATCTTCATGGTCAACATCCCGATCGCGGCGCTGGCCATCATCGGTGGCATCCTGTTCGTCCCGACCTCGCGCGACCCCGCAGCGCCGCGCGTCGACCTACCGGGCCTGATCCTGTCCGCGGTAGGAATCACAACGCTGGTCTACACCGTGATCGAGGCGCCCACCTGGGGATGGACCAACGGCCGGACCGCGGCCGGATTCGCAACCGCCGCAGTCGTTCTCGCCGGGTTCGCGGCATGGGAACGGCGCAGCACCCACCCGATGCTGGACGTGTCGGTGTTCCTCAACCGGCGGTTCTCCGGCGGCAGCCTGGCCGTGACCGCCGGGTTCCTGACGCTTTTCGGGTTCATCTTCGTGATCACCCAGTACTTCCAATTCATCAAGGACTACACGGCGTTTCAGGCCGGCGTGCGCCTGCTTCCGGTCGCCGTCTCCATCGCGCTGGCCAGCATCCTGGGGCCCCGGCTGGTGGAACTCGTCGGCAGTACCGCCGTCGTCGCAGGCGGCCTGACCGTGTTCGCCGCCGGCCTGGCCTGGGCGTCCACGGCGGACGCCGCCACGCCCTATATCCAGATCGCCCTGCAGATGCTGCTGCTCGGCGGCGGACTCGGGCTGACCGTTTCGCCGGCCACCGAGGCCATCATGGGATCGCTGTCGGTCGACAAGGCCGGCGTCGGCTCGGCCGTCAACGACACGACGCGTGAACTCGGCGGCACCCTCGGAGTGGCCATCGCGGGCAGCATCTTCGCGTCGGTGTACTCGGGACATCTTGGGGCAAACGCGCTGACGGGACTGCCCGCCGAGGCGATGCGGCACTCGATGGCCTTCGCGCACACCGTGATCGGACGCCTGCCCGCCGAGCAGGCCGGCCACGTCCGCGCCGTCGTCGATCGCGCCTTCCTGGACGGCCTGCGGGTGAGCTCGCTGGTGTGCGCGGGCATCGCGCTGGGCGCCGCGATCGTCGTGGCCTGGCTCCTGCCGGCCCGCGCGCGGCAGGCGACGCCGTCCCCCGAACTGGCCAACGCCTGAAACCTCTCCCGCACAGAAAGGCACGAAAACAATGAGTACAACCGAAAGCAGCTACGTCCTCGGGCACGCCGACGCCGAGGTGCAGCGGCTCCTCCTGCAGGGGCGACTCTATGACGGCTACACCGAGCACGCGCTGCGGCTCGCCGGCCTGCGGCCGGGCATGCGGGTGCTCGACATCGGCAGCGGCCCCGGCGACGTGTCGTTCGTCGCCGCCCGGCTGGTCGGCCCGACCGGGAGCGTCCTCGGCGTCGACGCCGCGCCCGAGATGGTCGAGCTGGCCCGCGCCCGCGCCGCCGAAAAAGGCTTGTCCACCGTAAGTTTCACACAGGCCGCGATCGACGCGATCGCCCTGGACGAGCCCGTCGACGCGGTGGTCGGCCGGCTGATCCTGATGCACCTGCCCGACCCGGCCGCCACGCTGCGCCACCTCAGCTCCCTGGTGCGCCCCGGCGGCGTGATCGCGTTCGCCGAGATCGACATCACCCGGGCGCACAGCGTCCCGGACCTGCCGCTGTTCAGCGACGTGATCGCGGGCATCGTCCGCGCCTTCGAGGCCATGGGCCTGTCCGCGCGGTTCGGCACCACGCTGCACACGGTCTTCGCCGACGCTGGCCTGGGGGCGCCGCGGTTGACCATCGGCGCCCCGATCGGCACCGCCGCCGACGGCGACATCCTCGCCTACGGCGCGGAAGTCTGGCGGCTCGTCTCGCCGATCGCCGAACAAGGGGGCTATGGCCTCGACGATCTCACCGACATCGGCGAGTTCGTGCCACGTTTCCGCGAGGAGGCGCTGGCGGAAAACGCCCTCATCACGATGCCCTCCATCATCACCGCATGGGCCGAGGTGCGGAAATGAACGAGACGATCCAGGCCCAGTACTCGACAGGCCTGTCGCGCAACAACATCGAGCGCGCGCTGCGCACCGCCGGATTGGACCTGGACCACCTGGCCCCAGCCGACCTGGCGATGCTGGAGGACTTCCACACCATGGGCCGTATCGCCACCGCCCAACTGGTAGAGCTGGCTGGGATCACCAATGACGGCGACGTCCTCGACGCCGGCAGCGGCGTCGGCGGCACCGCGCGCTACGTCGCCGACCGCTACGGCTGCCGAGTCGCCGCGGTGGATCTCACCGACGAATACTGCGAAACCAACCGCTGGCTCAACGGGCTGGTCGGCCTCGACGGCCTCATATCGGTTCGTCAGGCCGACGTCACCGAACTCCCCTACGCCGACGGCACTTTCGACGTCGTCATCAGCCAGCACGTCCAGATGAACGTGGCGGACAAGGCGCGCCTGTACTCCGAGGCGCACCGGGTGCTCAAGGACGGCGGGCGCCTTGCCCTGTGGGACATCACGATTGGCGACGCCGGCCAACTCGACTATCCCCTGCCCTGGGCCGACCACCCCGCGCGTAGCCACCTGGCCACCCCCGGCGAGCTGCGCGCCGCGGTCGAGTCCGCGGGCTTCACCGTCAAGGCGTGGAACGACCTCACCGACCAGGCGGCCGCGCTCATGACGGCCATCCTGGCCCAGCCCGACGGCCCGCTCGGCCTGCACGCCTTCGTCACCGACTTCCACCGAAAAGCCGAAAACCTGACCCAGGCCCTGGCCGACCGGCGCCTGCGCGCCATCCAGGCAATTTGCGAACGGTGAACGCCATGGCGCCCAACGAGATACCGGATCAACGCTACACACTGGCGTGGAGCGGCGGCCGCGGCGAGGTCAGGTTCCTCCGCCGGTCCGACGGCTCCCGGTTGCGCTACTTCACCGCGGGAACCGGCCCACCGCTCGTCCTGCTGCACACCGTCCGCACGCAGCTGGACTACTTCCAGCGGGTGGTGCCCGCGCTCTGGGACGACTTCACCGTCTACGCCCTGGACCTGCCCGGCATGGGATGGTCCGACGTTGTGCCCGGCGCCCGATACGGGGAGCCCGAATTGCGCGGCGCCGTCGTCGAATTCGTCCGGGACCTGGGACTGCGTGACGTCACGCTGGCGGGCGAATCGATGGGCGGCGCGCTCGCGCTGCTGTCCTCGATCGAGCTGACGGACCGGGTGACCAACGTGATCGCCTTCAACCCCTACGACTACCCCGGCGGCCTCGAGCGCGGCAACTGGTTCGCCCACGTGATCGGCACGGGCGTGCGCCTGCCCGGATCGGGACCGGTCTTCGCCCGGCTGGAAAACCGGCTCATCCTCGAAGGCGTGCTGGCCGGCGGCTTCGCCGACCGCCGCGCCCTGCCCAAGGACTTCCTCACCGAGCTCCGGCGCAGCGGCCGCCGGCGCGGCTACCCCCGGGTGAACCGGGCCATCATGCGCGCCCTCACCGGGCTCATCGATGCGAAAGGCCGCTACGCGCAGGTGAATACGCCCGTCACGCTGGTCTACAGCGAGCACGACTGGTCGCGCCCGGCGGACCGGGAGCAGGTCGCGCGTCTCCTCGGCGTCCGGGCCGTCACGGTGAGCGGCGCGGGTCACTTCTCGGCCCTCGAGCGGCCCGAGGAGATAGTCCGCATCATCCGGCACGGCCGATCCGGTTCATGAGGCAAACCGCGCTTCGGGTGGTCATCCGGCTGACCGCGGTCGGGTACCTGCTCTTCTTCGTTCCCGACCTGGTGTTCGCGATGACCCATCGAACCAAGGCGCTCTTCGACTGGGGCTCCGGAGGCGACGCGATCGCCGTCATGTTCGCCACCGTCTACATCGTCTGGGCGCTGTTCTTGTTCGCATCGGCGCGCGACCCGCTGGCGAACCGGCTCTTCCTCGATTTCAATCTCACCGCGAACGCCGCACACTTCGGCGTCATGCTCGTCATGGCCGCCACCATGCGCGAGGAGCACCGGCACCTGGCCGGAGTGATCGCGCTCGGATTGCTCACTACCGTCCCGTTGGCCGCATGCTGGCTCCCGGCCCGGCGCCGCAGCGCCCGCCGATGAGCCGTGCCAGCGGACGCTGCGCCACCTACGAGACATCCACCGCCGACCCGTTCGGGGTCCTCGGCCGGGTGCTCGACGAGGCCCTGGCCGCCGGCATGCTGGACGCTCGCCGCAGGCCGGGGGCCGAAATCGCCGCGTGGTCCGCGGTGCACGGGCTGGCCTGCCTGCTGCTCGACGGACCGCTACCCAAAAGCCCCGCGGCCGTCCGGTTCGCGCGGGCCCAGGTCTTCGACCTCATCGAGCGCGGCCTGTTGGACGAGTGATGCTGGCGGCCCACGGGCAGGCATGGTGGAGTGGATAGCGTCGCCCGACCCGATTCCCGAGAGTGAGGTCCACCCGTGCTGGGTCTGCCGGAGAAGGTGCGCGCCTGCCTGTTCGACCTCGACGGTGTGCTCACCGACACCGCGAGCGTGCACACCAAGGCCTGGAAGGCGATGTTCGACGCCTACCTGTCCGACCGGGCGAAACGAACCGGGAACGAATTCGTCCCGTTCGACGCGGCCACCGACTACCGCAAATACGTGGACGGCAAGAAGCGCGAGGACGGGGTCCGGTCGTTCCTGGACAGCCGCGGAATCGAGCTGCCCGACGGCAATCCGGACGACCCCGGCGACGCCGAGACGATCTACGGCCTGGGCAACCGCAAGAACGACATGTTCCAAAAGGTGCTGCGCGACGACGGCGTGGAGGTGTTCGACGGATCGCGCCGCTACCTGGAGGCGGTCTCGGCCGCGGGCCTCGGCATCGCCGTGGTGTCCTCGAGCGCCAACACCCGCGACGTCCTCGAGATCACCGGCCTGGACCGGTTCGTGCAGCAGCGGGTGGACGGCGTCACGCTGCGCGACGAGCACATCGCCGGCAAGCCGGCCCCCGACTCCTACCTGCGCGGGGCCGAGCTCCTCGATGTCCCCGCCGACGCCGCGGCCGTCTTCGAGGACGCGCTGTCGGGCGTGCAGGCCGGCCGGGCCGGTAACTTCGGCTACGTGGTGGGCGTCGACCGGGTGGGCCAGGCCGAGGACCTGCGCCGCAACGGCGCCGACGTGGTGGTCACCGACCTCGCCGACCTGCTGCAGTCATGATCACCGAGGAGTTTTACCCCGTCGAACCCTGGCAGATCCGCGAGACCCGGCTCGACTTGAACCTGCTGGCCCAGTCCGAATCGCTGTTCGCTCTGTCCAACGGCCACATCGGGTTGCGCGGCAACCTCGACGAGGGCGAGCCGCACGGTCTGCCGGGTACCTACCTGAACTCCTTCTACGAGATCCGGCCGCTGCCGTACGCCGAGGCCGGTTTCGGCTACCCGGAGGCCGGCCAGACGCTCGTCGACGTCACCAACGGCAAGATCATCCGGCTATTGGTCGAGGACGAGCCGTTCGACGTCCGCTACGGCGAGCTACTGTCCCACGAGCGGGTGCTCGACCTGCGCGCCGGGACGCTGACCCGCCGCGCGCACTGGCGCTCGCCCAACGGCAAGCAGATCCGGGTCGTGTCCACCCGCCTGGTCTCGCTGGCCCAGCGCGGGGTCGCCGCCATCGAGTACGTCGTCGAAGCGGTCGAGGAATTCGTCCGCGTCACCGTGCAGTCCGAGCTGGTCACCAACGAGGACCAGCCCGAGACGTCCGACGACCCGCGGGTGTCGGCAATCCTGGAGAACCCGCTCGAGGCCGTCGACCACGAAAACACCGAAACCGGAGCGCTTCTCATGCACCGGACCCGGGCCAGCGCGCTGATGATGGCCGCCGCGATGGACCACGAGATCGACGTTCCCGGCCGCGTCGAGTTCAGCACCGACGCCCGTCCCGACCTGGCGCGCACCACGGTGATCTGCGGGCTGCGCCCGGGCCAGAAGCTGCGCATCGTCAAGTATTTGGCGTACGGCTGGTCGAGCATGCGCTCCCGCCCGGCGCTGCGCGACCAGGCCGCGGCCGCGATCCACAGCGCCCGCTACAGCGGCTGGCAGGGGCTGCTGGACGCGCAACGGTCCTACCTCGACGACTTCTGGCAGAACGCGGACGTCGAGGTGGAGGGCGACCCCGAATCCCAGCAAGCCGTCCGGTTCGGGATGTTCCACCTGCTGCAAGCCAGCGCGCGCGCCGAGCGCCGCGCCATCGCCGCCAAGGGTCTCACCGGAACCGGCTACGACGGCCACGCCTTCTGGGACACAGAGGGTTACGTGCTGCCCGTGCTGACCTACACCGCGCCGCACACCGTCGCCGACGCGCTGCGGTGGCGGGCGTCGACGCTGGACCTCGCCAAGGAACGCGCCGCCGAGCTCGGCCTCGAGGGGGCCAGCTTCCCCTGGCGAACCATCCGCGGGCAGGAGTGCTCGGCCTACTGGCCGGCCGGCACGGCGGCCTGGCACATCAACGCCGACATCGCGATGGCCTTCGAGCGCTACCGCACCGTCACCGGCGACCACGACCTGGAGCGGGACTGCGGGCTGCGGGTGCTGGTCGAGACCGCCCGGCTGTGGATGTCGCTCGGGCACCACGACCGGCACGGCGTCTGGCACCTCGACGGCGTCACCGGCCCCGACGAGTACACGGCGGTGGTCCGCGACAACGTCTTCACCAACCTGATGGCGGCGCACAACCTCGTCACGGCCGCCGACGCCTGCAACCGTCACCCCGAGGAGGCGGAGGCGCTGGAGGTGACCAACGAGGAGACGGCGGCCTGGCGCGACGCCGCCGGCGCGGTCAACATTCCCTACGACGCGGAACTCGGCGTGCATCAGCAGTGCGAGGGCTTCACCACCTTCGCCGAATGGGACTTCGAAAAAAACACGACCTATCCCCTGCTGTTGCACGAGGCCTACGTGCGGCTCTACCCCGCGCAGGTGATCAAGCAGGCCGACCTGGTGCTGGCGATGCAGTGGCAGAGCCATGCGTTCACGCCCGAACAGAAGGCGCGCAACGTCGACTACTACGAGCGGCGGATGGTGCGCGACTCGTCGCTGTCGGCCTGCACGCAGGCGGTGATGTGCGCCGAGGTCGGCCATCTGGAGCTGGCCCACGACTACGCCTACGAGGCCGCGCTGATCGACCTGCGCGATCTGCACCACAACACCCGCGACGGGTTGCACATGGCCTCGTTGGCCGGGGCGTGGATGACCCTGGTCGTCGGGTTCGGCGGCCTGCGCGACGACGAGGGCGTCCTGTCGCTGGATCCCTTACTGCCTGATGGCATTTCGCGCCTACGGTTTCGGCTGCGCTGGCGGGACTTCCGGCTGACCGTCGACGTCAACCACACCGAGGTCACCTACACGGTGCACGACGGGCCCGACCACGAGCTGAACATCCGGCACGCCGGCGAGCAACTCACCCTGAGCACCGACGCGCCGACGACCGTCGCGGTGCACATCCGAAAGCCGCTGCTGCCGGCGCCGCAGCAGCCGCCGGGCCGCGAGCCGCTGCACCGGCGCGCCCTGGCCCGGAGTCAGTGAGGCTCGACGATCCGGGCAACCTCGGAGCCCACCGCCTGCCGTAGTTCGGTGTCGGTCAGCTCGTCGAGGCCGGCGGCGGATCGCAGGAAGGGCGCGAACAGCCGCCAACCGAATTGCAGGGCAAAGGCATTGGCCACGGCCAGGCGGGCGCTGCGGTCCCCCTCGCGGCCCGGGTCGCGGGTCGCGCGGACGCTGTCGAACAGCGCCGAGGCGCCCGGAAACCGCGTCTGCAACTTCCCCGCCGGGTAGCCGTCGAGCAACGTGCGGGCCATCACCCGGATGTGCCGGTCGAGCGCCCGCTCCGCCTCCGGGGCCGCGGCGTCGGCCTGTATCAGCTCGGTCGTCGTCGTACCCAGGTGATCGAGCACGGAGCCGACCAGTTGATCCTTCGTGCCGAAGTAACGAAACACCAAGCCGTGGTTGACCTTTGATCGTGCGGCGATGTCGCGGATCGACGTGGCCGCCGGACCGCGCTCGGCGAACAGGTCGGTGGCGGCCTCCAGAATCGCCGCGACCACCTCTTCCCGGCCGGTGGGAACATCCGTGCGCGCGACACTTGCGGAACCCTTAGTCATGTGACTACACTAACTCACTTAGTCAAGTGACTACAACCCGAGTTACGGCAAAAGGACCACTGAAATGACACATCCGGTGACCGTCACCAAGCTGGGCAGCCGGATCGGCGCCCGTATCGACGGAGTGAAACTGGGCGGCGACCTCGACCAGGCCACCGTCAGGGAGATCCGCGCAGCCCTGCTGGCCCACAAGGTGATCTTCTTCCGCGGGCAGGACCACCTCGACGACGAGGGGCAGCTCGAGTTCGCGCGGCTGCTCGGCACCCCGATCGGCCACCCCGCGGCCGCCTTCCTGGCCGCCAAGGACGCGCCGATCATCACGCCCATCAACTCCGAGTACGGCAAGGCGACGCAGTGGCACACGGATGTCACCTTCGCCGCGAACTACCCCGCGGCCTCGATCCTGCGCGCGGTCACGCTGCCCAGCTATGGCGGCTCGACGCTGTGGGCCTCCACCGCCGCGGCCTATGACAACCTGCCCGAGCCACTCAAATGGCTGGTCGACAACATGTGGGCGCTGCACACCAACCGATACGACTACATCACCCCCGAATCGATCGAGGCGATGACCGACACCCAGAAGGCCTTCCGCCAGGCGTTCGAGAAAAGGGAGTTCCGGACCGAGCACCCGGTGGTGCGGGTGCACCCGGAGACCGGTGAGCGGACGCTGGTGCTCGGCAATTTCGTGCGCGGGTTCGTCGGGTTGGACAGCTACGAATCGACGGTGCTGCTCGAGCTGCTGCAACGACGAATCACCATGCCCGAGAACACCATTCGCTGGAGTTGGGGATACGGCGACGTTGCCATCTGGGACAACCGGGCCACGCAGCACCGTGCCATCGATGACTACGACGGCCAGCATCGGCTCATGCACCGGGTCACGTTGATGGGCGATGTGCCCGTCAACGTGCACGGGCAGCGCAGCCGGGTCGTCAGCGGCGCCCCGCTCGATGCCACGACCCCCGAGACGATCGCAAGCTGATTTGAGGGGTCAGCCTGCGGTGCTCACGGGGTCGCTAGGTAGCCAGCGCAACGCGCCCGGCGCATGCGCTGGCACCACCGGGTGCTCGGGCGGAATCGGGGACAGCCTGCGGTAGGTGTCGCCCTGCAGAGGGCGCAAGTCGTTCTCGCCCTTGTTCGGCCACAGCGACGCGGCCCGCTCGGCCTGCGCGGTGATGGACAGTGACGGGTTGACGCCCAGGTTCGCCGAGATCGCCGCGCCGTCCACCACGAACAGGGTCGGGTAGCCGTAGACCCGGTGATACGGGTCGATGACGCCATTGTCGGGGCTGTCGCCGATCACCGCGCCGCCGAGGAAGTGCGCCGTCAGCGGGATGTTGAACAGCTCGCCCCAGGTGCCGCCGGCCACGCCGTCGATCTTGGCGGCGATGCGGCGAGTGACCTCGTTGCCGACCGGGATCCACGACGGGTTCGGCTCGCCGTGCCCCTGTTTGCTTGAATACCAACGGATTCCGAGCTTCCCGCGCTTGGTGAAGGTGGTGATCGAGTTGTCCAGGTGCTGCATCACCAGTGCGATCACCGTGCGCTCGCTCCACTGCCGGACGTTGATCATCCGCAGCATGCCGCGCGGGTCCTCGCGGCCCTGGTCCAGCAGTTGCTTCCAGCGCGGCACGTCCGTGCCGCCGGGGCCGTGCCCGTCCGTCATCAGCGTCTGCAGCAGCCCCATCGCGTTGGAACCCTTGCCGTAGCGGACGGGCTCAACGTGGGTGTCCGACGTCGGGTGAATCGACGACGTGATCGCCACCCCGTGCGTCAGGTCCAGCTCGGGCTTCACCTCCAGCGTGGCGGCCCCGACGATCGACTCGGAGTTGGTGCGGGTCAGCACGCCAAGGCGCCGGGAAAGGCGCGGCAGCTTGCCACTGTCGCGCATCTTGAACAGCAGGTGCTGCGTTCCCCAGGTGCCCGCGGCCAGGATCAGGTGCGAGGCGGTGTAGGTGCGCCGGTCGCGGCGCAGCCAACTTCCGGTGCGAACCGTCCGGACCTCCCACAGCCCGTCGGGGCGCTGCTCGAAACCCTTCACCGTCGTCATCGGAATGACTTGTGCGCCATTGGCTTCCGCGAGGCCGAGGTAGTTCTTCACCAGTGTGTTCTTGGCGCCGTAGCGGCAGCCGGTCATGCAGCAGCCGCATTCCAGGCAGCCGGTCCGGTCCGGGCCCGCGCCGCCGAAGAACGGGTCCGGCACCGTCTTGCCGGGCGCCTTGGTGCCGTCGGGGCCGAAGAACACGCCCACCGGGGTCGGCACGAAGGTGTCACCGCAGCCCATCTCGTCGGCGACTTCCTTCATGAGGCGGTCGGAGTCGGTGAACGTCGGGTTCTCCACCACGCCGAGCATCCGTTGCGCCTGCTCGTAGTGCGGCATCAGCTCGTCGCGCCAGTCGGTGATGTGCGACCACTGCCGGTCTTTGAAGAACGGCTCCGGCGGCACGTACAGGGTGTTGGCGTAGTTGAGCGAACCGCCGCCCACCCCGGCTCCGGCCAGGATCATCACGTTGCGCAGCGGGTGGATCCGCTGGATGCCGTAGCAGCCGAGCTTGGGCGCCCAGAGGAACTTGCGCAGGTCCCAGGAGGTCTCGGCGAATTCCTGGTCCGAGAAGCGGCGGCCGGCCTCCAGCACCCCAACCCGGTAACCCTTTTCCGTCAGCCGCAGCGCGCTGACGCTGCCCCCAAACCCCGACCCGATGATCAGGACGTCGTAATCAGGCTTCATTGCACCAGTATGGCCTTACCGGCCGGTAACAAACCAGTAGTGTAATCCGCGTTGATGTTCTGATGCGATAGCATCAAAAGATGCGAACGACCCTCGACCTCGACGACGACGTGATGGCCGCGGCCCGCGAACTCGCGGCAAGCGAGCGGCGGTCGCTAGGCGCCGTCATCTCCGAGCTGGCGCGCCGCGGCCTCACCCCGGCGCGAGTCGAGGCGCAGGATGGATTGCCGATCATCCGCGTCCCACCCGGCACGCCGGCGATCACGCCTGAGATGGTGCGGCGCGCGCTCGACGAAGACTGACCCGCAGTGGGTTTGCTAGATATCAATGCTCTCGTCGCGCTGGCATGGGATTCACACATCCACCACGTTCCGATGCGTGAGTGGTTCGTCGCCAACGCGTCGGGCGGCTGGGCAACCTGCCCCGTCACCGAAAGCGGTTTCGTGCGCGTGTCGACGAACCCGAAGGTGCTTGCCAGTCCGATCGGGATCGCCGATGCGCGACGTGTCCTATCGGCACTGAGGGCCACCGATGGTCATCGCTTTCTGGTCGACGATGTGTCGCTTGCCGACGAGGACATCCCGCCGATTGCCGGTTATCGCCAGGTGACGGACGCGCACCTGCTGACGCTTGCCCGCCGCAGGGGCGTCCGCCTCGTCACGTTCGACGCGGCCATCGTCACTCTCGCGAACGGTCAGGACGTCGAACTGCTGACCGCCCTGTGACCGGGCCAGTGGTGAGAGATCAGCCCCCGACGGTAAGGCCGACCTTCTGGAACTCCTTGAGGTCGCAGTAACCGGCCTTGGCCATCGACCGGCGCAGGCCGCCGACCAGGTTCAGGCTGCCGAACGGGTCGTCGGACGGCCCGCCCAGCACCCGCTCCAGCGGCGGGCGCTCGCCGACGGCGATCTGCAGCAGGGCCCCGCGCGGCAGCGACGGGTGCGCCGCGGCGGCCGGCCAGAACCACCCGCCCCCGAGCGCCTCGGCGGCCTCGGAAAGCGGCGTGCCCAGCATCACCGCGTCGGCGCCGCAGGCGATGGCCTTGGCCAGCTCGCCCGAGGTGTGGATGTCGCCGTCGGCCAGCACGTGCACGTACCGGCCGCCGGTCTCGTCGAGGTATTCGCGGCGCGCGGCGGCGGCGTCGGCGATCGCGGTGGCCATCGGCACGCTGATGCCCAGCACCTCGTCGCTGGTCGTCACGCCGCGGGTGGAGCCGTAGCCGACGATGACCCCGGCGGCGCCGGTGCGCATCAGGTGCAGCGCGGTGCGGTGGTCGAGCACCCCGCCGGCGACCACGGGCACGTCGAGCTCGGAGATGAAGGTCTTCAAGTTCAGCGGCTCACCGTCGCTGGCCACCCGTTCGGCGGACACGATCGTGCCCTGGATGACCAGCAGGTCGATCCCGGCCTGCAGCAGCACCGGCGTCAGCGCCTGCGCGTTTTGCGGGCTGACCCGCACCGCGGTGATCACCCCCGCCTCGCGGATGCGCGCCACCGCCGACCCCAGCAGTTCCGGGTCGAGCGGCGCCGCGTGCAGTTCCTGCAGCAACCGGATCGCCGCCGACGGTTCGGGCTCCTTTTCGGCGGCCTCCAGGAGCTGGGCGATCTTGGCCTCGACGTCGGCGTGCCGGCCGATCAGGCCCTCGCCGTTGAGCACGCCCAGCCCGCCCAGCCGGCCCAGCTCGATCGCGAACTCCGGCGACACCAAAGCGTCGGTGGGATGGGCGATCACCGGGATCTCGAACCGGTAGGCGTCCAGCTGCCACGCCGTCGATACGTCCTTGGACGAGCGGGTGCGCCGGGAGGGCACGATGCCGATCTCGCTCAGTTCATACGTGCGGCGGGCGACGCGGCCCATGCCGATCTCGACCATTGCCAGTTCGCTGTTCACCGCGCGAAATAGTTCGGCGCTTCGACCGTCATGGCGACATCGTGTGGATGGCTCTCGCGCAGCCCGGCCGCCGTGATCCGGACGAACTGCGCCTGCTGCAGCACCTCGATCGTGGGCGAGCCGGTGTAGCCCATCGCCGCGCGCAGGCCCCCGGTCAGCTGGTGGATCACCGAACCCAGCGGGCCGCGGAACGGCACCCGGCCCTCGATGCCCTCGGGCACCAGCTTGTCCTCGGAGAGGGCGTCGTCGGCGAAGTAGCGGTCCTTGGAATAGGACTTGCCCCCGCCGGAACCGCCAGAGCCCCTGCCAGCCATGGCTCCCAGCGACCCCATGCCGCGGTAGCTCTTGAACTGCTTGCCGTTGACGAAGATCAGCTCGCCGGGCGCCTCAGCGGTGCCGGCCAGCAGCGAGCCGAGCATGGCCGTCGACGCGCCGGCGGCCAGCGCCTTGGCGATGTCGCCGGAGTACTGCAGCCCCCCGTCGGCGATGACCGGCACGCCGGCCGGGCGGCAGACCGCGACGGCCTCCAGGATCGCGGTGATCTGCGGCGCGCCGACGCCGGCCACCACCCGCGTCGTGCAGATCGATCCCGGGCCCACGCCGACCTTGACCGCGTCGGCCCCGGCGTCGACGAGCGCGGTGGCCGCTGCCCGGGTGGCCACGTTGCCGCCGATCACCTCGACGCGGTCGCCGATCTCGGCCTTGAGTTTGCCGACCATGTCGAGCACCAGCCGGTTGTGCGCGTGCGCGGTGTCCACGACCAGCACGTCGACGCCGGCGTCGACCAGCATCATGGCGCGGACCCAGGCGTCGCCGCCGACGCCGACGGCGGCGCCCACCAGCAGCCGCCCGTCGCTGTCCTTGGTGGCCAGCGGGTGCTGTTCGGTCTTGACGAAGTCCTTGACGGTGATCAGCCCGGTCAGCCGGCCGTGCCCGTCGACGACGGGCAGCTTCTCGATCTTGTTGCGGCGCAACAACCCCAGCGCCGCGTCGGCGCTGACGCCCTCCTGCGCGGTGATCAGCGGCGACTTGGTCATCACCTCGGCGACCTTTTTGGTCTGGTCCACCTCGAAGCGCATGTCGCGGTTGGTGATGATGCCGACCAGCGCGCCGTCGTCGTCGACGACGGGCAGCCCCGAGATCCGGAACCGGGCGCACAGCGCGTCGACCTGCGCCAGCGTGTTGTCTGGGCGGCAGGTGACCGGATCGGTGACCATGCCGGCCTCGGAGCGCTTGACCATCTCGACCTGGCCGGCCTGCTCGGCGACCGGCAGGTTGCGGTGCAGCACGCCCATGCCGCCGGCCCGGGCCATCGCGATCGCCATCCGCGACTCGGTGACGGTGTCCATCGCCGAGCTGACCAGCGGCACCTTGAGCCTGATCTTCTTGGTGAGCTGGCTCGAGGTGTCCGCGGTGGCCGGGACCACATCGGAGGCGGCGGGCAGCAGCAACACGTCGTCGAAGGTCAACCCGAGCATCGCGATTTTGTACGGGTTGTCGCCCCCGGTCGGCACCGGCTCGTCGGCCAGCCCGGTGAGGTGGGGGTCGCGCAGGTACGGGCTGGCAACCAGGTCGGAGCTGTCTTCCAAGTGGGACGTGCCACGGGACATCGGTGGGGCCCTCCATGCGCGCGCGGAGTGATGAAGCCCATCCTATCGGCTCGCGCGGACACCGGACCCGCTTGCCCGGGCGCGCCGCGCGCGCCGCGCGGCGCGCGTCTCCCTGCTGGCGCTATGACGGCCCGCCTGCGTAGTCTAGAGGCGTGCGTGACCACCTCCCGCCGGGTTTGCCACCCGACCCGTTCGCCGACGACCCCTGCGATCCGTCGGCTGCGCTTGAAGCCGTCGAGCCGGGGCAACCGCTGGATCAGCAAGAGCGAATGGCGGTCGAGGCGGACCTGGCCGACCTGGCCGTGTACGAGGCCCTGCTGGCGCACAAGGGAATTCGCGGACTCGTGGTGTGCTGCGACGAATGCCAGCAGGACCACTACCACGACTGGGACATGTTGCGGGCCAACCTATTGCAACTGCTCATCGACGGCACCGTGCGCCCGCATGAGCCCGCCTACGACCCCGAACCCGACTCCTATGTCACGTGGGATTACTGCCGGGGATACGCCGACGCCTCGCTCAACGAGGCGACGTCGGACGCGGACGGATTTCACCGCCGCTGAGCTAGGGAGTCTCGTCCGGCGCCGCTGAAGACGGTGTGGACGAGTGCCCGTGATGCCGATGCCGCCCGGACGACGGGCTCGTGGTGGGGCTTGCTGACGGGCTCGGCGCGGTCGTGCTGGCGGCCGTCGGCGGTTTGGCGCTCGGGCTCGGCGCGGCCGGCGAGGTCGACGAATCGGCCGGCGCCTTCGGCTTCGGCGCGGCCGGAGGCAGCGTCGCGTTGGGATTGCGCGATTCGACTCGGGTGTTGAGCAGGTTCACCTCGTCCAACAGGTCGTTGCGGCTGGCCCCGTCATTCATGGACTGCACCGTGCTGCTGACCTCGGCCAGCTGATTCTGCGCCTGGGTCCACTGGCCCTGGTCGATCATTTGCTGAACCTTGGCCAGTTCGGCCTTGGCCGACAGCTCGATCTGGCTGTCCTTGACCCTCGGCTGGTCGAAGAACATCGCATGCAGGCCGTACAGCGTGTCGCCCGGACGGGCCTCGACCACCATGGCGCCGAACCCGCTCAGCACCAACAGCGTCGCTGCGACCGATCCGATTGTGGCCAGGCCGCGGCGGGCGCGCCGCCGCTCGGTCAGCCCGGCGTGCAGCGCCCCGACGGCCTCCTCGGGTGAAACCAGCGCGCTGGCCGGCGGCCACCGCAGGTCGTCGCGCCAGTCCGCCAGCAGGACCGCCAGCGCGTCGTCGTTGGGATCGTCCAGGTCGACCGGCCGGCGCTCGGCGAGCGCGTCGAGAAGCAAATCGGTGCTGGCGAATTCATCCAGGGATTCAGGCATAGTCACCCGCCGCTACGATTTCGGACTTGAGCCGGGACAGCGCCCGGTGCTGGGCCACGCGGACCGCTCCCGTCGTGCTGCCGACGGCGGCCGCGGTCTCCTCGGCGGACAGGCCGACGACCACCCGCAGGATCAGGATCTCGCGCTGCTTGGACGGCAGGATCTCGAGTAGTTCGTTCATCCGGCTGACCGAGTCCGCCTCGATGGCCCGCTGCTCCGGGCCCGCGTCGGTCGACCAGCGTTCGGGGATGGTCTCGGCGGGGTACGCGAGGTCACGACCGGCGGCCCGGTGCGCGTCGGCGACCTTGTGGGCCGCGATGCCGTAGAGGAAGGCCAGGAACGGGCGTCCCCGCTCGCGATAGCGCGGCAGCGCCGTAATGGTGGCCAAGCACACCTCCTGTGCCACGTCGTCGGCTGTCAGACCACCCCGGGCGACCGTGCCGACTCGCGCGCGGCAATATCGGACGACGATCGGACGGATGGTCTCCAGCACCTCCCGTAGGGCGTTCCGGTCCCCCGCCACGGCCTCCGCAACCACAGCGTCGAGACGTTCCCCTTGAATTGTCATCGACGGCGGTTGCTCCAACGTTACGAACGGGACACATCGCGGGCTAACTAACGCAATGACAATAACGGGCGGAAGGCCGTTTCAAGCGGAACGCCACGCTCCCCCGGCGCGCCGCACCTGGCCTGCGCAGATATCCCGAATTTCACGCAGCTTTTGTGTTGAAAACGTGACGCTTTCGATGTCGATCAGCAAGCAAGCCAACGCCCACCGAAGCGGGATCAGGTTCGATCGGCCGGTGGCGTCCAGCGCCGCCTCGGCGACCGCGCGGGCGCGCTCGACGCGGCCCGCGCTGCACAGGGCGGCCGCCAGCACCACGTCGCTTTTGACGCGGTGCCGCACCGACGCGACGGCCATCGCCTCCGCCAGGCGCGCGGCCTCCTCGGCATGGCGCACCGCCGACGCGCCGTCGCCGGAGGCCATCGCCAACTCGGCCGCCACCCATCCCCGGCGCACCGGGAGCCGGTCCGGCACCGGTCCGTCGTCCACGCGGGCCAACAACGTTGCCGCGGCAGCGAACCGGCCGACGCCCAGCGCGTCGGCCGCCAGCCCGATCAGCGCGTCGGCGCGGGCCTCGGGATCCGCGCCGGCCAGCGCCAGCGCGCGCCCGTCCCAGCCCCGCGCCAGCGTGTGCCAGCCGAGCTGGCGCAGGAACGAGCCCTGCGTGCTGTGGGCCAGCGACACCCACCGGCCCGCCGGAACGGTTCGTCGCAGCACCGCCAAGTCGCGGTAGGCGCTGCCGTAGCGGCCCTGCCCGCCCGCCGCGACGGCCCGCCACCACAGTTGCTGCGGCGTGCGTGCGGCCGGCAGCGGCCAGGTTGCGGGTTGCTCCCCGAAGGCGGCGGCGGCCAGTGTGCTGTTAATCACCGAAGTGTGACCAGTTTCAATCACGGTGATAGTAGTAAACACTTCGTGCTGTTCTTGTTACCGAGCTGTTAATCGCCATGAGCCGCGTACTAATTGCTCCCCCCACTGTCCTATGCGCTGAGCTGGGAAATCTCGGTCCGGTCAAGTGCCTGGTAGCACGGTCCTTGGTCAACAAAAGCGTGGCACATGAACGGCGAGTTAATTCTGCTCCAACGCTTACATATTTTGGCGAGCTAAGTGGCTATTGACGGAAATTCGCCGACGCCCCTAAGTTCTACTTCGACGGGTAGTCATCGGAGACCCCACTCGAAAATCGGTTGCACAATCGCTTGTCGGAACGCTACGCGAACCCCGAACTTCTGGGCGTGCCGTGCAGAGAGGGAACGATCCAATGCCACAGCCGGAGCAGCTACCTGGCCCCAACGCCGACATCTGGAACTGGCAACTGCAAGGCCTGTGCCGCGGCGTTGACTCCTCGATGTTCTTCCACCCCGACGGCGAGCGTGGCCGCGCCCGCATGCAGCGCGAGCAGCGCGCCAAGGAGATGTGCCGGCGGTGCCCGGTGATCCAGGAGTGCCGTTCCCACGCGCTGGAAGTCGCTGAGCCGTACGGAGTTTGGGGCGGCCTGTCCGAATCCGAACGCGACATGCTGCTGAAGGGCGACATCGGCCGCAACCGCGGGATCCGCCGCTCGGCCTGATCCGCCCGGCTCAGCGCGCCCGGCCCTCAGTCGGGTGAACAATTTGCGGCGGCATTACGTGTACTAGGGGTGGACTGCGCCGCGCGCCGGTCGCGGTCCGATCGACACGTCGTCGAGACCCCTGCGCCGCGTCGGTTCACCCACTCCACAGGAGAAGTGCCGTGGCTGAACGGTCACACAATTTTCTTGCTCGCTTCCGGGCCGCCGTGGGAGAGCAGCGGTGGCTGGATCGGCCGAGCTACCGCCTCGAGCACGCGCTGACGTTCCTTTTCGCGGCCATGGGCCGGCATCGGGATCGGGTCGGCAACGCGCTGCACGGCACCCGGCTCGGCCATCCGCTGCACCCGGCGCTGACGTCGGTGCCGACCGGGGCGCTGACCACGACGGTCGCGATGGACGCGGCCAGCCTGCTTCCGGGTCGCCCCCCGCAATACCGCGACGCGTCGCGGTTCGCGCTGGGGGTCGGGATCATCGGAAGCGTCGGCGCGGCCGCCACCGGCGTGACGGACTGGCAGCACACCCACGAGCAATCCCGCCGGGTCGGCCTCGTGCACGGCGTGCTGAACGCGGTCGCGACGGGCCTGTACGCGGCGTCATGGTTCGACCGCCGCCGCGGCCGTCACTGTCGCGGAATGGCAAGCAGCGCTTTGGGTTACGGCCTCATGCTGGGCAGTGGCTACCTGGGCGGGACGTTGGTGTTCGGCGAGGCGACCGGCGTCGATCGCTCCGGCGACCGGCTGGCCTCGGACCACTGGACGCCGGTGCTGCCGGTCGCCGCGCTGGACGGCCAGCCGCGGCGGGTCGAGGTGGACGGCGTCGGCGTGGTGCTGTACCGCAACGACGGCCAGGTGCTGGCCGTCGGTGAGCACTGCCCGCACCTGGGCGCCCCGATGGGCGACGGCTGGATCGACCGCGACCGCATCGTGTGCCCGTGGCACGGTTCGAGGTTCGCGTGCGAATCCGGAGAGGTGCTGCGCGGACCCGCGACGGCGGCGCTGCCGAGCTACCCGGCGCGCATCCGCGACGGGCTCGTCGAGGTGCGCGGGGCGGCGAAATGAACGCCTACGACGTGCTTTTCGAGCACCACAAGGTCCTGCGCGGACTCTGCGAGAAGATCACGGCCATACCGCCGGACACCGACGAACGGCAAGACGCCCTCGACGAACTGCTGATCGAGCTCGACATCCACATGCGCATCGAGGACGACCTGTTCTACCCCGCGGTGTCGGCGGCAACCGAGCTGGTGGCGATCGCCCACGCGGAGCACCGCCAGGTCTGGGATCAGCTCGCGGTGCTGCTCCGCACGCCGCCGACCGCGCCCGAATACCAGGACGAGTGGCACTCGTTCGTCACGGTGCTGGACGCCCACGCCACCGAGGAGGAGCGCGACTTATGCCCGGCCCCAATCGATTTGAGCGCAGAGTTGCTCAAGGCGCTGGGAAACCGAATGATCGAGCGCATCGCCGAGTTGCGTCGATCGGGCATCCACAAACTCCGGGTCCGCGGGCGTAAGGCCGTGCTCAGCGCGCTGGGCGGCTAGCGCCTCAGAGGTTGGTCGGCGCGCCCAGCGCGCCCGGTGCCCCCGTCACCTGGCCGGTGAGCAGGTTGTGCATGGCGGTGGCGTCGTGTGCCGCGGCGACGGCGGCGCGGAGGTGCCACTCGTCGCCGTCCTCGGTGTACGCCACCATCTGCCGGGCGGCAAAGCTGTACAGCGACTGGATCATGGGCAGGTTCCTCTTGCGGGCCACGTCGGCTATCCAGAGGTAGCTCGACGCCTGCCTGAGCGCTTCCGCCAACTGCGGTTCGGACACCACGCAACCCACGCTCGCACACCGCGGGCGTCAGGAGTATCGGGCGCGGCCCGGCTCATATGCCTCTCATATCTTTGTGCGGCGTTTGATATGCGCTCATCGGGGTAGGCCCAGCCCATGAAACGGGAAGTGGCCTTTGCGGTCGCGGCGCTTACCGCGACCATCGCGCCATTGGGCGCTTGCGCAAACCAGGGCGGTAACCAGTCCACCACGTCACCGTCCTCGAGCGCGCCGGCCGGCGCCGAGAGGATGACCACCCAGTTGAAGACCGCCGACGGGACCCAGGTCGCCAACGCCACCATCGACTTCACGAGCGGCTACGCGACGGTGACCGTGGAGGCCGGCCCCAACCAGGTCCTGACCCAGGGCTTCCACGGGCTGCAAATCCACGCGGTGGGCAAATGCGAGGGCGACTTCAGCTCCGCCGGAAGCGTCTACCAGGCGCCGGGTCACACAGGCTATCCCGACAGCGGCGACCTGACCGCACTGCAGGTGCGCTCCGACGGCTCGGCGAAACTCGTCACCACCACGAACTCGTTCACGGCCGCCGACCTGAGAAACAGCTCGGGCACCGCGCTGGTCATCCACCAGGCCGCGGACAATCTCGGCGGCTCGTCCACGGGTGATTCGGGCAAGCGGGTGGCCTGCGGCGTGATCGCCGCGGCGGCCGCGACGACGACGTCGTCGACCACGGAGACCACTACCGTCACCACGGTCACGACCGCCGTGCCCCCGCCCTCGACCAGCACGAGCACCAGCACCGTCACGGTCACCAGCACCCCGACCGTCACGTCGACGCCGAGCTATACCGTGACGACGACGACCCCGCCCAGCCTTCCACCCCGCTGACTCGCGCCGCCGAAGGTGGGGCCTACGTACGAAAACCGTTGGGATTTCGTACCTGAGCCCCACGTTCGGGAGTCTACGATCCATCGCCCAAGCGCTTCGACCGTCATCGAGCGAACTATCCGTGGACGAACGTGACCGTCTCGCCGAGTGGCGCCCTGCCCGTGCGCGCGTAGCCGACGGCGGTGTCCTCGTATCCGATCGACATGCCGCAGAAGAGGATTAACCCGTCCGGGGGCGACAGGATCTCGGCGACGGTCTTGCGATACACCGACCACGCCATCTGCGGACAGCTGTGCAGCCCCTCGGCGCGCAGCAGCAGCATGACGGTCTGCAGATACATGCCGACGTCGGCCCACTGGGGACGACCAAGGTCGCGGTCGATGTAGCAGAACAGGGCGGCCGGCGCGCCAAAGCAGTCCCAGTTCGCCGAAGCGGCCCTCTGACGCGCCTCCCAGTCCTCGCGCTCAATGCCGAGTGCGCTGTAGCGCTCATGGCCGAAGGCGGATCGACGTTCGCGGTAGGGGGACTTCAAGTCCGTTGGGTACATCTCGTACTCCCGCTCGTCCCACGGGTCGCGAGCCGCAACGCGTTCGCCGGCGCGCTTCTTGAGCTCGGCCAACGGCGCGCCGGTCACCACGTAGGAGTTCCAGGACTGGAGGTTCGATCCGGAAGGCGACCACGCCGCGGCGGACAGCACGCGCTCCAGCACTTCCCTCGACACCGGCTTGTCGGTGAATCCGCGCACCGCTCGTCGGGTTGTGACTGCCTCGTATACGTCCACGGTCGCTCCCCCTGATCGGTTTCGTTGCCAACCATATGGACCGTTGCCCAGGACGCCGAGCGTGGGGCCATGCACGAAAACTGTTGGGATTTCGTGCACAAGCGGGGCGCCTTGGGTTAGCTCGCGCCCGCCGCGATCACCTCGTCCACTTCGAGCGCCCGGTCGGCCATCTCGGCGTGTGCCTTGTCCAGCGCGTCGGCCTGATCCTCGTCGGCCTTCATCAGCGCCTCGATGTTGGAGCCCGCCAGGTCGAGGACGCCCATCTCCGTGAAGGCCTTCTGCACCTTGTCGCCCCACAACCCGATGTCCTTGACGATCGGCACGATCCGGCTGAACAGGTGCGAGCGGAACTGCATCATCAGCGGCGACGTGTCGACCCACTCGGCACACGCTTTGACGTCGAGGCCGAGGGTTTCGAAAACCTCCTCGCCGCGGAACCGGTCGCGCATCAGGTAACAGGCATCGACGACGAACTCTTCACGCTCATCGCGCTCGGCCTCGGTCAGCGCGGAGTAATAGTCCTTCAACGAGATTCGGCCGAAGGCCACGTGCCGGGCCTCGTCCTGCATGACGTAGGCCAGCAACTGCTTGGCCAGCGAGTCCGGCGGCGCCAAGTCGCGCAACGTTCCGAAGGCGGCCAGTGCGAGCCCTTCGATGAGGACCTGCATGCCGAGATACGGCATGTCCCAACGCGAGTCGCGCAGAGTGTCGTCCAGCAATTGGGTCAGATTCTTGTTGATCGGGTAGACGAGACCGACCTTCTCCTGCAGGAACCGCGAGAACGCCTCCACGTGCCGGGCCTCGTCCATGGTCTGGGTGGCCGCGTAGAACTTCGCGTCCAAGTCAGGGACGACCTCGACGATCTTGGCCGCGCACACCATCGCCCCCTGCTCGCCGTGCAGAAACTGCGAAAAGTTCCAGGCCTGGGAGTGCCGGCGCATCTCGGCGCGCCGCGATTCGTCTGCGGCTTCCCACACGGGACTGCCGAACAGCGGATGGAACTCGTCGGGCAGCCCGACCGGGTTGTCGGGATCGACGTCTTGCGCCCAGTCGATGCGCGACTGGGCATCCCACTGCTTGTCCTTTCCCTTTTGGTACAGAGAGAGGAGCCGGGCGCGACCGTCGTCGTACTCCCAGGTGAAGCGCGCGTCGCCGGCACTGGGGACCGTCCACGAGTAGGGCTCGGGGACGTCCGTGTACTTGTCCCTGGTGGTCATGAGTTCTCGCCTCTCCGCCCGGTATGACCAGTGGTCATATGACGAGTATCACACTGCACCCCGTATGGCAGCCGCGTCAACCATGGCGCGTGGGCTAACGCGCTGAGCCGAGACCGAAAACCTCGGTGGGCGTCGACTTGCCCTTCAGGGCGTGAGCACCCCGGTCGGTAAGCCCGGACGGGCGAGAGACCAACCGGCGGTCTTGGATGTAAGCCCGTCAGCCCTTGCACTGAGGTAGGAAACCGGGCCCGTAACCGCAGTCCAGCGGGCCTTCTAAGACCTGGTTGCCCGCGGCCGGGTTGTCGTGCCATGCGTAGTGCCAGTCATGGCAGACACTCATGTCCCAAGTTATCGGTGCATTGGATGACGGTAGGGGTTTGCCTGGGCACCAACAGGTTTGAGTCGCGCAACCGGGCTGGGCCTGGGCGACACCTGTGGCCATGCATAAACTCGCCACCGCGACGGCGACGGATAGCAGCGCGACGGCGACGACCTCTTTCAGGTTGTGAGCGGTGTTCATGGTGGTCAGATTGCCGCAGACCACTTGCGAGATTCTTGCGATCACCAAGAGGAGGCGCCCCGGCCGATTGACCGCGACCGGTGGCGTGCCGATTGGCTGAACCGGGCTTGTCCGCTTGTCCGCTTGTCCGCTCACTGCGGTCTCGTATGGTCCGAATATGCAGATCTCGTGTGCGTTCGCAACTTCGTCGGACACCCCGTCCCAGGTAGAGCTCGCCGAAACACTCGGCTACAAGCGCGCGTGGCTCTACGACTCGCCGGCGCTCTACCCGGACGTGTGGATGATTCTCAACCGGTGCGCCGAGCGCACGTCGCGCATCGGCCTCGGGCCGGGCGTGCTCGTCCCCAGCCTGCGGCATCCGATGGTCAATGCCGCCGCGATAGCCGAGCTGGCGAGCCAGGCGCCTGGTCGGGTCGCCGTCGCGATCGGCTCGGGTTTTACCGGTCGAATGGCGCTGGGCCAGCGGCCAATGCCGTGGCGGCAGGTCGCCGACTACGTGCGGTGCCTGCGGGATCTTCTCGCCGGCGGAACCGCCGAGTGGGAAGGCGCGAAGGTCCGGATGCTGCAGCTACCCGGCTTCGGGGCGCCCCGGCCGATCACCGTGCCGATACTGATCGGCGCCGATGGCCCGAAAGGGCTGGCCGTTGCGGCGGAGCTTGGCGACGGCGTTTTCTCCGCCGCCGTGCCCCAGCCCGACGCCGCGAAAATCTCCGACTGGCGGGCACTGCTCTGCTTCGGCACTGTGCTCGACGAAGGAGAGGACCTGGCGTCGCCGCGCGCCATCGACGCCGCGGGTCCCGGCGCCGTGGTGATGTATCACGCCGTGTACGAGCGCGGCGGTGCCGCCGCGGTCGACGCGCTGCCCGGTGGGCAAAGCTGGCGCGAGGCGATCGAGGTCTACCCGACGGACGAGCGGCATCTCGCCATCCACACGGGACATCTGGTGAAGGCCAATGTGAGCGATGAACCGCATGTTGCGGGCCTGGTGCCGATGGTCAGCTCGATGGCGTTGACCGGACCGGCCGAGGAAATACCGGAAAAAATTGCGGGACTCGCAGCGCGGTACGTCACCGAGATCGTTTACCAGCCAGCAGGATCCGACATCGAACGGGAACTCAAAGCATTCGCGTCCGCCGCCGGCCTGGACGGCTAATCGGGCGCTCGCGACCGACGATGAACGGACCTTGAACAACGAAGCACCCCCGGCCGATAGAGCGGGGGTGCTTCGTTACCGGGCGCTTCTAGTGGTGGTGATGGCCGTGGCCGTGGCCGTGGTCATCCTCGGCCTCGGCGGGCTTCTCGACCACCGCAGTCTCGGTGGTGAGCACCATCCGCGCCACCGACGCCGCGTTGACGACGGCCGACCGGGTCACCTTGACCGGGTCGATCACGCCGGCGCCGAGCAAGTCGCCGTATTCGAGCGTCTCGGCGTTCAGGCCCTGCCCGACGGGCAGCTCGCCGACCTTGTTGACGGCGACCGCGCCGTCCAGCCCGGCGTTGGTGGCGATCCAATAGAGGGGCGCCGACAGCGCCGCGGAGAACACGTCGACGCCGAGCGCCTCGTCGCCGCTCACCGTCCCGCGCAGCTCCGTCAGCGCCTTGCGCGCGTGGATGAGCGCCGTTCCGCCGCCCGCGACGATGCCCTCCTCGACGGCGGCCTTGGCGGCCGCGACGGCGTCCTCGACGCTCTCCTTGCGCTCCTTGAGCGCCGTCTCGGTGGCGGCACCGACCTTGATGACGGCCACGCCGCCGGCCAGCTTGGCCAGCCGCTCCTGCAGCTTCTCGCGATCCCAGTCGGAGTCGGTCTTCTCGATCTCGGCGCGCAGTTGCTTGACGCGGTTGGCGACCGCGTCCTTCGAGCCGCCACCCTCGACGATGATCGTGTCGTCCTTGCTGACCACCACGCGGCGGGCCGAGCCCAGCACCTCGGCGCCGACCTCGCGCAGCAGCAGCCCGGCGTCGGGGTTGATCACCTGACCGCCCGTGACCACCGCGAGGTCTTCGAGGAACGCCTTGCGGCGGTCACCGAAGAACGGCGCCTTGACCGCAACGGCCTTCAGCGTCTTGCGGATCGAGTTGACGACCAGCGTCGCCAGGGCCTCGCCCTCGATGTCCTCGGCCACGATCAGCAGCGGCTTGCCCGCTTCGGCGACCTTTTCCAGCATTGGCAGCAGGTCGGGCAGTGAGCTGATCTTCTCCTGGTGCAGCAGGATCAGCGGGTCGTCGAGCACAGCCTCCTGCGAGTCGAAGTCGGTGACGAAATAGGCCGACAGGAAGCCCTTGTCGAAGCCGACGCCCTCGGTGAACTCCAGCTCGGTGTTCAGGGTCGAGGATTCCTCGACGCTGACGACGCCGTCGGCGCCGACCTTGGTCATCGCCTCGCCCACCAGCTCGCCGATGTGCGGGTCGCGCGACGATACGGTCGCCACCTGCGCGATGCCCTCCTTGCCGGACACCGGGGTGGCCTCGGCCAGCAGCGCCTCGGACACCGCGTCGCCGGCCTTGCCGATCCCGACGCCCAGCGCGATCGGGTTGGCGCCGGCGGCGACCATCCGCAGCCCGTCCTTGACCAGTGCCTGCGCCAGCACGGTCGCGGTGGTGGTGCCGTCGCCCGCTACGTCGTTGGTCTTGGTGGCCACCGACTTCACCAGCTGGGCGCCCAGGTTCTCGAACGGGTCCTCGAGGTCGATCTCGCGCGCGACGGTGACGCCGTCGTTGGTCACCGCGGGCCCGCCGAACGCCTTGGCCAGCACCACGTGCCGGCCGCGCGGCCCCAACGTCACCCGGACGGCGTCGGCGAGCTTGTTCACGCCGGCCTCCATGGCACGGCGCGCGGTTTCGTCGTACTCAATAACTTTGCTCATCAGGCTCCTTCACAACGCATGCCGCCCCGGAAATCACCCGCGGTGTGCGCGGGGATCGCCGGGGCGGAACACGGTCCTTACTTGGATACGACAGCCAGCACGTCGCGCGCGGACAGGATCAGGTACTCCTCGCCGTTGTACTTGATCTCGGTGCCGCCGTACTTGCTGTAGATGACGGTGTCACCCTCCGAGACGTCCAGCGGGATCCGCTTCTCGCCGTCCTCGTCCCACCGGCCCGGGCCGACTGCGACGACGGTGCCTTCCTGCGGCTTCTCCTTGGCGGTGTCAGGAATGACCAGACCGGACGCGGTCGTGGTCTCGGCCTCGTTGGCCTGCACGAGAATCTTGTCCTCGAGTGGCTTGATGTTCACCTTCGCCACGATTGGAGCCCTCCAATAGTTAGATCGGGTCCGGGGCGGTTGGCCCCGGAATTATCAAGGGATTCGGCAGTCGTCCGTGCCCTCGCGCCGTCGTCGCGGGTGCCGACACAGGGGCTCGGCCGATTGCCACCTAGCACTCTATACATGCGAGTGCTAGCACTCAAGGCCGCCCCGCTGCTTCTTGTGTCTTGGCGTGTCCGCGCTGAGCGAACATCAGCTCACCTGGGCTTTTACCACCGGCAAGCCGGGGTCGCTGGGGACGTCCAGCGGCGACGGGGCCGCGCCGGCCGCCACCAGGTGCGCGGCGAAGGCGGCGATCATCGCCCCGTTGTCGGTGCACAGCCGCGGCCGGGGGATGCGCAGCGTCAGGCCGGCCGCCGCACAGCGCTGCGTGGCCAGCTCCCGCAATCGCGAGTTCGCGGCCACTCCCCCGGCGATCAACAGCGTCGAGACGCCGAGTTCGGTGGCCGCCCGCACCGCCTTTCCGGTGAGCACGTCGGCGACGGCCTCCTGGAAGCCGGCGGCGATGTCGGGGGTCGGGGCGTCGGGGTGGCTTTCCACGTAGCGCGCGACGGCGGTCTTGAGCCCGGAGAAGCTGAACGCGTGCGGGTCGTCGCGGGGACCGGTCATGCCGCGCGGGAACGTGATGGCGTCGGGATCGCCGGTGCGGGCCAGGTCGTCGAGCACCTTGCCGCCCGGGTACCCCAGCCCCAGCAGCCGCGCCACCTTGTCGTAGGCCTCGCCGGCGGCGTCGTCGACGGTGCTGCCCAGCTCGACGATCGGCTCGCCGAGGGAGCGCACGTGCAACAGGTGCGTGTGCCCGCCCGACACCAGCAGCGCCACACACTCGGGTAGCGGTCCATGTTCGTAAACGTCGGCGGCCAGGTGCCCGCCCAGGTGGTTCACGGCGTAGAACGGCACGTCCCAGGCGGCCGAATACGCCTTGGCCGCAGCCACTCCCACCAACAGGGCTCCGGCCAGCCCGGGCCCGATCGTGGCGGCGACGACATCGGGCTTGTCCAGCGCCGCCGTTTCCAGCGCGCGGCGCATGGCGGGGCCGAGGGCCTCCAGGTGCGCGCGCGAGGCGATCTCGGGGACGACGCCTCCGAAGCGGACGTGTTCGTCGACGCTGGAGGCCACCTCGTCGGCGAGCAGCGTCACGGTGCCGTCCCCGTCGAGGCGCGCGATGCCGACTCCCGTTTCGTCGCAGGAGGTTTCGATCGCCAGAATGACCGTCACACAGCCTCCCGTCGCATCGTGTACGCGTCGGCGCCGCTGACCCGGTAATAGCGCTTGCGCAGGCCGATCTGCGCGAAGCCCGCGCTGCGGTACAGCGCGATGGCCGCCTCGTTGTCGGTGCGGACCTCCAGGTAGACGACGCCGCCGCCGGCGAAATCGAGCAGGTCGTCGAGGAGCCGGCGCCCGATGCCCCGGCCCTGGTAGGCCGGGTCCACCCCGATGGTGTGCACCTCGTATTCGAAGGGCGGTGTGCGGCCCAGCCGCGCGATGCCGGCGTAGCCGACGAGCGTGCCGCCGACCCGGGCGGCCGCGTAGTGGTTGTGTGTGGCGGCCAGCTCGCGGTTGAACGCCACCGCGGGCCAGGGGTCGTCGCCGGGGAACAGCACCGCCTCCAGCTCGGCGCAGCGCTCGGCGTCGGCGGGCGTCAACGCGCCGAAAGTCACGGGCTCGCTGGGGGCGGTCATCGGGGGGCCGCCAGGGGCTTGGCGTCTGGACGGCGCAGGTAGAGCGCGACGAGCGGGAGCGGCCGCTCCGCCCAGTCGGGCACCGCAGCGACCAGGCCGGCGGACGTCGGGTGGGCGGGCTCGCCGACCGGCAGCCCGAACAGCGCGGCGTGCTCGGGTGAGCCGGCGACCGCCGTGGCGGGACCGGGGTCGACGTCGGCGGGGGCATTAACTCCCGGTCCCGCCATGCGGAAACCGTCGCGGTAGCGCGCCCAGTACACCTCGCGACGGCGGGCGTCGGTGACCACCAGGACCTCGCCGGTGGTGCGCACCCCGATGGCGTCCAGGCTGCACACCCCGCGCACCGGGATGCCCAGCGCGTGCGCGTAGGCCGCGGCGGTCGCCATCCCGGCCCGCAGGCCGGTGAACGGGCCGGGTCCGCAGCCCACCACGACGGCGTCGAGATCGGCCATCGTCAGCCCGGCGTCGGCGAGGGCGGCCAGCGCGTTGGGGGTCAGCCGCTCGGCGTGCGCGCGGGCATCGTGGGTGACCCGCTCGGCCAGCACGGTGAGGACGCCGCGCTCAAGCTTTACCAAGCCCGCCGTCACGGCCGGAGTCGACGTATCCAGCGCCAGAACGAGACTCATGCGCCCCACTCCCAGGTGGCGATCCGCACATCGGAGTGGCTGACCCGCTCCAGCCGGACGTCGAGGTGTCGCTCCGAGAGGCGTTCGGCCAGGCCCTCGCCCCACTCGACCACGACGACCGCGTCGTCGAGATCGGTGTCGAGGTCCAGCGAGTCCAGCTCCCCCAGCAGGTCGGCGCCGCCATGATCCAGCAGTCGGTACATGTCGACGTGAATCATCGCCGGTGCGCCGGGCCGGCGCGGCGGATGCACCCGCGCCAGCACGTACGACGGCGACGTGACCGGACCGTCGACGTCCATCGCCGCGGCAATCCCCTTGGCCAGCACCGTTTTTCCCGCACCGAGCGGGCCGGACAGCACCACCACGTCGCCCGCCCGCAGCTGCCGGCCCAGCCGCGAACCCAGCGCGACGGTGTCCTCGACGCGCTCGCAGGTGGCCGTGCCCTGCCCTTCGGCGCCGTCAGCCATTGCGCCGCAACCTTTCTCGCAATCGCCGGTACCGCAGCACCATCTCGCCCGGAACGGCGCGGTGAACGAGCCGGACCAGCCCGTCGTTGATGGCCTCGGGCTTGTCCAGCAGCGCCAGGTGGCTGGCCCCGGCGACGATGACCAGCTCGGAGCGCGGCAGCGAGGCCGCCATCTTCCGCGAGTATTCGTCCGGGGTGAGCAGGTCATGGTCGCCGCACGCGATCAGGGTCGGCACCTTGAGCAAGGTCCACAGCCCGGCGGTCTCGTCGTGTTTTTCCAGGGCATCGAGAAAGCCGACCAT
The DNA here is from genome assembly GCF_059812165.1 of Mycobacterium sp. NGS69. Taxonomy (NCBI): domain Bacteria; kingdom Bacillati; phylum Actinomycetota; class Actinomycetes; order Mycobacteriales; family Mycobacteriaceae; genus Mycobacterium; species Mycobacterium sp. NGS69. The sequence continues at coordinate 106,577 of NZ_JCALCD010000003.1, forward strand.
GGTGTCGATCGGGGTGCCGTTCATCATCCGCTGGGAGAACGCGTCCAGGCTCCGGCTCACCTGCAGGTCGCTGTAGGACGCGGCCCGCAGGACCGGGCCGATCAGCGATCGTGACACGTTGCGGCCGCGGTGCATCAGCTTGGGCGCGGAGCGGGCGGTGAACCGAAACGCGTCCAGCGCGGGATTTTTCAGGATCTCGCCCAGCGGCGACCGCGTCACCCCTTCGGCCGCGGAGGAGATGATTGCGGCGCCGACGATCCGGCGGCCGTACTGCTCGGGGAACTGGCGCGCGTGCGACAACACCGTCATGCCACCCATCGAATGGCCGACGAGCACCACCACCCCTCTGGGCGCCGCGGCCTTCAGCACGCCGTCCAGGTCCTCGCCCAGCTGGGTCAGCGTGTAGCTCTCCGGCGCGCCGGCGCCGGATCGTCCATGGCCACGCTGGTCGTAGAACACCATCCGCACGGGCGGGGACAACCGATTCGGGAGTCGGGTGCGCTGGAAATGGAAGGCGCCCATGCGCAGGCAGAATCCGTGGACGAAGACCATGGTCACCTGCGCGTCGACCGGGCCGGCCTCGCGGACCGCCAACGGCACCCCGTCGGGTGTGGTCACCACGTACGCGCGGTCCTGGTCGATCGTCTCGAAATCCTCGTCCGCGTACGGGTCTTCGAGGAGGGCCGCGCGCTGGGTCACCGAGCGGCGGGCGGAGGCTCCGACGATGGTGGCGACGGCGGTCACCCCGGCCCCTCCCGCAAGCCAGGCTTTGCCCCTGCGACGCCTGCGGGTCTTGTCAGGGCTCAAGGGTTTCGGCCTCGCGGTAGGTTCTGGTGATCCGCCCCCGGGGGCTGGTGACCACTTCGTAGTGGATGGTGCCGAGCAGGTCGGCCCAGTCTTGTGCGGTGGGTTCGCCCCGGGTGCCGGGCCCGAACAGGATCGCCTCGTCGCCCTCGGCCACATCGACCGGCCCCGGCCCGAGCTCGACGACGAACTGGTCCATGCAGATCCGTCCGGCACCGGGGCGCCGCCTGCCGTTGATCAGCACCTCCAGCCGCCCGCCCAGCGAGCGGAACACGCCGTCCGCGTAGCCGATCGGCAGCAACGCCAGGGTGGTGTCCCGTTGCGCGGTCCAGGTGTGCCCATAGGACACGCTCTCGCCGGCGCGAACCGATTTGACCAGCGCGACGGCACATTTCACGGTCATCGCCGGGATCAACCCCATTTCGCCGAGCTGGGGTACTGGGCTCAGGCCGTACACCGCGATGCCGGGACGCACCAGGTCGAAGGCCAGGTCTGGGCGCGACATCGTGGCCGACGAATTCGCCAGATGCGCAACCTCGAAATGCACGCCCTCGGCGCGCGCTCGCGCGAGCATGTCGGAAAACCGTTGGGCCTGAACGTCGTTGACGGGGTTCTCGGGCTGGTCGGCGAACACCATGTGCGACATCAGCCCGCGCAGCCGGATGGCGTTCTCGGCGACGGCGGCGCGCAGCGCGGTCAGCATCGCCGGGTAGTCCGCCGGGGCCACGCCGTTGCGGTTCAGCCCCGTGTCTACCTTGACGGTCACCGTCGCCGTGCGCCCCGTGCGGCGCACCGCGTCGGTCACCTCGTCGAGCTGGCGCACCGAGGAAACGCCGATCTCCACGTCGGCCAGCAGGGCCGGCCCGAAGTCGATGCCTGGCGGGTGCAGCCACGCCAGCACCGGCGCGGTGATCCCGTCGGCGCGCAGCGCCAGCGCCTCGGCGACGGTGGCGACGCCCAGCTCGGCCGCCCCGGCGGCCAGCGCCGTCGTCGCGACCCGGGTCGCGCCGTGGCCGTAGCCGTCGGCCTTGACGACGGCCATCACCCCGGCGCCGCCGGCGTGTTCGCGCAGCACCCGCACGTTGTGCGCGACGGCGCCCAGGTCCACCACGGCCTCGGCGACGACGCCGGGCGTCAGGGATATCGGCGTAACTGCCACGGCCGCCATTGTCCCAGAAGTGCGCCGAGCGCCGTCGAGCGTCGACTCGTTGTGGAGGATTCGGCCTGATCAGCGCAACAAGTCGACGTTCGGCGCTAGTGCGCGAAGTGCTGGGCGTCGTAGTGCCCGGCGGGCTTGATCTTGTCCAGCGACGCCAGGGCGCTGCGGGCGTCGTCGTGCAGCGCCCGGGCCAAATCGGCGGAGAGCCCTTCCCGCACCACGATGCGCAGCACCGAGACGTGGGTGGCGTTGTCCGGCATGGTGTAGGCGGGCACCTGCCAGCCGTAGCCGCGCAGCTCGTGGGAGACGTCGAACTCGGTGTACCCGCGGTCCCTGGCCAGCCGGAAGCTGACCACCGGGATCGCCGAACCGTCGGAGATCAGCTCGCAGTGGTCGGTATCCCGCAGCTGGTCGCCGAGCCAGCGCGCGGTCGACGACAGGCTCTGCATCACCTTGGTGTAGCCCTCGCGGCCCAGCCGCAAAAAGTTGTAGTACTGGCCGACCACCTGGTTGCCGGGGCGCGAGAAGTTCAGCGTGAAGGTCGGCATGTCGCCGCCCAAGTAGTTGACCCGGAACACCAGCTCGTCGGGCAGGTGCTCGGCGCTGCGCCATACGACGAACCCGATGCCCGGGTAGGTCAGCCCGTACTTGTGGCCGCTGACGTTGATCGACACCACCCGGGGCAGCCGGAAGTCCCATTCCAGGCCCGGGTGCAGGAACGGCACCACGAAGCCCCCGCTGGCGGCGTCGACGTGCACCGGGACGTCCACTCCGCCGCCGGCCGCAAGCTTGTCCAGCGCCGCGCAGATCTGCGCGATCGGTTCGAGTTCGCCGGTGTAGGTGGTGCCCAGGATCGCCACCACGCCGATGGTGTCCTCGTCGACGGCGTCGACGACCTGCTCGGGCGTGATGACGTAGCGCCCCTCCTCCATCGGCAGGTAGCGCGGCTCGACGTCGAAGTAGCGGCAGAACTTCTCCCACACGACCTGGACGTTGGAGCCCATCACCAGGTTGGGCGTCCGCTTCTCCCAGCCCTTCCCGATCTTCTGGCGCCAGCGCCACTTCAGCGCCAGCCCGCCCAGCATCACCGCCTCGCTGGAGCCGATCGTCGACACCCCGATGGCGCTGGACGGGTCGTCGTCCTTGAGCTCCTCGGCGTGGAACAGGTCGGCTACCATGCACACGCAGCGCTGCTCGATGGCCGCGGTGGCCGGGTATTCGTCCTTGTCGATCATGTTCTTGTCGAACGTCTCGGCCATCAGCTTGCCGGCCTCGGGATCCATCCAGGTGGTGACGAACGTCGCCAGGTTCAGCCGCGAGCTCCCGTCGAGCATCAGCTCGTCGTGAATGAATCGGTACGCGGCGTCGGGATCCATCGACTCCTCGGGCAGCCGCAGCGCCGGAATGGGCGCGGTGAACAGGCGGCCGGTGTAGGCGGGGGCGATCGAGTGCGCCGGCACGGACGGATGGCTGCGGGACACGGCGGGTCCTTTCTCGTGGGTGCTACAGGTCGGCCAGTGCGGCCCGGATGTGCGGGACGATCCGCGACGCCGACGTCGGCGCCTCGCCCGGGCCGGGGTCGGCGGCCGAGAGCGCGGCCGCACGCGCGTGCACGAACGCCGCGGCCGCGGCCGCCTCGGCGGCCGGCAACCCTGACGCCAGCAGCGCGCCGATCATGCCGGACAGCACGTCGCCGGAGCCGGCCGTGGCCGCCCAGGACTGCCCGGCGGGATTGAGATAGACCGGGCCGCCGGGGTCGGCGACGATCGTGACGTTGCCCTTGAGCAGCACGGTGGCGCCGAACGCGTCGGCCAGCTTGCGGCACGCCGTCACCCGGTCGTCGCCGGGCGGGTTGCCGGCCAGCCGGGCGAATTCGCCCGCGTGCGGGGTCAGCACGGTGGGCGCGGCGCGGCTCATCACGAGTTCCGGGTGGGCCGCCAGGATGGTCAGCGCGTCGGCGTCGACGATCACCGGCAGGTCGCTCTCCAGCGCGAACCACAACGCGGCGGCCCCGGTTTCGTCGGTGCCCAGTCCCGGCCCGACGACCCACGCCTGCACCCGCCCGGCCGCGGCCGGGGTGGGCGAGGCGATCACCTCGGGCCACTGCGCGAGGACCTGCGTGTGCGCGCTGCCGGCGTAGCGGACCATGCCGGAGGTGGCGGCGACGGCGGCGCCGGTGCACAGGACGGCGGCGCCCGGGTAGGTGGCCGAGCCGGCCATCACGCCCGTCACGCCCTGGGTGTACTTGTCGTCGCGGGGCCCGGGAACCGGCCAGCGCCCCGCGACGTCGGCGGCCTCGAAGCCCAGCACATCCGTCTCGGGCAGGTCGAGGCCGATGTCGATCAGCTTGACGCGCCCGCAGTCGGCGAGCGCGTGCACGGGTTTGAGCCCGCCGAAGGTGACGGTCAGCGCCGCGTGCACCGCGGGCCCGGTGATGGCGCCGGTCGCCACGTCGATGCCGCTGGGGATGTCGACGGCGACCACCGGGATTCCCGCGGCGGCCGCGAACACCTCGGCCGCCGCCGGTCGCAGCGGCCCCGAGCCGGAGATGCCCACCACTCCGTCGATGACGAGATCGGTTCCCCCCGAGACACTTTCGACGACGCGACCGCCGGCCTTCCGGAACGCCGCCAGCGCCTTGGCGTGGGTGTGGTCCGGGTTGAGCAGCACCGCGTCGGCGGCCGCGCCGCGGCGGCGCACGAAGGTCGCCGCCCACAGCGCGTCGCCGCCGTTGTCGCCCGAGCCGACGACGGCGCACACCCGACGGCCGGCGACGCCGCCCGCGCGGACGGTCAGCTCGGCGATGATCTGCGTCGCCAGCCCGAAGGCCGCGCGGCGCATCAGCGCGCCGTCGGGAAGGCTGGCCAGCAGCGGCGCTTCGGCGTCGCGGATGGCGTCTACGGAGTAGTAGTGCCGCATCACCGCAAGCATTCCATGCCCTAGGCGCGCCGGGCGAACGCCTCGGTCAGCCATTCGGTCATCGCCTCGGCCAGCGCGGCGTGGTTCTCGCGCTTGACGATCTCGTGGCCGTCGTCGGCGAACAACAGGTAGCGCACCTCGCGGCCCGCGCGCCGCAACGCGTCGACGATCTGTTCCGATTCGCTGACCGGCACGTTGGTGTCGTGCGCGCCGTGCACCACCAGCAGCGGCGCGGTGAGCGCCTCGACGCGGCGCAGCGGCGACAGCCGCTCGAGCAGCGCGCGGTCGTTGACCGGGTGGCCGTACTCCGGGTAGGCGGCTTCGGCGATCCACGGCTCGGTGTTGCGGTAGAACGTGGTCAGGTCGCTCATGCCGCAGATGGTGACGCCCGCGGCGAACAGGTCCGGGTGAAACGTCAGGGCCGCCATCGTCAGGTAACCGCCGTAGGACCAGCCCGCGCAGGCGATGCGTCCCGGATCGGCCACCTGGCCGTCCACCAGGAAGCGCACGCAGTCCGCGACGTCGTCGATCGCCGCGAACCGCTTCCCCTTGTCGTCGGCGTGCACGAAGGTGCGGCCCAGCCCGCCGGAACCGCGCACGTTCGGCGCCAGCACGCTGATCCCGGCGTTGAGCAGGTCCGGGAAGATTTCGCTGTAGTCGGGCCGGGCCTGGCCCTCCGGGCCGCCGTGCAGATACACCAAGGCGCCCGAGGTGTTGTCGGTCGCCCGGTACAGCCAGGACGGAAGCTTGCGCCCGTCGCGCGCGGTGATCGTCTCCAGCGACGGCCGGGCGGAGAAGCCCGCGGCGATCGGGCCGCGGCTGGGTTCGGCGTCGATGAGTTGCCATGCCCGCGTGCGGGTGTCGACCAGCTCGACGGTTCGCGGCATCGCCGGGCCCTGCACGGTCATCGCCACCATCGAGCCGCCGGCGCTGATGGTCAGCTCGCCGGCGACCTCGCCCGGCAGCGGGATCGGTTCGGCCAGCGAGTAGTCGGTGTAGTGCAGAATCTGTAACTCGCTGCGGCCCTGCAGGTTCCACAGCAACGCGACGGTGGACATGTCGTCGCTGACGACGAACTCGTCGAGATCGGCGTCGGGGCGCTCGGCCACCACGAAGTAGCTCACCCCGTCCAGCGTGGCGATGACCTCCACCAGCCGCGCGTGCTCGCAGCCGTTGTCGCTGACGAGCAACGCCCGGAAGTACCCGTCGCCACCCACGCCCGGCCGGTACAACCTGGTCAGCTCGCCGGTCGGGCCGTAGCGCAGGCGGCGCGGGTGGTGGTCGTCGAGGATGGCGCCCTTGGCTGTCACCGAACCGGGATCCGATCCCAACAGCGCGATTTCGGTGTCCCCGTGCAGCATGACCATTTCCTGGTAGCCGCGCGGCCCGACCCGGATCAGCGCCGCCCCGGTCCACGCGTCGACGAGCCGGGCGCCGGAACGGCGGTCTATCACAACGCAATTGCCGTCGGCGGGATCGATCAGGCAGGACTGGCCGACGCCGTCCTCACCCGTCAGGATCGCCGCCACCCGGGTGCCGTCCCATCCGATCAGCTCGGCGGTCCCGGCCTCCTCGGCGTCGATGCGCCAGGCCATCCGGTCGTCGGGATCGGTGGTGACGACCCAGATCTGCCGGCGGGTGAAGCCCTCCGGGGCCACCTCGCAGGCCAACCAGTGACCGTCCGCGGAGTGGATGACCCGCGAGACCGGGCCCTCGACCGGCAGTTCGACGTTGCGCGACGAGCTGGCCCGGCGGCCGCGCAGGAAGCGCTGCACCGCATGGGGATAGCCGCCGTCGTCGACGAGGTGGGCGAACGCGGTGGCGTCGGGGGACAGCGACGCGCCGTAGAGCGCGCGGACCTGCTGTCCCATCGCCTACCCCTCGCGCGTTCCGATTCGCCGGAAAGCCGCCCTGATTTTCGCGGGGTTCAAGGGCGGTCGCTTGCGTTCGCGCGCCATCGGATAGAAGCAGAGCCCGATCAGGAGTGCGGCGAAATGACCGATCGCGGTGAAGTTCACCCCGTGGCGGGTCATGGTGAGCAGCGGGAAGCCGAAGATGACCAGCAGCACCCCGAGATAGCCCCAGCGCCAGGGCCGCGCGATGTGATAGGTCAGCACCGCCATCACGCCGACCAGGAAATAGCTGACCCCGATGTCGCGTGCGTGCACCAGCCGTTCGGGCGCCTCGTGCTCCTCGATCGCGAAGTACAGGATGCCCTCGCTGATGTAGGTGGCCAGGATGTGGGAGGTCAATCCGATTGTGAGCCAACGCAACTGGCCCAGCCAGTGCTCGGCGGGCGCGAGGAACAGGCTGAACAGCAGCAGGTACGGCTCCAGGTTCTTCCCGTCGATCCACAGCAGGCTGGAGAACAGCACGTCGAGCGGATCGGTTCCGAGCGCGTGAATGTTGGTGGAGCGGTGCAACAGCACGGAGTGCAGTTGCCGGCCGGGCAATTCGTTCTGGATGATCGTGGTGATCGCCAGCACCAGCAGCCAGGTGTAGGTCAGCGGCGCGGTGACGACGAATCGCCACACCGCGAGCCGGATTCGCCGCAGCCGGGTCCCCACCGATGCGTTCGCCACAAGTTCAACTGTTGCATGCCCGGCGCTGCTACGCGACGGTGGCCGGCTCTGGTTTGAGGTGGCGCCACCAGCAGTAGATGTAGAGCAGCATCGCGTTCACCAACGCGACGATCACCCACAGGGTGACGGTCACGTCGATCCACGAACCTATGGGCGGCGCGTCGGGCAGGGCGTTGCGCAGCGGCATGATCGCGAACAGCATCGCCGCGTACCACGTCGTCATCGGCGGCTGAAACTTTCGCCGGTCGAGCGCGGTCAGCACGGCGACCGAGAGACCGATCGCAGCGATCGCGATCATCATGGCGACGATGACGGCGGCGAAGGCCGCCGTGCTCGGAGACCGACGCAATTCCACTCGGTAGGGCGCCGAGATGGGCGCGGCGATATCAGATCTGGCTCTGACGGGTATGTCGACCCGCCAACCCGGAATGCGGTCGATGAACGTGACCGACGCCCGTTGTGGCACCGGGGAGTCGCCGCGGAAAAGATCGACCGTGATCGGCCCCGAGTGGTAGTGATCGAAGGGCCAATCCGACGGGTCGCCGGTAATGGTCAGCGGGACGGGAGACACGCCCGGCACCGTGCCCTTCGGCCAGCTGCGCTTCGTGGGAGTCATCGCGGAGTGGACTGCGACGGTGAGATCTTCGGTGAGGCCGCCGGTCAGGGGGTCCAGCAGCTCACGCCCCGGCGAAACCGTGACGTTGCCGTTCAGCCCGCCCTTGACCGACTGGAGCTCTTGGAGATCGATGGTCACGGTGGTCCCATCGGGCATCGGCTGACCCTCGGTGACCTGGCGCGGGCAGCCGCACCCTGACCTGGAGTAGAGCCCGACCGTGACCGCATAGGTCGCGACGAAGAGCACCACCAGACCGATGATCAACACTTTCCCGAAACGTCTGCCCGGCGCCGAGGGACCACCAGCCAACAACGTGCCTCCCGCTCATTCGCGTGAATTGACCGCCCGGAGAAGACTATTCGACGGTGACGGACTTGGCCAGGTTGCGCGGCTTGTCGACGTCGTAGCCGCGGGCCTGCGCGACCGACGCGGCGAACACCTGCAGCGGGATGGTCGACAAAAGCGGCTGCAGAAGGGTTGACACCGAGGGGATCTCGATCAGGTGATCGGCGTAGGGGCGCACGGTGTCGTCGCCCTCCTCGGAGATCACGATGGTCACCGCCCCGCGGGTCTGGATCTCGCGGATGTTGGAGAGCAGCTTGGCATGCAGCGTGGCCTGGCCCTTCGGCGAGGGCATGACGACGATCACCGGCAGGCCGTCCTCGATCAGCGCGATCGGGCCGTGCTTGAGCTCGCCCGCGGCGAAGCCCTCGGCGTGCATGTAGGCCAGTTCCTTGAGCTTGAGCGCGCCCTCCAGCGCCACGGGATAGCCGACGTGGCGCCCCAAGAACAGCACGGTCGAGGACTGCGCGAACCGATGGGCCAGCGCGGCGACCGGCTCGATGGTCGCCAGCACCCGGGCCACCAGGTCGGGCATCGCCTCCAGCTCGAGGTACTCGCGCTCGACCTCGTCGGGGTATTTGGTGCCGCGGGCCTGTGCGAGCGCCAGGCCGACCAGGTAGTTGGCGGCGATCTGCGCCAGGAACGTCTTGGTCGAGGCCACGCCGATCTCCGGTCCGGCGCGGGTGTAGAGCACCGCGTCGCACTCGCGCGGGATCTGCGAGCCGTTGGTGTTGCAGATCGCCAGCACCTTGGCCTTTTGGTCCTTGGCGTGCCGCACCGCCTCCAGGGTGTCGGCGGTCTCCCCGGACTGCGAGATCGCGACGACGAGTGTGCTGCGGTCCAGCACCGGGTCGCGGTAGCGGAATTCGCTGGCCAGCTCGACCTCGACCGGGAGCCGGGTCCAGTGCTCGATCGCGTACTTGGCGAGCAGCCCCGAGTGGTAGGCGGTGCCGCAGGCGACCACGAAGACCTTGTCGATCTCGCGCAGTTCCTGATCGGACAGGCGCTGCTCGTCGAGGACGATCCGGCCGTCGACGAAGTGCCCGAGCAGGGTGTCGGCGACCGCGGTGGGCTGCTCGGCGATCTCCTTGAGCATGAAGTAGGGGTAGCCGCCCTTTTCGGCCGCGGCCAGGTCCCAGTCGATGTGAAACTCGCGGTACTCGACGTCCAGGTTTCCGTCGAAGTCGGTGACGCGGTAGCCGTCCGCGGTGATCACCACGGCCTGGTCCTGCCCGAGTTCGACGGCGTTGCGGGTGTGCTCGATGAACGCCGCCACGTCGGAGCCGACGAACATCTCGCCGTCGCCGATCCCGAGCACCAGCGGGGTCGAGCGGCGGGCGGCGACGATGGTGCCCGGCTCATCGGCGTTGGCGAACACCAGGGTGAAGTGGCCCTCGAGGCGGCGCAGCACCGCCAGCACCGACGCGGCGAAGTCGCCCGCGGTGTCGCCGTGGTGGTAGGCCTGGGCCACCAGGTGCACCGCCACCTCGGTGTCGGTGTCGCTGGCGAACTCCACACCGGCGGCCTCCAGCTCGTGCCGCAGGGCCGGAAAGTTCTCGATGATGCCGTTGTGGACGACGGCGATCTTGCCCGCGGCGTCGCGGTGCGGGTGCGCGTTGCGGTCGGTTGGGCGGCCGTGGGTGGCCCAGCGCGTGTGGCCCAGCCCGGTGGTTCCGGCCAGCGACGCCGGCGCCATCTCCGCGACCGCCTCTTCCAGGTTGGCCAGTCGCCCGGCGCGGCGCCGGACGGTGAGTTTGCCCTGGCGGTCGACCAGCGCGATCCCCGATGAGTCGTAGCCGCGGTACTCCATCCGGCGCAGCGCGTCCATGACGACCTCGCAGGCCGGGCGGTGCCCGACGTAGCCGACAATCCCGCACATCCTGAACAGGGTAGTGCAGCGATCGCGCCGGAACCGCCAGCACGGGCCCGACCTGCGGGTATCGCGCGCCGGCCGCGCCAAGAAATCGTTGAGAATCCCTCCAGGCGCGGGCCCGAGGCTGTAGCCATCGACACCGGCACGGAGGGACCGCAGCGATGCATTCATACCGCCTTCATCAGCGATCGGCGTTTATTTCACCCGATGTATTCGTGGCGTTCCCGTCGGCGTCCGTTTCCCAGCAACCACTCGCTTTACACTGCGAAATGTCGGGTAACAGCTGGCGACAACCCGAGGCCAGCGGAAAGAATAATGGGGGTGGCGCTCGGCCTTTACCGGCGAATCTACCTGTAAGCCAAGGGTTAAACGCGACGGGTCACCGTCGAAAATCTGGCAGGTAAACGTTCCAAGCGACTTTTCAATACCGGCGAAATCCAACGGTTCAACTTTTCGTAAACCTTACGCAAGTGAATATCTAGCAAAGATTAACAACGGAAAACCGGGAATCGGTGAACGACCCGTAAAGAGCTTTCAGGAGGGAATCATGACCGCTGTGCTGTTCGACGAAGTGGTGACCGCGCCTGCCGCGCCACGGCCGACCGTAGCGCCCGCGCCGAAGCGGACGCCCCGCCCACCGGTCGCCGGCGGCGACCCGATGGTAGACGCGGCCTCACGTTTGCTGAGCATCCCGCTGCGCCACCTGTACGCGGCGCTGTGGCGGGTGGGTGTTATCGAGGTCACGGCCTAGCGGCGCCATGCGCTAACGTCGACGGGTGGCCCGCATCCGGAAGCTCGTCGCCGCCCTCAGCCGCCGTGGACCGCACCGGGTTTTGCGCGGCGACCTGGCCTTCGCCGGTTTGCCGGGGGTGGTCTACACGCCCGAGGCGGGCCTCAACCTGCCCGGCATCGCGTTCGGCCATGACTGGCTCGTCGGCGCGGCCCGTTATTCGGGCCTGCTGGAGCACCTCGCCTCCTGGGGCATCGTGGCCGGCGCCCCCGACACCCAGCGGGGGCTGGCGCCCTCGGTGCTGAACTTCGCGTTCGACCTCGGTACCGCCCTCGACATCGTGTCGGGCGTGCGCCTGGGGCCGGGCAACATCAGCGTCCATCCCGCCAAGCTCGGCGTGGTCGGCCACGGCTTCGGCGGCTCGGCCGCCGTGTTCGCCGCGGCCGGGATGCCCGAGAAACCCGCGGCCGTCGCGGCGCTCTTCCCGTCTGTCACCAGTCCCCCGGCCGAGCAGCCCGCCGCGGCGCTGAAGATCCCGGGCCTGATCCTGACCGCGCCGGGGGACCCGAAATCGCTGAACTCCAATGCCCTGGCGCTGGACGCGGCGTGGGACGCGGCCACGCTGCGCATCGTCGCCAAGGCCCAGCCCGGCGGGCTGGTCGAGGGCCGGCGACTGACGAAGGTGGTCGGACTGCCCGGCCCGCACCGGCGCACCCAGCGATCGGTCCGGGCGCTGTTGACCGGCTACCTGCTCTACGCGCTCGGCGGTGACAAGAAGTATCGCGACTTCGCCGATCCGGACGCGAAGCTGCCGCGGACGGTTCCGCCGGACCCGGAGGCCGAGCCCGTCGCCCTCGAGGAAAAGGTCGTCGCGCTCCTGAAGTAGCGTGCGTGCGCGCGCGTGGTATCTCTCATTGATGCGAATCGGGATCGCTCTGGACTATTCGGGCGGCTTTCACGAGGCCGTCGACCGCGTCGTCGAACTCGAAAAGGCCGGCATCGAGGTGGCGGTGGTGGCCGAGGCGTACGCGTTCGACGCCGTCAGCCAGCTCGGCTATCTGGCCGCCAAGACCAACACCGTCGAGCTGGCGTCGGGGGTGCTGCCGATCTACATCCGCACGCCGACGCTGCTGGCAATGACCGCCGCGGGCCTGGATTTCGTGTCCGACGGGCGATTTCGTCTTGGCATCGGCACTTCGGGGCCGCAGGTGATGGAGGGCTTCCACGGCGTCGAGTTCGACGCCCCGCTGGGCCGCACCCGCGAGATCGTTGAGATCTGCCGGCAGGTGTGGCGCCGCGAGCGGCTGCAATACGCCGGCAAGCACTACCAGATCCCGTTGCCCGCCGACCGCGGGACCGGGTTGGGCAAGGCGCTGCAGCTGATCAATCACCCGGTGCGCGAACGGATTCCGATCTCCATCGCGGCGCTGGGCCCGAAGAACGTCGAGCTCACCGCCGAGATCGCCGAAGGCTGGCAGCCGGTCTTCTACCTTCCGGACAAGGCCCACCTGGTGTGGGGCGAGGCGCTGGCCGCCGGCGCCGCCAAACGCGACCCGGCGCTGGGGCCGCTCGACGTCATGGTGCACGCCGGTCTGGCCATCGGCGATGACGTCGAAGACCGGTTGGCCTGGAGCAAGCCGCAGCTTGCCCTCTACCTCGGCGGGATGGGCGCCAAGGGCCGCAACTTCTACCACAGCCTGGCCACGCGCTACGGGTTCGGCGAGATCGCCGACCGCATCCAGGAGCTCTACCTGTCGGGCCGCAAGCGCGAGGCCACCGCGTTGGTGCCCGACGAATTGGTGCGCGGGATGTCGCTCATCGGCCCCCGCGGATACGTCGCCGAACGCCTGGCCGCCTTCGCCGAGTCCGGCGTGACGACGCTGTTGGTCAACCCCCTGGCGGCCGACCCCGGTGAGGCGATGCGCTTCGTCGAGGACGTGCTGCGGATGCGGCCCGCCTGAGCCATCACTGCCCCGCCTGCGGAAGTTCTTCCGCGGCAATCTCGCACGGCGTCGCTCCGTCGTTCGGCGGCGCGGCGACCGGCGCGGCGACCGGCGCGGCGACCGGCGCGGGGGCCGCATCCGGCGGCGCCGGCTCGTCAACCGGCCGAGCATCCTGAACCGGCCCGGCAACCTCGGAATCACGCTCCTCGGCAACGTCTTTCGCCTCGCCGGGCTCATCGGGCCGGTCCGCGGCGTCGTCGGGGTGGAACGGATCCCCTTCGTCGTCGATTGCGTCGTCGAAGGCGTCGTCGATGCCCGCCTCGTCGCCCGCCGGGCCCAACAGCGAGCCCATCGCGCCGACGATCCGATCGGCCAGCGCGCCGAGCCCGCCCAGGCCGCCGCCCAGATCACCCGTGGGCAAGGCCGACGGCGTGCCCAGGTCGGGCAGCGGCGGCGCGGCGGTCGGCAACGCCGGCGCCGCAACGGGATCCACCGGCGGCCCGGCTAGCGCGGCGGGCGCGACCACCGCGGCAGGCGGGCTGGCTGGGCGAGGCTGGTAACCGCCCCCGAAGTCGCCGGGCACCTCGAAGCGCGCCGCCGGCGCGGCGGCCATCCGGTCGATCACCATGGCGTAGGACGTGTCCACCCCCTCCGCCGTCGAGCGCATCGTCGTCAACCAGTCGTCACGAATCTCGTTGTCCACGTATGGAGCTATCTCCTGACGGACCACCTCCTCGGCGCCGGCCCGCTCGCCCGCGCCGTTCGTGACCGCGGCGGCCGCGGCCAACCACGCCGGACGCTGGGCCCGCGTGGCCTCGTCGATGGCGATGGCCGTCGCGACCTTCGAATCGACCAAATACCACAGGTTGTCGCGCAGCGACTCACACCGCTGCGCCGCCGCGCGGACCTCGGTGGCCACCGCGGACGCGGCGTCGCAATGACGCTCCAGGAACCGCACCGCGGAGTCCCCGCCCGGCCCCAGCCACGCCGCGGCCAGCTGGGCGAGCTGCGCGCGCTGCGTCCCGAGCGCCTCCATGACCGCCGCGCCCGCGGCCCGCAATTCCGCGCAGTCGCGGTCGAGCGCGCGAAGATCCAGGCCCTCTTCGCCGTCGTACCAATCGCGGATTTGGGACGGATGGGCCGTCAGGCCGGGATGTTGGTAGCCGAGCGCGTGGCAGGCCCGCACGTAGCTCTCGGTGCGCTCGACGGCGGGGAGGCCCTCGGCCAGGCGCCCGGCGACGTCCAACCGGTCGGCCACGGTCAGGCGATCCGCGCCGCGGCGTACGTTTCGGCGTCGGCGTAGTTCTCGGCGCCGGTCCGCAGCGCTGCGGCCGTCGCCGCCGCCGTGCGCGACCACTGCGTCACCTCGGCCGTCAGCCGCTCCAGTTGCAGGCGCAGGGCGTCACCGCGCGCGGTGTGGTCCCGGCCGGCGACGGCACCGCCGAAAGTCAACCGCGCCAAGTGATCTGCCACCGCGCGCTCGAGGAGGTCGGCGGCCGCGCCCATCTGATCGGCGACCCTGAGCACCGCCGAGCTGTCGAATCTCATGCCTAATCCGACGGCGGATGTCGCGCCGCGGTTCCCGCGCTAGTCGATCAGCGCGCGTCGCTCACCGCTTCGGCGACCCGGGTGGCGACCCGCTGCGCGACGCTCTCTTCGGGCGCCTCCACCATGACCCGGATCATCGGCTCGGTTCCCGAGGGGCGCAACAGGATTCGGCCGGTGTCACCCAGTTCGGCCTCGGCCTGCTCGAGCGCGGTCCGCACCGAGGGCGCCGCGGCGGCGGTGGCCTTGTCGGCGACCTTGACGTTGATCAGGACCTGCGGCAGCGCCCGCATCGCCGAGGCGAGGTCGGCCAGCGAGGCGCCGGTCTGCACCATGCGGTTCATCAATCGCAGCCCGGTGACGATGCCGTCGCCGGTGGAGCCGGCCGCGGGCATCACGATGTGGCCGGACTGCTCGCCGCCCAGGCTGTAGTCGCCGGCCCGGAGCTCCTCCAGGACGTAGCGGTCGCCGACTCCGGTCGTGCGCACGGCGATGCCCGCGGACCGCATGGCCAGGTGCAGCCCGAGGTTGCTCATCACGGTGGTCACCAACGTGTCCGAGGCCAGCTCGCCCGCATCCCGCATGGCCAGCGCCAGCACCACCATGATGTGGTCGCCGTCGACGAGCTCCCCGCTGGCGTCGACGGCCAGGCACCGGTCGGCGTCCCCGTCGTGCGCCAGGCCCAGGTCGGCGCGGTGATCGATGACCGCCGCCTTCACCGCGTCCAGGTGCGTCGAACCGCAGCCGTCGTTGATGTTGAGCCCGTTGGGGTCGGCGTTGATGGCGATCACCCGCGCGCCGGCCGCGCGGTAGGCGCGGGGGGCCACCGACGACGCCGCGCCATGGGCGCAGTCGACCACCACGGTCAGGCCGTCCAGGCGCAGCGTGCTCGCCTTGGACAGGTGGCGCAGGTAGCGGTCGGCCGCATCCTCGGCGTCGACGACCCGGCCGATCCCGGCGCCGGCCGGGCGCAACCCCGGCCCCGCCGCGACGAGCTCCTCGATCTGGTCCTCGGTGGAGTCGTCCAGCTTGTGGCCGCCGGGTCCGAAGATCTTGATGCCGTTGTCGGGCATCGGGTTGTGCGACGCGGAGATCATCACCCCGAAGTCGGCGTCGTAGGCGCCGGTCAGGTAGGCCACCGCCGGGGTGGGCAGCACCCCGACCCGAAGCGCGTCGACGCCCTGGCTGGTCAGCCCGGCGATCACCGCGGCCTCCAGCATCTCGCCGCTGGCCCTGGGATCGCGGCCGATCACGGCCACCCGCCGGCCCGGTGCACCCGAACTCGCCAGGCGCCGGGCCGCCGCGGCGCCCAGGGCCAACGCCAGCTCGGCGGTCAACTCGCGATTGGCGACCCCGCGCACACCGTCGGTGCCGAATAGTCGACCCATGCGGTAAAACCTCTCACAGTTGACGCTCAGACACCTAACGTGCCCGTTCTTTTCTGACCGAAACCACGCGCGAACGCGCGCAGACACGCCGCAAGACGCGGTTTTGCGGCCAGAAAGTGACGTTGATCAGCGCTTGCTGTACTGCGGCGCCTTGCGGGCCTTCTTCAGCCCGTACTTCTTGCGCTCGGTGGCGCGCGGGTCACGGGTGAGGAAGCCGGCCTTCTTCAGCGCGGGCCGGTCCTCGGGCGAGGCCAGGATCAGCGCCCGGGCGATGCCCAGGCGAAGCGCCCCGGCCTGACCCGACGGGCCGCCGCCGTGCAACAGGGCGAAGACGTCGAAGCTCTCCACCCGGTCGACGGTGACCAGGGGGGCCTTGATCAGCTGCTGGTGCACCTTGTTGGGGAAGTAGTCCTCGAGGCTGCGGCCGTTGAGGTCGAACTTGCCGGTGCCGGGCACGATGCGCACCCGCACCACGGCCTCTTTGCGGCGGCCGACGGTCTGGATGGGCCGCTCGAACACGAACGACTCGGCGGGACGGGCGGCCGGAGCCTCGGCCGGGGTTTCCGGCGCCTCGGGGGTCTCCGGGGTCGCCTGAGCTTCCACGGCCTCGGTTGTCTCGGTCACTGGGCCACCTGCTTGATCTCGTACGGAACCGGCTGCTGAGCGGTGTGGGGATGCTCCGGACCTGCGTAGACGCGGAGCTTGCGCTGGATCTGCCGGCTGAGCTTGTTCTTGGGGAGCATGCCGACGATGGCCTTCTCCACGACGCGGGTCGGGTGCTTTTCCAGCAGCTCGCCGGTCGTGCGGCTGTGCAGCCCGCCGGGATACCCCGAGTGGCGGTAGGCCAGCTTGCTCTGCAGTTTGTCGCCGGACAGGGCGACCTTTTCGGCGTTGATGACGATGACGAAGTCACCGCCGTCGACATTGGGCGCGAACGTCGGCTTGTGCTTGCCGCGCAGCAGGTTGGCCGCCGCGACGGCAAGGCGGCCAAGCACCACGTCCGTGGCGTCGATGACGTACCACGACCGCGTGGTGTCACCCGCCTTTGGCGCGTAGGTGGGCACAGCGCTTACCTTCTCTTCTCTAGCCTCTGGTACGAGGATGTGGATCCCGGGTCGAGCCGGGTGCCAGTCAGGCGTTCGCGGTGGGGTTTGATCTCGGCGACCGACATTGACCCGAGACCCCGACGTACCGCACGCCAACGGAGCAGCTTACCGATCGTCATCCCCGCAGGTCAAAATCGCCGAGACTGGTATGAAAGGTGCCCTTGTGACCTCTGCAACTTATCCTTAGATCACCCAGCAACGGGGGGCCCGGATTGGCGGAGGTCGGATGACGGCCGGAGCAGCATGTCGGACGTGTGGCACCGAGCCCTTCAAGGACGCCCGGTTCTGCCACAGCTGCGGCTCGGCGGTCCAGGACGGCGACGCGCACGCGGAATACAAGCAGGTCACGGTGCTATTCGCCGACGTGGTGGGCTCGATGGAGATCGCCGCCGCGGTCGGCGCGGAACGGCTGCTGCAGATCATGGCCGACCTCGCCGACCGCTGCGCCGCGGTCGTTGAACGGTACGGCGGGACGGTGGACAAGTTCACCGGCGACGGCATCATGGCCGTGTTCGGTGCGCCGGTCGCGTTGGAGGACCACGCCATCCGGGCTTGCCTTGCGGCGCTTGGCATCCAGGAGGCAACCGCCCGGCTGGCCGCCGAGGTCGACCACCGCGACGGCATCGAACTGCGGTTGCGCGTCGGTCTCAACTCCGGTGAGGTGATCGCCGGCGAAATCGGTTCCGGGCCGTTCGGCTACACCGCCATCGGCGAGCAGGTCGGCCTGGCCCAGCGCATGGAGTCGGCCGCCCCGCCGGGCGCGGTGATGCTCAGCGTGTCGACCGCGCGACTCGTCGAGGGGGCCGCGGCTCTGGGCGAATCCGAGCTGGTTCAAATCAAGGGTGTCGACGCGCCGGTGCCCGCGCATCGCCTGCTGGGCGCGGGCGAGGGGCATCACGTTCCGAGGCGTGCCGAGTCGAATCTGGTCGGCCGGCGATGGGAGATGTCGGCCATCGAGGGCTTGCTGGAGCGCGCCATCGGCGTCCACGGCACCGTGGTCGGCGTGGTCGGGTTACCGGGCATCGGCAAGAGCCGCCTCGTGCGAGAGGTCACCGCGATGGCCGAAGCCCGGGGTGTCGACGTGTTCAGCGCCTTCTGCGAATCGCATGCCAGCGACGTCCCCTTCTATCTGGTGGCGCGGATGCTGCGTGCGAGCTTCCGGGTGGCCGATCTGGAAGCGCCGGACGCTCGCGCGGAGCTGCGGTCCCGGGTGCCCGACGCCGAGCCGGACGACATGTTGCTCCTCGACGACTTGTTGGGCATCGCCGATCCCGACGTTGCGCTGCCGACCATCGACCCGGACGCGCGGCGGCGGCGGTTGACCGCGCTGATCAATGCCGCGTCGCTGGCCCGCCAATCCCCGGCGGTCTACGTCATCGAGGACGTGCACTGGATCGACCAGGTCAGCGGCTCGATGCTGGCCGAATTCGTCGCGGTGGCCCCGCAGACACCCACGCTGGTGCTGCTCACCTACCGCCCCGAATATCGGGGTCCGTTGAGCAAGGTGACCGGCGCGCAGACGATCGCCCTTGCGCCGCTGAGCGATTCGGAAGCCGCGACGCTGGCCGGCGAGCTGCTCGGACCGGACCCCTCGGTCGGCGCCCTGGCCGCCATGATCGCCGAGCGCGCCGCCGGTAATCCGTTTTTCATCGAGGAGATGGTGCGCGAGCTGGCCGAGCGCGGTGTGCTGCGCGGTGACCGCGGCGCTTACGTGACGGAGGCGGCGGTCACCGAAGTCCGCGTGCCGGTCACGCTGCAGGCGACCATCGCCGCGCGCATCGACCGGCTGGACTGGGCGGCCAAGCGCACCCTGAGCGCCGCGGCGGTGATCGGGTCTCAGTTCAGCCGAGACTTGCTGCAAACGCTGGGGATTGACCCCAGCCTGGACGACCTGTTGGCGGGGGAGCTCATCGACCAGATCAAGTTCACCGGAGAGCCCGAGTACGTGTTCCACCATCCGCTGATCCGCACCGTGGCCTACGAATCGCAACTCAAATCGGATCGCGCCGAGCTGCACCGGCGTGTCGCCGCCGCAATCGAATCCGGGGACCAGGCCGACCAGAACGCGGCGTTGATTGCCGAGCACCTGGAGGCCGCCGGTGATCCGCACGCCGCATTCAGCTGGCACATGCGTTCGGCGACGTGGGCCACCAACCGAGACATCAACGCCGCCCGACTGAGTTGGGAGCGCGCCCAGACGATCGCCGACCGGCTACCCGCGGAGGACCCCAACCGGGCAACCATGCGCATCGCCCCGCGCACCATGTTGTGCGCGATCGCCTGGCGAATCCACGCACGAGGGGTGGCCGACCGCTTCACTGAATTGCGCGAGCTGTGTGCCGCCGTCGGGGACAAGGTGTCGCTGGCCATGGGGATGGCGGGGCTGGTGATGGAGCACGCGCATCAGGCCCGGGCGCGCGAGGCCTCGCAGCTGGCGTCTGAGGCCTGGACCCTCGCCGAGGCGCTCGGCGATCCAGCCTTGACGGTGGGGCTGTCCATTTCGCTGATCTTCGCAAAGATGGAGAACAACAACTGGGCCGACGTGCTGCGGTGGTCACAGACCGTCATCGACCTGGCCGAGGGTGACCCGTCCAAAGGAAACTTCATCATCGGGTCCCCGCTGCCGGTCGCCCTGACGGCGCGGGCCATCGCCCGGTATTGCTTGGGTCTTCCCGGGTGGCAGGACGACCAGCAGCAGGGCCTCGCCATGGCCCGCAAGGCCGACCCGATGTCGTACGCCTTGGTGGTCGCCTACATCTACAACCCGGGGATACCGCTGGGCGTCCTGGCGGCCGACGATCGGGCGGTGACCGAAACCGAAGACGCCGTGCGGATCGTCGAACGGTCCGGTGACGACGTCGCGCTGGCCTTCGCCCAGATGGCGCCGGGCGTCGCGCTGGTGCACCGCCCGACGGCGCCCGACCGTGAGCGCGGCGAGAAGCTCCTGGCGGAACTGGGCGACGTGTTCCGGCGCCAGGGACACAACCTGGGCGAATTGCCGATCGTCGACGTGTACTTGGCGCGGGAGAGGACCCGGGGCGGCGATCGCGACGACGCCGTAACGCTCGTGCGCGCCGCCGTCAACGATCTGTTCCGCGAGGGGCAGCAGCCGTGCGGGGCGTGGGCGTTTCCCGCGACGGGTGTTCTGGTGGAGACGCTGCTGGAGCGCGGGACCGACGCCGACGTTGCCGAAGCCGAGGCGGCCATCGAGCGGTTGGCGGCGACCCCGACCGACGGTGTGGCCATGCGCGACATCTGGCTGTTACGACTGAAAGCCCTTGTGGCGCAAGCCCGCGGCGACGCCACCGCGTACGCGGACCTGAAGAATCGCTACGGCGAGATGGCGAGAACGCTACAGTTTGCCGGGCACATCGCCTGGGCGGAGGCCGTGCCCTAGATCAGGGCATGACCATCCTCGCCGCGGGCCCCATGCGCGGCAGCACCCGCAGCGAGCCCAGTACGCCGGCATGCCAGGCGTGCTCGGTCATGCCGAGACCGGTGAACGCCCGGCCATCGACGACCGTTTCGAAGCGCGTCGCCGACTCCTGGATCACCAAACCCCTTTTCCACAAGCAGGATTGGGCGATGACGCGGCCCTGAATCTCGAGCCGCAAGCCGCTGACGTCGGTGACCACCATCCGCGAGGCGCGGGGGACCTGATGACCGGACCACTCGTGGTCCACGGTCAACTGCGCAACCGCGTGGCACGCGCCGTCGTGGAAGACGTAGCCCGTCGGGTAAGCCCGCCCACCCTCGAACAGGTGGGTGCAGTTCATGGTGAAGTCGGGGCTTAGCAGCACCGTGTTCCAGTCCCAGCGCTCGATGCGGCCCCACAAGCGGATCCCCCACGACTTGTCTCGCTGACCGAGGCCGTCGATCGGATAGGAAGCGCCGTTCATTTTCACCCGGCCCGTGACCCACCCGGACTGCTCCATGTGGGTGTCAGCGATGCCCGACGGCAGGTACGCCCCGGGCGGCGCCTCGGCGTGATAGTCGAACGGCGCATGCAGCGCAGTCCAGGTCAGGTCGACCTCGTGGCGGCCCTGAAGCGACAGCCGCCACTTCGACATCGGCTCGATCATCTGAAACTCCAGAGCCCCCACCTTCAGGTGGTCCGGGTCCGGGGTGCCGGCGTAGTGGGCGTGCAGCTTGGCATAGCCGCCCTCGACGCGCCCGCCGCGCATCGTGTACAGGATCGCGTCGGCGGTGTGATTGCTGGGCCGATATCCGATACGGGCCAATCCCACCGCGTCCGACTCGGCGTCGAACCAACTGAAGAAGAAGCTTTCCTGCCAATCGCGATCCGGTCCGGGTTCGTGCAGGAATTCGTCATTGACGTCGACCATCGTGTCCGTCCTAGCAAATCGGGGCCAAATAACTCCGAGACAAAGTTGGTGGCGACAAGAATCTAGAAAGACTACGTGAAAACTATGCATCCCACCGCGTTACAGTCACGGCGCTGATCAGTAACGTCTCGGTGCGCCATCGCCTTTGGCCCGGCATCGCATCGCTTTTCTAACAAATTCTTGAGCGCAGATTGGCCCTTCGCCAACGGCGCGAAATCTGCGATGCTGTGCAAATGGCGGGCGCAAATGGAAGCTCGAGATGGACAAACGGGCACCTCGATGACATGCGAAAGGTGGGTGATAAGCAGGTCGACGAAGCGGTCGAGAAAGTGTTTAAGCGGGACGTCAACGAGGTCAATCGGTTGATGCGGACGCTCGTCCGCAACGACCAGCCGGTGCCGAAGGATCTGCCCAAAGAGCTCCGCGGCTACCTGACCACTTCGCTATCGCTGCCCGAGTGGGCCGACATGGACAAGATCCAACTGGGGCAGCAGGTGTTCGAGAAGAACGGCCTGCTCATCACCCTGTGCCTGTTCTGCGCGTCGCTGCCGTCGGCGTATGCGGACAGCGACGCCGTGAAGGTGCTGTACCTGACCGCCCAGCTCGACACGGACGCACGGCGGCGGGTGATGGAGACCGGCCAGTTCCTGATCGACGTGTGCACCACCGGCGGCCTCGATCCAAACGGCAAGGGGCTGCGCGCCATCCAGCACGTCCGCCTGATGCATGCCGCGGTGCGTCACCTGATCAAGGACCGCGCCCGTAAGCACCCCGGCATGTGGAATTACAGCAGTTGGGGCGTACCGATCAATCAGGAGGACATGGCCGCGACCATCCTCTCGTTCTGGTATGTCGTCAAAGACCCGATGCGTGGTCTCGGTGTAAACCTGTCGAGCGACGAGATCGACGCGTACCTACATCTCTGGAACGTCATCGGCCACCTGATGGGCGTGCTCGACGAGATGCGTCCGGATGACAGCACCGACGCCAACGCGCTGCTCGACGCCATCAAGCGACGGCGCTTCGCGGCGTCACCAGAGGGCCAGCACATGACCCGCGCGCTCCTCGCGCTACTCGACCAACTCACACCCACCCAGGCGTTCGATAAGACGATCCCGCCACTGATCCGCCACCTGATCGGCGACAAAACCGCCGACCTGCTGCTCGTACCGCCTTTGCATCACCGCCGCGAACTCGAACAGCTCGCGCGGGTCGCCGACTGGTTCTCCACCCACGTCCTGAGCCTGATCGGCCGCGCCTTGCCGCGCTACCACTTCGTCTCGGATATAGCCGCGGATTTCGGGCGCGAACTGTTGGAGAGTGCGTTCGAGTTAGAGCGGGGTGGCGTGCGCGCGTCGTTCGACATGCCCGATCACCTCGCCCGCAGCTGGGAGATTTCGAAACCTTCACGCCCGTAGGACTGTGTGGTCCCGGCGGCTCTCCTCCGCCGGGACCACACAGGGGTCATTCGAGCTACCGGGCCCACACTCCCGCCGCCCGGCGGTCCGCGTCGGCCACGTCCTGGGCGCCGTCGCGCACCGCGTTTCCCAGGTCGACCAGTATCTGGTTGAGCGCGGTGGCGGCCTGGTGCCACTTCAGTTGCTCGACCTGATACGCGGCCGCAGCCTCGCGCGTCCAAAGGTCGCGCAACGGGGCGATCTGCGACCTCAGCTCGTCGAGCGCCGCATTGAAGCGGGCAGCCGTGGTGTGGATCTCTTGGCGCACCGCGTATTCGATTTCGCCGAAGTTGTAGGACAGCACTGGGTCCATGGGCATTCCCCCGCTCACAGGTTTCCGCCGGCGGCGGCGACGTGGTGGGCGTGGTTCTCCCCGGCCTCCCGCAGCGCGACCTCGTTGTGCCGAATGGTCTCGGCGATGGTGTTCAGGACGCGGTAGAGCCGGGTCGACTCGGCGTTCCAGCGATCCAGCACGTCTTTGAACCGCACGGCCGCGGCGCCGCCCCACACCGAGGGCGGCACACTGCCCATGCGACCGATGAAGGCCTGCAGCATCGCCCGGATCTCCTCGTTGCGGGTGTCCGTCGCGGCCGCGACCGAGCGCATGAGATCGAAGTCGGTGCCCAGTGTGTTCGCCATATCAAATTGGACCGCGCCGGCTTCGGTTTGGTTCCGTCTCATCCGATCGCGTGGGCGGATCGCACCGCCTCCTCGCAGGCGTCACGCACCGCCTCCTCAGCGCCGGGGCGGCTCTGGCACCCCACGCTGATCCGGACCGGCCCGTCCAGCAGCACCGTCCACCGCACCTGGTGGGCGGGGCGCAATTCGCGATAGGTCACCGCGGGCCGGCCGCCGCTTACCCCGGCGGGATTGAAGTCGACGAATACCCCGGCCGGCTCCGCGGCGATCGCGCGTTTCAACCGCTCGGCGGTGCCGCTCAGCGTCTCGCCGACCACCGGCGACTGCGTGACGTGCAACGCCACTTCCGGATCCGACGGCGAGGTCACCTGAACCCGCGCGGACCCGGGCCCGGCAACCATCCGCTGCGCGGACCAGTTCGCGGGCACCGTCAGCGCCACGCGGCCCTCAACCAAAAACGTTGTCGGCGCCGTCTGCGCCGCGGCGGGGGGCGGCACGCCATGACGGCCGGCGGGGGCGACAGCCGCGATCGCCGCTGGAAATGCCGTCAGCGCGACGGTGGCCCCGGCGAGCGCACCTATCATCCGCGCGCGGGACCCGGGCGGGTCGCCCTCGGCGGCGACGCGCGGCCCGGCCGGGTCCCCCACGGCCGGAAGCGCCGCCTGGGCCAGCAAGGCAAGCTGAGCGTCACCGATCTCCACCGCCGCCCGGCCACCACGATGCAGCGCCCGGGCGATCGACGCCCCGAGCGCCGGCGCCCCGGCAACCGTCCCCGGCGCGTCGATCACAACAGCCGCCGACGTCTGGTGCGTCATCCCCGCGATGACGGATGCGGCCTCCTCGGCAGCGGAATGCGGTTCCGCCCCAAGGGGTATCGCAACCACCTCGGCCCCGGTGACCACCACCAGCCGCTCGGCGATCTCCACGGTCACCGACTCCCGGTCGGATGCCTGCGCCAACAACCACGACCGGCGTCGCGCCAGCATGTCGTCGGACAGGGTCCTGGCGGCCCCGGTCACCACGGCGACTCGGGCGGATGGCCACCAGGAGGGATGCAGGACGGCCAGGCCGTCGCACTGCTCGCATTTCACCGACCGCAGGGCCGCACGCCAGAGCGAGGCGACGGTGACGGGGCGGCCACCGACCAGCGCCACCCGGTCGTCGATCGCGACCAGTGCTTCTCTGCTGATCTCGGACATGTCGTCGTCAGCGGTCTCGCTTGTGCCACAGCACAATCGGCGGATCGTGCCGGGCCCGGCCTCGATGAGCGCGCGGTGCCGATTCACGGGGGCGGGCTCCAGGCCACCTGAACGAGCTGTTCGTCACCGGGACGAGTGATCAGGACGCCACGGCCGGGCGGCAACCGCACCGAGCGACCGGAACCCCAGGGTGCGCCCTCGCCCGGACGCCCACTCATCATCAGCATCATGCACCCGAGGTCCCGCAGGCGCGCCAGCAGCGGCTCGAACCATGCGCGCTCGGCGCCGCCGCTGCGCCGGGCCACGGCCAGGTGCAGGCCCACATCCCTTGCGTACGGCAAGTATTCGACGAGCGCCTCGAGCGGGTTCCCGCCCGGGTTGGCGACCAGGTCGTAATCGTCAACGATGACGTAGATGTCCGGCCCGGACCACCAGGACCGGGTCCGCAACTGCGCCTGGCTCACGTCCGACGAAGGCATCCGCGTCGTCAGGAGGTCGAGCAGATCCGGGAGCACGCCGTTCAGCGCGGACGAAGACACGGCGTAGCCGCCAAGGTGTTCCGACTCGACGACGCCCAACAGCGAGCGCCGAAAGTCGACGATGAATAGCTGGGCTTCGCCGGCGGCATTCGTCCGGACGATCTCACGACACAGCGTCCGCAGCGTGGCGGTCTTGCCGCACTCGTTGTCCCCGAGGACCAACAGGTGTGCGTGGCGCCCAAAATCGATTGGGACCGGCTGCAGTCGGCGCTCCTCCAGACCGAGCATGACCCCCGCCCCCGCCCGACTCACGACGGCCTCGTGGTCGACGTGCGTCGGAAGCAGCGGTATCGGCGGTGCGAACGATTCGCCATGACAGATGCGATCGGTGGGCAGCGCGATGAGCATGTGCAGCCCGTCGCGGGAAAGGCCGCGACCCGGTCTGTCGTGCGGCACATCGCGCGCGCGCCGGCGGTCGATCTCGGAATCGGCCGGGTCGCCGAGGCGCAATTCGATGCGGGTGCCGATCTGGTCCTTGAGCGCCGGCCTGATCTCGGCCCACCGCGTCGCCGACAGCACGACGTGCACGCCGAACGAAAGTCCTTGAGCCGCCAGGGTAATGACAGACGTCTCGATTTCCTCGAACTCGTGCCGCAGGCTTGCCCAGCCATCGACGACGAGGAACACCTCGGCGGATGGACCGGCGCGCTGCTCCTCCCGGGATCGCACCGTGGACTCCATCTCGGCGATCATTCGTCGCACCAGATCCGGCTCGGTCCGGCCGGCGACCGCGCCCACATGCGGCAAGGCACGCAGCGCCCCGAGCGCTCCGCCGCCGAAATCCAGGCAGTAGAACCGAACCCGCGCCGGATCGTAAGCCGCCGCCAAGGCCGTGACGAGGGTGCGCAGCGCGGTCGATTTGCCCGATCGGGGCGCGCCGACGACGGCGACATTGCCCGCGGCTCCCGACAATGCGACCGTCAGCGGCGTGCGGCATTGTTCGAGCGGGCGGTCGACGATCCCGATGGGCACGCTCAGCCCGTCCGGCGCCGGCACCGTGTCGCGGAGCAAGGTGTCCAGCGCGGGCGCCGCGTCCAGCGGGGGCAGCCAGACCTGGTGTGCGGGCGGCCCCTGTCCGGCGAGCCCGTCGAGGACCGCTTGCAGAACCGTCCGGCTCGGCGATGCGCCCGCGTCGGGTCGGGTGACCGGGTGGGCCGGCCGCGTGCTGAAGACCCGCACCGTCAACTCCTCGGCCGGCCTGTCCGCCGGCAGCGGTCCCGAAACGTACGCGGCCTGAAAGCGGATCGGCTCGCCGCTGCCCGCGCGGAAGTAGCCCGCGCCGGGGGTGTTGGGCAGTTGGTAGGCGTCAAGCGTTCCCAGCGCCGCCCGCGATTCGCTGGCGGACAGGGTCTTCAGGCAGATCCGGTAGGACAAATGGGCTTCCAGTCCCCGCAGCCGGCCCTCTTCGAGCCGCTGGCTGGCCAGCAGCAGGTGCATGCCCAGCGACCGCCCCAGCCGCCCAATCGCGACGAACATGTCGGCGAACTCGGGATGCTGGCTGAGCATTTCGGAGAACTCGTCGACGATGATCACCAGAGTCGGCAACGGGATCGATCGCGCACCGGCCCGGCGCGCGTGTTCGTAGGCCGCGACGCTGGCACAGTTCGCCCGTCGCAGCAGCCGTTGCCGACGGTCCATCTCGCCGGCCAGTGCGTCGCGCATGCGCGCGACCAGCGGGGCCTCGTCGGCGAGGTTGGTGACGACGGCGGCCACGTGTGGCGCCCGCGCCAAGTCGAGAAACGTTGCGCCTCCTTTGAAGTCGACGAGCAGCAGGTTGAGCACCTCGGGAGGGTTTTGCGCCGCCAGCCCCAACGCGATGGTGCGCAACAACTCCGACTTGCCCGACCCGGTGGCGCCCACGCACAGCCCGTGCGGACCCATCCCTTCTTCCGCGGCCTCTTTGATGTCCAGATGCAGCGGCGCGCCGTCGACCGTGGTCCCGATCCGCACGCACAGTCGATCGCGATGGTTCTCGCCGCGCCACAACGTGACCGGGTCGGGTCCGGCCGGCGCGGCCCGGTACCCGGCGAGCCGGCGGGCACACGTCAGCGCGTCCACCAATTCCATTCGGTCGTGACACGGCGGCGGTTGAGGCTCGCCGCGCCCCTTGATCATCACCGGCGCGCCGTCGGCGCAGGCACCGACCGCCAGGATGGTGGCGCCGGTGGGCGCCCCGGCGGAATCGGGCTCCCCCGGGTCGGCGACCACGATCAGGTGCGGCCCCGCCACGCCGGCGAGCGCTTGCCCAGCCTCCGCCATGCTTTGATACACCATGCGTGCCGGGCCCACCGCATCGGCGGCACTCGGATGTTGGTTGTGCGGCAACCATTTCAACCAATCCCAGTCGCCATGGTTCCGATCGCCGACCACGGCCGCGACCAGCAGGTGATCGGGACCGTGTAGCACAGCCAGCTGGCAGATCATCGCGCGCAGCAGCCCGCGCACCGAGGCCGCATCGCCGTCTATCGTCACCCTCCCGGGGCCACCCAGGTCGACGGTGATCGGCGCGCCCACGACGAGCGAATGCGCGCTCAGGAAGCGACGCAAGGCCGCCGCCGTGACCGGGTCGGTCGGCTCGTGGGGCGACGACTCCGGCGCCAGCAAGCGTGCCGCAAGCGGCTGGGTCCCGACCCCGACACGGATACGGCAGAAGTCGGGGTCTGGCGCTCGCCGCTCCCACATCCGTGGTCCGCCGATCAACGTCCACAGCGTGTCGGGGTCCGGCTGGCTCCGGTTGAGTGAAACCCGCTGTGCTGTAGCTATTTCGGTGACCGTCGCGCGGAGCCCGCTCAGGTATGCGAGGTAGTTGACCCGGTCGTCGTCGAGGCGGCGGCCCCGCCGCTGGCCTCGCCCGCCGGTCGCCGTCACCGCCAGTGAAAGCAGTGTCATCACCGGGAAAGCCACAAACATGGGATTGCGCGCGGCGGCCGATCCCGAGAGGAAGGCGGCGGCCATCAGGGCGAGGGTCGCGAGCGACAGCATGACCGGGAGCAACCTGGGCGGTCCCGCCGCAGGCAGCCCTGGCGGCGCGTCAACGGCGATGTCCACGGCCGCGATTACCGGTGCCGGCCGGCGAACCGCGGGCACGAAACACTGAGTCATCCCGGCCCTCCTACCGGTTGGCGACGGTAGGCAGCGCCGAAATCCGCTGCAACTCACCTGTGGATAGCCGGACATCGACGGATCGAAGACTGGCTACGGTGACCGAAAATCCGAATGAAGGGGTCACCGTTGCCTGGATCCGACCCGGGACTGCGCCGCGTGTCAATACATGCCGGCACGGCCGTCACGGACCTGTCCCTGCCCTCAGGCGTGCCCGTCGCCGTCCTGATTCCGTCGATCGTCGACATCCTCGACGGCCACGGTATCGCGGCCTCCGGGGAGCTGGAGGCGCGGCGCTACCAGCTGTCGTGCCCGGGTGCGGCGCCCATGATCACATCGGCGACGTTGGCGCAGAACGGTATCCGAGACGGCGCGGTCCTGGTTCTGACCCAATCCTCCGCCCCGCCCGCCCCTCCTCACTACGACGACGTGGCCGAGGCCGTGTCGGCGACGCTCGACGCCGAGGGTCGAACCCGGGCCCCAGTCCGGCGCGGAGAGGCGTTGCGGGTGGCGAGCGCCGTCGCGGCGGCCTGCTTGGCAGGCGTCGGCGCGTTGGCGCTCATCCGGAACGCGTTCAGCACTAACGCCACCGGCGCCACCGTCGGCGTGGCGGCATCGACCGGCGTCCTGGCCCTGCTCGTCGCGGCGGTCGCACACCGCGCGTATGGGGACGCGATCGCCGGGCTCGCGCTGAACGTGATCGCCGCCGTATTCGCGGGGGTCGCAGGCTTTCTGGCGGTGCCCGGCAGCCCCGGTCCGGCAAACGTGGTGCTGGCCGCCACGGCGACGGCGGCGGCCTCGGTGCTGGCGTTCCGCGTATCAGGTTGCGGCGCCGTTCCATTGGCCGCGGTCGCATGCGTCGCGATGATCGTCGCCCTGGCCGCCCTGGCCGGCGTGATCACCGCCGCACCGCTGCGCGCGATCGGCTCGGTATCCGCGTTGGCATCCCTCGGCCTGCTGGGCGTGGCGCCGCGGCTGTCGATAACGCTGGCGGGCCTGTCACCCCAGCGGTCACCCGCGCCGGACGTGGGCGCCAGGGCGAACCGCGCGGACACCTGGTTGACCGGTTTGCTCGCCGCCTTGGTCTTCGTGGCCGCCGCGGGAGCCATCGTCACCGTGCTGGCCGGCGCACCGCGGCTGTGCTGCATCGCCTTCGGTGCGCTTACCGGCGCATTGCTGATGCTGCGCGCACGTTCGGATGACGGGAGGAGGACGCTCGTGTTCCTCTGCTGCGGAATCGCAATCGTGGCAGCGACTTTCGGCGTCGTTGCGCTGAGCATGCTGAGGAGTGGATCATGGGTGGCCGCGATGACGGCCGCGTTGGCCGCCGCGGCGATCTACCTGGGCTTCGTCGCTCCGACGATATCGATCTCGCCCCTACTGCGCCGCGGCGTCGAGGCGCTGGAGTGCCTGGCGCTGGTCGCGCTGGTGCCCGTGACCTCATGGGTGTGCGGGCTATACACCGCGGTTCGCGGGTTGAGCTTCCGGTGAACACCTCACGCGTCACGCGCCTACTGGCCGCTTCGGCGCTTGCGTCGGCGTGCCAGCTCGGAATGCCTTCGGCGCAAGCGGTTTCGCCGCCGGAAGTGGAGGACAAGTGGTTGCCCAAGCCGGCGCTGCCCGCGCCGCCGTCACCGAGCGTGCAGCGCGAGGTCTGCGCGACGATCACGGTGGATTCTGCCGCACGGCCGGACCGGCCGCCGGATCTCGTCGACCTGCCCAGGGTCTGGCAGCTGACCCGCGGCGCGGGACAGCGGGTCGCGGTGATCGACACCGGCGTCTCGCGGCATCCGCGGCTGCCCGACGTGGTGCCCGGGGGCGACTACGTGTTCACCGGTGACGGCACCCAGGATTGCGACGCGCACGGCACCCTGGTGGCCGCCATCCTCGGCGGGGTGGCGCCGGAGGCCACGTTGATCGGCATCCGGCAGTCCAGCGCGAAGTTCGTTCCCGCCGGTGACCGTTCGCGCGGCGGGGTGGGCGACGTCGACACCATGGCGAAAGCCATCCGGACGGCCGCCGATCTCGGCGCATCGGTGATCAACATTTCGTCCGTCGCGTGCGTTCCGGTCGCCTCGCCACTCGACGACCGTGCGGTGGGCGCCGCCCTCGCGTACGCGGTCGACGTAAAGAATGCGGTCGTGGTGGCCGCGGCGGGCAACACCGGCGGCGCGGGCCCGTGTCCGCCGCAGCGACCCGACGCGACGTGGGAGACGGCCACGGTCGTCGCGAGTCCGGCTTGGTACGACGACTATGTGCTCACCGTTGGTTCGGTCGACACCGAGGGGACGCCGT
The DNA here is from genome assembly GCF_059812165.1 of Mycobacterium sp. NGS69. NCBI lineage: Bacteria > Bacillati > Actinomycetota > Actinomycetes > Mycobacteriales > Mycobacteriaceae > Mycobacterium > Mycobacterium sp. NGS69. The sequence continues at coordinate 137,161 of NZ_JCALCD010000003.1, forward strand.
CCCCGTTCACGCTCGCGGGACCGTGGGTGGACGTCGCGGCCACCGGCGAGGGAGTGGCCGCGCTCGGTTCGGAACCGGTTTCGGGCACCAGTTATGCCGCACCCCTGGTCAGTGGGCTGGCGGCCCTGATCCGGGCCCGATTCCCCGCATTGACCGCGCGCCAGGTGATGGGGCGCATCACCTCGACCGCGCACCACCCGCCCGCCGGGTGGGATCCGCTCGTCGGAAACGGCACCGTCGACGCGCCGGCCGCGGTCAGTACCGACGCCACTCCGCCCACGACGACCTCCAAACCGACACCGGCGCCCGTACCCGTCACCGCGCCGCCGCCACCGAGGCCGCCAGATGTGCACGCCCGGGACACCGCGCTGCGCGGGGCGGCCATCTGCCTGCTCGCGCTGGCGGGAACGCTCGCGGCCGCCCGGTTATGGGCTTCCCGCCACCGCGTCCCGTGCGACTGACGCGTTGCGCCTGCTCAACTCGGGTCCGGGCGGCAGGGCCGCCAGCGTCGGCCACGGCGCCGGAATCGGTGCCGGCAGACCCAGATCGTGTGCGGCGGCGTCGTCGTGGATCGCGAACCGCACCCCGGTGTCGGTGACGAGATATCTTGTGCCGCTTCGGTTGTCGTCCCGGACGTAGGCGCTCCGGCCGGGCGGTAGATAGGCCGCATCGAGCGCGGGACCGCGACCGTCGGCCCCGGACAAGGTCACGGGAGCCCGACCGGCCGGCACCGGCAGGCCGCTCCCCGCCAGGAAAACGACCTCGTAACTCCCCGATGGCTCGCGCTTCGACGTGACGCACACGGTGCTGCCCGCGGCCAACGCCGGCGCCAGCTCCGGAAAGCCGGCCAGCGGCAGCGTGTTCACGATTCCCGCGGCGCGGATCGCATCGGGGGCCACCGGGACGGCGTTGGCGGTGCCACGCGAATCGCTGAAACGCAGGAGATCGGCGGCCACCCGACCGATGCGCTGGACCCCGCCGGGCAAGACGACGTAGTACTCGTCGCCGTCGCCGCGGGTGATGCGCAGCACGCTGCCGACCGGAATGCCGGGCAGCCCGGCCGCCGCGCCTCCCGCGTCGCGGACCCGTGGTGCGCTGATCGGCGGCACCTCGGGCACGGCGTTCAACAACGATTGCGACACGCGTCGCGGCGGGCGGCCCTCCAGCCGGAGCGCACGCACGACCGCGGTGTCGGCGAGGTCGACCACGGCTCGCTGCCCGTTGTAGAGCAGATAGGCCGGCGAGCCCGCGGGGGGCGCCACCAGGAGCCCTTGGTCGGGAGCCAGGCGGTGGACCGCCGGGCCGGTGGGCCCGACGACGACCGTCGCCGCACCGGTCTCCTCGGCATCGCAGACCGTCCAGGCCGATTCGTCCGCCGACAACGGCTCACCGAGGAACTGCGGCGCGCCCGGAATGCCAAGCAGGGGACCGCGTTTGGTGCGGGTCAGATCGGACTCGGGCACAGGCTGCGGGTTGGCGGGCGCCGCCGCGATCAACCGGGCCGACGCCAGGTTCAGCACCGGATGCCAGGTATCGCCCACTCGCACGTACAGCGCCCCGGATTGTTGGCCCATCACGATCTGGGCTCGACCGAGATCCACATGCGGCCGCAGCACCCCCGGCAACGCGCAGCCCAGCGGGGCGACGGCCGCCACCGCGCACCCGACGGCGAGCGGCGCCGGCAGCGGCCCGTTCGCGGCGTGAATATCCCGGCCCAGCAATGCGCGCTCGAGGCGGCGCAGCAGAAATCGGTGAGCGCTGATTTGCACCCACGTGGCCGGCCGGCGCACCTGCGAACGGTCCAAAATACCCTCGGCAAAGTTGTGGAATCCGTCTCCCGGCTCCAGTTAAGCCGCAGGTAGACGGCGGCGCCGCCGGTTATCCACAGGCCGGGGAATTTTCGGTGTTCGCTGCTTGCGGGTAATATTTCGGCGTGTCTTCCCACCGTTTAATTCGCTGGGTAGGCCCGGGGGTTTCCGCAGTGCTCACCACCGCCGGCCTGCTCATGTCCCCGCCCGCCATTCCGGTCGCGTCCGCCGATGACTGCCCGCACGTCGAGGTCATCTTCGCCCGCGGCACCAACGAGCCGCCCGGCATGGGCCGCGTCGGCGACGCGTTCGTCGACGCGTTGAAACAGGACACCCCCGGCCTGACGTACGACACCTACGGGGTGAACTACGCGGCCAGCAAGCTGCAGCTGCACGGCGGCGACGGCGCCAACGACACGATCAACCGCGTCAAGGCGGCGGTGGCGAAGTGCCCGAACGTCAAGATCGTGCTGGGCGGCTACTCGCAGGGCGCGTCGGTGATGGACATCGTCGCCGGCGTCCCGATCGGCGGCATCAACTGGGGCAACTCGCTGCCGCCGGAGTATGCCAAGAACATCGCGGCCGTCGCCACCTTCGGCGACGTGGCCGACCGCGCCGGCGGTTCGCTTCCCGTCGCGAGCGCCCTGCTGGGATCCAAGGCGATCGACCTGTGCAACCCGGAGGATCCGATCTGCCACGCGGGCCAGGGCAACGAATGGAGCGGTCACACCGAGGGCTACGTCCCCCTGTACACCACGCAGGCCGCGTCTTTCGTCGCGTCCAAGTTGATGGCCGGGTCCTACCCGCAGACGCCGGGCTACGGCCCGCAGACGCCGGGTTACGGGCCGCAGACCCCGGGCTCCGTCCCGTCGGTCCCCGGCCCGTCGGTTCCCGGAACCGTGCCGTCGCCGAACGCGCCCGTCACGCCCAACACCCCGGAGACGCCGAATCCTCAAGCGCCGCTTGTCTAAATCGTTATCGGGGCTTGATTTTGGGCCCGTAGCCTCGTCGTGTGAGGCTTATCCGCTTGGGGCTGACCGTCGCATTCCTTGCGGCGGTCGCGGTTTTCGTCGTCCCTAAGCTGTTGCCGCTGGCCTCGGCGGCGTGCCCCGACGTCGAGGTGGTGTTCGCCCGGGGCACCGACGAGCCGCCGGGCGTCGGGAAGGTGGGCCAGGCCTTCGTGTCCTCGCTGCGCCAGGACACCCGCAAAAGCGTTGGCTCGTACGGAGTTAACTACCCGGCCAACAAGGACTTCCTGGCGGCCGCGGACGGCGCGAACGATGCCAGCAACCACATCCAGCAGATGGCCGGCAACTGCCCCAACACCAAGATCGTGCTCGGCGGGTACTCCCAGGGCGCGGCCGTCGTCGACATCGTCACCGCCGCGCCGCTGGCCGGCTTCGGCTTCCGTGACCCGTTGCCCGCCAAGGCCGCCGATCACGTCGCCGCCGTCGCCCTGTTCGGGAACCCGTCGGCCCGGGCGGGCGGGCTGATGAGCGCCATCACCCCGAACTTCGACGGCAAGACCATCGACCTGTGCAACACCGGCGACCCGATCTGCTCGAACGGCAACAAGTGGAGCGCGCACCTGGGCTACGTGCCCGGATTGACCAACCAGGCCGCGAGTTTCGTCGCCGGCCGCGTTTAGCCGGGCGTGCGCAGATCCCGCGTGATCAGGATCCGGTCGGCCAGTTCGTCGTCGGGCGGGTAGTCGACGCCGATCAGCGTCAGCCCGTGCGCCGGCGCGGCGGCGAAGTCGCTGGACCGTTCGGTGGCGGACAGCAGTTCGCGGCACCATGAGGTCGGGCGGCGGTGCTCGCCGACGGCCAGCAGCGCCCCGATCAGCGAGCGCACCATCGACCAGCAGAACGCGTCGGCGGTGACGTGCGCGGTGATCAGGTCGCCGTCGCGCGACCAGTCCAGCCGCTGCAGGTCGCGGATGGTGGTGGCGTTTTCCCGCTGCCGGCAGAACGCGGCGAAGTCGTGCAGCCCCAGCAGGTCTCGCGAGGCCGTCGCCATCGCCTCGAGGTCCAGCTCGCGCGGCCAGGCGGTGACGTAGCGCGCCTGCTGTGGCTCCACGCCGTGGGCCGCCGTCGACAGCCGGTACGCATAGTGCCGGCGCAGCGCCGAGAACCGGGCGTCGAAACCGTCCGGGGCGCGGGCGATTTCGAGCACCCGGACGTCGGTGGGCAGGAAGCGGCCGAGCCGGCGCACCAACGGAAGGAATTCCGATTCACCGGGGCGCGGCGAGCGCGGGTAGGCCTTCGGCAACGCGTCGGCGGGCACGTCGACGTGCGCGACCTGCCCGGTGGCATGGACTCCCGTATCGGTGCGCCCGGCCGCGCGCAGCCGCACCGGAACGCGGAAAACCGTCGTCAGCGCCTCGTCGAGAACGCCGGCGACGGTCCGCTGCCCGGCCTGCGTTGCCCAGCCGGCGAATTCCGTTCCGTCGTAGGCGATGTCAAGCCGCAGACGGACGTCCTCGCTAACTCTCGTCAGCCTCGTCGTTCGCCTCGGCGGCCTCGGCCTCGGCCCGCGCGGCCACGGCCTCGTCATGCTTTTCCTCAGCGGCGGCCTCGGCCTCCGTGGCCTCGGTCTCCGTGGCCTCGGTCTCGGCCTCGGTGACCTCGTCGGCCGTCGGGCCGACGGCCTCCTCGGGCTCGACGGCGGCCTGCGGCGCCGCCGCCGCGGCCACGGGTGCCGCCTTCTTGGACGCCTTCACGCGGCGCGCCCGGTCGGCCTCCGACGTCACCGTCTTCTCCCGGACCAGCTCGATCACGGCCATCGGGGCGTTGTCGCCCTTGCGCGCCTCGACCTTGATGATGCGGGTGTAGCCGCCGTTGCGGTCGGCGAAGAACGGCCCGATCTCCGCGAACAGGGCGTGCACCACGTCCTTGTCGCGGATCTTCTTCATCACCTCACGACGGTTGTGCAGCGTGCCCTTCTTGGCGTGCGTGATCAGCTTCTCCGCGTACGGCCGCAGCGCGCGAGCCTTCGGCTCGGTCGTCTTGATCCGGCCGTGCTCGAACAGCGACGTGGCCAGGTTGGCCAACAGTGCCTTCTGGTGCGAAGACGACCCGCCGAGGCGAGGGCCCTTGGTGGGCTTGGGCATTGCACTATCTCCTAAGTGGGGCCGACCCCCGTATCAGGTAGGGCCGGGACGGACTTGTTATTAAAGCTGTTCGGTTTCCGCGTAGTCCTGGTCGTCGTAGGCGGCCTCGGTGGACCAGGTGCCGGTGGCGACGTCGTAGCCCGCGACCTCCGACGGGTCGAAGGTGGCCGGGCTGTCCTTGAGCGACAGGCCGAGCTGGTGCAGCTTGACCTTCACCTCGTCGATGGACTTCTGGCCGAAGTTGCGGATGTCGAGCAGGTCGGACTCGGTGCGGCTGACCAGCTCGCCGACGGTGTGCACACCCTCGCGCTTGAGGCAGTTGTAGGACCGCACGGTCAGGTCCAGGTCGTCGATCGGCAGGGCGAACGAGGCGATGTGGTCGGCCTCGGCCGGCGACGGCCCGATCTCGATGCCCTCGGCCTCGACGTTGAGTTCGCGTGCCAGGCCGAACAATTCGACCAGCGTCTTGCCCGCAGACGCCAGCGCGTCGCGGGGGGTGATCGAACTCTTGGTCTCCACGTCCAGGATCAGCTTGTCGAAGTCGGTGCGCTGCTCGACACGGGTCGCGTCCACCTTGTAGGTGACCTTGAGCACCGGCGAGTAGATGGAATCGACCGGGATGCGGCCGATTTCGGCGCCCGACGCCCGGTTCTGCACGGCCGGCACGTAGCCGCGGCCGCGCTCGACGACGAGCTCGACCTCGAGCTTGCCCTTGTCGTTCAGCGTCGCGATGTGCATGGCGGGGTTGTGCACCGTCACACCGGCGGGCGGCACGATGTCACCCGCGGTGACCTCGCCCGGGCCCTGCTTGCGCAGGTACATGGTGACCGGCTCGTCCTCCTCGGAGGACACGACCAGGCCCTTGAGGTTCAGGATGATGTCGGTGACGTCTTCCTTGACGCCGGGCACGGTGGTGAACTCGTGCAGCACGCCGTCGATGCGGATGCTGGTGACGGCCGCGCCGGGAATCGACGACAGCAGCGTGCGCCGCAGCGAATTGCCCAGGGTGTAACCGAATCCGGGCTCCAGCGGCTCGATGACGAACTGGGACCGGGTGTCGGTGACGACTTCCTCGGACAGGGTGGGTCGCTGTGAGATCAGCATGGTGTTTCTTCTTCTCCTTCTCGGCACCCGCTATTTGATGCCGCCTAAGGTTTTCGGGCCGGCCGGCCCGAAAGTCCGTTACTTCGAGTAGTACTCGACGATCAGCTGCTCGGTCAGCGGCACATCGATCTGCGCGCGCTCGGGCAGCTGGTGGATGAGAATGCGCTGGCGCTCCCCCACGACCTGCAGCCAGCTCGGGATCGGGCGGTCGCCCGCGGTCTCCCGCGCGATCTGGAACGGCACCGTGTTCAGCGAGCCGTCCCGCACCTCGATGATGTCGTACTGCGACACCCGATAGCTGGGAACGTCGACCTTCACGCCGTTCACCGAGAAGTGGCCGTGGCTCACCAGCTGGCGGGCCATCCGTCGGGTGCGCGCCAGCCCGGCGCGGTAGACGACGTTGTCCAGCCGGCTCTCGAGGATGCGCAGCAGTTCCTCACCGGTCTTGCCGGGCTGCCGCACGGCCTCTTCGTAGTAGCGGCGGAACTGCTTTTCCATCACGCCGTAGGTGAAGCGGGCCTTCTGCTTCTCCTGCAGCTGCAGGAGGTATTCGCTCTCCTTGATCCGCGCGCGGCCGTGCTGGCCGGGCGGGTAGGGACGCTTCTCGAAGGCCTGGTCGCCACCGACGAGGTCGGTGCGCAGCCGGCGCGACTTGCGGGTGATGGGTCCGGTGTAACGAGCCATGATTGTGTCCTAGACCCTTCTGCGCTTCGGCGGACGGCATCCGTTGTGCGGCTGCGGGGTGACGTCGGAGATCGCGCCCACCTCCAGGCCGGCGGCCTGCAGCGACCGGATCGCGGTCTCGCGGCCCGAACCCGGGCCCTTCACGAACACGTCGACCTTGCGCACGCCGTGCTCCTGCGCCTTGCGCGCCGCGTTCTCGGCGGCCAGCTGCGCCGCGAACGGCGTCGACTTGCGCGAGCCCTTGAAGCCGACGTGACCCGACGACGCCCAGGCGATGACGTTGCCCTGCGGGTCGGTGATCGTCACGATCGTGTTGTTGAACGTGCTCTTGATGTGCGCGGCGCCGTGCGGAATATTCTTCTTTTCCCGCTTGCGGGTCTTGTGCTGCCCCTTCTTGGGGGCCGAGCCGCTTGCCTTCTTCGGTGGCATCCGGTTACCTGGCCTTCTTCTTGCCTGCGATGGTGCGCTTGGGGCCCTTGCGGGTACGCGCATTGGTCTTGGTGCGCTGGCCGCGCACCGGCAGGCCGCGGCGGTGCCGCAGGCCCTGGTAGCAGCCGATCTCGATCTTGCGGCGGATGTCGGCCTGCACCTCGCGGCGCAGGTCACCCTCGACCTTGAGGTTGGCCTCGATGTAGTCACGCAGGTGGGTCACCTGGTCATCGGTGAGGTCCCGGGTGCGCAGGTCCTTGTCGATGCCGGTGGCGGCCAAAATTTCATTGGCGCGGGTACGGCCGACGCCGAAGATGTACGTCAGCGCGATCTCCATCCGCTTGTCGCGCGGGAGATCGACGCCTACTAGTCGAGCCATAGGTGGCGTTTCCTCTTTTTCCAGGCGGAGGTCTGATCCCAGCCCGTTCCCGCTTCAAGGTTTGAGGCGGGGCCCGGCCTCCGTCCGGGCGTGGATGAGCGACGTATTCGCTCAGTGGTGCTGGGAGGTCATCATTTAGTTGTCTTGAGTCAGCGATCGCCGCTAACCCTGGCGCTGCTTGTGGCGCGGATCCGAGCAGATCACCATGACCCGCCCATGCCGACGGATCACCCTGCACTTGTCGCAAATCGGCTTCACGCTGGGGTTGACCTTCACGGCTTTTCGATCCTGTTCTCGTCTGTTCGTTGGTTACTTGTACCGGTACACGATGCGGCCCCGGGACAGGTCGTAGGGAGACAACTCCACCACCACCCGGTCCTCGGGCAGGATGCGGATGTAGTGCTGCCGCATCTTGCCGCTGATGTGGGCGAGCACCTTGTGGCCATTCTCCAGCTCAATGCGGAACATCGCATTGGGCAGGGGCTCGACCACGCGGCCCTCGACCTCGATGGCGCCGTCCTTCTTGGCCATACTTGTCAGAAATCCTCGTCATTCGTTTCGTTCGCTTTAGCGCCCGCCGTTGGCGCGAGATATACACCGACTTCGAACGTGAGCCGGTGACAGGAAATTCCTAGGGACTGGGCACACAAAAAGTCGGCGCGGAAACCGCACCGTTGGTCAACGATACCTGGTAACGGGCCTTACCCAAAATCGCTGCCGGAGAAATCGGCCCCGCCTTCACGACCTGCCGAACCACGCCTGACGAGGGCATACTTGACGGCGATGAGCAGCCCCGCAAACCTTACCGCAGAGTCCCGCAAACCCGTCCTGCTGACCGTCGACGACGATCCCTCGGTCTCCCGCGCGGTCGCCCGCGACCTGCGTCGCCACTACGGCGACCGGCACCGGATCGTGCGGGCCGAATCGGGCCTCGACGCCCTGGAGACGCTCAAGGAGCTCAAGCTGCGCGGCGAGACCGTCGCGGTGCTCATCGCCGACTACCGGATGCCGCAGATGAGCGGCATCGAATTCCTCGAACAGGCGATGGACCTGTATCCGGCCGCGCGCCGGGTGCTGCTCACCGCCTACGCCGACACCCACGCCGCCATCGACGCGATCAACGTCGTCGACCTGGACCACTACCTGCTCAAACCGTGGGACCCGCCGCAGGAGAAGTTCTACCCCGTCATCGACGGGCTGCTGGACGCCTGGCGGGCCGCCCCGGAACACGCCATCCCGCACACCAAGGTGATCGGGCACCGCTGGTCGGAGCGGTCGTGGCAGGTGCGCGACTTCCTGGCCCGCAACGGGCTGCACTACTCGTGGTTCATGGCCGACGACCCCGACGGCGAGCGGCTGCTGAAGGCCGCCGGCGCGGATTGCCTGCGCCTTCCGGTCGTCGTCACCGAGCGCGGCGACACCCTCGTCGAACCGACCGACGCGCAACTGGCCGACACCCTGGGCCTGACCACGACCCCGTCGCAGGAGTTCTACGACCTGATCGTCGTCGGCGGCGGACCCGCGGGCCTGGCCGCCGCCGTTTACGGCGCGTCCGAGGGGCTGCGCACGGTGCTGATCGAACGCACCGCGACGGGCGGGCAGGCCGGCCAGAGCTCACGCATCGAGAACTACCTCGGCTTCCCCGACGGGGTCTCGGGGGGCCAGCTGGCCGACCGCGCGCGCCGGCAGGCCGAGAAGTTCGGCGCGGAACTGATCACCGCTCGCACCGCGACGGCGCTGGAGGTGAACGGTTCCAAGCGCACCGTGCGGTTCGCCGACGGCGGCTCCATCGACGCGCACGCGGTCATCCTGGCCACCGGCGTCGCGTATCGCCAGCTGCCCGCCGAGGGCTGCGGCGAGCTGACCGGCCGCGGCGTCTACTACGGGGCGGCCGTCTCCGTCGCCTCCGAGTGCGCGGGCGAGGAGGTCTACGTCGTCGGCGGCGCCAACTCCGCCGGGCAGGCGGCGATGTACCTCTCCCGCGAGGCCAAGTCGGTGACGATCGTGGTGCGCGGGCCGTCGCTCGAGGCCTCGATGTCGTATTACCTGATCCAGCAGATCGGGCAGCGACCCAACATCACCGTGCGGACCTGCACCGAGGTGCGCCGCGCCGTCGGGGACGACCACCTACAGCGGCTGACCCTGGTCGACAACAGGACCGGGGACACCCAGGACGTCACCTGCGCGCGGATGTTCATCTTCATCGGGGCGGCGCCGCGCACCGAATGGCTGGACGGCGTGGTCGCCCGCGACGACCACGGCTTCGTCCTCACCGGACCGGACCTGCGCAACGTGTGCGGCTGGACGCTGGACCGGCCGCCGCACCACCTGGAGACCAGCGTCCCCGGCGTGTTCGCCACCGGGGACGTCCGAGCCGAGTCCGCCAAGCGCGTCGCCGCCGCCGTGGGCGAGGGATCGATGGCGGTGATGCTGGTGCATCGCTACCTCGCCGAATCATGACCGAAACACCCTGTCAGCCCGGCGAGCTGCGCAGCCTGTTCCTCTTCGAGGCCCTCTCCGACGAGCAGCTCGAAGCGTTGTGCGCCAGCGGGCACATCGAGACCTACCAACCCGGCCCGATCTGCGTCGAGGGCGAACCGGCCACCTGCCTGTACGTCCTGATCGAGGGCGAGCTGGCGATGTCGAAGCTCTCGGGTGGCCAGGAGATCGAGACGAATCGGACCTCCCAGCGCGGGGTGTATGCGGGCGCCTGGCGGGCCTTCACCGGCAACCTGGCGCAGCAGAGCTACGACGCGAGCGTGTACGTCACCAAGCCGTCCCGGTTCTTCGTGCTCGACGCGCCGGCGTTCGCCCGCTTCATGCAGGACCAGTTCCCGATGGCGGTCCACCTGCTCGACGGGATGGCGGTCGGCCTCGAGCGCACCCGCCGCATCATCGACAACCGGGAGAAACTGCTCGCGCTCGGCCAGCTGTCCGCCGGGCTGACCCACCAGCTGAACAACCCGGCCGCCGCCACCGTCCGCGCGGCCGCCGAGCTGCGGCAGCGGGTCGCCGGCATGCGCCAGAAGCTCGCCATGCTCGCCGACGGCACCGTCACCCCCGAGGCGTTGCAGGCGCTGGTGCGGCTGCAAGAAGAGGTCGCGGCCCAGGTGGCGAAGTCGGCCTCGGTGAACATGACCGCGATCGAGACGGCCGACCTGGAGGACGCCGTCGGCGATTGGCTGGAAGACCATGGCGTCGAGGACGGTTGGGACATCGCCCCGACGTTCGTCGAGGGCGGCATCGACACCGATTGGCTGGAACGCATCGCCGCGGCTACCGAGGAGCTCGGTTCGTCGACCTCGCTGGAGAAGGCCATCCGCTGGCTGACCTACACCGTCGAGGGCGAACTGCTGCTCAACCAGATCCTGGAGGCGAGCAAACGGATCTCGGCGCTGGTCGCCGACGCCAAGCAGTATTCGCAGATGGACCGCGCCCCCTTCCAGGTAGCCGACATCCACGAACTGCTGCGCAGCACGCTGGTGATGTTCGCCGACCGGTTGGGCCCGCATTCGAGCGCCGACGCCAAAGTCCAGGTGGTCAAGGAATTTGACAAATCGCTGCCCCAAATCCCTTGCTACCCGGGCGATCTCAACCAGGTGTGGACCAACATCATCGACAACGCGCTCGCCGCGATGCGCGATGAGGGCGGCACCCTGACGATCCGCACCGGCCGGCAGGGCAACATGGCCCGAATCGAGATCTGCGACACCGGGCCGGGGATCCCCGACGACGTGCGCGAGCGCATCTTCGAACCGTTCTTCACCACCAAACCGTTCGGGGAAGGCACCGGCCTCGGGCTGGATCTGGCGTTCAACATCGTCGTGAAGAACCATCGGGGCGATCTGCGCGTGGAATCCGTGCCGGGCGACACGCGCTTCATCGTGCTGCTGCCGCTGGACGCGCCGCCGGCGGCGGATCCGGATCTCCCGGAATAGCCGCATCACCCGCCCGGTTGGGAACGACCATGACCAAACCCAACCTCGGCCGGTTCGGATCGTTCGGACGCGGCGTGACGCCCCAGCAAGCCAAAGAAATCGAATCCCTGGGTTACGGGGCGGTCTGGGTGGGCGGTTCCCCGCCGGCCGAACTGGCCTGGGTCGAACCCATCCTCGAGGCGACGAGCACCCTGCAGGTGGCCACCGGCATCGTCAACATCTGGACGGCGGCCGCCGGGCCGGTGGCCGAGTCGTTCCACCGCATCGAGGCGGCCTACCCCGGCCGCTTCCTGCTGGGCATCGGCGTCGGACACCGGGAGGCCATCAGCGAGTACCAAAAGCCCTACGACGCCCTGGTCAGCTATCTCGAGCAGCTCGACGAACACGGCGTGCCCGCCGACCGGCGGGTGGTAGCGGCCCTGGGTCCCCGGGTGCTGAGGCTGTCGGCCGAACGCACCGCCGGCGCGCACCCGTACCTGACCACCCCCGAGCACACCGCGCAGGCTCGCCAACTGATCGGCCCGTCGGCGTTCCTGGCGCCCGAACACAAGGTGGTGCTCACCACCGACGCGGAGCAGGCCCGCGCCGTCGGCCGCAGGGCGCTCGACATCTACTTCAACCTGGCCAATTACCGCAACAGCTGGAAGCGGCTTGGCTTTTCCGAGGAGGAAGTCACCCGCCCCGGCAGCGACCGCCTGGTCGACTCGGTGGTGGCCTATGGCACGCCGGAGCAGATCGCCGCGCGGCTGAAACAGCACCTCGACGCGGGCGCGGACCACGTGCCGGTCCAGGTGCTCACCAAGGATGAAAACCTGGTCTCGGCGCTGGCCGAATTGGCGGGGCCGCTCGGACTGAGCTAGCGCACGCGAGGGGGACGCGCATGACAGAGGCTGTTGCACTGAAACCTGACCTGGGGCGGTTCGGCGTGTGGCTGGCCACCCGCTCGATCTCGCCCGACCTGGCCGCCGGGATCGAAGCGCTCGGCTACGGCGCCGTGTGGATCGGCGGCTCGCCGGACGCCGAGCTGGCCTGGGTCGAGCCGGCCCTGGCGCGGACGAGCTCGCTGCAGCTGGCGACCGGGATCGTCAACATCTGGTCGGCCCCGGCGCCGGCGGTCGCCGAGTCCTTCGCGCGCATCGAAGCCGCCCACCCGGGGCGGTTCCTGCTCGGCGTCGGGGTGGGCCACCGGGAGCGCACCGAGCATTACGCCAAGCCCTACGACGCCCTGGTCGACTACCTCGACGCTCTCGACGCCGCGATGGTGCCGACCAGCCGGCGGGTACTCGCGGCGCTCGGGCCGCGCGTGCTGGGGCTGGCCGCGGAACGCAGCGCCGGCGCGCACCCGTACCTGACCACGCCGGAACACACGGCCAAGGCGCGCGAGCAACTGGGCAGGTCGGTGTTCCTGGCGCCCGAGCACAAGGTGGTGCTGACCACCGACGCCGACGAGGCCCGCGCGATCGGCCGGCAAACGGCCGACCGCTACCTGGGGCTCTCCAACTACGTGAACAACTGGCTGCGGCTCGGATTCACCCAGGACGACGTGCGCAGGCCCGGCAGCGACAGGCTGATCGACGCGGTGGTGGCCCACGGCGCCCCGGAGGCCATCGCGCGGCGCCTCGGTGAACATTGCGAGGCCGGCGCGGACCACGTGGCGATCCAGGTGCTGGGGACGGCGAACGACGAGGCGTTGCTTTCGGCGTTGAGCGAGCTGGCGGGGCCATTAGGGCTAACTGCCCCAAACTGATCACCTGGCTCGGTTAGGGTGTGTGACCATGCGATTGCTGGTCACCGGGGGCGCCGGATTCATCGGCGCGAATTTCGTGCACAGCACGGTGCGCGAGCACCCCGAGGATTCCGTGACGGTGCTCGACGCCTTCACCTATGCCGGGCGGCGCGAGTCGCTGGCCGACGTCGAGGACTCCATCACGGTGGTGAAGGGCGACATCGCCGACGCCGCGCTGGTCGCCGCGCTGGTCGCCGAGTCCGACGCGGTCGTGCACTTCGCCGCCGAGACCCACGTGGATAACTCCCTGGAAGATCCGTGGACGACCCTGCAGACCAACGTGGTCGGGACCTTCGCGATCCTGCAGGCGGTGCGGCGGCACGGTGTCCGGCTGCACCACGTCTCCACCGACGAGGTCTACGGCGATCTGGAGCTCGACGAGCCCAGCCGGTTCACCGAGTCGACGCCCTACAACCCGTCGAGCCCGTACTCGGCGACCAAGGCCGCCAGCGACCTGCTGGTCCGGGCCTGGGTGCGGTCCTACGGCGTGCGCGCGACGATCTCGAATTGCTCGAACAACTACGGTCCGTATCAGCACGTCGAAAAGTTCATCCCGCGCCAGATCACCAACGTGCTCACCGGTCGCCGCCCCAAGCTGTACGGCGCGGGCGCCAACGTTCGGGACTGGATCCACGTCGAGGACCACAACAGCGCGGTCCGGCGAATCCTGGAAAAGGGTGAGAACGGCCGGACCTACCTCATCGCCGCCGAGGGCGAGCGCGACAACCTGACGGTCATGCGCGCGATCCTGCAGGCGCTGGACCGCGATCCCGACGACTTCGACCACGTCACCGACCGCGTCGGCCACGACCTGCGGTACGCGATCGACCCGACGACGCTGTACAACGAATTGGGTTGGACGCCAAAGCATGCCAACTTTGAGGAGGGCCTGCGCGCCACCATCGAGTGGTACCGCGCGAACGAGTCGTGGTGGCGGCCCCTCAAGGAAGCCACTGAGGGCCGCTACGAAGAACGAGGTCAGTGACATGAAAGTTCGCGAGCTGAAAGTCCCCGGCGCCTGGGAGATCACCCCCACGATTCACGGTGACTCCCGCGGCTATTTCTTCGAATGGCTCACCGACCGCGACTTCACCGCTTTCGCCGGTCACCGCCTGAACGTCCGGCAGGCCAACTGCTCGGTGTCCTCAGCCGGCGTGCTGCGTGGCGTGCATTTCGCGCAGGTGCCGCCGAGCCAGGCCAAGTATGTGACCTGCGCGTCCGGTTCGATCTTCGACGTCGTCGTCGACACCCGCGTCGGGTCACCGACTTTCGGGCAATGGGACTCGGTCCTGCTCGACGACCAGGACCGCCGGACGATCTACATCTCCGAGGGCCTCGGGCACGGATTCCTTGCGCTGGAAGACAATTCGACGATCATGTACCTGTGCTCGTCGGAATACAACGCGCAACGCGAGCACACCATCTCTGCAATGGATCCGACGCTGGCGATCGACTGGCCACTGGTCGACGGCACCACTCCCACGCTGTCCGCCCGCGACGCCGTGGCGCCGAGCTTCGAGGAAGTGCGCGCCGCCGGCCTCCTGCCCACCTGGGAGGAGACGCAAAAGTTCGTCGCCAGTCTGCGCGAGCAACTCAACAACGCGTGAGCTTCACCGGCAAGGTCGCACTCGTCACCGGCGGCGCGTCCGGCATCGGCGCCGCGCTGGCCACCAAGCTGGTCGACGGCGGCGCCGAAGTCTGGATCGCCGATCGCCAGCTCGAGGCGGCGCAGGCGCTGGCGCAGCGCCTCACCAGCGGCATCGCCAATGCGCGCGCGATCGAGCTCGACGTCCGCGACTACGCGGCGTTCGAGCGCGCCGCCGTCGCGGCGGCGGAGCAATCCGGGCGGATCGACTACCTGTTCAACAACGCCGGCATCGGGGTGGGCGGCGAGGTCGACTCGTACACGCTCGACGACTGGAACGACGTCCTCGACGTGAACCTGCACGGCGTGGTGCATGGCATCCAAGCGGTGTACCCGATCATGATCCGCCAGCGCTCGGGCCACATCGTGAACACGGCCTCGATGGCCGGCCTCCTCCCCTCCCCCGGCGCGGTGAGCTACACCGCCGCCAAGCACGCCGTCGTCGCGATCTCGCGGGCGCTGCGGGTGGAGGCCGAGCACCACGGCGTCAAGGTGTCGGTGCTGTGTCCCGGCGCGATCAAGACCCCGATCCTCACCGGCGGCACCTACGGGCGGATGACCAAGACCGGCGCCAGCGACGAGGCGCTGCTCAAGTTTTGGGAGCCGATGCGGCCCATGGCGCCCGAGAAGTTCGCCGAGCGCGTCCTGCGGGCGGTGTCGCGAAATGACGCGATCATCATCGTGCCGGGGTGGTGGAAGGCGTTTTGGTACTTAGACCGCCTCTCGCCGGCCATCTCGGCGCACGCCGCGCGACTAACACTGAAACGCTTGCGCACCATGCAGCCCACGACCTCCTGACCGTCGCCGCGCGGCCGAATTCCCGCTGAAAACAACCGCTTTCGCCAGTTAGAAGCGTTAATATCCGCTTGTCGCTGTAGCCGGGCCGCGGCCGCTTCACGTGCCATCTGCTGGGGGGTCGGATGTCGTTCTTGTTGGCCGTTCCCGAAGTAATGTCTGATGCGACAACAAGTTTGGCGAGCATCGGGTCGACGGTCAGCGCGGCCCACGCCGCGACGGCGGCACCCACGACGGGTCTGCTCGCGGCGGCCGGCGACGAGGTTTCGACGGCCATCGCGGCGGCGTTTTCTTCCTACGCCGCGTCTTATCAGGCGCTGAGCGCCCAAGCCGCCGCGTTTCACACCCAGCTGGTGCAGACCCTCAACGCGGGTGCGAGCGCCTACGCGGCCGCCGAGGCGGCCAACGCATCGCCGCTCGAGACCCTTCAGCAAGACGTGCTGGGCCTCATCAACGCGCCGACCGACACGCTGCTGGGGCGCCCGCTGATCGGCAACGGCGCCAACGGCATAACGAACGCCCAAGGAGTTGGCACACCCGGCGGTCCGGGCGGAATCTTGGCCGGCAACGGCGGCAACGGCGGCAACAGCACCGCCATCGGAGCGCCCGGTGGCTCCGGTGGGCCCGCGGGCCTGCTCCTCGGAAACGGCGGCAACGGCGGGACCGGCGGCCCCGCCGCGCTCGGCGGCGCCGGCGGCCCTGGCAGCTTGTTGGGCGCGCCCGGGGCCACCGGCGCTCCCGGCCTGGCAACGGTTCCCATCACGGTGCAAAACAACGACATCATCGCGAACCTCTCGGTGGGCGGGGGACCGACGGCGTCCGTCATCGTCGACACCGGCTCGCGGGGTCTCATTCTCCCGCCCCAAGACGTGAATACGGGGACCCTCGGCACGCCCACCGGCTTCGGCAGCGTCGTGTACGGCGAACCCGGCAATACCTTGACGGTGAACTACAACACCTATACGACGACGGTGAATTTCGGAAACGGAATCGTCACCCAGCCGACCACCGTCGCCGTGGCCACCTCCGCGACCCGGACTATCGCCTTCATCTTCACAAGTTCAGTTCCGGCTTCGCAGGTGCCCGCCGTCCTGGGCGTCGGGGTCAATCCTGCCGGACCACTGGGCAGCAGCCCCGTGGCGGCCTTGCCCGGCACCTTCGGTCAGGGCGTGCTGATCGACGAACCCCAGGGAATAATGGAGTTCGGCACCAACCCGTTGCCCGCCATCGCCTCGGTTACCGGGGCCCCCTCCACCACCCTGGACATACGCATCAACAACGGGTCCCTCCAGCAGACCGCCGGCGCGTTCATCGATTCGGGCGGCCTATACGGATCCGTCCCGGACAATCTCAACCCCCCAAACTCCGGCGGATACCTGCCCGCGGGGACCACCATTTCCGTCTACACCCCCGACGGGACGACGCTGTTGTACACGACGACGGTCGGGGCGCAACAGACGGCCGTCGTATCGAGCTTCCTGGGGGGCAACTTCAACACCGGCATCGCGCCCTTCCTGCAGGAGCCGATCTACCTCTCCTACAGCCCAACCGGTTTCGGGACAATGACCTTCGATACCTAAACCGCAAACGGTTCGTTTCCCGCTGCTGAATTGCCCTCGAAAATCGACGCATTCGCGACGGAACTTGGTAACGTCCGCCGGATGTCGTTTGTGATCGCGGTTCCGGAATTGGTGACCGACGCGGCAACAAGTTTGGAAAGTCTCGGCGCGAAGATCAGTGCGGCCCAGGCGGCCGCGGCCGCGCCCACGACAGGGCTGCTGGCCGCCGCGGACGACGAGGTGTCGGCGGCCGTAGCGGCCGTGTTCTCTCAGCACGCGTCGGCATATCAGGCGCTCAGCGCGCAGGCCGCGGCATTCCACGCCCAGCTGGTGCAGACCCTCAATGCGGGCGCGGGCGCCTATGCCGCCGCCGAGACCACCAGCGCCGCGTCGCTACAGACCCTCGAGCAAAACGTGCTCGAGGCGATCAACACGCCCACCGAGCTGACGTTGGGGCGCCCGCTGATCGGCAACGGCGCCAACGGCACCACCGACGCTCAAGGGATCGGGACGGCCGGCGGCGCCGGGGGAATCCTGTGGGGCAACGGCGGCGAGGGGGGAGACAGCTTCGCCGCCGGCGTGCCCGGCGGTGCCGGCGGTCCGGCCGGCCTGCTGGGCACCGGCGGCCTCGGCGGGATGGGCGGCTTCGGCGGGTCCGGCGGGACCGGGGGCACCGGCGGGTTGCTGTGGGGCAACGGCGGCATCGGGGGTTTCGGCGGGCCGACCGGGACCGGCGGTGCCGGCGGCAACGCACTGTTCTTCGGCCACGGTGGCACGGGCGGCCAGGGCGGGACGTTCACCACCGGCGCCCCGGGCGGCTTGGGCGGCACCGGCGGGACCGGGGGCACCGGCGGGTTGCTGTGGGGCGACGGCGGAATCGGCGGTACGGGCGGGCCCTTTGCGAACGGCGGTACCGGCGGCAGCGCGCCGTGGCTCGGCCACGGCGGCGCCGGCGGAATCGGTGGCGCATTCGCGAACGGCGGCGCCGGCGGCGCCGGCGGTCACCTGGCCGGCAACGGCGGCGCCGGCGGGGCCGGCGGGGTCATCTCGGGTTCCGGCGGCACCGGCGGGCCAGGCGGCCAGTACTTCGGCCACTCCGGGACGACGGGCGCGGCCGGCGGCCCGGCCGCCATCGCGTTGAACGGTGCCAACGCGGGCCTCGGTCGGCCGACGGTATCGGTCGCCGTCAACGACGGGCCCGTCGTGCAAGCGTTGCTTGACACCGGATCCACCTCCGCCCTTTTCCCGCAGGCCGACGTCAACATGCAGTCCCTCGGCAACCCCATCGGACCGTCCCAGACCTACGGCTTCGGCCCGCCGGAAGACAGAACGATCGACACGTACACCCCCTACACCGCATCGCTGAACTTCGGGAACGGAATGCTCACCAAGCCGATGACCATCGGCGTCATCACGGCGGAAACGCACAACGGCGTGCCGGTGACCCCGAGCGAAATCGTTCTCGGTGTTGGAGCCAATTCGCAAAATCCGCCGTATTTCACCAGCAGCCCCGTACAGCAGTTGCCGGGCGTCCTCGGCCAGGGTGTGCTCGTCAACGAACACGCGGCCGCGCCCTACGCGCAGTTCGGCCCCAATCCGCAAACCGCCGTCGCCTCGGTTACCGGGGCGCCGTTCACCAACGTCCTGCAGGTATCGGTCAATGGCGGCACGCCCGTTGCTCTCACCGACGCGATTGTCGACACCGGCGGCGTCGGCGGCAACATGCCACAAGACGTCGTCCCCAGCTACACCGCCGGCCAGTACCTGCCGGCGGGAACGACCATTCAAGTCACCATCCAAGGCACCGGCCAGCAGGTGTACACCCAGACGCTGGGCGCAAATACCATGCAGGTCACCGTGTCCCAGAGCGCTTCGCCCCCACTCGGGCCGGGCTTCTTCAATACCGGAAACTACGTCTTCAAGCAGATGCCGATCTACTTCTCCTACAGCCCCAACGGCCAGGGGACGATCTATTTCGATGCGGCCTAGGACGCGGCGGCAACGCGCCTGACCCGGGGCAGCCTGACGAAGGTGGCCGCCCACAGCAGCACGCACAGCGCCTCCGCGACGACGGTGAGCGCCGCGTGGGGCGCCGGGTCCCACCCGCGCTCGGTGAAGCCAAACAGCCCAACGGTTCTGGACAGCACGAAGGCGACCAGGGAACCGCCCGCCACCGCGGCGGCGGCCCATTCGACCCACCACGGACCGCCCGCGGCGACCAGCAGGGCCAACGAAAACGAGACGCTGGCCTGGATCAGGAAGCTGGTACCGATCATCGGGATGTGCTGGTAGCCATGGATATACAGGTAGGCGTGGCTGAAGGCGCTGACGGCCAGGGAGGCGGCCAGCGCGAGCCGGAGGAAGATGTTCATTGCAGCTTGGTCTCTTTCAGTGCGAGGGCGGCCTGGCCCTTGGTGTAGTTGACCTCGCGGATCCCCAGGGCGTCGCGCAGCTTGCCCGCCGGCAGCGTGATCGGCTTGGGCGCCGGCCCGTCACCGGGATGGGGCAGCGGGTAGGCGGTCGTCGTCCCGCTGTAGAACGTCACGTTGCCTTCCGTCTTGGAAAACAGTTGGTGCACATGACCGTTGAGGCACGTCACCGACGAGAACCGGCTCAGGTAGCTGAGCGCCTGGGTGGCGTCGTCGGTGCCCCAGCCCCAGTCCGGGTACATCGCGAACAAGGGGATGTGACTGAACACGATGATGGGCGTATCGCTGGACAACCCCGCGACGTCCTTCTCGACGAACTCCAACTGGTCGACGCCCAAGTGCCCCAGCTTCTTCAGGTTCAAGGTGTTCACCAATGCGATCACGTGCACACCCGCGATGTCGAAGCTGTACCATCCGTCGCCGCGGGTCCCCGCGCCGAACACGCTGCGGTACTTCTGACCCGCGTCGTCCACCGAATCGTGCTCGCCGGGCACCGTGAACACGTGCGGCGTCTGCAGCTTGGAGAGCATCTGCTTCACCTGGTCGAACTGCTCGGGGGTCGACAGGTGGGTGAGGTCGCCGGTGTGAATGACGAAATCCGGCGCGTAGCCAAGGCCGTTGACCTGATCGATCGCGTGGCCGAAGGTGCCGGCGACGTCCGGGTTGGGCGGGCCGGCAAAGCCGATGTGGCTGTCGCTCACCTGGGCGAAGCGCAGCGTGGGCCGGGCGCTCGTGTGCGAGGCGGACGCCGTGCCGGCGACGTGCGAGATGACCTCGCCGCCGACGACGGCGAACCCGACCGCCGCGCCGAACCACGCGGAGTGCCGGATCAGCTGCCGGCGCGTCATGGTGTTGGGGTCGTTGGCATTCATCCCGTCACCACCACGGTGCCGTGCATCATCGGGTGAATCGAGCAGACGTAGTCGAACTTGCCCGCCGTGGGGAAGGTGTGCGAAAAGGTGGCACCGGTGCCCATTCCGGGCGACTTGAACGACCCGTCGGCCGCGGCGACCGTGTGCGGTTCCTCGTCCTTGTTGGTCCAGGTGACGGTGCTGCCGGCCTTGATGGTCAGGGTTGCCGGGGCGAAGGCGAAGTTGTCGATGGTGACCGCATCGCCCGCGGCCGCGGCCGGTGACCCGGTTGCCGGCGCCGTGCTCATCCCGGGCATCCCGCTGGCGTTCGATCCGAACGTGACCGACGGCTGCGCGGCCGGCGGCGACGACGAGCAGCCGGCCAGTAACACCCCGACGGCCGACGCCGCGACCACATGTTTTCGAAGCTTGGCGATGTTCATGCCAAGAGATATGGCGGCGGGTTACACGTCCCGACGCGGCGGGGCGAACACCTCGATGGCGCCGTCGACCTCACGAACCATCAGCGCGGGCAACGGCTTTGGAGCGATCGGCAACTGGTGGGTGCGCACCTGCCCGCTGGGCGAGAACGACGTCGTGTGGCACGGGCAGTGCAGCGCGTCGTCCTGGGCGTCGAACCAGAGCCGGCAGCCCTGGTGGGTGCAGACGCCGGAGATGGCCTGGGGCTTGCCGTCGACGCGGTGGACGAACCCACTGACCGAGCCGAGGTCGAACGGGTGCATGACGCCGTCGGGCACCTCCGAGCTCGACGCGACGCGCTGCCAGCTGCCGTCGTTCGGCGTCAGCTCGCCCGCGACGGCGGGGCCCGGGGTGGGGCCGCCGATCAGCGCGCGATCGATGGAAACGGCGGCGGCCGCGGCGGCCGCGGCGGCCGACGTGCCCACGATGACCTGGCGGCGCGTTGTGCTCTGTTTGGGCGCCGACGGCGCCGGCGCACCGTCCATCTGTTCCGCCAGCCGCCGGTGCAGGTCGGTGAGGAACTCCTGGCGCGGTTCGGCGTCCGCCTGCCCCGCCGCCCGCAGCTCGATCGCCGTGCGGATCTGCGCCGCCTCGAAGTCGTCGGGCGCGAACGGCTTTGGCCGGCGACCCCGCAGCAGGTCATCGACATACCGCCGCAATCCTCGCGCGTTCATCGTGGCCCTCCCTCGTTCACCTGTGCCGCCAGCCGCAGGGCGCGGTGCTGCAGCACCTTGGCATTGGCTACGCTGATCCCAAGTTCGGCGGCGGACTCCTTGATCGAATTTCCTTGCAGGAAGCGAATTTCCAGGATCTGGCGGTACCGGTCCGGCAGATTGTCGAGAACCCGGGCGACGCGCTGGGGCGCTGTGCTGATCGCTTCCTCGCTCTCGGGTGGTTGTTCAATGTCGTCGATGGAGGTTATCTCCCGGCCCATGGTCTCGCGCCAATGCGCGGCCAGCACGGTTCGCGCCGTGGCCCGCAGGTAGGCGCGCACCTCGCCGACGCTCGCGGTCAGGCGCAGCGGCCGCAGCGCCGCCAGAAAGACCTCGGCGGTGAGGTCCTCGGCGTCGGCGCGGTTGCCCACCCGCGCGAACAGCGTGCGGTACACCCAGGACGCGTTGTCCTGGTATACCGCTTCCCAGTCGGGATAGCTCTCATAGCCGCTGTCGGGCACCGCGCGCAGCGGTCGCGGGACTAGCGGTTTATTGGATTCGTTTTGCGCCGCCACGGTCCTCCTTCACCGATTCAATATCGGACCGGGTTACACGCGTCAGCTTCCGAGGCCATCAGCTCGTCCAGTTTCGCGGCGGTGGCCGACAGGGCCGACTTGGCCATGCTCAGCAGCCGCTCCCGAACCCGCGGCTTCGCCGACGCCGGCGCCAGCGAGTCACCCACCAGCCGGCCGAACACGTCCAGGCGTGCCGCGGAGAGCCAGGCGGTCAAATCCGGGTCGTCGAGCCAGCGCAGCTGGTTGCGGTAGTAGGCCCGCGTGATGCGCAGCCAGTCGAGGTCGGTGTCGGGATGCGGCAACGGGTCGCACAGCTCGTTCTTCACCGCGTCGTCCGGGTAGGCGGCCTCGACGTGCGCGACCAGCGCCGCGCTGAACACCTGCTGGCACCCCCGGACGCTCTGCAGCGTGATGCCGGCGCCATCGAAAATCGGTGTGGCGGGCCGCTTCTCGGCGCCGTCGGCGGTGCAGTCCACGTAGAGCGCCGAGTCTTCCACGCGCACGGCACCGCCCTCGAGGACCGCCTCGCCGGCGTCGGCGCGCAGCAGGTGGCCCAAGCGCACCACGTCGGTGATGCGGCGCAGCTGTGCCAGCTCGGCGTGGGTGACGGTGGCGCAGCGGTACATAGCCGGCCGCACCGCCGGGTCGATCCGCAGCAGCGCGCCGGCCTCCTCGAGGCGGACGAACAGGTCGTCGACCGACACCGCGTCCCGAACCGCTTGCAGCTGCGCGGTGAGGGTGGCCTTGATCCCGTCCGCGAACAACGGTCCCGGCTGCAGCGTCGCGCGATCCAGCAACCACGAGTCCCGCGGCATGATCCACGTCAGCCGCTCCGGCGCGATGCCCTGGCCCAGCAGCCACAGGCACACGTCGATGCCGGTCTTGCCGGCCCCGACGACGACGTAGCGG
The DNA here is from genome assembly GCF_059812165.1 of Mycobacterium sp. NGS69. Taxonomy (NCBI): domain Bacteria; kingdom Bacillati; phylum Actinomycetota; class Actinomycetes; order Mycobacteriales; family Mycobacteriaceae; genus Mycobacterium; species Mycobacterium sp. NGS69. The sequence continues at coordinate 160,297 of NZ_JCALCD010000003.1, forward strand.
CGGCGGGCGGCGAGCCCGGGCAGCTCGTTGGGCGCGACGCAGTCCACGCCGGGCGCCACCCGGTAGGGCGGCGGGCGCATCGAGGGCACCACGACCCGCATGTACGTGGCGTCGACGACGCGGCGCGTCACTTCGACCGCGTAGTCGGTCCCGGCCAGTGTGGTAAAGCGGCCGGCACCGGAGTATTCGCTCATCGGGAAGTAGGAGACCCGCCCGGTCGGCAGGAACCGCTGGCGCATGACGTGGTCGTAGTAGGCGCACACCTCACCGGCGGTCGCCAACTCGTAAAGCCCTTGGTTCCACCCGACTTGGTCGATCGTGTCGCTGCCCAGGGGCAGCGAGTTGACGCCGTAGAACGCCGACGGTTGATGCAGCCGCACGAACGGGTAGGCCATGGTCCAGTGCCCGCCGGGCTGATGGTGGCGATCCACGAGCACCACGCGTGCCTCGGTTTCGGTGACCAGCGTGTCGATGAACGCCATCCCCATGGCGCCCGCGCCGACTACCAGATAGTCGGCCTCGATGGTGCGCATACGGACTAAAGGCTAATCGGCCCGGGGTCGCTTCAGCGGATTTCGGCCGCCGCGATGCGCAGGTCCTCCAGGGCAGCGCGGGCGAGTTCCCCCAGGCTGCGGTCACCGTCTGCCGTAATCCATTCGGCGAACGCCTCTTTGAATGCGAGCCCGCCCAGCTCGGCGGCCAGGGCGGCCGCGCGGTCCGGCACGCCCCGGGCCCGCAGCGCGTTCGCCATGGCCGCCGCGAGGCCGACCTGTTTGAGCGCGTCGCGCTCCTGCAGTTCGGCGCTGGACGCGATGACGGCCTTCACCCGGGGGGCGAGCTCGCGATTGCGTGGCGTCATCGCCCCGGCCGCGCGCTCCAGCCCGGCGGCGACCGCCGTGAGCGGGGTGGCGTCGGCGGGCGCCGAGGCGATGCCCTCGGTCAGCAGTTGCGTCAACACCTCCTGCCCGGCCGCCAGCACCTCCCGCTTGTCGGGGAAATACCGGAAGAAGGTGCTCTTCGTCAGGCCGGCCCGATCGGCGATCTCGGCGACGGTGGTTCGGTCGTAGCCCTGCTCGGAGAACAGGTGCAGCGCGGCCTCGACCAGGCGCGCACGCGCATCGGGTTCCCAGCGGGGCATGCCGCCATCGTAGGCGATGGGACCTTTATCCCATCACCGTGGTAGCGTGATGAGACATCGGTCCCATCACTTGAGGAGTGCCTAATGCGCGTTTTCGTCACGGGTGCCACCGGCGGGGTCGGCTCGGCCGTCGTTCCTGAGCTGATCGGGGCGGGCCACGAGGTCCTGGCGCTGGCCCGCTCGGATGCGTCGGCCCGGTCGGCCGCCGCCATGGGTGCCGACGTGCTGCGCGGCGACCTCGACGACCCCGAGAGCCTGCGCGTCGGCGCCAAGGAGTCCGACGGCGTCGTCCACCTGGCCTTCCTGCACTTCGACGACTTCGAGAGGGCGGTCGCCCAGGAGGGGGCCGCGGTCGAGACGTTCGGCGTCGCGCTCGCGGGGAGCGGCAAGCCGTTCGTCATGGCCTCGGGCACGCCCCCCGTCCCCGGACGCGCGTCCACTGAGCGCGACTCGGTGCCGACCGATGGACTCATCGGCGGGCGCGGGCGGAACGCGCAGGCCACCCTGGAGCTGGCCGGCAACGACGTCCGGTCGGCGGTGGTCCGCCTCCCCCGGTCCGTCCACCGGGCGGGCGGCCCCTGCGGGTTCGCCTCCCTGCTCGTCGCGGCCGCCCGAGGGACCGGGGTGTCCGGGTACGTCGGCGAGGGCACCAACCGGTGGCCGGCCGTGCACGTCCTCGACGCCGCCCGGCTCTTCCGCCTAGTCCTCGAACAGGCCGAGCCCGGGACGGTGGCGCACGCCGTGGGCGACGAGGGCGATCCGATGCGTGCGCTCGCCGAGGCCATCGGGCGCCGGCTCGATCTCCCCGCGGCGTCGGTCCCCGCCGAGCATTTCGGGCCCCTCGGCGCCGTATTCGCCCTGGACCAGCCGGCAACGAGCCAACTGACCCGCGAGCGATTCGGCTGGCGGCCCACCCATCCGAGCCTGCTCGAGGACCTGGAGGCCGGGAACTACCCGGTGTGACGGCACGCGCCTTGCCACGCCCGAGCCAAGTTACTAGGATATGCAAGTATTCCGCGCGTAACGACAAACTCGAGGGCACCATGACCACACAGATCCCGCATTTCATCGATGGGAAGCGCACCGCCGGCCAGTCCAGCCGCACCGCCGACGTCCTGAACCCCAGCACCGGCGAGGTGCAGGCGAAGCTTCCGATGGCCGGCAAGGCCGACGTCGACGCGGCGGTGGCCTCGGCCGTCGAGGCCCAAAAGGATTGGGCGGCATGGAATCCGCAGCGCCGCGCCCGGGTGCTGATGCGCTTCGTCGAACTGGTCAACTCCAACAGCGACGAGCTCGCCGAGCTGCTGTCGCTCGAGCACGGCAAGACGGTGGCCGACTCCAAGGGCGACATCCAGCGCGGCATCGAGGTCATCGAGTTCTGCCTCGGGATCCCCCACCTGCTCAAGGGCGAGTACAGCGAGGGTGCGGGTCCGGGCATCGACGTCTACTCGCTGCGCCAGCCCCTCGGCGTGGTCGCCGGCATCACGCCGTTCAACTTCCCGGCGATGATCCCGCTGTGGAAGGCCGGGCCGGCGCTGGCGTGCGGAAACGCGTTCGTACTCAAGCCCAGTGAGCGCGACCCGTCGGTCCCGGTGCGCCTGGCCGAGTTGTTCGGAGAGGCCGGCCTGCCGGCGGGCGTCTTCCAGGTGGTGCACGGCGACAAGGAGGCCGTCGACGCGATCCTGCACCACCCCGACATCAAGGCCGTCGGCTTCGTCGGCAGCTCGGACATCGCCCAGTACATCTATTCGACGGCCGCGGCCACCGGCAAGCGGTCGCAGTGTTTCGGCGGCGCGAAGAACCACATGATCGTGATGCCCGACGCCGACCTCGACCAGGCCGTCGACGCGCTGATCGGCGCCGGGTACGGCAGCGCCGGCGAGCGCTGCATGGCGATCAGCGTCGCCGTGCCCGTCGGCGAGCAGACGGCGGATCGCTTGCGCGCCAGGCTGATCGAGCGGATCAACAACCTGCGGGTGGGCCACAGCCTGGACCCCAAGGCCGACTACGGCCCGCTGGTCACCGAGGCGGCGCTGGCCCGGGTGCGCGACTACATCGGCCAGGGCGTGGACGCCGGCGCCGAATTGGTGATCGACGGCCGCGAGCGGGCCAGCGACGACCTGACCTTCGGTGACGCCAACCTGGAGGGCGGATTCTTCATCGGCCCAACGCTGTTCGACCACGTCACCCCCGACATGTCGATCTACACCGACGAGATCTTCGGCCCGGTGCTGTGCATCGTGCGCGCGCACGATTACGAGGAGGCGTTGCGGCTGCCCTCCGAGCACGAGTACGGCAACGGTGTGGCGGTGTTCACCCGCGACGGCGACACCGCCCGCGACTTCGTCTCGCGCGTGCAGGTGGGCATGGTGGGCGTCAACGTGCCGATCCCGGTCCCGGTGGCCTACCACACCTTCGGCGGCTGGAAGCGCTCCGGCTTCGGCGACCTCAACCAGCACGGCCCCTCGTCGATCATCTTCTACACCAAGACCAAGACCGTGACGTCGCGGTGGCCGTCCGGGATCAAGGACGGCGCCGAATTCGTCATCCCGACAATGAATTAGACGCCACATCATGTTCACCATGAACGATGACGAGCGGGTCATCACCGAAACGGCGGCCGCGTTCGCCGCCAAGCGCCTCGCGCCGCACACCCTGGAATGGGATGCCAGCAAGCACTTTCCGACCGACGTGCTGCGCGAGGCCGCCGAACTCGGCATGGCGGCGATCTACTGCCGCGACGACGTCGGCGGCAGCGGCTTGCGCCGGCTCGACGGGGTGCGCATCTTCGAGCAGTTGGCCATCGCCTGCCCGACCATCGCCGCGTTCCTGTCGATCCACAACATGTGCGCGTGGATGATCGACAGCTTCGGCACCGCCGAACAACGCAAGGAATGGATCCCGCGCCTGGCGCCGATGGACGCCATCGCCAGCTACTGCCTCACCGAGCCCGGCGCCGGGTCGGACGCCAGCGCGCTTGCCACCCGCGCCGTCAAACAGGGTGGCGACTACGTGCTCGACGGCGTCAAGCAGTTCATCTCCGGCGCGGGCGCCTCGGACGTCTACGTGGTGATGGCCCGCACCGGGGGTGAGGGCCCGCGCGGCATCTCCGCATTCATCGTCGAAAAGGGCGCGCCCGGGCTGAGTTTCGGCGCCCACGAAGAGAAGATGGGCTGGCACGCCCAGCCCACCGCGCAGGTGATCCTCGACGGGGTGCGGGTGCCCGCCGACGCGATGCTGGGCGGCGCCGACGGCGAGGGCGCCGGGTTCGGCATCGCCATGAACGGCCTCAACGGCGGGCGGCTCAACATCGCGGCCTGCTCGCTGGGCGGCGCGCAGTCCGCCTTCGACAAGGCCGGCGCGTACGTGCGCGAGCGCCGAGCGTTCGGCTCCGCCCTGCTCGACGAGCCGACCATCCGGTTCACCCTGGCCGACATGGCCACCGGGCTGGAGACCTCGCGAATGATGCTGTGGCGGGCCGCCAATGCGCTGGACGCCGACGACCCCGACAAGGTCGAGCTGTGCGCGATGGCCAAGCGCTACGTCACCGATACCTGCTTCGAGGTCGCCGACAAGGCCCTGCAACTGCACGGCGGCTACGGCTACCTGCGCGAGTACGGTCTGGAGAAGATCGTCCGCGACCTGCGGGTGCACCGAATCCTGGAAGGCACCAACGAGATCATGCGGGTGGTCATCGGCCGGGCCGAGGCCGCACGCGTCCGCGCAACCGCATAGAAAGGTCTTCAGATGACCGAACACCTCACGGTGGCCTTCCTGGGCCTGGGCCACATGGGCCTGCCCATGGCGACGAATCTCGTTGCGGCCAAGCATGCGGTGCGCGGATTCGATCCAGTGCCGGCGGCGTTGTCCGCGGCGGTCGAGGCCGGCGCGACGGGATTCGACAGCGCCGCCGACGCGGTCGACGGGGCCGACGTGGTCATCACCATGCTGCCCAACGGCGACATCGTCAAGCGCTGCTACGCCGACATCCTGCCCGCCGCGCGGCCGGGCGCGCTGTTCATCGACAGCTCCACCATCTCGGTCAGCGACGCGCGCGAGGTGCACGCGCTGGCCAAGGGGCACGGCATCGCGCAGCTGGACGCGCCGGTCTCCGGCGGGGTGAAGGGCGCGGTCGCGGGGACGCTGGCGTTCATGGTCGGCGGCGACGAGGCTGCGGTGCAGCGCGCCCGGATCGTCCTGGAACCCATGGCGGGCAAGGTCATTCACTGCGGCGCCGCCGGTGCCGGCCAGGCCGCCAAGGTGTGCAACAACATGGTGCTGGCGGTGCAGCAGATCGCGGTCGGCGAGGCGTTCGTGCTGGCCGAGAGGCTCGGGCTGTCCGCGCAATCCCTGTTCGACGTCATCACCGGCGCAACGGGCAATTGCTGGGCGGTGCACACCAATTGCCCCGTGCCCGGCCCGGTCCCGACCTCGCCGGCCAACAACGACTTCAAGCCCGGCTTCGCGACCGCGCTGATGAACAAGGACCTGGGCCTGGCGATGGACGCGGTCGCCTCGACCGGTTCGACCGCGCCGCTGGGCACCCACGCCGCCGAGATCTACGCCAAGTTCGCCGCTTCCCACGCGGACAAGGACTTCAGCGCCGTGATCGAGATGCTGCGCAACGGCTGAGCCAAAAGTCCTGCGTCACTACACCTTTCGTCCCAGGAACGCAGCCAGCCGATCGGCCGGGGCGCGGTCGTCCGAGCACGGCTGTTCCGCACCGAAGGGCTTGTCGGGCCCGCGGAACTGGGGGCCCACGAACGCGCGCACGGCGGCGAGCTGCTCGGCCGCCAGCTCGGGATCCAGGTCGGTGGACTGGCCGGTGGCGGCCGCGAGATCCCATGCGTGGGTCAGCACGTCGCTGGTGCGCATCCCGATGAATATTTGTCCGGGGACCTCCCCGAACGGCAGCTTGAACATCGTGGACATCCCGTCCGGTCGGGCGAAGACCTCCTGCGCGGCCGCGGCGGCGGCCCGGTGCGCCGCACGGATGTCGTCGGGCCGGGCGGCCGGCTTGTCGGTGCTGCCCGCCCAAATCGCGACGCGCTCGTTGCCGCCGATGACGTGCTCGATCAGGTCACGAATCGTCCACTCCGGGCACGGCGTTGGGCCGCGGTACCGGTCGGGGCTGACCTTCGCGAGGACGCCGGCGAACGCTTCCTGTGCGCGCTGGTGAGCAACTAGAGGGTCCATTGCTCTGCCTTTCTCTCAAATCATCAGAAGTCGCCCGCATTGCGGCGCAACGTTTCGATGGACGACACCAGCGCCGCCGACTCGGCGGTGTCCATTCCGATGTCGGCGAACACCTGCTCGTTGAGCGTGACGGTGGCGTCCTCGACGGTGGAGCGGCCGAGGTCGGTGATGGCCACCAGCGTCGTGCGCCCGTCGGTGGGGTGCGGCACCCGCCGCACCAGCCCGTCGGCCTCCAGCCGGCGGATGGCGTGGGTCACGCTGGTCACGTGCACCTGCAGCCGATCGGACGCCTTGGTGATCGGCAGCGCACCGGTGCGGCTGAACGCCAGCAGCCGCAGCAGCTCGTAGCGGGAAAAGCTCAAGTCATAGGGGCGAAGCGCGGTCTCCACGCGGGCCAGCAGGATCTGGTGTGCGCGCATCACGGAGGTGACGGCGACCATGCCCTCCGACACGTCGCCCCACCCGGCACGCTCCCAGTTGGCCCGTGCCGCGGCGATGGGATCGCGTTTCGAGCTCGATGCGGCCACGCCCTTTCTTACCGCATCTGGGACCGGATCGGGACCTTTCCTATGGCCGACAACACCGCCAGGGTCGACGCGCGGTTGCCGACGGTGATCCGGGCGCCGCCGTCCGGGTAGTGGCGCACGTGCAGCCCACTGTCCGCGAACACCTCATGCCACGGCCGACCCCTCGACGGCAGGTACATGAAGTTCGCGTGGGCGTCTGTGGTGTAGACGTCCAGGGCGCTCAGCCGCATCCGCAGATAGCGGCGTTCGGCGTTGATCGACTGGATCCGTTGCAGCAGTTGGTCTTCGGCGTCATAGGACGCCGCGACCGCGAGCAGGCTGGTGAGCGCGATGCCGAACGGCAACTGCTGGGACCACAGGGTGGCGGCCAGCTCCGGCGACGCCAGCCCGTAGCCGATGCGCAGCCCGGCCAGCCCGTAGGCCTTGGAGAACGTCCGCACCACCACGACGTTCGGGAAACCCGCGAGCAGCGCCGCGACGTCGATGCGGTGCTCGGGCGCGGCGAACTCGATGTAGGCCTCGTCGAGCAGCACGACGGTGTCGCCCGGCACCCGGCGCAGGAACCGCACCACGTCGTCCGCGCTCTCCAGCGTGCCGGTCGGGTTGTGCGGGCGGCAGATCACCACGACCCGGGCCTCCGCTGCGGCGTCGGCCAGCCCGGCGAGGTCGTTGTGGCCGTCCGCGTCGAGGGGAACGAACAGCGGGTTGAGCCGCGACATCCGGGCGATGATCGGGTATCCGTCGAACGTCGGCGACGCCATCGCCACGGTGTCACCCGGGGCGGTCAGCGCGTGCAACGCCTGCAGCGCCACGCCCGTCGCGCCGGCACCCAGCACCACCTGCTCGGCGGGCAGGCCCACATGGCCGGCGATGAGGCCGCGCAGCCGTTCGGGCAGGAACTCCGGATAGCGGTTGACCGCGTAGATGGAGCGGATCAGCGCCGAGCGCACCGCCGGCAACGGCGGGAACGGATTCTCGTTGAGCGACAACGCAAGCGGGTCGATCGCGGTGGGAAACGCCTCGTCGATGTCGTCGGCGAACGGGCTGCGGACGGGTTGCATCAGCCCCGCCCGCCCCAGCGCACCGCCGCGGCCCCGGCGAAGTCACCGGCGTGGGCGAAGGCCGCCATCATCACCACGTCGCCCGCCTTTACCTGACCGTCGGATATCGCACGGTCGAGGTTGACCGGGATCCCGGCGCCGAACAGGTTGCCGCACTGCTCGAAGGTGTCGCGATGGCGTTCGGGGGGCAGCTCGAGGGCCTCGCGCCAGTTGCGCAGGAAAGCCCGGTTGGGCTGGTTGGTCACCAGCAGGTCGATGTCCTTGGCAGGCAGACCGATTCGGTCGCAAACCGCCAGCGCCACCTCGGGCACCTGCCGGTTGCCGCGGGCCAGCACCTTGGTGATCTTGCTTTCGGTGAAGCCGATCGAGCCCTCGCCGGGTCCCGCCTGCCACCATTTGCGGGGCGGGTCGAAGGACAGCGTCATCTCGCCGGCGTATTCGCCGTAGGTGCGGCACTCGACATCGAGGATCGGGGATTGATCGCCGACGGTGACCAGGGCGGCCGCCGCCCCGTCGCCGGGCACCGCCGACTGCGCCTTGCGGCGGATCGTCGGCTGATCGAAGAACTGCCCCGCGGCGTTTTGCGCGATGGCGATCAGCGCGGTGTGGCCCTCGCCCGATGCCAGCAGCTTGCGGGCCACGTTGAGCGCCAACACGAACGCGGCGCACCCGCCGTTGTTCAGGTCGAGCACCCACGACGGTCGCATGCCCAACCGGTGCGCGATGCCGCCCCCCTGTCCGTAGAACGCCATGTCCGGCACCTGCGTGTGGGTGATCAGCACGTCGGCGCCCTCGACGGCGTCGTGACCGTGCCGCTCGATCAGGCCGGCCACCGCCTGCTCGATCATGTCGATCGAGCTTTCCTCCGGCGCGACGTGGTGGCGAAACTTCGGGGCGCGGAACATGAGATTGTCGCGCAGGTCGTCGGATTCGGCGAATTGCGCGTAGTACTCGGCGGCGATCGGCTCGCCGGGCAGATAGGTGGAGACGTCGATCAGGCTCACGCTCGGCTTGCTCATGGTCAATTCATCTCATCCATTTGGGGGTCACCGGCAGGCCGTTGCGGTGGCGGTACTCGGCGATGGCCTTGAGGTTCTTCAGCTCCAGCAGATGGCCGGCGCCGAACATGTCCCAGAAGTCGCCGACCCACACTGGGCGCTGCGGCGGCGCCGTCTCCGGGTACGGGTTTTCGTCGTAGAACGGGTGATGGCAATTCGTCCACAGCACAACGGAACCCGGCTTGTCGAGGACCGTCTGCGCGTCGACGACGCGCATCAGGTAGATCATCCACAGGTGCTTGCCCTGGTCCCACGCGCAGTGGTAGTCGACGGTGCGGGCCTGCGGGTTGGCGACGGTCCGCGTGTAGATCTCGGTCTCCGAGCCCAGCCGGTCGTGGGCCAGCCACAGGCCGGGTTCGTCCGTCGGGGTGAAACCGCGCAGGCTGTAGGTCCACTCCTCGAGGCTGCGGGTGTCGGACATGTACTCGTACAGCTCGTCTGGCGGGCAGTCGACGTAATCGTTGACGGCGCAGTACTCCCCGAAAACCTGGTCGTGCGGGTAGACCGACCGCATCATGTCCATGATGATGGGGGTGGCCTTTTCCCTTGGGCTGGTTTCGATTCGGGTCACACCGTCCAGCGGCGTCGGGATGTCCTCAAGCGCTGGCAGCGACATCGATCCGGTTCTCCTTTGCGATTTGAGTGAGAAATGGTCCGAATGGCGGCATCTCGTCGGCTGCACATTCGACACTGACGACGGAGGGCCCGTCGGTGGCGAGCACCGCGCGCATCCAGGCGGCCAGGTGATCGAGGTCATCGACGTCGACGGCCGTCAGCCCAGGGAACATCGCCGCCAGCCCGGCACCCAGCCGGCTGGGCCGGAACCGGTTATAGCTGTAGAGGTCGTCGTAGAAGAGCTGCTCGCGGGTCACGCACATGGCGTGGGCGTTGTTGTTGAAGACCACGAACGTCACCGGCAGCCGGTAGTGCACCGCGGTGTGCACCTCCATGCCGTGCATGAAAAACGCGCCGTCCCCGGCGATCACCACGGTGCGCCCGGGCGGCCGCCCGCTGTTCGCGCGCCCGAAGGCCATCCCGATGCCGGCGCCGAAGCTGTAGCCCATGCCCCCCATGCCCAGCGCGACCGCGAACCTGCCGTCGCGACGGGCCGGCAGGTAGTGGATCGCCGCGGCGCCGGTGTTGCCGGCGTCCACGACGATGTCCGCGCCGTCGGGCAGGCAGCCGTCCAGCACGGCCATCGCGTCGCGATAGCGCACGCCGGGCCCATCGCACGGCGGCGGGGACAATTCGGTGCGCCGCACCACGTCGGGCACCCGCACCTTGGCCGGCCGCCCCGGCCCGGACAGCGCCTGGGTCAGCATGCGCAGCGAGCCGCGCAGGTCGTCGGTGTGCACATGCGTGCACGGAACGTACGGCGGCGCCGAGCCGATCGAGACCGTCCGCACCGCCGCCAAGGCGTCGTCGAGCCCGGTGCGCGCGGTGACCGACAGGCGCGTGCCGACCACCAGGCACACGGCGCTGCCGGCCACCGCTGCAACCACACCGGGGTGGCCCATCACACCGGTCACCCCGAGCGCTGACGACGACCCGAGACCCGGTGTGCCGGCGACGTCCTTGGCGTCGGGCACGGTCGCCACCCGCGCCCGCAACACCGCGCGCAGGGCCTCGAGCTCGGCGCGGGCGTCGTCGCGGGCGACCTGCTCTCCGACGATGATGGTGACCGGGCCGTTCGCGTCGCGCAGCGGTGCGACGATCGGATGCGGGTTGCCGATGGGACGCAGGTCGTCGGTGGGCCGCCCGTTGTGCCCGCAAATCACGCTGCCCTGCTGAATGTCCTTGGGCAGCAACAGCACCGCGGGGCCGCCGGTGCGTGCGGCGGCGATCGCCCGGGACAGGGCCGGCGCGGCGTCGGCGGGGCGCAGCACCCGCTCGCACGACACCGACACCGCGGAAAACAGCGCCTGCGCGTTCAGCGAGCCGTTCTCGCCGCTGGTGTCCTGAAAGCTGCCCCGGCCGTCCATGGCGGTGGGGGTCTGACCGACGAGGGCCAGCACCGGAACCCGGCTTGCCAGCGACTCACCAAGGGCCGCAACAAGATTCAGCGCACCGCCGCCCGACGTCGCCGCGACCACGCCCAGCCCCGCGCCGCTGCGGCTGTACCCGTCGGCCATGGCGGCGGCGGAGAATTCGTGCTTCGCCAGCACGGCGGTGATGTCGGTCCGGAAGTGCGCGGCGTCGTAGAGGTCCTCGATGTTGGCGCCGTCGACACCGAAGATGTGGTCGACGCCGGCCGAGGCGAGCCGTTCGACGATGTGGTCGACCACTCGCTGCTTCCTGGGCATGCCTGTAACACGACGCGCGGTGAACTTGAGTTCACCACGCGTCTTGTTTTTACCGGGGTTTTACAGCGAACGCTGCAGCAGAACCTGCCCGCTGTCAGCGGAAACCACTTGCACGGCGGCGATCTGGTCGACCGGCGTCGAGATGCTGCCGGCGGGCGTCGCGGTGTGACCGGGCTCGGCCACCCACGTCGCCAACCGGGTTTGGCTGCCGTCGCGACCCACCACGACCATCGCCAGCGTGTCGTGGTGCGCGTTCAGCGGAGCCAGGCAGACACACTTCAGGTTGATCGACGTCCCCCAGTGCTGGCTGGACAGCTGCACCGTGGAGGCCAACAGGGTGGTGCCGATCTGCGCCATCGGCTGCGAGGACGCGGCGACCTGCTGCGCCGGCGCCGAGTTCCCGTGCACCCCGACCAGCACGCCGATCCCCAGCACCGCCGCCGCGGCGGACGATGCCACCCACGTCGTCACCCGGGTGCGGCGCCGGCGCCAGCGCACCGTTGCCAGCAACGAGGGCAACAACTCCGGCGAAATCTCCGGCGCCGCCGTCACGGTGCGCCCGGACTCGTCCATCGCGGCGACCTGATCGCGGTCGAGCTGCGAGAGCAGGGCCGGCACGCCACTCAGATCGGCGACGGCCTCGCGGCATGGCGGGCAGGCGGCCATGTGCGCCTCGAACTCGCGGCGGTCGGAGGCCGACAGCGACCCCAACACGTATGCGGCATCCCACATCGCGTAGCGGTGGTCGTCTTCGACGGTCAAACCAAACACCTCGTTGTCACCGGGCGGGCCGATGCCTCGTAGCGGCGTCCTCATCTCGTCCATCTCCTGTCACCCATCAAGTATTCGGAGCCGATGACCGTCTGGATGGTCATCGCGTGACTCCAAGTTCCTGCAGAGTGAGCCGCAATGCCCGCACGGCATAGTGTAGTCGCGACTTCACTGTTCCTTCGGCGATCTCGAGGTCCGCAGCAATCTGCGCGGTCGTCCAACCGCGGTAGTAGGACCGGTCGATCACCGCCCGGTGTTCGGCGGACAGCTGCGTCATGGCCTCGGCTATCAGCAGCCGGTCCAGCGCCGCGTTCACCTCGTCGGGCGTCGATTGTTCGGGCGCCCCCGATTCGTCCAGCGAACCGACGACGTTGCGGTACCTGGCGCTGCGTCGGTCGTCGATGATCATGTTGCGGGCGACGGTGAACAACCACGCCCGCGCCGATCTCTCGGTGTCGCCGATGACCTCCGGATGCTGCCAGGCCCGCAACAGCGTCTCCTGGACAACGTCCTCGGCCTGGCTGGCATCCCCCGTCAACCGGAGCGCATAGCGCCACAAGACCGCGGCATGTTCGTCGTAGAGCGCCTTCATCAGAGCGGCCTCGGCAGCCCCGGACGCCCCCCGAGTACCGGCCACACGAGCCACTCGATCACCTCCTGCCCTCTGAAACGAGTGGAGCAGGCGTTTAGTTCAGGCGAGGGTCAAGATGCGCGGCCCGGTTTCGGTCACCGCGACGGTGTGCTCCCAATGCGCCGCGCGCGACCCGTCGGCGGTCGTGACTGTCCATTCGTCGTCGAGCACCCTGGTTTTGCTGGTTCCCAGCGTCAGCATCGGTTCGATTGCGAGCACCGAGCCCGGGGCCAGCAGGGGTCCCCGCCCGGGCGAGCCCTCGTTGGGCAGGAACGGGTCCATGTGCATTTGCCGGCCGATGCCGTGGCCGCCGTAACCCTCCACGATCCCGAACCCGAGCCCGTAGCGGGCCGCGGCGGCGCGCGTGCCCGTTTCGATGGCGTGCGCCACGTCGGTCAGCCGGTTGCCGACGACCATCGCCGCGATGCCGGCCTGCAGCGACGCCCTGGTCGCGTCGCAGAGCGCCTCGTCGGCCGCGTCCAGCGCGCCGACCCCGAAGGTGATGGCGGCGTCGCCGTGCCAGCCGTCCAGCACCGCGCCGCAGTCGATGGAGACCAGGTCACCGGGGGCCAGGATCTCCGCGGCGGACGGGATGCCGTGCACCACCCGGTCGTTGACCGACGCGCAGATCGACGCCGGGTAGCCGTGATAGCCCAGGAACGACGGCACGGCCCCGGCCTCGCGGATCACGGACTCGGCGATTTCGTCCAGGCTCAGGGTGGACGCCCCCGCGACCGCGGCGGCATGGACCGCGTGCAGGGCGGCCGCCACCACGGCGCCGGCCGCCGCCATCGCGTCGAGCTCACCGGGGCTGCGCTGCGGCACGACCCTGCGACTCCGCAGCCGCGCCAGCGCGCTCATGATTACTTGCCCAGCGCTTGCAGCGCGCGGGCGAACACCTCGTCCACCGTGCCGACCGCGTCGACCGTCTTCAGTTGGTCGCTGTAGTACTCCAGCAGCGGCGCGGTCTCGTCGCGGTAGACCTTCATGCGGTTGAGGATGACGTCGTCGGTGTCGTCGGCGCGGCCGCGGCCTTTGAGTCGCTGCAGCAGCTCGTCCTGCGAGACGCGGAATTCGACCACCGCGTCGATGTCGCAGCCGCGGCGCTCGAGCATCTCGTGCAGCGCCTTGGCCTGCTCGAGCGAGCGCGGGTAACCGTCCAGGATGAAGCCTTTGGCGCAGTCCGAATCGTCGAGCCGGTCGTCGACGAGCTGGTTGGTCAGCTCGGAGGGCACCAGGTCGCCGGCGTCCAGGTAGCGCTTGGCCTCCACACCGAGTTTGGTCCCGTTTTCGATGTTGTTCCGGAAGAGCTCCCCGGTGGAGATTTGCGGGATGCCAAGCTTTTCGGCGAGCTTTTCGGCCTGCGTCCCCTTGCCCGCCCCGGGCGGTCCCAGCAAAACCACTCTCACTTGAGGAACCCTTCGTAGTTGCGCTGCATGAGTTGGCTCTCGATTTGCTTGACCGTATCCAAACCGACACCAATCATGATCAAAACCGCCGTACCGCCAAACGGCAAATTCTGAACCGCTCCGCCATTGCCGATCTGCAGGAACAGGTTGGGCAAAACGGAAATGGCACCCAGGTAGATCGAGCCCGGCAGCGTGATCCTGCTCAGCACGTAACGCAGATAATCCGCGGTCGGCTTGCCCGGCCGGATGCCGGGAATGAAGCCGCCGAACTTCTTCATCTCGTCGGCACGCTCGTCGGGGTTGAACGTGATCGACACGTAGAAGTACGTGAAGAAGATGATGAGGCCGAAGTAGATGCTGATGTAGACCGGATCGCTCGGGTCCGACAGGTAGCTGCCGACGAACTTGTCCCACCAACTGTTGCCCACGCCGCCGCTGCCGCTGCGGATCAGCTGGGTGATCAGGTGCGGAATGTAGATCAGCGACGACGCGAAAATGACCGGGATGACGCCGGCCTGGTTGACCTTTAGCGGCAAATACGTCGACGTTCCGCCGTACATGCGCCGGCCCACCATGCGCTTGGCGTATTGCACCGGGATCCGGCGCTGGCCCTGCTCGACGAAGACCACGCCGACGATGATGAGCAGCGCGGCGCCGCAGACGGCCGCGAAGATGATCCCGCCGCGGCTGTCCAGGATGGACTTGCCCTCCGCCGGGATGCGCGCGGCGATGCCGACGAAGATCAGCAGCGACATGCCGTTGCCGATCCCGCGTTCGGTGACCAGCTCGCCCATCCACATCACCAGCGCCGCCCCCGCCGTCATCACCAGCACGATGACGACGAGCGTGAAGATCTTCTGGTCGGCGATGATGTCCAGCGAGCAGCCCTGCAGCAGCCCGCCGTTGGCCGCCAGCGCCACGATGCTGGTGGCCTGCAGGACGGCCAGCGCGATGGCCAGATACCGGGTGTACTGGGTCATCTTCGCCTGGCCGGACTGGCCCTCTTTGCGCAATTCCTCGAAGCGGGGGATGACCACGGTCAATAGCTGCACGATGATGCTCGCCGTGATGTAGGGCATTACGCCCACGGCGAACACCGTGAGCTTGAGCAGCGCGCCGCCGGAGAACAGGTTGATCAGCGAGTAGATCTGCCCGGCCTCGCCGCCGCTCGCCTCCTTGATGCACTGCTGCACGTTCGGGTAGTTCACACCCGGTGAGGGCAATGCGGCGCCGACCCGATAGAGAAGGACGATGCCAAGCGTGAAGAGGATCTTCCGTCTCAGGTCGACTGTCCGCAGCGATGAGATGAAAGCCGAAAGCACTCTTCCTCCTGCGTCCTGCGTCTCGCGCCTAACACCCGCAGGCCAGGACGTACGGCGCCGCGCGTCAAACCGTGTACGAGACTAACAGCTGAATCGGGCAGGTCCTTTCAACACCCTTTGCCACACCCTTTGCCACCCTTTGCCGTCAGCCGCGAGGCGTAGAGTTTCGGTGGCTCATTGCATTGGCTAAATAAGTGGGAGCACCATGACGCGAACCGATCAGGACAGCTGGGATTTGGCCTCGAGCGTCGGCGCGACGGCGACGATGGTCGCCGCGGCCCGCGCGGTGGCCAGCACGGAGCCCGACGCGATCATCGACGACCCTTTTGCGGCGCCGCTGGTGCGCGCGGTCGGCCTCGGCTTCTTCGTCCGCCTGATCGACGGCGAGGTCGCCCCGGGCGCGGACGACGGGGGCGAACGGGACCTGCAACTCGAGACCGACTCGATCGCGGTGCGGACCCGCTTCTTCGACGACTTCTTCCTCAACTCCGCCCGCGACGGCATCCGCCAGTCGGTGATTCTGGCCGCCGGCCTCGACGTGCGCGCCTACCGGCTGGCCTGGCCGCCCGGCAGCGTGGTCTACGAGGTCGACCAGCCCAAGGTCGTCGAGTTCAAGACCGCCGCGATGGCCAACCTGGGCGCCGCCCCGACCGCGGACCGGCGCACCGTCGCCGTCGACCTGCGAGACGATTGGCCGGAAGCGTTGCGCCGCAGCGGGTTTGACCCGTCGCAGCCGACGTCCTGGAGCGCCGAAGGTTTGCTGATGTACCTTCCGCCCGACGCCCAGGACCGGCTCTTCGACAACGTCACCGAGCTCAGCGCGCCCGGCAGCAAGCTGGCCACCGAATACCACGGCGACACCGGCCGCTCTATGTCGCAACGCGCGCAGCAATTCAACCAGCGGTGGGCCAATTTGGGCTGCGACATCGACCTGTCCGGGCTGTTCTTCGACGGCGAGCGCAGCAACGTCGTCGACTACCTGGCCGGCAAGGGCTGGCAGGTGGGCACCCGGCCACGGCGGGAGTTCTTCGCCGACTACGGCCGCGTCTTCCCCGACGACGAGGAATCGCAGCTGCGAAACATCATCGCCGTCACCGCGACCCGGGGCTAGCTCGGCTTGGCCGGCGGCGTCCGGACCACCAGCGGCACGGCGGGGAAGCACCACGCCAGCTCCGTGCGCGACTTGCGCAGTGCGGCGGTGCCGTAACCCTTCTTGCGGTGCTCCGGGTGAATCCAGATCCGCACGTTCACCTCGCCGCCGAGCAGCTCGCCGAACACCATCCCGACCTTCTCGCCCGAGTCGACCGCGACGAACCACGCGGCCTCCTCGTCGCCGACCCGGCCCAGCGCCGCACGGATCTCGTCGTCGAGGTTGCCCGCCGGCCCGCCGGACCCGTCGCCCGCGGCGCCGACGTCCTCGGTGCGGGCGGCGAAGATGTCGCGGTCGGCGGCGGCGGAGAACGGCCGAAGCTCGAGGGTCTCCCCCGAGCTCGCGGGCCGCTCCCCCAGGGTGAAGCTCAGCTGCTTGTTCAAGTCCTCGAGCTCGGCCAGGATCTTTCGGCGCGAGTCGATAGTCAGCTGCGCGAACGACATGCCCATCACCGCCTCGGCGGCCAGGTGGGACGTGTCGAGCAGGCGGACGATGGCCTCGACCGCCGCCGCCTTGTCCTCGGACTCCACCACGACGTCGGCGATTTCGTGCCGGCGCTCGAGGGCTTTCAACAGTGCGTCGGCGATCTCCCGACGGGCGGCTTTGCGGTCTTGGTCAGTCATTGCACCAGCCTAAAGCGTGTCGAACGACTCTGGTGAGTGTTCGGCACCGCCCTTCTCGGGCGTCGTCGGTTCAGGCCGCGGGTGCGGTGTGAACGTCGGTTCCCGCGTCATTCGGAACGGTTTCACCAACACGAGGGTGTTGGCCAGCGCCGTCCCGTCGGCGGACATTGTTGGCCCGGCCTCCTGCTTGGGGGTCCGGGGATCGCGAGGGGTCGTGATGGGCGTGGCCCCAGCGGGCTAGGTTCGTAGCCGCGTTTCGGTCACGGTCAACGGTGTGCCCGCAACCACAGGTGAAGACCCGATCGGCGAGTGTCATCGCGCTGTCGACCGCCCCGCAGTGGGGGCATAGCCGGGTCGAGGGATACCAGCGGTCGGCTTCGACGAGCTGCCCACCGCGCCACATCTGTTTGTATTTGAGGAGGCGGGCAAACTCTGACCAGCTGGCATCGGAGATGGCGCGGGCCAGCCGATGGTTGCGCAGCATTCCGGTCACGTTGAGGTTCTCGATGACGAGCCGGTCGTGGGTCTTGACCAACTCATTGGACACCTGGTGCAGGAAATGGCGGCGCACGTTGGCAACACGGTGATGATGCCGACCCAGTCTGGCAGCGGCATCCTTTCGACGCTCTGATCCTTTCTTCTTGCGTGACAATGACTTCGACAAGCGTCGCTGCTGTTTGAGCCCACCGGACAACGCTTTGGGTGCGTCACTGATGCGCGCGACCTCGGCGCCATCGGCGGTGGCGGCCACCAAAAAGGCCGACAGGCCGCGGTCCACGCCGACCCAGCTAGCAGCATCCTCGGGTGGGACTGGGTGCTGACGGGCGGGATGCAGGTCGGCGGCCTCAACGTTGAGCGATACCCACCACCGGCCGCGACGGCAGCTAACGGTCGCAAAGCAGATCTTGGCGCGATTCGCGGTGAGCATGCGGCGTAGCCGACGGGTGTCGTCTTGGACAGCGATGTGCCCGATACCGGGCAACGTGAGCGAACGGGGCCGGTGATTATCCCCAACTCGGATCGCGGCCGGTTTGCCCTTGGGGTGCTTGTTGCGCAACCGAAACGACGGGACATCCGCAGTCTTCTTCTTAAACCGCGGGAACCCGACGCGACGGCCTTTGCGCTTGCCCGAGCGTGAATCCGACCAGGCCGACAATCCCCTGCCGAGATCGACGGCGGCTTCCTCGAACACCTGCTGGCACACCTCGGCCCGCCAGGACAGGCCTGTCACCACTACCTCAGCGTCGCCGGCGGCATCGACGGTGAACACCCGCCCCGCGTCCTCGGTTTTCTTCCACGCGTTGAATGTGTTGATCAGATCAAACCCCGTCCAGGGCACGTCAACGTCCGCGTCGGTCTTACGTCGAGTCAGAGCGATTTTCACGATGCGCAGGCACTGGTTGAACGCAAACCGCGCCGCTCCCGCATGCCGTTCGAGCACCTCGTACTGCTCGACCGTCGGGTCGAGACAGAACCGAAATGTGGTGTGGCGAGCCATCACCGATCAGCGTTCCACACAACACCGACAAACTGCCCTGGCCAGCACGGATGTATCGGACCATCTGATCACCATCGACAGTCATGCAACCGAGTCGGTCAAAGATCGCCGGTGGCCGGGCCGCGCGGCTTCGACGGCGCGAAGGAGGTTGACGGCGTCAAACGGCACGGCTCGTCGAAACCGCCTGGGCCCCGGTCGCCGCTATCGTCACACCAGCCGACGTGCAGGACCTGGCTGCATACCCCACCCTGCTGCGTAAGGCGAAGCAGGTCGCGCCGACCATCAGCCACGTGGGGGTGGACAAGGGCCACGACGTGCAGGCCGTCACCACCGCCGCGGCCAAGGCCGATGTCAGCGTCGAGGTGGTCTCCTGGCCGAAGCCAGACCACGGCTTCATCGTCCAACCGCGACGCTGGGTAGTCGAACGCACTAACGACTGCATCAACCACTGCCGCTGCATCGACCGCCACTACGAAATCACCCTCGCCGCCCAGAAGGATTCCTCTACCTCAGTCAAATCGCCCTACTACTCCGCAGACTCGACCGCACCCAGTTGTTCGACACGCTTTAGAACGCCACCGGGCATATCGCGCTAGATCGTTGGTTTCCCAGTTCCAGGAACCGTTGGTAGCGCTCGGCGGTAGGCGCCGCCCAGGCGGGATCGGGCTCGACGACGCGTTCGGTGCGGGCCCACCGGCCCGCGTCGGTGATCGAGGTCTCCAGGCCGGCCGCCATCCGGCCCAGGAAGGCGGCGCCCAGCGCCGCGCCCTCGGCCACCGCGGACACCTCCACCGGCCGGCCGGTGGCGTCGGCGATGGCCTGCATCCACGGCCCCACCCGGGTGCCGCCTCCGGAGGCGACGATGCGCGCCACCGGCGCCCCGCCCAGCTCGATGAGTTGACGCACGACGAAGCCCGCCGCCTCGTAGGCGGCGCGCCGCACCGCGGCCGGGTCGTGGGTGAGGTCGAGGGCGTCGAGCACGGCCCGGCGATCCGGATCGTGGAACGGCGTGCGCTCGCCACGGATGTAGGGCGACCAGACCGGCACGCGGCGCGGATCGGCGGTGCCCGGATCGCCCGGGCCGAGCAGGCGCTCCACCCAGCCGAGGAACAGGCCGCCCGCGTTGCTGGCGCCCCCGATCTGGCTTTTGCCGGGGGCGGTGTGCGGGATGGTCCACAGGCCGGGCACCTGCCGCGCCTCGGCGATCGTGTTCCACACGATCAGGGTGGTGCCGCACAGCACCAGCACGTCGCCGTCGCGGTCGGCGCCGGCCACGATCTGTTCGCACAGGGCGTCGATGGCGCCGATCGCCAGCACGGCGCCCGAACCGGGGAGCTGTCCCGCCGCGGTGCCGATCGTCTCCACCCGGGGCATCTGCTCGACGGTCGCGCCGCAGTCGGCGCAGGCCGCCGGGTCCCAGCCGGTCCCGTCGAACAGCGGGAAGGCGGTGGCGGCGGTCGCGACGTCCATCACCGCCTCGCCCGCCAGCGCGTGGTTGGCCACCGCGGGCGCGGGCCAGTACCCGGCCGCGCCGGGCGCCTGGGCCGTCGTCCAGCGCAGGAATTCGGCGGCCTCGCCCAGCGCCGGGAGCGGCTTGTCGTCGGAGCCCGGGACCCGGCCCCTTGCATCGCCGTACAGCAGCCCGGGGGTCAGCGGGCGACCCCCGGCGTCGACGGCGGTCAGCGACGGCACCATCGCCGACACGGCCACGGCGCGGACGTCGGGTGCGGGGGCAAGGCGCTCCAGCGCCGCCACCGGCCCCCGCCGCCACGCCTCGTCGGCGTCGTGCTCGAGCCGATCGGGCGCCGGCACGCGCAGCTGGTGTGGAATGCGCAACCGCGCGGTCACCCGGCCGTCCGCGTCGGCGGCCACCGCCTTGACGGCGGTGCTGCCGACATCGACGCCGATTGTGACGCCATCACGTGACACGGGCGTCACCGTACGCCAGCATTGGCGTCTGTGACATCAAGACCGCGCGCCCTGGTCACCGCGCCGCTGCGGGGCCCGGGGTTCGACAAGCTCCGGCAGCTGGCCGACGTGGTGTACGACCCCTGGATCGAGCAGACCCCGCTGCGGATCTACAGCCCCGAGCAGCTGGCCGAGCGGATCGCCGCCGAATCCGCCGATGTCGTTGTGGTGGAGGGCGACTCGGTCCGTGGCCCGGTGTTCGAGCAGGGCCTGATCGCCGTAGCCTCGACCCGCGGCGACCCGAACAACGTCGACATCGACGGGGCCACCGCGGCCGGCGTCCCGGTGCTGAACACCCCGGCCCGCAACGCCGACGCGGTCGCCGAGATGGCGGTGGCCCTGCTGCTGGCCGCGACGCGGCACCTGCTGACCGCCGACGCGGATGTCCGCGGCGGCAACATCTTTCGCGACGGCACCATCCCGTATCAGCGGTTCCGTGGCTGGGAGATCGCCGGGCGCACCGCCGGGTTGGTGGGCCTCGGCGCCGTCGGCCGCGCCACCCGGTGGCGGCTGGCCGGGCTGGGCATGCGGGTGATCGCCCACGACCCGTACAACGACGAGGCCCGGCACGGCCTCGACGAGCTGCTGGCCGAGTCCGACGTGGTGTCCCTGCACGCGCCCGTCACCGACGACACCGCGGGCATGATCGGCGCGCAGCAGTTCGCGGCCATGCGCGACGGCGTGGTCTTCCTCAACACCGCCCGGGCCCAGCTGCACGACACCGACGCGCTGGTCGACGCGCTGCGCGCCGGCAAGGTGGCCGCCGCCGGCCTGGACCACTTCGTCGGCGAATGGCTGCCGGCCGATCACCCGTTGACTTCCATGCCGAATGTCGTGCTGACGCCCCACATCGGCGGGGCGACGTGGAACACTGAGGCCCGGCAGGCGCAGATGGTGGCCGACGACCTGGAAGCGCTGCTGAGCGGCAAGACGCCCACCCATATCGTCAACCCGGAGGTGTTGGGCCCATGAAATCGGTGGCGAACCCCGAAGACGCCGTGCTGGACGCGGCCAAGGACATGCTGCGCCGCGGCCTGGTCGAGGGGACCGCCGGCAACATCTCGGCGCGCCGCTCCGACGGCAACATCGTCATCACGCCGTCGTCGGTCGACTACCGCGACATGGAGCTGGACGACCTCGTGCTGATCGACCCGCAGGGCGAGGTGGTGCACGCCGCCGAGGGCCGCTTCCCGTCGTCGGAGGCGAAGCTGCACCTGGCGTGCTACCAGGCCTTCGACGACATCGGCAGCGTCATCCACAGCCACCCGGTGTGGGCGACGATGTTCGCCATTGCGCACCAACCCATTCCGGCCTGCATCGACGAGTTCGCCGTCTACTGCGGCGGGGAGGTCCGCTGCACCGACTACGCGGCGTCCGGCACGCCCGAGGTCGGCACCAACGCGGTCAAGGCGCTCGAGGGCCGCGGCGCCGCGTTGATCGCCAACCACGGCCTGGTCGCCGTGGGCCCGCGACCCGACAAGGTCCTGCACATCACCGCGCTGGTCGAGCGGACCGCCCAAATCGTATGGGGTGCAAGGGCTCTCGGTGGCCCGGTGCCCATCCCCGACGAGGTGAACCGCAACTTTGCCGGCGTGTACGACTACCTGCGCGCCAACGCCTAGATGAGCCGGGTCCGGTTCGGCCACGCGAGCGTGGCGCGCGTGGCCGAACTCCAATTCGACCTGGGCACGCACTGTTTCCCGCAGACGCCGCCGTCGGGATGGCGGGACAACGCCGACCTGCTGGTGCCGGACTTCTTCGATCCCGCGACCGATCAGTGGCACATCGCGGTCCAGAGCTGGGTGATCGAGGTCGACGGGCTGACCGTGGTCGTGGACACCGGCGTCGGCAACGACCGCATGCGCCCGCACATGCCGCCCCTGGACCACCTGAACACCGGCTTCCTGGCGGCGCTGCAGGCGGCGGGCATCGACCGCGACGCCGTCGACGTCGTGGTCAACACGCACATCCACTCCGATCACGTCGGGTGGAACACCATGCTCGACGACGGCGCCTGGGTGCCGACGTTCCCCAACGCCCGATACCTGATGCCGGCGGCCGACTACCGCCACTTCTGCCCCGACGGGCCCGCGGGCCAGGATCCCGGCAACCAGCTCGTGTTCGCCGACAGCGTCGCGCCCATCGATGGCCAGCTCGTCCAGTGGTCGGACGACTACCAGATCAGCCCGTCGCTGCGGCTGCGGCCCGCGCCCGGGCACACGCCGGGATCCTCGGTGCTGTGGCTCGACGCGGGCCGGCCCGCGGTCTTCGTCGGCGACCTAACCCACAGCCCCCTGCAACTGCGCCGGCCCGCCGACGCCTGCGCCTTCGACGTCGACGCGCCGGCCGCCGCGGTGACCCGCCGCCGGATATTCACCGAGGCCGTCGAGACGAAGGCCGCCGTGATACCCGCGCACTACCCGGGCCACGGCGGTGCGACGATCCGCGCCGTCGAGGACCGATTCGAGGTCGATCAGTGGCTGGACACGGATACGGTGTGAGCCATGGCGTACCGAGTGGTCCAGTGGTCGACCGGCAACATCGGCAGGCGGGCGCTCGGCGCCCTGCTCGAGCGCGACGACTTCGACGTGGTCGGCGTCCATGCCTTCGGTTCCGACAAGGTGGGACGCGACGCGGGTGAGCTGGCCGACCAGGCCCCCGTCGGTGTCGCCGCGACCGACGACGCCGATGCGTTGTTCGAGCTCCGGCCCGACTGCGTGTGTTACATGCCCCGCGCCATCGACTACGACCTGGTGCTCAGGATGCTGCGCTGCGGCATCAACGTCGTCACCACAGGGGATTTCGTGACCGGGACCCATCACCCGGTCGAACTGCCGGCGCTCGAGGAGGCGGCGCACCACGGCGGCGCGACGTTTCTGGGAACGGGATTCGAGCCGGGCTTCATCAATGTCGTGGCCGGCTTCCTCACCGGCGCATGCCGGCGGGTGCACAGCGTCAAGCTCGTCGAAACGCTGGACTGCACAACCTATCCCGTACCGGACGTGTGGAAGGTGCTCGGATTCGGCAAAACCCCACGGGAGCCGGTGACGCATCTCGACCCGGCGGCGCAACGATACGGCCTGGGCTACTTCGAGACGCTGGACATGATCGCCGCCATGCTGGGTGTCGAGCTCGACTCCAAGGACGCATTCGTCGAGCCCGCGGTGCTGACCCGGGACCTGAATCTGGGGTGGGTGGACTACGCCGCCGGCACGGCCGGCGGACAGCGCCGAACCTATCGCGGCCATCGCGGCGGGCGCCCGGTCGTCGAGCTGGCCATCTGCTGGACGATGAGCGACGACGCGCTCGACCCGAAATGGACCGACCCCAAGGGATTCAGCGTGGTGATCGAGGGGCAGCCGCGCGTCGACGCGACGATCCGGTTCGGCGAACCCGGCGACGACGTGATGACCGTGTTGATGGACAGCACCGCCATCGCGGCGGTGAACGCCATACCATTCGTGTGCGACGCGGCACCCGGCGTCATCACCCCGATCGACCTGCCAATCGCCGGATCCAAAGGGGCATTAACGGTTTGACCCGCGCCACGCGCGTGGCGAGGCGCCCTGCGTCCGGCCGAACAGCCGGCTGAAATAGCCGGGGTCGCCGATCCCGACCCGCCCGGCGACCTCCGCGATCGGCAGATCCGTGTCGGCCAGCAACGTCCGGGCCTCGGCCATCCGGCGTTCGATGATCCACTCCTGCACCGTGCGTCCGGTGCGGCGCCGCACCACAGTGGTCAGGTGCCCCGGCGTGACGCCGAGTTCGCCGGCCACGTCGCGCAGCGACAGCGGCTCGGCGTGACGCCGGTCGATCACCGCGAACACCTCGGCCAGCAGCGGTTCACCGCTGCGCCGCAGGTCGCCGACCACGTCGACGGCGAGGCGTGCGAGGTCGATCAGCAGCAGCGTGAGATGCGCCAGCGACGCCTGCTGGTAACCGTCCCGGCGCGCGGTCAGCTCGGTCTCGATCGACGCGATCGCGCCCTCCCACGCAGACCGCCGGTCCGCGGGCACGTCCAGCCGCAACAGTCCGCCGGACCGACCGTGCAGGAACGGGAACAGCAGCGGATGCGCCCGCCATGCCGGCCACGGCGAACGCCCGTCCTCGCCCAGCGCCGCGGGATCGAAGAAGACGCCGACCCCCACATCGACATGGCCCATCACCTGGGCGGGGTCGATCACGGCGCCGGCCGCCAGTACATACACGACGCCCGAATCGGGGGTGTACCAGAGCGCCGGGAATTCGTGAATGTGGCGGCGTTGCTCGGGCAGGTCTTCCCGCCCGGCCCGTAGCACCGACACCGGAGGCGTGTCCGGACCGGTCCGATACTCGTAGATGGGCACGCCCCTGCGGTGCCGAATCATCCGAGCGGGTTGGGTCATGGTGCGGAAGATAGTCCTAGTTTTGCCAAAGATCGGCCAACTCAGCTGTGAATTAGCGTTTCATCATGATGAGTATGACAAAACATCATCCACATGACTACCTGCCGGCCGCCGGGCACGACGCGCTGCTGCCCTGCTACGACCTGTTCGCCCGCCTGTTGGGAATGTCGAAGGTCTACGACACCCTGATCGCGCAGGCCGAACTCGCCGACGGCCAGCGCGTACTGGAAATCGGTTGCGGCACCGGCAATCTCACCACCCGCGTCAAACGCGCCCACCCGGGCGTCGACGTGACGGGATGCGACCCGGACCCGAGGGCACTGGACCGGGCGCGGCGCAAATCGAAAGACATCCGCTTCGAACACGGCTACGCCGAGCGGCTGCCCTACGCCGACGGCGAGTTCGACCGGGTGCTGTCGTCGATGATGCTGCACCACATCAACGAAGACGCGAAAACCGCTGCCGCGGAGGAGATCTTCCGGGTCCTGCGCCCGGGCGGCAGGCTGCACCTCGTCGACATCGGCGGCGACACCGGCGACCACGGTCCGATGGCTCGGCTGATCAGGCGCAACCCCCACGCGGCCGGCAACCTGGGCGACGCGATTCCCCGGCTACTGAGCGCCGCGGGATTCGAGTGCACCGAGCTCGCGTCGACGCCGCACCGCGTCCTGGGGCGGTTGAACTACTACCGCGCCACGCGCCCCTGATCAATCCGAAGGCCGCGAAACAGCCTCATGCGGTGGACATTGATTCGATAGAACAGGCCCGGGAACCGGCGGTACAAGTGCCAAATGACCTGAACCGCAGCGGGAAACACGATCAGCGGCCGGTTGCGGTCCACACCGCGCAGTATCGCGCGGGCGGCGGCCGGCGCGCTCATCTGGGGCATCAGGTAATGAGTGCGCCGGCTCAGCGTCGCCACCCGCTCGCGCGGCATGTTGACCACGACCATGTTGTCGTAGATTTTCGTCTTCATGTCGCCCGGGCATGCCGCGCTGACCCGCACGCCGAGGTCCGCTCCCTCGGCGCGCAGCGAAAGCGAAAGTCCCACGATCCCATGCTTGCTGGTGCAGTAGGGAACGTTGCCCGGCTGCGGAACCAGCCCACTGAGCGATGAAATGTTCACAATGTGGCCGTGGCCCTGGCGCGCCATGACCTGATACGCGTGCATCGTGCCGTACACCACGCCGAGCAAGTCGACGTCGAGCACGCGGCGCCACTGCTGCATCGAGAGGTCGCGGGAATCCCCGCCGATCGCGATGCCGGCGTTGTTGATCATGTAGTCCACGCGTCCGTATTCGGCCACTGTGCCGTCGACCAGCTTGGCCACCTCGGTTTCGTCGGCCATGTCCACCCGCACGGCAGCTGCGTCCGCCCCGCTTTGCTCGAGGCGCCCCGCCACCTGACGGGCGGCGTCGCCGTCGATATCGGCGACCACGACCGTGGCACCGCGACGCCCGAGTTCCTCACTCAGCGCCTCGCCCAAACCCATCCCGCCGCCGGTGACGATCGCCACCGCGCCCTCGAACCGCTGCATGACCCAGTCCTCTCCGGCGCGCCCATGCAAGGAAAATTACATCTGATATAAGCTTATATCCACTGTAATAATTGGGAAAGGATCGATCACGGCCGACGGGACAAGCCTGCGGGAACGCAAGCGGCAGCAAACCAGGCGGGAGCTAATCACCGCGGCCATGCGCCTGTTCGAGGAGAAGGGCTACGAACGGACGACGGTGGCCGAGATCGCAGCGGCCGCAGGCGTTTCCACCAAGACCTTCTTCAACTACTTCACGAGCAAGGACGAGGTCCTTTTCCCCCACCTGGCGCGGCGGATCGACGCCGCGGTTGCGCTGATCGAGCGGCGCGGACCGGATGCCCCGATGGCCGAGGTGCTCGTGGCCGCGATGCAACACATGCTGGCCGACGCCCTCACCGAGGAGGTCGAGGGTGGCCTGGCCGGAGTCCGGCTGCCGATGATCATGTCGGTGCCCGCCGTCCAAGCGGCCACGCTGCATCGCTACTTCCTCGCCGAAAACCAACTCGCCGGGGCGCTGCAGGGCGCCTATCCCGACACGCTCGACCCGGCGGCGGCCGCCGCCGTCATCGGCTCGGTCATGGGGGCGGCCATCGCCGCTGCGCTGGTGTGCCTGCAGGAGGGCGACAATGGCCAACAGCTGCGCGTCGCGGTCGAACGCGCCGTCGCCATCGCGATTTACGGGGTGCGTGACATCGGGCCTAACGCTGGTCGAACGCGACCTTGACCGCGCCGCTGTCGGCCTGATTGGCGATCGCCAGGAAGGCCTCGCGCCACTGCTCGAGACCGAAGGTGTGGGTCAGCATGGGGCGCAGGTCCACCCGACGAGCGGCGGCCAGGTCCAGGTAATGCGCGATGGCGTGCTTGCGCTCGCCGTCGACCTCCTCGACCCCGAAGGCGTTCGACCCCACCCAGCTGATCTCCTTGAAATACAAGGGACTCCACTCCCAGCGGCCGGGCGCGTGCACGCCGGCCTTCACCAGCGTCCCGCGCGAGCGCAGCACCCGCACCCCGACCTCGAACGTCTCCGGCTTGCCGACGGTGTCGTAGACGACGTCGAGCGCCCCCGGGTAGGCCATCGGCAGGCCCAGCAGCGGCTGGCGCAGCCGGCCGCCGCCCCACGCGGTCAGTTCCTCGATGACGGCCAGGCGCGGTTCGTGGTCTAGCACCAGGTCGGCGCCGAACCGCCGGGCCAGTTCCTGCTGAGCTGCGAACCGCGCGACCACCGCGACGGCCACGCCCGGGTAGAGCGCGCGCAGGATCGCGACCGCGCACAAGCCGAGCGAGCCGGCGCCGTACACCAGCACCCGGCCTTCGGCTGGCGGCGGGTGGCGGGTGATCGCGTGCAGGGACACCGAAAACGGGTCCGCGAACACCGCCAGCTCGTCGGGCACGGAATCCGGGACCGGGAAGAGCATGCTGTCGTGGGCGGGCATCAGCTCGGCGTAGCCGCCGGTCACGTCGGCCGAAACCCCGGTGTGGATGCCGGGCTTGATGTCGCCGTCGGTGAAGCTCCAGCACAGGCTGTAGTCGCCGCTTTCGCAAGCGGGACAGGGTGGTTCGATACCGCGCGGCCCGCAGGACAGCCACGGGTTGAGCACCACGCGCTGGCCGACCTCCAGCCCGCGCGCCGCGGGCCCCATCGCCACCACGTCGGCGACCACCTCGTGCCCCATGACTTGCGGAAAGGAACAGAACGCGGACATCGCGTTGTCGGCGTCGGCCTCGCCGAAGTCCATCAGGATCTGCTTGGAGTCCGACCCGCAGATGCCGGTCAGCCGCGGCCGGGTCAGCACCCAATCCGCGTGCGGCAGTTGCGGATCCGCGACCTCCCGCAGTGCGACCGGGCTGTGGGTCAGGGCGTCGTCGGGCCCCGGCGACGGCTCCGGCGGCACGCCGTACACCAGCGCCCTCATCGCGGGGCCATCCCGGCCGAGCCGGCGATGAACGCGTCGAGGTCGGCGTTCTTGGCGTCCACGACCGCTTTCATGTCCGGAACGTAGTGCTCGAACGCGTCGCGGCCCAGCGCCTCGACGATGCCCGCGGCCACCTCGTCGGCGGGCACCTTTGGCCCCTGGTAGAGGGGTTCCTCGCTGCCCGGGTGATCCCAGATCTCGGTGTCGACCGGCCCCGGCTCGATCAGCTTCACGGCGACCCCGCTGCCGTGCAGGTCGACGGCCATCGCCTCGCTCCAGCCGCACAACGCGAACTTGCTTGCGCAGTAAGCCGTTTCGTGGATGATGCCGAGCCGGCCGCCGACGCTCGATACGTTGACGATCAGGCCGGAACCGCGCGCCAGCATCCGCGGCAGCAGGGCCAGCGTGAGGCGCATCGGCGCGAAGAAGTTGATCCGCATGACGTCCTCGACCTCGTCGGGCTCCAGGGCCGCGACCGGGCGCCGTTTCGGGATCGCGGCGTTGTTGATGAGCACGTCGACGCCGCCGAGCGCGTCCCACGCCCGCGCCGCCAGCTCCCGCAGCGCCGCGGTGTCCGCCAGGTCGGCCACCCACATCGCCGATCCCGGCGAGGTTCGGCGGCAATCGGCCAGCACCTCGGCCAGGCGATCCCGGCGCCGGGCGATCAGCCCCACCACCGCCCCTCGCTCCGCCAACCTCCGGGCCAGGGCCGCCCCCAGGCCCGACGAGGCACCCGTGATCAGCACCCGTTTTCCCGCGGCCGCGTACGTCATCCGTCAAGGTTGCCGCGAATCGCGGGAAGCGTACAGTGGTGGAAGCTTGTTATATCGGCTAAATATTAGATTAACTACTTCCGAACAGGGGCTGTGCATGAGTTCCACCAGGTATGAGGGCGACACCTGGGACCTCGCCTCGAGCGTGGGCGTGACCGCGACGATGGTCGCGGCCGCCCGCGCCGTGGCGAGCCGCGCCGATCGTCCGCTGATCGACGACCCGTTCGCCGAGCCGCTGGTCCGGGCCGTCGGCGTGGACCTGCTCACCCGGCTGGCGACCGGAGAGCTGAACCCGAGCGACCTGAACGACGTGCACGACGGCACCGACGGGTCCGCGGGGGCGATGTCGCGGATGGCCGACAACATGGCGGTCCGCACCAAGTTCTTCGACGAGTTCTTCCTGGGCGCGACGCAGGCCGGCGTCAAGCAGGTGGTGATCCTGGCCTCGGGGCTGGACTCCCGCGCGTACCGGTTGGACTGGCCCGCCGGGACCGTGGTCTACGAAGTCGACCAGCCGCAGGTCATCGAGTTCAAGTCCCGCACGCTGGCCGAGCTCGGCGCCGCCCCGACGGCCTATCGGCGGGTGGTGGCCGTGGACCTGCGCGACGACTGGCCCGCCGCCTTGCGCGCCGCCGGATTCGACCCGACCCGGCCGACCGCATGGAGCGCCGAGGGCCTGCTCGGCTACCTGCCGCCGGAGGCGCAGGACCGCCTGCTGGACACCATCACCGAACTCAGCGCGCCGGGCAGCCGGCTGGCGACCGAAAGCGCGCCGAACCGCGAGCCCGGGGACGAGGACAAGCTGAGGGAACGCATGCAGCGCATCTCCGAACGCTGGCGCGCGCACGGTTTCGAGCTGGACATGGCCGGGCTGGTCTACTTCGGGGAGCGCAACGAGGCGGCTTCCTACCTGAGGGAGCGTGGGTGGGCGCTGGAAGGCATCACCATCCGAGACCTGTTCGCGGCCAACGACCTTCCGCCCCTGGAGGGTGACGACACGCGGATGGGCGACGTGCTCTACGTGAGCGGCACCCATGAGTGAGGGCCGCACCGAGGGCGACAGCTGGGGGCCGGCGTCCAGCGTGGGGGCGACGGCCACCATGGTCGCGGCGTCCCGCGCCGTGGCATCGCAGGGACCCGATCCGCTGCTCGACGACCCGTTCGCCGATCCCCTGGTCCGCGCCGTCGGGCTGGACCCCTTCATCCGCATCATCGATGGTGAGCTCGATTTCGGCGACGACGTGCTGTTCAACCGGAAGGCCCGGCGCGAACAGATCACGGTGCGCACCAGGTTCTTCGACGATTTCTTCACCGGCGCCACCGCCGATGGAGTGCGGCAGGCGGTGATCCTGGCCTCCGGCCTGGACACCAGGGCCTACCGGTTGCCCTGGCCGGCCGGGACGGTGGTCTACGAGATCGACCAGCCCCAGGTCATCGCGTTCAAGACGGGCACGCTGGCCGACATCGGCGCGGCCCCCACCGCCGAGCACCGCACGATCGCGATCGACCTGCGCGACGACTGGCCGGCCGCGTTGCGCCAAGGCGGCTTTGACGTCACGGCGCCGACGGCGTGGAGCGCCGAGGGCCTGCTGCCCTACCTGCCGCCCGACGCCCAGGATCGGCTGTTCGACCACATCACGGCGCTGTCCGCGCCGGGCAGCCGCCTGGCCACCGAACACGTCCCCAACCCGAACGCGTTTACCGACGAGCGCCTGCAGCACATCTCCGAGCGCTGGCGGCGCCTCGGTCTCAACCTCGACCCGGCCGACCTGTTCTACCGGGGCGAGCGCAACGTCGTCGCCGACTACCTGACCACCCACGGCTGGGACGTGACCACACATCCCGCCCGAGACCTCTACGCCCGCAACGGATTTGAGTTCCCCGAGGACGAGATGACGGCCGCCTTTGGTGAGCTCAGCTACGTGGCCGCGACCCTAAAGTAGGGTTTCGCCCATGCCACGCGCTCATGACGACAACTGGGACCTGGCCTCCAGCGTGGGAGTGACCGCGACGATGGTCGCGGCGGGCCGCGCCATGGCGACCAGGGACCCCCGAGGCCTGATCAACGACCCGTTCGCCGAGCCGCTGGTGCGCGCGGTCGGGGTGGACCTGTTCACCAAGATGCTGGACGGCGAGCTCGACCTCGACGCGTTCGAGAACGCATCGCCGGCGCGCATGCAGGCGATGGCCGACGGAATGGCGGTGCGCACCAAGTATTTCGATGATTACTTCATCGACTCCGTCGGCGCCGGCGTGCGCCAGGCGGTCATCTTGGCGTCGGGCCTGGACTCGCGCGCCTACCGGCTGCCGTGGCCGGACGGCACGGTGGTCTACGAACTCGACCAGCCGCAGGTGATCGAGTTCAAGACGACCACGCTGGCCGGCATCGGCGCCGAACCCACCGCCACCCGGCGCACCATCGCCGTCGACCTGCGGCAGGACTGGCCGGCCGCGCTGCGCGCCGCCGGACTGGACACCACCGCCCCGACCGCGTGGCTGGCCGAGGGACTGCTGATCTACCTGCCTCCGGAGGCCCAGGACCTGCTGTTCGACAACATCACCGCGCTCAGCGCGCCCGGCAGCACCGTCGCGACCGAATTCGTGCCCGGCATCATCGATTTCGACCCCAGCCGCGTCCAGGACATGGCCGGCGTATTCCGGGAGCACGGCGTGGACGTCGACATGGCGTCGCTGGTCTACACCGGCGAACGCAACCACGTCGTCGACTACCTGCGGTCCAAGGGATGGGACGCCGAGGGCGTGCCGCGAACGGAACTGTTCCGGCGCAACCACATCGAGGTGCCTCCCCCGGAGCAGGACGATCCGCTCGGCGAGATCATCTTCATCAGCGGCAGGCTCGCGGGTTAGCTTCTTCTGGTCAGTCCCGCCTCGAAAGTCTTGGTGAGTTCGTCGACGATATCGGCCTCACTACGGCCCGCGGTCGCCTCTTCGTGCAGCGCCAGCATCGTCACCGCCGCGAACACGATGCGCACCGCGATGTGCGGGTCGTAGAGATAGCCGTGCCGCTGCGCGACCTCGGCCGTCAGCTGCTCAAGCCGGTCCAGCACCGGTGTCATGTGCGTACCGAAGGGGTCGGCGCTGAGCGCGCGGAACAGCGCCCGGTTGCCCCGGACCAGGGCCCACAGGCCCTCGACGTAAATGCGCATCAACCGGTGTGGTTGAGCGCCCGCCGCCAGCACGAGCTGCCATTCGATCAGTTGCTGGTCGACCAGCGCCTCGAAGGGCCGCAGCACCGCAGCGGCGAACAGCTGCTGCTTGGACTCGAAGTGGTTGAACAAGAGTTGTTCGGTGACCGTCGCACGCTCGGCGATCTCGCGAGTCGTCGCGTTCAAACCCTTGATCGCGAACAGCTCTCGCGCGGCGTCCAGCATCAACACCTGGACCTCGGCCGCGGTTCTGCGCCGGCGACGAATATTTTTGGTATCTGGCATCTTGAAATTCCCGACCACGCTCCTATAGAGTGCTCACTCTACAGCATCCGCGAGAATCGAGTAGACGATGCCGACTGCCGAAGTGGCCCTCAATTACTGGCCGAGCCGCTATCTCCCGCCCCAGGCCGGCGCTGATTTCGCCAAGCAGATCGAGGCGAGCGGTGTCGTCGACTGGTTTCAGACGTGGGACCAGTTGGTCAGCTTCTTCCCGCAGGCGCTGTGGCGCCCGGACGTCACGCCAATGGCCAACCTCAGTGCCGACTGCGACTCCTACTACAACGCCGCGATGGTCGCGCTGCTGGCGGCCACCGCGACGAGCAGGCTGAACATCACCACCACGCTGGACGCGGTGCGCAACGGCCCCGCGGAGTTGCTGCAACAGATCCTGACCCTGGCATCGGCGACACCCGCGAAGGTGGCGCTACAGTTGGCCGCGGGCGAGCTCAAGCAGTGTAAGCCGTTCGGCTGGAAGCGATCCCAGGGTCTGTCCCGGATGGAGGACATCTTCGCCATCGTGCGCAAGCTGCTGTCCACCGATGGGCTGGTCAGCCACGAGGGCAACCATTGGAACTACTCGGGCGCGTGGATCGGCACCCACTTTCCCACGGTCCCCGAGATCTGGGCACTGGGTGGCGGCCCACAGCTCATCGACATCGCGACCACCCACGCCGACGGTTTCATCAGCATGGTGCCCAGCGCATTCGCCACCCCCGAGCAGTGGGGCGAGCAGGTCGCCCGGATCGACGCCGAGCTGGAGCGCAAGGGCCGCGACCCGGAGACGTTCACCAACGGATTTTGGCCATTCGTCATCGCCTACCGCAGCGACGACGAACGCGAACGCCTGCTCAACAGTCCGATCACGAAGTGGATGGCCGCGGTGTTCGGGCGACTGCACCACGGCGCCTGGCGCGCCGAGGGCGAGCCGTTGATCTTCGAGGAGAACTGGCACTACGCGCTGAAGATGCTGCCGCACCAGATGAGCAGGCCCGAGGTCGACGAGATCGTCGCCGCCGTAACACCGTCCATGATCGAGAAGTCCTACATCATCGGCACCCCCGACGAGGTCGCCGCTGAGCTACAGAAGTACGTCGATGTGGGCGCTGACTACATCGCCCCGAGCGACCTCGCCCCGGCGATTTTCGAGGCCGATGAACAACCGCGGGCATTGGAGACGATCCTGCAAGTTTGCGCCCAGCTCAAGGGCGCCGGAGTAGGAGTTCTTCCGGTCTAGAGGCGCGAGTTGCCCAGCCACAGCGCGCTTGTACCGCTCAGCGTCTGCTCGACGTTGTCGAGCATCCCGGCGATCGCGCGACCCAGCAGCGCGCCCAGCGACGCGGCGGCCGGTTGCGACGAGGCCCGCGGTCGCACCAGGTCCAGCAGCGACGACCCCGGATAGCTGACGAGGCGCACCTCGGCGTCCTCGTCCAGGCCCGCCAGGACCTTGGCCCGGCGCACCGCGGCCCGGAAGCCGCCCAGCTCGTCGACCAGGCCGCGTTCCAGCGCGTCGGCGCCGGTCCAGACCCGGCCCCGCGCAACGGCTTCCACGGCTTCGGCGCTCAAGTCGCGGCCCCCGGCGACCCGTTCGACGAAGTCGCGGTAGAGGAGCTCGGCCTCGGCCTCACGATGCCGGCGCTGTTCCGGCGTGAACGGCGCGTCGACCGACCAGGCGTCCGCATTCGCGTTGGTGCGCACCGTGTCCGACGCGACCCCCAGGCGATCCTTGAGATCGCGCACCACCAGCTTGCCGGTGATCACGCCGATCGAGCCGGTGATCGTGCCCGGGTTGGCCAGGATCGCGTCGGCGCCCATCGCGACGTAGTAGCCGCCGGACGCCGCGACCGCACCCATCGACGCCACCACCGGCTTGCCGCGCTCGCGCGCCCGTGCCACCTCGCGCCAGATCGTTTCCGACGCGATGACCGCACCCCCCGGGCTGTCCACCCGCAGCACGATCGCGGACACCGAATCGTCGGCGGCGGCCTCGCGCAGCGCCGCCGCGATGGTGTCGGCGCCGGCGGTCGACGTGCCCAGCGGCAGGAACTGGGGGCCACCGCGTCCGGTGACGATCGTGCCGTCGACGGTGACCACGGCGAGCGTCGGCTTGGGCCGGCGGCCAGGGACGGACGGCACGGGCGGGCTCAGTCGTGGCCGGGAAGCGCCGGCGTAGCGCGCCAGGTAGAGCCGGGGCGACGTGTTCTCGTCCGAAACATCCTGCACACCAACCAGTTCCGCGATCCGTGCGTAGGCTTCGTCGCGGAATCCGATCCGGTCGACGAGGCCCGAGGCCACCGCGTCGTCGCGCAGGAGCGGGCCGCGGTCGGCCAGCTCGTCGAGCGCCGCCGGCTCGACCTTGCGGGACTCCGCGACCGCCCGCCACACCTGTTCCTGCAGGCTCTGCAGCATCCGCGTGACGGCCTCGCGGTGGGCCTCGGTGAAGCCGCCCTCGGTCAAAAGGTTTGCCGCCGACTTGTATTCGCCCGTCGCGATGATCTGGGCCTCGATCCCCGCCTTGTCGAGCGCGTCGCGCAGGAACATGGCGTTGCTCGCGAATCCGATCAGGCCGACGCTGCCCGAGGACTGCATCCACACCTCGCCGAACGCCGAAGCGAGGTAGTAGGACAGCGTGCCCGGGTAGGTCTCGGCCCAGGCCAGCGAGGGCTTGACGGCGCTGAAAGCCGCGATCGCCTCCCGCAGTTCCTGGACCGCGGCCGGCGGCGCCGCCGTAAGCTGCACGCGCGCGATGAGCCCGGCAACCCGCGGGTCTTCGGCCGCGCGGTGGATCGCCGCGACGGTGTCGCGCAGCGACATCGCTCGACTGCCCCCGGTGATCATCGCCACCGGGTCGAAGCCGGTGGTCTCCGGCGGCACCGAGCGCAGGTCGAATTCGAGCACGCAGCCGTTGGGCACGCCGTGGTGGCGCGCAGTATCGACGCGGCCGGCCAGGGCGCGCACGTCATCGAGGCCCGGGACAGAAGGCAGGAAACCGAACATATTCGCAGCCTACCGATCGGCCGCCGTACGGTGGTCGGGTGAGGTTTTCCATCGCGATCCCCCAATTCGACTATGACGGCTTCGACGCCTCAGGCCTTCGCGCCTACCTCGCCCGCGCCGAGGAGCTCGGGTTCGAGGCCGGCTGGGTGCTCGAGCAGATCATCGGCGAGGCGCCGCTGCTGGCGCCGTTGGAGCTGCTGGCGTATTGCGCCGCGTGCACCGAGCGGCTGCGCCTCGGGGTCGCCGTCCTGGTGACGTCCCTGCACGACCCGCTGCAGCTGGCCTCGTCGGCCACCGCGGTCGACCGGCTCAGCCACGGGCGGCTGGACCTCGGCGTCGGGGCCGGCGGCGGCTTTCGCCGATTCGACGCCTTCGGGGTCGAAAAGGCAACGTACATCTCGTATTTCACCGAGGGCCTGGAGCTGATGAAGGCAGCCTGGTCCGACGAGCCCCGGGTGACGTTTCACGGCCGGTTCCGCGAGGTCGACGACGTGCCGATCCAGCCCAAGCCGTTGCAGCGCCCGCATCCGCCGATCTGGTTCGGCGGGCTGGCCCCCAAGGCGCTGGCCAGGGCGGTGCGCCACGGTGATTCGTTTCTGGGCGCGGGTTCGTCGACCACCGAGGCGTTCGCCGGGGCCGTCACCGTGGTGCGCCGCGAGCTCGCCGAACAGCGGAAAGACCCCGCGCACTTCACGATTGGCAAACGGGTCTACCTGACAGTCGACGACGACGCCGCAAAAGCCCGCGAACGCGTCCTCGAAGGGCTCCACCGCATCTACGGAGATTCCATTCCCGGCGGCGAAGACGTGCCGGTGTCGGGCACGCCCGACGACGTGGCGCGCGGGCTGCGCGAGGTGATCGACGCGGGGGCCGAATACCTGCTGCTCAACCCCGTCGGCACCGACGTCGGCGAGAACCACGAACAGATGGAACGCCTTGCCGCGGAGGTCATTCCGCAGCTGAGCTGACTACAGCTCGGTGACCGAGCCGCCCGCCGCGGTGATCTTCTCGCGCGCGCTGCCGCTGAACTTGTGCGCGGACAGGTCGACCTTGACGGTCAGCTTGCCGTCGCCGAGGACCTTGACCAGCGAGTTGCGGCGAACCGCGCCCTTGGCCACCAGCTCGTCCACGCCGACGGAACCGCCCTGCGGGAACAGCCGGTTGATGTCGCCGACGTTGACGATCTCGTACTCGGTGCGGAACCGGTTCCGGAATCCCTTGAGCTTGGGCAGCCGCATGTGAATCGGCATCTGGCCACCCTCGAAGGTCGCCGGCACGTTCTTGCGGGCCTTGGTGCCCTTGGTGCCCCGGCCGGCCGACTTGCCCTTGGAGCCCTCGCCGCGACCGACCCGGGTACGCGCTTTCTTCGACCCGGGTGCGGGTTTCAGGTCGTGCAGTTTGATGGTCACTTGGCCTCCTCCACCTGCACCAGGTGGCGCACCACCGCGATCAGGCCGCGGGTCTGTGCGTTGTCCTCACGGACCACCGAATGGCGGATCCGCCGCAGGCCCAGGGTCCGCAGGCTCTCGCGCTGCTTCCAGCGGGCACCGATGGTGCTGCGCACCTGGGTGATCTTGAGCTGACTCATGGTTGCGCTCCCGAAATCTGAGCCTCACGCGCCGCCGCCGCACTGGCCAGTGCGTCGCTTTCCCGGCGCGCCTTCAACATCCCGGCCGGGGCGACGTCCTCGATCGGCAGTCCGCGGCGAGCGGCCACCTCCTCGGGACGCTGCAGGAGCTTGAGCGCGGCGACGGTTGCGTGCACCACGTTGATCGCGTTGTCGCTGCCCAGCGACTTGGCCAGGATGTCGTGCACCCCAGCGCATTCCAGCACCGCGCGGGCCGCACCGCCGGCGATGACACCGGTACCCGGGCTGGCGGGACGCAGCAGCACGACGCCCGCGGCGGCCTCACCCTGCACCGGATGCGTGATGGTGCCGCCGATCAGCGGCACCCGGAAGAAGCCCTTGCGTGCCTCCTCCACGCCCTTGGCGATCGCGGCCGGCACCTCCTTGGCCTTGCCGTAGCCGACGCCGACCATGCCGTTGCCGTCACCGACGATGACCAAAGCGGTGAAGCTGAATCGCCGTCCACCCTTGACCACCTTGGAGACGCGGTTGATGGCGACGACCCGCTCCAGGTAGTTGCTCTTCTCGCCGTCGCGATCACGACCGCCCCGGCCGCCACCGTCGCGCCGGCCGCGGCTGTCGCGGCCGTCACCGCGCGAGTCGCGGCTGTCGCGGCTTTCTGGGCCGCCGTGCCCGCCGGCCGACTGTTCCGCCATTATGCGGTCCTTCCAGTTGTCATCAGAAACTCAATCCGTTCTCGCGCGCGGCATCCGCCAGCGCCGCGATCCGTCCGCCGTAGGTGTAGCCGCCGCGGTCGAAGACCACGGTGTCGATGCCGGCCGCCTTGGCGCGCTCGGCGATCAACTGACCCACCCGCACGCTGCGCGCCTTCTTGTCGCCGTCCAGGCCGCGCACGTCGGACTCGATCGACGACGCCGCGGCCAGGGTGGTGCCGTTCTCGTCGTTGACCAGTTGCACGTGAATGTGCCGGGCGGAGCGGTGCACCACCAGCCGCGGACGCTGCGGGGTGCCCGCCAGCTTCTTGCGCAGCCGCGCGTGCCTGCGCAGCCGGGAGACCCGCCTGGTCGCGGATACGTTCTGCCCCACCGGCTTTCCGGCGGTGGGGGCGGTCTTTGCTTGCGCCATGACTACTTACCTGTCTTTCCGACCTTGCGGCGGATCTGCTCGCCCTCGTAGCGCACGCCCTTGCCCTTGTAGGGGTCGGGACGGCGCAGGCGGCGGATGTTGGCCGAGATCTGACCGACTTTTTGCTTGTCGATCCCGGTGACCGTGAACTTCGTCGGTGACTGGACCGCGAACGTGATGCCCTCGGGAGCCTCGATCACCACCGGATGGCTGTAGCCCAGCGCGAACTCGAGGTTGGAGCCCTTGAGCTGCACGCGGTAGCCGACCCCGAAGATCTCCATCTTGACGGTGTAGCCCTCCGTCACGCCGGTGACCAGATTGGACACCAACGTGCGCGACAGCCCGTGCAGCGAGCGGTTGCGCCGCTCGTCGTTGGGCCGGGTGACCACGATCGCGCCGTCGTCGTTGCGCGCCACCATGATCGGTTCGGCCACCGTCAGATTCAGGGTGCCCTTGGGGCCCTTCACCGAGACGTTCTGGCCCTCGATCGTTACGTCGACTCCAGTGGGGACCGGAACCGGCTGCTTACCAATGCGCGACATGTCTTAACCCCTCACCACACGTACGCGAGGACTTCGCCGCCCACGCCCTGTCTGGCCGCCTGGCGGTCGGTGAGCAGACCCGACGAGGTCGAGATGATCGCCACGCCCAGTCCGCCGAGCACGCGCGGCAGGTTGGTGGATTTCGCGTACACGCGCAAGCCCGGCTTGGACACGCGGCGCAAACCCGCGATGCTGCGCTCCCGGCTCGGCCCGTACTTGAGCTGGACGACCAGCGACTTGCCGACCCGAGCGTCTTCGGTATGGAAGTCGTTGATGTAGCCCTCGTTCTTGAGGATCTGGGCGATGTTGGCCTTGATCTTGGAGTGCGGCAACGTCACCTCGTCGTGATACGCCGAATTGGCGTTACGCAGACGCGTCAGGAAGTCTGCGATCGGGTCCGTCATCGTCATAGTTCAGTCCTATGTCCCGTCACCAGCTGCTCTTCTGCACGCCGGGCAGCTCACCCGCGTGCGCCATCTCTCGCAGGCAGATCCTGCATAGCCCGAACTTGCGGAACACCGCGCGCGGGCGTCCGCACTTGTTGCAGCGGGTGTAGCCGCGCACCGCGAACTTCGGCTTGCGCGCGGCCTTGTTAACCAGTGCCTTCTTAGCCATCTAGTCAGTTCTCCTTGAACGGAAAGCCGAGGGCCCGCAACAGCGCTCGTCCTTCGTCGTCGGTCGTCGCCGAGGTGACGACGTTGATGTCCATGCCGCGGACCCGGTCGATCTTGTCCACGTCGATCTCGTGGAACACCGACTGCTCGGCCAGTCCGAACGTGTAGTTGCCGACGCCGTCGAACTGCTTGGGCGAAAGCCCGCGGAAGTCACGGATACGCGGCAGCGCGATCGAGGTGAGCCGGTCGAGGAACTCCCACATGCGGTCCCCGCGCAGCGTCACCCGCGCGCCGATCGGCATGCCCTCGCGCAACTTGAACTGCGCGATGGACTTTCGCGCCTTGCGGATCTCCGGCTTCTGGCCGGTGATCAGCGCCAGGTCGTTCACCGCACCGTTGATCAGCTTGGCGTCACGTGCCGCCTCGCCGACCCCCATGTTGACGACGACCTTGGTGATGGTCGGGATCTGCATGACGTTGCCGTAGCCGAACTGCTTGTGCAGCGCATCCCGAATCTCGTTGCGATAGCGCTCTTTGAGGCGCGGCTGAACCTTCTCTGCGGTGGTCATGCTAGATGTCCTTGCCGTTGCGCTTGGAAATGCGGACGCGCTTGCCGGTTTCCTCGTCGACCCGGTAGCCGATTCGGGTGGGCTTGCCGTCCGAGTCGACCACCATCACGTTGGACACGTGGATGGGGGCCTCCTGCGTGACGATGCCGCCGGAGCGGGCGCCGCGCTGGTTGGTGGAAACCGCGGTGTGCTTCTTGATCCGGTTGACGCCCTCGACCAGCACGCGGTTGCGTTCCGGGTACGCCTGCAACACCTTGCCCTTGGCACCCTTGTCCTTGCCCGCGATGACGAGGACGGTGTCGCCCTTGTGGACCTTCATCTACAACACCTCCGGGGCCAGCGAGATGATCTTCATGAATCGCTTCTCGCGCAGTTCGCGGCCGACCGGCCCGAAGATGCGCGTCCCGCGCGGGTCGTTGTCGGGCTTGATGATCACCGCGGCGTTCTCGTCGAACTTGATGTAGCTGCCGTCGGGACGCCGGCGCTCCTTGACCGTGCGCACCACGACGGCCTTGACGACGTCCCCACGCTTGACGTTGCCGCCGGGGATAGCGTCCTTGACCGTGGCGACGATGACGTCACCGATGCCGGCGTAGCGTCGCGACGATCCGCCGAGCACCCGGATGCACAAGATCTCCTTGGCGCCGGTGTTGTCGGCAACCTTCAGCCGCGATTCCTGCTGAATCACTCGATCTCCTGACCTGGTTACGTTTGCACAGCAGGAAATCACCTGACATGCGCGGTCTTTGTCACCGAAGGGCACGCGGGGCCGATTCGCACCGGCCGAGGTCTGCCCAAGGCAACCCCTAGAGTCTAGGGGACGACCAGCTCAGAGCCAAATTCGGCTAGAAGGGCGGCGGATCGTCGTCGTGGGTGGGTGTGGCGGGTCCGGTGTAGCTCCAGGTTTCGGCGCGGCGGGCGGTGCGGGCCTGGCGGTTGTGTCGGCGTTCGGTGGCCACGTAGTGGGCCCGGTTTTGAGCGCGGGTCGTGGCGCGCAGCGGCATCTTCGCGGTGCGCTCGCCGCGCCGCTCAGCCGGGGTGACCCGATGACACGCCCGCGTCGGGGCGCACAGGCTGGGAAACACCAACGCGCTACCCGGAGTGGTCACATACGTCTGCCCGCCGGGCAGCCACCAGATCACCGTCCCATCGGGCAGCTGAGTTTCCCGCCACCCCCAAAACGTCTTCAGCAAATGATGCAGCCGGCACAGGCATTTCAGGTTCGACGCCTGCGTGGCGCCCCCGTCGGCATAGGGAATCGTATGGTCAAGATCGCAGTCGATGGCCGGTCGATCACAGCCCGGGGCCCGACACGTCAAATCCCGACACCGCACAAAATCCGCCAACACTTTGGACGGCACATAGCCCGGCTCCGGTGGCGCGTCCGCGGGATGGATCAGCGGCACCAGCTTGGCCGATCTGGCCAGCTCGGCCACCAGTTCGGGTGGGATCAGCCCATCGGCGCCCAGCTCCGATCCCGGGGCGCCGCCGCGTCCGTCCAGGGTGGCCTGCTCGGCGATCACATGAATCACCACCGGCGAGGCGGGCGGGCGGGTGCCGGCCGCGCAGTCGGCGCGCCCGCACCGACACCCCAGCCGGTCGGCCCCGACCGCCAGCGCGCCCAGCGCATCGGCGCGGCGCTGCTCCCGGGTGCGCGGATCATGTGGGCACACCGTTGCGGCCAACGCGTCCAGGCGCTCCTCGAGCGCGTGCGCGTCCGGGGTCACCAGGCTGCCCTGAATCTCCGAAAGCCCGCAGCCGACCAGATCCCCGATCCACACCCCGCGATCCACCTGACGCTCTTGCCGGCGCCGCACCGCATCCACATCGACGCGGGCCACAATCCGATCCACCTGGGCGGCGAGCCGGCCCCGCGTCATCGACGGCCAGCGCCCCACCTGGGCGGCCAGCTGGGCATCCACGGCCGCCAGCACCGCGGCGTCTTCGATTAGATCGGTGCGATACACCAGCGTCTGAAACAACCGGTAATCGATGTCGCCGGCCCGAAACACGGCTGCCACCGCCGGGAGACGCTCGCGCATCGCCAACGCGTAGCGCAAATAGCTCCCCGCCATGGCCAGGCTGGTCCGAAACGCCGCGGCCACTTCGGCACCCACCGCCGCCCAGGTATCCACCGCCCAATCCGCGGCCTCCCCACGCTGGGCGCGGCGCAGCTCGAACAACTCCCCGATCGCATCCAACCGATCCGCCGCCGCCCGCGCCTCAGCCCGCCCCGCCCCACACATCCGCGCCATCAGCGCCGCCGAACCCTCCGTGGCCGGGGGCTCCCAGTACTCATGCAGCCGCGTATCGAACATACGTTCGAGTATGCCATCGGCCTACGACAAGAAGGCCAGGTCGAGTGTCGATGGCAGGCGATGGTGTACGACCAGCGCCGTGGCCAGCGCGTAGGAATTTGTCACGAGATGACGTCCCACGCCTGGCCTGGATCGCCGTTGCAATATCGGGTGGAGACCCAAGCCCCAGGGCCCGGCCCGCCGAGGACACTGAGGCAGAGCCACCCCGGATCAGTCGTGACCGGGCCATTGGGGTCGAGATTCCAATTTTGGTTCCACATACCAATACAGGGCCCGAGGTGCGCAAACGCACTGTCGCCCGCCGGATTTATCAGGCACCCTCCGGGGAAAGCCACGTTCTGCAGCTGCCGGCCATTGAGGTACCAGCGCTGGGAGTCCGAACCGTTGCAGGGGTTGATCACCACCGCGGCGTAGTAGATCCCCGTCGGGGAGTCCAGACAAAAATCGCCTAGCCGGCTCCTCAACCGGACCGGGCCGTCGGCGTCCGCCGCGCCGGCGAACAGCACCGCGACGCACAGCAGTGCACTGACCATGCCAAGGGCCCGACCGACACCGCGCATCATCCGCGACTCACGCATCGTCCGCTCCGCCTTCTCGGTCTCGTCAACCCCCGCCACCCATACCACCACGGAGGCACCTTGGGTTCACCGGAAATGACGGCCGTCGCGTGGGCGTGTTGCTCGTCGCGCGAACGTCAGCTCGAATGTCGATACCAGGCGATGATGTACAGCACCAGCGCCGTGGCCAGCGCGATCAGCACCCAGATCACCACGGCCTGGTCGATCCACGAACCCGCGGGCGGGGTCCCGGGCAGGATGTTGCGCAGCGGGACGACGGCGAACAGCATCGCCGCATACCAGGTGGAGAACGGCGGCAGGAATTGCCTGCGGCCGGTCAGCATCTGAATGGCCACGAACAGCGCCAACGTCGGCAGCGTGATGAGGACCAGGCAGATGCCGAGGTCGAACACCAGCGGGCCCTTGGCCCTGTGCAGGGTGATGACGACGTTGTCCGGGCGATCGGGGTCGTTCGGGTTGCGCACGACCCGGGTGGCGGCGATGTCCCAGCCGTCGAGCTTTCCGGTCACTTCGACCCGACCCGGCTTCAATACGCGGTTTTCGCCGGACCCGATGAGGACGTCGGCCTGGACGGTATCGGTGCGGTAGGAGTCGAACGGCCAGTCGCTGGGATCACCGTGGGCCTCGATGGTGGTGGCGACCTGCGCCGGCAACTTCCCCACCGGGTACTGCAGGTCTCCCAGGTCGTTCTGCGGAAAGAGACGCACGGAGGTGTCGGTGTTCAACACGTTCAGGCGCTTGTTGATCATCGAATCGTCCGGCATCACCAGGACTTTCACGTCGAGGCGATTCGCCACCGTGTGCAGCTGCTCGAAACGCACCAAGACCACGGTGCCGTCGGCGGTGTTCAGCACCGGGTCGGGAAGCGGACCCGGCGCGGTCGCCAGCCAGTGGTAGCCGAGCAGCGACAGGACGTAGACGACGGCAACGCCAACGATG
The DNA here is from genome assembly GCF_059812165.1 of Mycobacterium sp. NGS69. Taxonomy (NCBI): domain Bacteria; kingdom Bacillati; phylum Actinomycetota; class Actinomycetes; order Mycobacteriales; family Mycobacteriaceae; genus Mycobacterium; species Mycobacterium sp. NGS69. Next base: position 204,276 of record NZ_JCALCD010000003.1, read on the forward strand.
ATCGAGATGTCGAGGACGAGGTGTCGTCGTCGCGGCTTACGCGCGGGCGGGTCGGCGGGTGCGGTTGGTGCTGCCGGGGCCGCGGCGTGGCCATTCGTGGGCAGCGCTACGACCACGTCCCGTTGAACCGACACGGACGCACATTAGCAACGGCGACGTTTGCTGGCACCTTGAAGCGAGCCCCGCTACGAGTTCTTAACACAGCGCGCTACCAGCTTTAACACAACACCGTTAACCGGCGCTGCCGAACGTCAGTCCCCTTGCCGCACCCAGGCGAAAATGTACAGGCTCATCGCCGTCACGAGCGCGATCAGCACCCACTGGACGATGGCCTGGTCGATCCAGGAACCGGGCGGGGGGGCGCCGGGGAGGATGTTGCGCAACGGGACGATGGCGAACAGGTTCGCGGCGTACCAGGTTGCGAAGGGCGGCAAGAACTTACGCCTGCCCAACGCCATCGGGATGGCCACCAACAGCGCCAGGGTGGGCAGGCTGATGAGCACCAGGCAGATGCCGAGGTCGAAAATCAGCGGCCCCTTGGCCCGCTTCAGGGTGACGACGACGTTCCCGTTGTCGGAACCGCGTTGGGTCGGCAGCGCGGCGGGGTCGTGCACCCGGTGGACGCTGACGTCCCACCCGTCCAGCTCCCCGGTTACCTCGACGCGGGCGGGCACCTTCTTGACGTTGTCGCCGGAGCCGACGAACGCATCGGCCGAGATCGGCTCGGTGCTGTAGGAATCGAAGGGCCAGTTACCGGGATCGCCATGGGCCTCGATGGTCGTGCTGAGTTGGGCGGGGGCTTTTCCTCTCGGGTAATGCAGGTCCCCCAGGTCGCTCGTCGGATACAGGCGCACGCCGACGTCGGTACCGAGCACGTCGAGGCGGTTGTCGTAGGCCGAAATCGCGGGGTAGACAAGCACATTCACCGTTAGTCGATTCGCGGTGGTCTTGAGTTCCTCGAGGCGCAGCTGCACGATGGTCGCGTCGCCGCCCCCCTGGCTCAGGTCCAGTGGGGGAAGCGGGGCCTCCGCCTCCTGCAACTGGTGGACGCCGAACAGCGACAGGGTGTAGGCCGAGACGACGACCACGAGGATGGCGATGCCGATCGCGATGCGCGGTTTCGACCGTTGTTTGCGTGGCGGTGGCGGCGGCGCGGGCGGCGCGTCCGAGGGCGGCGGCGGGGCGGGTGTCGTCGGGGCCTCGGTGGTCACTGCCACCCCACTGATGACATCTGGCTCGTCGACGGCCGACACGTGGCGATGCTAGCGAATCCGCGACGACCGCGCGCCATGACGAAAGGTCCGTCACTTACCGTCCATCCGGCGGTAACCCGCTTGTTGTTTTTGCCGCCTGAGGTGCGGCGCAGAGGGAGGCTCGGTTTGCTGACCGGCCGGCGCGAAGCAGCCTATCCCGACGGCGCATCCGCCACGCAGCGAAACCCGATGTGGGTCGTCGCGGTGTCCTGCGACTGGGGCGACCGCGCGGCCGGCCGGTAGCGGTGGCAGTACTCCGGCGCGCACAGGTGCGATCCGCCCTTCAATGTCTGGCTGACGCTCGGGTCCGGGGGTCCCGACGGTGCGCAGCAGGCTTTCGGCGGCTGATCGAGCCGGTGGTGCGCGGAAAACTCGGTGGCGGTCCACTCCCACACATTGCCGATCATGTCGAGCAGCCCAAATTCGTTGGGCGGGAACGCCCCGACCGGGGAGGTGCCCACCCAGCCGAGCGCTCCGTCGTTGCGGTACGGAAATTTTCCCTGCCACGTGTTGGCCATCAGCCGACCATCGGGGTTCGCCTCCTGGCCCCAGGCGTACGTCCACGAATTTCCGCCGCGGGCCGCGTACTCCCACTCGGCCTCGGTGGGCAGCCGCCGGCCGGCCCACCGCGCGTACGCCGCGGCGTCGGGATACGCCACCTGCACCACCGGATGGTCCGCCCGGCCCGCGAGATCGCTGTCCGGCCCGAACGGATTTCGCCAGCTGGCGCCCGGCACCCAGGCCCACCACTGGCGCCAGTCACGCAGGTCGACCGGCCCCGCCGTCGGGCGGAAGACCATGGCGCCCGGAACCAGGTCTGCAGGATCCGCGCCCGGGTAAAGCGCCGGGTCGATCGGTCGCTCGGCCACGGTGACATAGCCTGTGGCGAAAACGAATTCGGCAAATTGCGCGTTGGTCACCGGGTGCCGCTCCATCGCGAACGGGCCCACCGTCACGGTGTGGATCGGCGCCTCTTCGGGGTAGAAGCTCGTCGAGCCCATGCGGAACGATCCGCCCGGCAGGTCGACCAGCTCGGTAAGCACCCCTTCAGGGTAGGACGCGCCTCAGTCCGATTGTCGGTACCAGGTCAACATGTACAGGGCCATCGCGGCGACGAGCGCCATCAGCACCCAGATCACCAAGACCTGGTCGATCCAGGCGCCCGGCGGCGGAGACCCCGGCAGGAAATTGCGTATCGGGATAACGGCGAACAGCATGGCGGCGAACCACGTCACGAAGGGCGGCACGAATTTCCTTCTGCCCAGTGCGATTTGGATGGCCACGGCGAAAGCCAGGGTGGGCAGGGCGAACAGCACCAGGCAGATGCCCAAGTCGAAGATCAGCGGCCCCTTGGCCCGGTGCAGCGTGATGATCACGTTGTCGGGGCGGTCAGCCTCCTGGCTTGCTTCGCCCACCCGCTGGACGCTGGCGTCCCAACCGTCCAGCGCCCCGGTGACTTCCACCCGGGCCGGTATGTACTGGCGGGCGTCGCCCTGCCCGACGAGCACCTCCGCCGACAGGGTGTCGGTGCTGTAGGAGTCGAACGGCCAGTTGTTGGGATCGCCGTGCGCCTCGATCGTGGTGGCGACCTGCGCCGGCGACTTGCCCGCCGGGTATTGCAGGTCACCGAGGTCGTTCGCGGGGTCCATCCGCACGGCGGTGTCGGTCTTCAGCACATCGAGGCGCTTGTCGAACATGGAGTCCTCGGGAATCACGAGCACCTTCACGGTGAGGCGATTCGCGACGGTTTCCAGCTTCTCCAGCCGCACCAGCACGACGGTGTCGCCGGTCGCGTTCAAATCCGGCGGCTTGATCGGTGCCGCCGATTTGGCCAGCAAATGGACCCCGAACAGCGACAGGCCGTAGACGATGAGGAACGCCACCAGGATGCCGATCACCAACAGCGTGCGCCGGCGGCCTCGAGCGGGGGGCGCCTCGAGCGGTGCGGCGGCCGGTTGCTCCGGTGGTGTTGGAGGCGGCGGAGCCGGTGGGGCTTGATGGGTCATCGGTCGACACCTCCGTTGGATTGCGGCAACTCGGCCGGCCATGCGCGGATTGATCGTAGCGAACCGGTCGTGTCAGCGCGACGGGTCGGAATTTACTTCATCAATCAGGTAATTTGCGTCAACCCGCCGAACCGTTGTTCGCCGCCCAGCGAAACCCGGCGGCCCCCCAATTGCTGACCCGTTCATCCGTTGTTGGTTTGCCTGTTAATTCGGTGGCTGTAAAAGTCTGAGGTGTATCCCCCCGCCTGGAGGCAATCACCGTGAAGCACAAGCGCTCAGCCGGCGCCATCAGCTTGCTGGCCGCGGCCGCGATGGTGAGCTCGGCGTGCACCAACTCCCACGCGACCCTGGCGTATGCCGCGGGCGCCAAGGTCGACTGCGGCGGCAAACAGACCCTGATCGCCAGCGGGTCGACCGCGCAGGCGAATGCCATGACGAAGTTCGTCGAGGCGTACCACCGGGCCTGCCCGGGACAGAACCTCAACTACACCGCCAACGGGTCGGGCGCCGGGATCAGCGAATTTCTTTCGGGCAAGACCGATTTCGGCGGATCCGACACACCGCTGGCCGACGATCAATACGCCGCCGCCAAGCAGCGGTGCGGCGGTGCCGACGCCTGGAACCTGCCCGTGGTGTTCGGCCCGCTGGCCATCACCTACAACCTCGGCGCCGTCGACTCCCTGGTGCTCGACGCGCCCACCCTGGCCAAGATCTTCAACGGCACCATCACGCGCTGGGACGACCCGGCGCTTACCGCGTTCAACGCATCAATGCCGGCAGAGGACATCAAAGTCATCTACCGCAGCGACGCGTCCGGCACGACCGACAACTTTCAGGACTACCTGCAGTCCGCGTCCGGCGGGGCGTGGAAACAGGGCACCGGCAAGACGTTCAAGGGTGGGGTCGGCATCGGCGCCGCCGGCAACAAGGGCACCTCGGAGCTCGTGAAAACCACCGAGGGCGCGATCGGCTACAACGAGTTGTCGTTCGCGCTGCAGCAGGGTCTTTTCGCCGCCGAGATCAAAACCCCGGCGAGCCGCAGGTCCCTGCGCCCGGTGCGGATCGGCACCGACACGGTCGGCAAGACGATCATGGGCGCCAAAATCACGGGCGCCGGCAACAACCTGGTGCTCGACATTTCGTCGTTCTACAACCCCGCCCAACCCGACGTCTACCCGATCGTCCTGGCCACCTACGAGATCGTCTGCTCGAGGTACCCCAACGCCGACGACGCCAGGGCGGTCAAGGCGTTCCTGCAGGCGGCGATCGGGCCGGGCCAGGTGGAGCTGGCCCGCAACGGCTACATCCCGCTGCCGCCCGACTTCCAATCGCGGGTCTCCAGCGCCGTCGACGCCATCAGCTCGGCGGGCGCGGCGGTCGCGGAGTAGGCGGTCAGCCCTTCTTCGGCGATCTTCGATCGCGTTGCTGCCACCAGCCGGAGAGGAACAGGGCCATCGCGGTGACCAGTCCGATCAGGACCCAGAGCACGACGGCCTGGTCGATCCAGGAACCGTACGGCGGGCTGCCCGGCAGGATATTGCGCAGCGGGACGATGGCGAACAGCATCGCGCCGTACCACGTCACCATCGGCGGCAGGAACGAGGTCCTGCCCAACGCCACCGGGATGGCCACCCACAACGCCAGCACGGGCAGGGCGATCAGGACGAGGCAGATTCCGATGTCGAAGATCAGCGGGCCCTTGGCGCGCTTCAGGGTGATGATCACGTCGTCCTGGACGTCCGGGTTGGAGTCCGAGGGGTCATGGACGCGGGTGACGGTGGCGTCCCAGCCGTCGAGCTTTCCGGTCGCCTCGAGGCGCGCGGGTGACTTATCGCGGTTCTGCCCGGAGCCGGTGAACACGTCGGCCGCGATGACCTCCGTCTTGTAGGTGTCGAAGGGCCAGTTGCCGGGATCGCCGTGCGCCTCGATGGTGGTGCTGACCTGCGCAGGCGCCTTCCCGACCGGGTACTGCAGGTCACCGAGGTCGTTCTCCGGGTAAAGGCGCACGGCCGCGTCGGTGGTGAGCACCCCGAAGTTTTTGTCGTACAGCGAATCCTTCGGATAGACAAGGACATTCACCGTCAAGCGGTTGGCGACGGTATCCAGTTTCTCGAGACGGACCTGCACGACGCTGTCTTCGGCCTCGACTTTGCTCAGGTCCACCGAGGGCAGCGGGGGCGCCGATTTCGCCAGCAGGTGCACGGCGATCAGCGACAGGACGTAGATGACGATCAGGGCGACGATGATCCCGAACGCGATCGCGAGGCGCGGTCCTCGTGCCTCGGGTGGCGCCGGCGGCGGCGGTGCTTCGGTGGTCATTGGGGCATCACGGGGCCAGATGCTACCGCCCGCCGGTCCTGAAACAGCTCTTTTCAGGGGATGACGACGGCAAATTGCTGCATCACCGTGGATTTCGCCGCGTCGAAGCCGGGCGCGCCCACCGGTCCGTCCAGCTGGACGGCCACCAGGTAGGCCTTGGTGTTGGTCCAGATGTGGGTGATGCGGTCGGCGAAGTCGACCCCGCCCGGAACGGTGCCGGTCAGCACCTGGCTGCTGTAACCGCAGAACGGCGCGGCCGTGACGGTGAGGGTGCCGCCGGGTTTCTTGGTGCGCAGGTCGGCGGTGTAGTGCAGGAACGCCCCGCCGGGATCGAGGTCCGTCGGCGCGATCGTCACCCGCACCGACATGCCGTCGGGACCGGTCGACGTCAGCGCCACGTCCCCGGCGCCGCGGGTCGAGTTCCAGCCGTCGGGCAGGGGCAGGACGATCACCGGTGCCACCGGATCCGGCACCCAGGCCCTGGCCATGGTCCCGCCGGCGGGCGGCGGCGGAAAGCACGCCACGGCGTTGGGCGGGATGTGATCGGGCACCGTGACTTGGACGCCGGGTACCGGCTCGGCCGGGTCGGACAGCCTGGGCGCACTGGGGCGGATGGCGGTGCCGCCCGTGGTCTTCTCGCAACCGACGACGACGCCCGTTGCCAGACAGAGCAGGCCGACCGCCAGTTCAGTCGCGCGAAAACGCAAGCGCGAGTTCCCTTTCCACGTCCTCGTACGGCCTGCCCGAGAAGTCGACGGTGACCTGGGCGATGGTGCCGCCGGTGAAGGCGAACGGCGCCTTGTAGCGGCTCGACACACGCGATCCGCCGTTGTGTCCGACGGTGATGCCGGCCCCCGCCAGCCCGAAGGTCCCGGGGTGGGTTGTCACGTCCGGCAGCGTGCCGACCACGTCGTCGTCGACGAACAGCGTGAGGTCACCGAGCGGGGTATGGCTGTTCTCGACCGTTCCCGTCCGCGCATAGCGAACCCCGAACATGTGTCGCCCCAGCGGCACCGGGCCGGACGAGGAAATCAGCTGCTGGCGTTCACCGAGGAAGTTGTAGACGTAGTGCAGCCGACCGTCCTGGACGAAGAGCACGTGCCCGCCGTGGGCTCCGCCCTGCTTGAACAGCACGCCCTCGGCGCCGGTGGTATCCACGGTCACGTCCGCGAGCACGGCGAACGAGCGGCCGCGAATCTCCGCGGCCGCGCCGATGCCGACGTCCGCGCAGTGTGGATAGTACGTGTAGCTGGGCCGTTCGCCGACCAGATAGGGACGTGAGCGCATCATCGTCTCGATGATGTTCAGGTCCGACAGGGGCAGCCCGTTGTACTTGGCGGCCTCGGAATACCACAGCGCCTTGAGCTCCTCGAGCTTCTCGGGTTGCTCGGCGGCGAGATCGTGGCATTGGCTGCGGTCCGCCTCGATGTGGAACAGCTCCCAGCGATCCGCGTCGAAGTGCGACCAGCCCGCCGGGGTGGCGGCATGGACGGTGTTGGCGAACCAGCCCTCGTGCCAGATCCCGCGGGTGCCCAGCATGGTGTAGAACTGGGTCCTCTTGCCGGTGTCGGCAGCGGGATCCGCAAGGGCCGCTTTGAAACTCACGCCGTCCAGGGGTTTCTGCGTGATGCCCTTGACCGTGTCCGGCGGCGTCATCCCGAGCAGGTCGTAGATGGTCGGGGTGATGTCGCAGACATTGACGTAGTTGTCGCGGACCTCGCCGTGCGCGGCAATGCCGTTGGGCCAGGAGACGATCGCCGTGTCGGCGATGCCGCCCTCGTGCGAGGCGTAGCGCTTGTACAGCTTGTACGGCGTGTTGAACGCCATCGCCCACCCGATCGGGTAGTGGTTGTACGTCTCGGGCCCGCCCAGGTGGTCGAAGAGCTTCATGCTCTCCTCGACGGTGTCGATGTAGCCGTTGAAGAACTTGCCCTCGTTGACCGACCCATTTGGCCCGCCCTCACCGCTGGCGCCGTTGTCGGAGATCACCACGATGATGGTGTTGTCCAGCTGCCCGGACTCCTCGAGATAGTCGAGGATGCGGCCGATCTGGGCGTCGGTGTAGCTCAGGAAACCGGCGAACACCTCGGCCATCCGGCTGAACAGCTTCTTTTCTTCGTCTCCCAGCGAGTCCCACGGCCGCACAGTGTCCTGCATCGGCCAGGGTTCGCCGCTGGGTCCCTTCACGTCGGCGTACGGGTTCACCGGGGACAGTTCGGTGTCACGTGGCACGATTCCGATCGCCTTCTGGTTTTCCAGCACGATCTCGCGGTAGCGCTCGTAGCCCATGTCGAACTTGCCGGCGTAGCGGTCCGCCCATTCCTTGAAGACGTGGTGCGGGGCGTGGCCTGCGCCGGGGCACACATAGCTGAACCACGGCTTGTCCGGCGCGATCACCTTGGCGTCGCGGATGAACTCGATCGTCCTGTCCGCGATGTCCTTCGACAGGTGGTAGCCGTCTTCCGGGGTGCCCGGCGGGTTGACCGGGTGGTTGTCGTACACCAGGTCCGGGTACCACTGGTCGGTCTCGCCGCCCATGAACCCGTAGAACCGCTCGAATCCGCGCGAGGTGGGCCAATGCCGTTTCGTTGCCGCCAGGTTCGACTCTTCCAGCGGCGTCAGGTGCCACTTGCCGACGCAGTAGGTGTTGTAGCCGCGTTCGGCGAGCACCTCGGAGATCAGCCCGGTGTCGGCGGGGATCCGTCCGTTGCAGTTGGGGAAGCCATCGGTGAATTCCTCGATGGTGGCCATGCCGACCGTGGTCGCGTTGCGCCCGGTCAGCAGGGACGCTCGCGTCGGCGAGCACAACGCGGTGGTGTGGAACTGCGACAACCGCACGCCGCGCTCGGCGATCCGCGTCATCGCGGGCATCTCGACCAGGCCGCCGAAGCAGTCCCACGTCGCGATCCCGGTGTCATCCCAGACGAGATAGAGGATGTTCGGCGAGTTCTCCGGCGCCGTCGGCGCCGCGTAGGGGCCCCAGTCCGGCTCGGAATCGCGGATATCGAGCTCGATCTTGCCGTTGAATTCCGTTGTCATGCCAGCCTCGCCCCGGGGTGGATAGCGCTCGATTGAGGTCGCCCGGAGATTACACCCGCGATGTGTGCGTTGGCTGAGAAATCCGCGACGGCGCTACCGGTTTGCGACGCAGCCACCATCGCACGGTCAAGAACGGAACCGTCCACCCCAGCCACGCGCCGAGACCGGCGACGAACCACAGGTAATGCTCCGCATTGCCGCTAAAGACGCTGTCGCGCAACGGCTGCAGCGAGACGAAGAGGACCGGCGTCCAGATCCGGTTGGTGATGATCGACAGCGCAAGCGTCGCGCTGGTGATCATGTGGCGACGGTGTTCGGCGAACCGGCGCTGCCGCGCCGCGAGGTAGCCGTCGATGGTGAACCACAGCCACAGTGACGCCAGAAAGACGTTGCTGACCGCCAACAGCGGGCCGAACGGCGTCGCCGCCCCGATGGCCATCGCGCACACGGCGGCCGCGGTGGCGGCCCCGAAATAGATCCGTCCCACGCGTCGGTGCAGCGCGGGTCGGCGGGTCCGCAGCCCGGGCCAGATCTGCAGCACGGCGGCGACCATCGCGACGCTCGCGAACATCACGTGGCCCACCAGCAGCGGGTAGTGCAGCGCGAACGTGGGCGGCACGCGCGTCCGCCCGGTGAAGTACGGCGGCAGGGAGCAGGCGAGGAAGGCGACGACGACCAAGGCCAGGGCCACGGCGAGCGGTTTGCGACGGGAAGCGGATTTTGCGTATGCCATACGCAGAAGCGTATGCTATACGCACAAGGGCGCGCATCTCGATTAGGCTTGAGGCGATGTCCGACGAGGATCTGCCCCGCGCCCTGGAAGTGCTCTGGCGCGAGCCCGCCCGCGGCCGTCGGACGCGGGGTCTGAATCGGGAGCGCATCGTCGCCGCGGCCGTGGACCTGGCTGACGCCGACGGTCTGGGCGCCCTGTCGATGGCCCGGCTGGCCGAGCGGCTGGGCTGTGGCACCATGTCGCTGTACCGCCATGTGGCCAACAAGGATGAATTGGTCACGTTCATGCTGTCGGCGGCACCGGGGCCGCCGCCCGCGCCGTCGGACCCAGCGGATTGGCGTGGCGCTCTTGCCGATTGGGCCACCGGGCTATGGGACGTGTACCACCGGCATCCGTGGGTGTTGCAGGCGGTGTCGGCCGGGCCTCCCGCCGACCCGGGCCAGTTGGCGTGGCTGGACGCCGGGCTCGCGACGCTGGGCGATACGAATTTGGCCGAGCGCGACAAGCTGGCCGCGGTCATGGCGGTGCTGCATTTCGTTCGCGGAGCCGCGGCGCTGGCGATCGAGGCCGCACCCGTCGACGGTCCCCACTACCCCGCCCTGCTGCGTCGGGTGATCGATGCGGACCGATTCCCGGCGTTGTCGGCGGCGCTCGAGGCCGGGGCTTTCGACGGCGCGGACGCCGGCCACCGCGTCGAGTTCCGCTCCGGGTTGGGACAGCTGCTCGACGGCATCGCGGTCAGGACCGCGGGCTAAGACCGGTTGGGCCCGGGCTACTTGGCCTTCTCGAGGATCTCGACGAGCCGCCAGCGCTTCGTGGCCGACGTCGGGCGCGTCTCCATCAGCGAGACGCGGTCGCCGATGCCGGCGGTGCTGTTCTCGTCGTGCGCCTTGACCTTCTTGGTGGTCCGGATGATCTTGCCGTACAACGGGTGACGCATGCGGTCTTCCAGCTCGACCACGATGGTCTTCTGCATCTTGTCGCTCACGACATAGCCGATGCGCACCTTGCGCCGCCCGCGGGTCTTCGGGTTGGCCGGAGTGTGCTTGGGGCCCTTGTCTTTCGACGCGGCGTCGGTGCTCTTGGGAGCGGTCTTCTTGGGCGCGGCCTTTTCGGGCGTCTTCTTAGCTTCTGCCATCACGAATCCTTAGTTCCGTCGGTTCCGTCGGGTCCGCTAGCGAGGCCCAGTTCTCGTTCGCGCAGCACGGTGTAAACGCGCGCGATTTCGTGACGCACCGTGCGGAGCCGGCGGTTGTTGGTGAGCTGCCCGGTCGCCATCTGGAAGCGCAGGTTGAACAGCTCCTCCTTGGATTCGCGCAGGCGGTCGGTGAGCTCGTCGTCGGTGAGCTCGCGCAGTTCGCCCGGCGAAATGCCCAGTGCCATCAGAACTGATCCTCTCGGGTCACGATGCGTGCCTTGATCGGCAGCTTGTGGATTGCGCGGGTGAGCGCCGCCCGGGCGGTCTGCTCGTTGGGGTAGCTGAGCTCGAACAGCACCCGGCCCGGCTTGACGTTGACCACCCACCACTCGGGGGAGCCCTTACCCGAACCCATCCGGGTTTCGGCGGGCTTCTTGGTCAGCGGGCGGTCGGGGAAGACGTTGATCCACACCTTGCCGCCACGCTTGATGTGCCGGTTGATCGCGATACGAGCCGCCTCGATCTGCCGGTTGGTCACGTAGGCGTGCTCGAGCGCCTGGATGCCGTAGTCACCGAAGTTCACCTGCGTCCCGCCGCTGGCGATGCCGCGCTGGCGCGGGTGGTGCTGCTTGCGGTGCTTGACCTTGCGGGGAATCAACATGATTCAGCTCTCCGTACTCTGCGGTTCGGGGGCCGGCGCGGCCTCGGCCGGAGGCGCTGCTTGGTCCTCCGCACCCGCGGCCCGGCCGGCCTCGGTGCTGGTCGCCGTGGTGCCCGACGCCCCGCTGCGCCGCGGACGCGTGCCCGACGGCCGCTCGCGGCGCGGACGGTCGGCGCCCGCCGGGGCGGCGGCGGTCAATTCGCGCTTGCCGCCGACGATGTCGCCCTTGTAGATCCACACCTTCACGCCGATGCGGCCGAAGGTGGTCTTGGCCTCGTACAGGCCATAGTCGATATCGGCGCGCAGCGTGTGCAGCGGCACCCGGCCCTCGCGGTAGAACTCCGAGCGGCTCATCTCCGCGCCGCCGAGGCGACCGGAGCACTGCACCCGGATGCCCTTGACGTTGGGCTGCCGCATCGCCGACTGAATGGCCTTGCGCATGGCGCGGCGGAACGCCACGCGGTTGCTCAACTGCTCGGCGACGCCCTGCGCCACCAATTGCGCCTGCGATTCGGGGTTTTTGACCTCGAGGATGTTGAGCTGGACCTGCTTACCGGTCAGCTTCTCCAGGTCGGCCCGGATCCGGTCGGCCTCGGTGCCGCGGCGGCCGATGACGATCCCGGGACGCGCGGTGTGGATATCAACGCGAACCCTGTCCCGGGTCCTTTCGATCTCCACGTCGGCGATGCCGGCGCGCTCCAGGCCGGTGGACAGCAGCCGCCGGATCGCGACGTCTTCCTTGACGTAGTCGGCGTACTGCTTGTCGGCGTACCAACGGGACTTCCAGTCCGTGGTGATGCCGAGCCGGAAGCCGTGCGGATTGATCTTCTGGCCCACTAGTCTGAGCCTCCCTTCGCTTCAGAAGCCTCAGAAGCCTTGGCCGGGGCCTTTTTTGCCGGGGCCTTCTTGGCGGCCGGCGCCTTCTTGGCGGGAGCCTTCTTGGCCGGTGCCTTCTTGGCCGGCGCCTTCGCCGCCGCCTTGCTGGCCTCGGCGCGACGCGCCCGCGTGGACTTCGCCGACCGCTCGCCGGAGGCGGGCCGGCTTTCCACCACGACCGTGATGTGGCTGGTGCGTCGGCGAATCCGGAACGCGCGGCCCTGGGCGCGCGGACGGATGCGCTTGGCCGTCGGTCCCTCGTCGGCGTACACGGTCGCGACCACCAGCGTCGCCGGGTCCAGGCCGTTGTTGTTCTGCGCGTTGGCCGCGGCGCTGGCGATCACCTTGGCCACCGGCTCGCTGGCGGCCTGCGGCGCCCAGCGCAGGATGTCGAGCGCGTCTTCCACCGACTTGCCGCGCACCAGGTCGATCACCCGGCGCGCCTTGGTCGGCGACACCCGCACGAACCGCGCCTTGGCGACCGCGGACGGAAACTCAGTTGTGGTCATCGCCGCTTGGCCTTCCGATCATCCTTGATGTGCCCCTTGAAGGTCCGCGTCGGGGCGAACTCGCCTAGCTTGTGGCCCACCATCGCCTCGGTGACGAACACCGGGACGTGCTTGCGCCCGTCGTGCACGGCGAAGGTGTGGCCGATGAAGTCCGGAATGATCGTCGACCGGCGAGACCAGGTCTTGATGACCTGCTTGCTGTTCTTCTCGTTCTGCACGTCCACCTTCTTGAGCAGGTGGTCGTCGACGAACGGTCCCTTTTTCAGGCTGCGTGGCATAGGTTGCTACTCCTACCGCGAGTGCTTCTTGCCGGTGCGCCGGCGTCGGACGATGAGCTTGTTGCTCTGCTTGTTCGGGTGACGGGTGCGGCCCTCCGGCTTGCCCCACGGGCTGACCGGGTGGCGACCACCGGAGGTCTTACCCTCACCACCGCCGTGCGGGTGGTCGACCGGGTTCATCACGACACCACGGACGGACGGGCGCTTGCCCTTCCACCGCATGCGACCGGCCTTGCCCCAGTTGATGTTTGCCTGCTCGGCGTTGCCCACCTCGCCGACCGTGGCGCGGCAGCGCACGTCGACGCGGCGGATCTCGCCGCTGGGCATCCGCAGCGACGCGTAGCTGCCCTCCTTGCCGAGCAGCTGGATGCTCGACCCGGCCGAGCGCGCGAGCTTGGCGCCGCCACCCGGGCGCAGCTCCACGGCGTGCACCAAGGTACCGGCCGGGATGTTGCGCAGCGGCAGGTTGTTGCCCGGCTTGATGTCGGCGTTGGGGCCCGACTCCACCACATCGCCCTGCGAGAGCCCAAGCGGGGCAATGATGTAGCGCTTCTCGCCGTCCAGGAAGTGCAGCAGCGCGATGTTGGCGGTGCGGTTCGGGTCGTACTCGATGTGCGCGACCTTCGCGTTGACGCCGTCCTTGTCGTTACGACGGAAGTCGATCACCCGGTAGGCGCGCTTGTGGCCGCCACCCTTGTGCCGGGTGGTGATCCGGCCGTGGGCGTTGCGTCCACCGTGCCCGTGCAGCGGGCGAACCAGGGACTTCTCCGGCTCCGAACGGGTGATCTCGGCGAAGTCGGACACGCTGGCGCCGCGGCGACCCGGGGTCGTCGGCTTGTACTTACGAATTGCCATGTCTAATCAGGTCTTTCTCTCGCGCTCGGCTAGCTCGGTGCGCCGAAGAGGTCGATCGGCTTGCTGCCCGGGGCCAGGGTGACGATGGCGCGCTTGGTGCCCTTGCGCTTGCCGTATCCGGTCCGGGTGCGCTTGCGCTTTCCCTGCCGGTTCGCGGTGTTCACCGACGCGACCTTGACGGAGAAGATCTTCTCGATGGCGATCTTGATCTGCGTCTTGTTCGAGTCGGGGTGCACCACGAACGTGTACACGTTGTCGTCCAACAGTGAGTAGGACTTCTCGGAGATGACCGGCGCCAGGATGATGTCGCGGGGGTCAGCGATGGTCGCCATCAGGCCGAAACCTCCTCGGTGGAGCTGGTGTTGGCGGAGATGTAGGCGTTGAGGGCCTCGACGCTGAACACCACGTCATCGGAGCGCAGCACGTCGTAGGTGTTCAGCTGGTCGGGCGCCAGGACGTGCACGCCGGGCAGGTTGCGCACGCTCTTCGCACCGGTTTCGTCGGCGCGACCGATGACGAGCAGCACCTGCTTGCGATCGGTCAGCGTGGCCAGAAAAGCCTTGGCGCTCTTGGTCGACGGGGTCTGGCCGGCGACCAACTCGGTCACCGCGTGGATGCGCCCGTTGCGCGCCCGGTCCGAGAGAGCGCCGCGCAACGCCGCGGCGATCATCTTCTTGGGCGTGCGCTGGCTGTAGTCCCGCGGCTTCGGGCCGTGCACGGTGCCACCACCGGTGAACTGCGGCGCCCGGGTCGAACCCTGGCGGGCGCGGCCCGTGCCCTTCTGCCGGTAGGGCTTGCGACCGCCACCGCTGACGTCGCCGCGCGTCTTGGTCGAGTGCGTGCCCTGCCGGGCGGCCGCCCGCTGCGCGGTGACCACCTGGTGCATCAGCGCGATATTGGCCGGGGCGTCGAACAATTCGGCGGGCAGCTCGACGGAGCCGTCGACCTTGCCGTCCGGCGTCTTGACTTCGATCTTGAGAGCCATCAGTTCTCACCTCGTTTGATCGCGCTGCGAACCATCACGAGTCCGCCGGTGCGGCCGGGGACCGCACCCTTGATCAACAGCACGCCGTTCTCGGTATCGACCTTGTGCACCAACAGGTTCTGCACGGTCACCCGGTCGTTGCCCATCCGGCCGGCCATCCGGGTGCCCTTGAAGACCCGCGCCGGGGTGGCGCAGCCTCCGATGGAACCCGGCCGGCGGTGCACCGCCTGGGCACCGTGGCTGGCGCCCTGGCCGCGGAAGCCATGCCGCTTCATGGTGCCGGCGAAGCCCTTCCCCTTGGAGGTGCCGGTCACGTCGACATACGCGCCGTCGGCGAAGATCTCCGCCGTCAGCTCCTGGCCGACCTCGTATTCGGCGGCGGCGTCGGGGTTGTCCAGCCGCAGCTCGGCCAGGAAGCGGCGCGGGTTGACGCCCGCCGCCGTGTACTGACCGGTCACCGGCTTGTTCACCTTGCGCGGGCTGATCTCGCCGTACGCCAACTGAACGGCGCTGTAGCCGTCGCGCTCCGGCGTGCGGATGCGGGTCACCACGTTGGGGCCGGCCTTGACCACCGTCACCGGGACAACCCGGTTGTTCTCGTCGAACACCTGCGTCATGCCCAGCTTGGTACCCAGAATGCCTTTTCTTGCCATGAGTTCTGGATCTCCTACTGGATGTTGACGTCGACACTGGCCGGAAGGTCGATGCGCATCAGCGCGTCGACGGTCTTCGGCGTCGGATCGAGGATGTCAATCAACCGCTTGTGCGTACGCATCTCGAAGTGCTCCCGCGAGTCCTTGTACTTGTGCGGGGAGCGGATGACGCAGTACACGTTCTTCTCGGTCGGCAGCGGCACCGGACCTACGACGCTGGCACCCGTGCGGACGACGGTCTCGACGATCTTGCGCGCCGATGCGTCGATGGCCTCATGGTCGTAGGCCTTAAGCCTGATGCGGATCTTCTGTCCCGCCACGCTTTCTCCTACCCTCACTCCTGTTAAAGGCCCGTATTCGGGCCTGGTGCCCCGGCGCGCCAATCGGCGGCCCAATCTTGGGCCGGTCGAGCGTCGCGCCGGTATTGCGCCGCTGTTTACCTGTCGTGGTCCACCGGCCCCCGCGGTCGGGCGTGTCACCCTCACGCAGCCTCGTTCGCGGCCAAAATTAAGTCGCGCTCCGAGGATGAGACCGGACGCGCCCGGTTGGGCGCTGGTCGTATGCCCGGCCAGGCAGAACCCGGCGCAAGGCAACCCGAACAGTATGCCTCAGATCATGGGTTTGGCCAAATCCCGGGCAAACGTCGCCGGGACTCAGGCGCCGGCCGATTCCGTGGCCGCCGCGTCGGCCCTCTGCTGGGCCCGCTGCACGTGCAGGAAACCGTCGACGGAGGCCCGGGCACACTCCCGATAGTCGAAGTCGGGCAGGGTCGATAGCCGCCCCAGTACCAGCGGGCCGATCAACATCGCGATGGCGCGCGACCGGTCGACCTCGCCCAGTTCGGCGGCGGCCTCGGGGCTGTCGAAAACCGCGTCGAACGGCGCGGCGTACTGCTGGGCGATGCGCTCCCGCAGGGTGCTGATCGCGCCGCCGTCGCACATGCCGAGGTGCTGAGGTTCGGGCAACACATCCAGGTCGCGGCCCAGGGACAGCCACGACATGGCCGTCAGGAGGGCCGGCGCCTGCGCCACGGTCTCGGCCTGGGCCAGCACCAGCCCGATAAGGCGATCGCGCAGTGAACCGTCGGCGGGCGGCATCGGCGGCGGCGGTATCAGGCTGTTGAATGCCGCTGCCAGCAAATCATTTCCGCTCGGGAAGTGGCGATACAGGGTCGCCCTCGCTACATTGGCGCTACGAGTGACCGCATCGACGGTCACCGCGCTGGGACCCCCCGATCGCAGCAGCGCGGCGGCGGCCTCGAGCAAACGGGCCCTGGACCGCGCTGGACGGGGATCGGTACTTCCGCCGGTAATTGTGAGCTACCTCCCGGTTTGGAACCGAGACTATCGGTCTACCTACAAGACCAATAGTCTCGAAAGTCTGTCTACGCCCCCGTTAGGAGGCGCATTTATATGGTCGAAGCGCTGGTACGGCCTGATCAGCGTACTGATGTAGCGCGCCTCGGGGGTAGTCCCCGGGCCCGAACTTGGACCCTGACCGTCGCCTGCATGGGCGTCGGGCTGGTCGTCGCGTCGATGACGGCGCTGAACACCGCGCTGGGGGATCTCGCCGTCGCCACCTCGGCGACCCAGTCGCAGCTGACCTGGATCGTCGACGGTTACACGGTGGCGCTGGCCTGTTTGCTGCTGCCCGCCGGGGCGATCGGCGACCGGTACGGCAGGCGGGGCGCGTTGCTCATCGGTTTGGTCATCTTCGCCTTCGGGTCGGCCACGCCGGCGCTGTTGCACAGCCCGCTGCAGATCATCGCGGGCCGGGCGGTCGCCGGCGTCGGCGCCGCCTTCGTGATGCCCGCGACGCTGTCGCTGCTGACGGTGGCCTACCCGAAGGAGGACCGGATCAAGGCCGTCGGGATCTGGGCCGGCACCGCCGGTTCCGGCGGGGTGCTGGGCATGCTCGGATCCGGCCTGCTGCTTCGCTTTTGGGACTGGCATGCGATCTTCTGGTCGTTGGGCGTCGCCGGGCTGGCGATCTTCGCGCTGGCGTGCACCGTCGCGTCGTCGCGCGAGCACGACGCGCCACGGATCGATTCGCTGGGCGCGGTCCTGATCGGCGCGGCCGTCGCGATCGCGGTGGCCGCGATCCTCGAAGCGCCCGACCGCGGCTGGAGCGATCCCCTGGTCTGGGGCGGGCTCGTCGCCGGGGCGGCCATCGCGGCGGTGTTCGGCGTCGTCGAATTCCGGATGAGGCACCCGCTTCTGGATGTCCGACTGTTCGGCGATCCCAGTTTCGCCACCGGGGTGGCGACGATCGTCATCCTGTTCGGCGCGACGTTCGGTTTCTTCTACCTGGGCATGCAGTACGTGCAGCAGATCATGGGCTACTCCCCGCTGATGACGGCGGTGGCGTTCGGTCCCTTCATGGTCCCGCTCGGCATTTTCTCGGCGCTGTCGTTTTGGTATGTGCCGAAGTTCGGCCTGCGGCTGGTGCTGTTCGTGGGCACGTTGACGATGGCGATCGGCTTCCTGTGCATGCGCACGCTCGACCTCCATTCGAGTTTCCTCGAGTTGGCGTGGCCCACGCTGATCCTGAGCACCGGCATCGGATTCTGCACCGCACCAACGACCTCGGCGATCATGGGCGCGGTCCCCGACGAAAAGCAGGGCGTCGCGTCCGCGGTCAACGACACGTCGCGAGAGATGGGCGGGGCCCTGGGGATCGCCGTGGCCGGCTCGATACTGGCCGGCCGTTACTCGCACGAGCTGGCGCCCAGGTTGGCGGGGTTCCCCGACCCGGTGCGTGGCCCCGCGACCGATTCGCTGGCCAAGGCCGTCGAGGTGGCCGGGAAACTGGGGCCGCAGGGTGGCCAGCTGGCCGAGGCCAGCAAAGCGGCGTTCATGACGGCGATGCACGCCTCGACGACGGTCCTGGCCGTGATCGTCGCCGTCGCCGCGATCCTGATCGGGCTGTGGGCTCCGGGCCGCGACGGGCGGCAGCTGAGTCTGGTGCGCCGGCTCGTGGGTTGCCGGCGAATGCTTGCTGAAGATCCGCTGAAAACGCCTCGGGCGACCCCGGATGGGCGATACTCTGCGCGAAGCGGTGTCCGTGATGGGGAGGCGGACGACGTCGAGACAGCCGGGGGAGCCGAATGTCGTATGTGATCGCAGCGCCCGAATATGTGGCTAACGCCGCATTGGATTTGGCGAACATCGGATCCGCGATCAGCGACGCAAACTCCGCCGCTTTGGGCCCGGTATCCAGCGTGGCACCCGCGGGCGCCGACGAGGTGTCGGCCGGCATCTCGAGCCTGTTCGACGCGCACGCCCAGGTCTATCAGGCGCTAAGCGCCGCCGCGCAGGCCTTCCACAGCCAGTTCGTCCAGTTGATGAGCGCCGGCGCCGAGCAATACGCCCTCACCGAGGCGGCGAACGCCTCTCCCCTGCAAACCGTCCAGAACATGGTGGCGGGCAATGTCCCCGGGCAGGCGCTCTCGACCGCGCAACCGCTGGCCGGCACCGCGGCCTCGGCGGGCTCCGCGGCGGCGGGAGTGCCCGCGGCGGCGGCGGGGGCCGCCGGTGGCGCGGCGCCGGCCGCACCGGCGACACCCCTGGCGGCGGCGGTCACGCCGGCTCCAGCGGCACCGGTCGCGCTGGCGCCGACCGGCACGCCGCTCGCGGCGGCGCCGGCGGTGGCGCCGGCGGTCGCGCCGCTTGCACCGGCGGGCACGCCGGCCGCCGCGGTGCCGGCTGAAGTCGCCACACCCGCACCCGTTGGCGCGCCGGTGGCGGCGGCGCCGGTGGAGGGGCCGATCGAAACCCCGGCAATCTCTCCGGTGACGGCCGCGCAGGCGATGCCGGTCACCACGCCGCTCACCGCGGCGCCGGCGGCAACCCCGAACTATTCCCCGGCGACGCCGCCCTACTCCCCGACGGCGGCGGCCGCTTCCCATGAGGAGCAACCGGCGGCGACCGGCGCACCGATCGAGATGCACCCCTACTCGGCCTGATTCACGGGCTCCCGCTCGGAGCCGCCAGCCATCCGGCGAAAACGGCATTGCGGTGTTGCGGCGGGTCTAGCATTAGCTCCAGCAAAGTCAAGTTGGGAGCGCGTGAAATGACTTTTCTGATCGCGGCACCCGACGTAATGCAAGTAGCCACACAGGATTTGGCCGGAATCGGCGCCGCGCTGCGGCAGGCCAACGGCGCGGCGGCGGGCACGACCACCGAGATCATCGCGGCGGGCACCGATGAGGTGTCCACCGCCATCGCGTCGGTGTTCGGGGCACATGCCCAGCAGTACCAGGCACTGAGCGCCCAGTTGGAATCGTTCCACCAACAGTTCGTGCAGCTGATGGGTGGCGGCGCGTCGCAATATTCGCTCGCCGAGGCGGCCAACGCCACCCCGCTGCAGACCATCGAGCAGGACATCCTCAACGTGATCAACACGCCCAGCGTGTTGTTGACGGGGCGCCCGCTGATCGGTAACGGCACCAACGGGAAGCCCAACACGGGAGCCAACGGTGCCGACGGCGGCTGGTTGTGGGGTAGCGGTGGGAACGGCGGGTACGGCGCCAGCGGCAAAAGCGGCGGTAACGGCGGAGCCGGCGGCTTTTTCGGCGGTGTCGGCGGGACCGGCGGGGCGGGCGGCGCGGGCGGCGGCGCGGGGGGCAGCGGCGGGGCCGGTGGGTTGTTCGGTGGCGTGGGCGGCGCGGGCGGTGCCGGGGGGAGCAACGCCGCCGGCGCCGGTGGCGTGGGCGGGCACGGCGGGACGGGTGGACTGTTCGGCACTGGCGGGCCCGGTGGTTCCGGCGGTACCGGGGTTACCGGCGGCAGCGGCGGTGGGGGCGGCAACGCCGCCCTGATCGGCAACGGCGGCGCGGGCGGCAACGGCGGTTTCGGCACGGCCCAAGACGGCGCCGGCGGCAACGGCGGCGACGCCCAGCTGATTGGGTTCGGCGGTAACGGGGGAAACGGCTTCACCGCCGGCACGAACCCGCCCGGCGTCGGCGGCCAAGGCGGCTTGCTCATCGGCGTGCCCGGCGCGGACGGTGTCGTCTTCAGTCCATAGCTCGACTCACGCAACGAATTCCGCTGCGCGGTGGCCGACCATCACGATGGTCGCGTGCGGACCGCGACTCGTGATCGCGGGCAGGATGGAACCGTCTATCACCCAAAGGTTTTCGATGCCCAACACCCGGCAGCCCGGGTCGACGACGGCGCCCATCGGCGCGGTGCCGCACAGGTGTTGCGACGTCGACCACACCGGCGACCCGACAGACGTTGCGGCACCGGCCAACTCGCGGGCCAGTTCACTCCCCCGGCGCAGCGCGGCGACGTCGTCGGGCTCGCTGTCGTAGCGATGCTCGATGTGCGGCGGCACGTCTGGGTCCGGTGAGACGAGCGTGATGCGACCGCGCGCTCGCGGCCGCATGAGCGCCACCCCGATGTGCGGCCAGTCGGGGTGGCCCGCGGTGCCATCGCCGGTCATCGCCACGAATCCGCCCGTGTACGGCCGGATCTCGATCCCGTCGGCGGTGCTGAGCACGACCTCCACCACGGGCCGGCCCGGGGCCACCGCCCAGTTGGTCGGCAACACCCACTCCGGGTGGTCGCTGAACGACGTCGCGACCGGCAGCGGCGCCACCACCGGAACGCCCACGGCGCGCAGCATCGCTTCGTCGCCGATGCCGGACAGCATCAGCAGGTGAGCCGACTCAATGGCGCCGGCGCACAACACGATTCGGTCGGCGAACAGCGTCGCCCGGCCCTGCGGGCCGACCACGTCGACGCCCACCGCGGCGGCGCCCGCGAACCGCAGCCGCACCGCGCGGGTCCGCTCCAGCAATGTCAGGTTGGGCCGCCCAAGCGCCGGTAGCAGGTACGCGGCCCCGGAGCCGGTGCGCACCCCGTCGACGATGTTCAGTGGGACCGCGCCCAGGCCCGAAACCAGTTCCGGCCCGGCGTCATTGAGATCGTCGATCCAAGGGAATCCGGCGCGTTCGGCCGCCGCAATGAATGTTTCCGTGGTACCGGTCATTTCGCGTGTCCGGCGCACCGCGATGGGCCCGGACTTACCGTGGGCCGGCCCGTCGAAATCGAGGTCGGTCTCGATCGCGCGGAAGTGCTCGAGCACATCCGGCCACGCCCAGCCGGGAACCGCTGCGCGATCGAAGTCGCGCGGCAAGCCGCGACAGAAGTAGCCGCCGTTGATCGCGCCCGACCCGCCGACGGTGGCCCCGCGCACGATCGGCAACTTGAGGGCGTGCCGATCGGTCAGCGTGGTCAGGTAGCGCCGGGCCAGGGGGCTGCCGACCCCGATCGGCAGCTGCAACCCGTTGGCGGTCAGGGCCAGCAGTTCCGGGTCGGCGAGTGCGGGCCCGGCCTCCAGGACGGTGACGGTGCGGGCGGGGTCGGCGGAAAGGCGTTCGGCAACAACGGATCCACCGCTGCCGGCACCGACGATCAGCACATCGCTGCGCGGGGCGGCCACGGTCAAAGCGGTTAAGTGCGAATCTGCGGCTTGAGCGCGCGCACGTTGCGTTCGCGCACCACACCCCACCACAGCCCGAGGCCGTAGGCCAGGTCGTCGACCCGCTTGAGCAACACGTAGGTCAGCAGCCCGATGGGTTCGGCGTCGTCGCCGGTGGCGTCCCGGCGGCGCAGCCAGTCCACCACGCCGTCCATGACGGCGGCCACCAGCACGACGCGTCTGCAGTGGCGCGACAGGATGGCCGCGACCAAGGCCAGCGGCCAGTAGTGCCGGCACAGGGCTGACGCCAGCTGCAGCGCCGCCGACCACAGTCCGCGAGTCGCGATCGTGAGGACGTCCACCAGCGAGGTGTCGGCGCCGCGCATCGCCTTGGCGATCCGCCGACCCGTCAGCAGCGCGACGACGATCGAGGCGAGCTGGCTGAGGCTCGTCCCCAACGCGACGAGGATCCAGGCCATCAGCGCCCAGCCGGAGATCACCACCGGGGCCGTCTTGTCCGGGTGGCGAACGGACAGCGGGGCCGCCGAACCGCCATAAAAGGCCTTGCGCGCGAGCCAATCCCGTAGCTCGGTGCGGTGATCGTGGGCCACCTGTGCGATCGGCTCGTAACGCAGCCGGGCGCCCGCTTCGATGAGCCGCCAGCACAGGTCGACGTCCTCGCCGGACTGCATCGTCTCGTCGAACCCGCCGACGCCGCGGATGGCCGAGCGGCGGCAGATGATCGCCGCGCTGGGGACGTAGGACACCGTGCTGTGGGGCAGGACCGGGGCTTCGCGCTCCCCCAGGTCCAGGGACGAGTGCACCGCCTCATAGCGCGCCACCACGTTCTCGCTGTGCGACAGGCCCACGATGCGCGGCGCGACCAGGGCGACGGTCGGATCGCAGAAGTGACCGAGCAGGGCCTCCAGCCAGCCGCGGCGCGGCGCGACGTCGGAGTCCAGAAACGCCACGAAGTCGGTGGTGCAGGCGGCCAGCCCGGTGTTGCGCGCCGCCGCCGGACCCTTGCTGTGGGCGTGCCGCAGCACCTCGACGTCGCAGTGCGCGCCGATGAAGTCTTCCGGCTCGATCGGAGGGGACGAACCGTCGTCGACCACGATGACGCGCAACCCGCGCAGCGAACTGACCAGGCGCCGCACCCCGGAGACGTTGTCCCGCACCGGGATAACCACCGTGACGTCGCGGTGCGACGGGCCGCCCGCCGGCCGGGGATGCGCCACGGTGGCGTCCAGGAGGGTGCGGGCCAGCTGGGCGCTGACGTCGTCGCGAACCTTCAGCCGGCCGTCGGAGAGCATGCTCTGGGCGGCGGGAGCCAACTTCAGCAGGCGAGTCGGTGAGCCGCCCAGCAGGGCGGAGCCGTCGCCGAGCACCCGCACGCGGCGATCGACCTGGACGGCGAACCCGTCCGGCAATCGGGTAGCGGTCATGTGATCATCCCGTCGGGCCCGGGCGACCACCGGGCGACTCGACGGACACAGTCGTCGACCATCTCGGCGAAGATGCGCTTGCCCTCGGCGGCCGTCGCGGTGGTCGGGTCCCCCAACACCCCGACCCGGCTGACCGCCGCGACGCCCCCGCGGCGCATCGAGGGGAGCAGGTCTCCCAACGGCGCCCGGTTGCCGATGAGCCACCGGTCGGTCAGCACGTCGGCCGGTGAGATGTGGAGCAATACCGATGTTTCGGTATGGCCGGCGTGGGCGTCGCCGCCGGGGGCGACGCAGGGGCACCATGCGGCGTCGCGGCCCTCGGCGCGCAGCGTGCTCACCGCGCCGCGCAACGCGCCGACGTTGCCGCCGTGGCCGTTGACGAAGACGAGCCGCGGGGCCCAGCAGGCCGCTGACCTGCCGTACTCCACCAGCAGCGCGGTCAGCGCTTCGGTGCCGATCGAGATCGTTCCGGCGAAGTCTTGGTGCTCGCCGCTGGCGCCGTAGGCGATGGCCGGCGCCACCAACCAGTCCTGCTCCAGGCGGGCCCTGGCCCCGCGCGCGACCGCCGCCGCAATCCGGGTATCGGTGTCCACCGGGAGGTGTGGACCGTGTTGTTCGGTCGACCCCAGCGGGACCATTAACGACGGCGAGGTGCCGAATAGCTGGCTCGACGCCATCGTCGCTAATTCGCCGAGTACGGGCACTGGCTGATGGTAGGACGAATTCACCTGGCGTGCACCAATTGTTGACCCTACAAAATTATTTTTTTCTGGGTTGTTCACCGAGCGGTCGAATTTGATGGCTCGTTCGTCACGGTTGCCTCGCAAGCACCACAATTTTCGCCGCCGTCGATTCACGCTAGAGGACCATTTCGCGCTGCTGGTGAAAACCGCTCATGCTCAATCTTGGGAAAAAGGCCCGACGTGCCCAGGTTTAGGCCGGCGGCACCCCGAGCGCCCGGGTGAAGCCGGCCGGCACCAAGAGGTCGCCCGGGCTGAGGTCGTGTACCGAGGAGCGCCCCAGACCCATCAGCGCCGAGTCGATGCCGCCGCGCAAGATGTCGAGGACGTTCTCCACACCGGCCTGGCCGCCGGCCGCGAGGCCCCATAGGTATGCCCGGCCGATCATCACAGCGCGCGCCCCGAGCGCCACCGCCTTGACGACGTCGCTGCCGCGGCGGATGCCGCCGTCGAGCAGCACCTCGACCTGGTCCCCGACCGCCGCGGCCACGGCGGGCAGCGCGCGGATCGACGCCGGCGTGCCGTCCAGGTTGTTGCCGCCGTGATTCGACACGGAAATCGCCGAAACACCGGCGTCCACAGCCCTTTTGGCGTCGTCGACGCGCATCACGCCCTTGAGCATGAACGGTCCGCCCCACAGCTGGCGCAGCCAGGCGATGTCGTCCCAGGTCGGCGGCGGGGTGCCCATCCACTCCCCGTATGCGGCGAAGAACGGCGGACCGGGCTCGCCGCGGCGCGCCTGGTTGGGCACCCGCAGGTCCGGCGGGCGCAGCGTCTTGCCGTACTTCCACAACCAGCGGGGCTTGAAGACCGCCTCCGGAGACTGCCGCAGGATGGTCCGCAGGTTCATCTCTTCGGGGATCTTCGGACTGCCCCAGTCGCGCCCGTGCGAGAACGACCAGTCGGTGGTGACGATCAAACCGACCGCGCCGGCCTGGCGCGCGCGTTCCACGCGCTCGGCGATGGCGTCGCGCCCGCCGAGCCAGTACACCTGGAAGAAGAGTTTGGGATTGGCGGCGATGACCTCTTCGATCGGCTTGCTGGCGAACGAGGACAGCCCCATCGCCGTTCCCCGCGCCGCGGCCGCGCGCGCGACGGCCACCTCGCCGTCCGGATCGACGGCTTGGACGCCGGTCGGCGAAATGACCACCGGAAACGAAATATCCTGTCCCATAACGGTAGTCGATTGGTCGCGCTTTTCCGGCGCGCCGACGACATGGGGCGCGAATCCGAGTTCGTTAAACGCTTCGACGTTGCCCGCGACGGTGATTCCCTTTTCGCTGCCCGCAAGCAGCGCCGAATAAACGGATTTCGGCAGCCGCCGCTTCGCGCGCTGCTGGGCGATGGCGACCGTTTCGAACCATTGGTCGGCCATGGCTATACGGGGCTTTCGTTGCACAGCCGCGCCGGCGGTCGCGACAGTGTCAGAAGTACTGGCCCGCTCGTCTTCCGGGAGTGGTCGGCGCGGGGCCGCGGTGTGCTGCGGTCGCGCGACAGCGCCTGCTCGCTGTGGCCCTGGACGCATTCGGGGTCCGGCCCGTCCATCGGCAGGCCGGTGAAGAACTTGGCCGCCATGCAGCCGCCCCGGCAGCTGTCGTAGTGCCCGCAGCTGCCGCAGGCCCCCGCCGACTGCGGTTCGCGGAGTTCACGAAACAGCGGCGCGTTCTTCCAGACGTTGTCAAATCCCCCGTCGGACAGGATGTTTCCGGCCAGGAAGCGGTCGTGGATGGCGAACGGGCAGGCGTAGACGTCGCCCACGGGGTCGATCAGGCACACCACCCGGCCGGCGCCGCACATGTTCAAACCGGCAAGGGCACCGGAGGAGCCGAGCGGCGCGAGGTGGAAGAAGGAGTCACCGGTGAGCACCCGCTCCCCCTTGGCGACCAGCCAGTCGTAGAGCTGGACCTGCTGGGCGGCGGTGGGGTGCAGCTCTTCCCACACGTCGGCGCCCCGGCCCGAGGGCCGGAGCCGGGTGATCCTCAGGGTGGCGCCGTAACGGCTTGCCAGCGCGGCGAATTCGTCGAGCTGGTCGACGTTGTGCCGGGTCACGACGACCGAGATCTTCGCATCCTTGAAGCCAGCGGCCGCGAGATTCTCCAGCGCCCGCACCGCCATCGCGAACGAGCCGGCGCCGCGGACGGCGTCGTTGACCTCCGCGGTGGCGCCGTCGAGCGAGATCTGGACGTCGACGTAGTCACTGGCCGCCAGGCGCGCCGCGACCTGCGGCGTGATCCGGACGCCGTTGGTGGAGAACTTCACGCCGACGTGGTGCGCGGTCGCGTAGTCGACCAGCTCCCAGAAGTCGGGCCGCACGGTGGGTTCGCCGCCGCCGATGTTGACGTAGAACACCTGCATGCGTTCCAGCTCGTCGATGATGTCCATGCACTGGCGGGTGGACAGCTCGCGCGGGTCGCGCTTGCCCGACGACGAGAGGCAGTGCACGCAGGCCAGGTTGCACGCGTAGGTCAGCTCCCAGGTCAGGCAGATCGGGGCGTCCAGCCCGCGCTCGAACTGCTCGATCAGCCGCGGAACCGTGACGGTCATTGAGCCTCCTGAAGTACCAACATCTTTGAATCCGCCAACACACCCAGCGCGTGCAGGTAAGGCTCCTGCCCCGGGTCGTCCACGCCCGCGGCACGGCAGGCCGACCGGACGTCGGGATGGTCGGCCAGCGACCGCACCACCGTGAGGATGGTGCGGTTCTTCAGGAAGGACAGCTTGCGGGTGCCGAAGTGATAGAGCAGCGCGCCGAACGGCTCCGGCCGCACCGCCACCTGCGGATGCAGCCGCCAGCCGCGATCGGGGTCGAACACGCGGATCAGTAGACCCCGCACATCCCGTCGATGGACACCTCTTCCACGAGGGTCTCGGTCACGAGCTCGGTCTCGGTCTGGTTTTCGTGCTCCATGAAACTTTTCCTCCCGTTGGGACTCGACAAGGATGGATCGTTCTGGACACAATATGGCATCGAGTGCCGCAATGGAAGGGCGGGTCCGAACATGCCGCAGCCGCGGGTGGGCCGACGCCGTTCGACGACGCCGGGGCACATCACCGACGTCGCCCTCGACCTGTTCGCCGCCCGGGGGTTCGCCGAGGTGAGCGTCGACGACGTCGCGCACGCGGCCGGCATCGCCCGCCGCACGCTGTTTCGCTATTACGCGTCCAAGAACGCGATCCTGTGGGGCGACTTCGACGCCCACCTCGCGCACCTGCGGGAGCTGCTCGACAACGTCGACCCGCGGGTGCCCCTCGACGAGGCGCTGCGCGGGGCGCTGTTGGCGTTCAACACCTTCGACGAATGCGAAACGGTCCGCCACCGCCAGCGCATGCGGGTCATCCTGGAAACCGCGGAGCTGCAGGCCTATTCGATGACCATGTATGCCGGCTGGCGCGAGGTGATGGCGGGCTTCGTGGCCCACCGGCTGGGCGTCAAGACGACCGACCCGCTGCCGCAGACCGTCGCCTGGACGATGCTCGGGGTGGCGTTGAGCGCCTACGAGCACTGGCTCTCCGACGAATCCGTCCCGCTGCCGGCCGCGCTCGGCGATGCGTTCGACGTCGTCGGGGCCGGGCTGGAAAGGCTGGACCGATGAGCGGGGGCACCGAGCACCTGCTGCACATGCTGCGCTCGCAGGGCCGGTTCTGCGCGGGCTCCGGCTCCCCGATGTACGGGGAGCTCTTCGAGCTGGTGGCCGGCGACGTCGAGGCGGGCGGCGTCTTCGCGACCATCCTGTCCGGGCACGAGGACGCACCCTCGCGCCACGCGGTGCCGCTTCGGCTGCTCGGCGGGCTGCACCGGTTGGTGCTCGACGGCCGGGCGCCGCAGTTGCGGCGCTGGTATCCCAGCACCGGCGGCGCCTGGGACGCGGCGAGCGCGTGGCCCGAAGTCCTGCGCACCGTGGCGGAGCATGCCGACCCGTTGCGCGCCGCGCTCCATCAGCCGCCGCAGACCAACGAGGTGGGCCGATCCGCCGCGCTGATCGGTGGCCTGCTGCTGCTCAACCGCGGATTGGGTTTGCCGATAAGGCTTTTCGAGATCGGATCGAGCGCGGGGCTGAACATGCGCGCCGACCACTACCACTACCGGCACCAGGCCGGCAGGTGGGGGCCGCCCGACTCGCCGGTCACCATCAACGACGCGTGGCGCGGCGCCCTGCCGCCCGACGGCCCCCTGCGCGTCGTCGAGCGAAACGGCTACGACATCGCGCCCATCGACGTCACCGGCGCCGAGGGGGAAGTGACCGCGTTGAGCTACGTCTGGCCCGACCAGGACGCCCGGTTGCGCCGGCTGCGCGGTGCCATCGCCGTCGCCCGGAACGTCCCGGCGCGACTCGAGCGCCGCACGGCGGCCGAGGCGGTCGCCGGCCTGACCCTCGCCGCCGGCGCGCTGACCGTGCTGTGGCATTCGATCACCTGGCAGTACCTGTCCGACGAGGAGCGCGCCGCGGTCCGCGACGCGATCGAGGCGCTCGGCGCCCAGGCCGACGCCCGGTTCCCGTTCGCGCACCTGACGCTGGAGCCCGCGCGGGACGGGCCCGGCGCGCCGATCCGGTTTTTGGTGCGGGCCCGCAGCTGGCCGGGTGGCGAGTTCGCGGTCCTCGCCGAGTGCCATCCACATGGCCCGCCCGTGAATTGGCTGCAGGTTTCGCTGGGTTAGTTCTGAGCCTCGGGGTTCGCGATCCGGACGGGCGCCCCATCCAGCCAGGCGACGACGGCCTCGACGGTGTCTTCGTAGAAGGCGCTGAGCATTTCGCGGGTGACGTAGCCGAGGTGGGGAGACAGCGTCACGTTCGCCAGCGCCCGCAACGGATGGTCGGGCGGCGGGGGTTCGGTGTCGTAGACGTCGAGCCCGGCCCCGGCGATGCGACCGGTCCGCAGCGTGTCGATCAGCGCGGCCTCGTCCACGATGGGGCCGCGCGAGGTGTTGATCAGGTAGGCATGCGACTTCATCAGGGCCAGCTCGGGCCGGCCGACCAGCCCGCGGGTGCGCTCGGCGAGCACCAGGTGGATCGAGACCACGTCGGACTCGGCGAAAAGTGCCGCCTTCTCGACCCGGCGGGCGCCGGCCGCCGCGGCGGCCTCGTCGGTGAGATTCTGGCTCCACGCAATCACTTGCATGCCAAAGACTTTCGCGTATTCGACCATGCGCTTGCCGGTCCGGCCCAGCCCGAGCAGCCCAAGCGTCTTGCCGGCCAAGGTCATACCGGTGGTCGACTGCCATCCCCCGTCGCGCATCCGCCGATGTTCCTCGGCCAGATTGCGCACCGTCGCGATCAACAGGCCCCAGGCCAGTTCCGGGGTCGCGTCGCGAACCGAGGAGAATCGCGGGTTGGCGAAATCCGAGTGGGCGACCAGCACCCCGCGCTCGGTGGCCGCGGCCATGTCCAGGTTGGGCAGGCTCCGGCCGACGATGGTGATCAGCTTGAGGTTAGGCAGCCGCTCGATGAGCGTGCGCGGCAGCGCCATCCGCTCGCGCAGGGTGCAGATCACGTCGAAGGGCCGCAACGCGTCGGCGGCCTCGGCCTCGGACAGGTGGCGGTCGAAAACCGTGAGCTCACAACGGGTCCGCACCGACGACCAGTCGGCGAGGTCAAGGGCCACGCCGGCGTAATCGTCGAGTATCGCGACTTTCGCCATCCGGGCGCGCTCGCCCGCCGTCAGCCCAGCACCTCGGCGATGGGTGCGGCGGCGGCGATCTTGGCGCGGACCTTCATGACCTTGCCGGGCATCCCACCGCCGACCACGCCGACCAGCACCCCGTCCCGCTCGTAGTAGGCCAGGAACTTGCGGCCGTCGTCCTCGACGAGGTGGACGGTGTCGGTGGCCTCGGGCTCGCCCAGGCACTGGATCTTGACGTCGTACTGGTCGCTCCAGAAATACGGCACCACCACGGCCGACGGCACGTCCTGTCCGAGCATCGCGGGCACCACCACGCGGGCCTGGTCGGCGACGTTGCTCCAATGTTCCACGCGCGCTTGGTGTCCCGTCGTGTCGCGCCAGGAGGCGACGTCGCCCAGGGCCCACACGTTGGGCGCGCTGGTGCGCCCGGCCTCGTCACAGATGACTCCGTTGTCGACGTCGACGCCGCTGCCCTCGAGCCACTCGGTCGCCGGTCGCGATCCGATGCCGACCACGACCAGATCGGCGGCGAGTTCCGTCCCGTCGGTCAGCACCACGGTGTCGACGTGCCCCTCGCCGCGCACCTCCGCCACCCCGAGCCCGAGGCGAACGTCGACGCCCTCGTCGCGATGCAGCCGCGCCACCAGCTGCCCGATCTGCTCGCCGAGGATCGCCGCCAGCGGCGTCGGCTGCGGTTCGACCAGCACCACGTCCACGCCCAGGCTGCGCAGGCTGGCCGCCACCTCGCAGCCGATGAAACCGGCGCCGACGACGACGGCGCGCTGCGCGGCGGACGCGTGCTCGCGCAACGCCATGCTCTCGTCGAACGAGCGCAGCACCCGGATCCCGTCCAGATCTCCGAACGCGGGAATGCGCCGGGGCACCAGCCCGGTGGCGATGACGAGTTCGTCGTAGCCGAGCGCGGTTCCGTCGGACAGCGTCACCGTCTGCTTTGCCGTGTCCAGCGCGGTGGCCGCGGCACCCAGGCGCAGCGTGATGTCCTTCTCGTCGTACCACTCGCGCGGTTTGAGGGCCACGTCGTCGACCTCTTTGCGCAGCACCTCCTTGGACAGCGGCGGGCGGTCGTAGGGCAGGTGCACCTCGTCGCTGACGATCGTGATGCGGCCGGCGTATTCGGACCGGCGCAGTTGCTCGGCCGTGCGGGCAGCGGCGAGCCCACCGCCCACGATCACGATGCCCTTTTCAGTCACGTGGAGTTCATACCACGGTGGCCGGTCAGTACTTCAACGCGCCCTTGTCGACGGGGACCTGCGTGCCCGACAGTGTGCCCGAGCCGTCACCGGCCAACCAGACGACGACGTCGGACACCTCGTCCGGCGTCATGAATCCCTTGTACTGCATCGGCATTGGCGGGAAGCTGTGCACGTAGCGGGGGTGCTTGGCAAAGATTTCCATCATCGCCTCGGGCTCGATCATCGGGGTTTCGACCGAGTAGGGGTGGATGGAGTTGACCCGGATGCCGTATTCGCCGAGTTCGATCGCCAGGGTGTTGGTCAGGCCGGTGAGCCCGAATTTGCTGGCGGCGTAATGGCCGTTGCCGGGCGTGGCCTTCAGGCCCGCGGCCGAGCTGACGACGACGATGGAACCGCCGTTGCCGGCCTCGATCATCGCGGGAATCGCGGCGCGCAGGGTGCGCCAGGTGCCGGTCAGGTTGATCCCGATCACGGTGTCCCACTGCTCGTCGGTGAGTTCCCAGACCCGGCCCCAGCCGAGCACCCCGGCGTTGGCGACCAGGACGTCGAGCCGCCCGAATTGTTCGACGCCGTCGGCCACCAGTTGACGCACCGCGGCGTCGTCCCGGATGTCGACCTCGCGAGCCAGCACCTTGCGGCCCTCGGCTTCGACCAGGCGGACGGTCTCGCTGAGATCCTCGGGCGTCGCCGGCGTGTAGGTCAGGGTGTCCGAAGCCCGCGCGCAGATGTCGAGCGCGATGATGTCCGCGCCCTCCCGGGCGAGCCGCACCGCGTGCGACCGGCCCTGCGCCCGCGCGGCGCCGGTAACGAATGCCACCCGTCCTTGCAGTGATCCAACCTGTGCAGCCACGAAGACAGGCTAGCAGCGGAACTGAAACGTGTTCTAATGCGGCCCGGATTCAGATTTCGGAGATGATCTGGGCCCGCCGGCTGTTGTACTCCTGGTCGGTCAGCGCGCCGCTGGCACGCAGCGTCTCCAGCTCCTGGAGCCGCTGCGCGATCGACGGTTGCTGGGGCGTGGCGCCGGGTGCGGGACCGCCCGCGGCGGGCTGGGGGGCCGGGGCCTGTTGTTCGGCCGCCCGGCGCACCACGGCCGAGATCTGCTGACGCAGGACCGGATTGGACCGCAGGTCGCCCGCCTGGTTGAGCGGGACGTTGTTGGCCTTGAGGATCTGCAGGATCTCCATCAGCGGGCCGGCCTGCCCGCTGAGGTCGTAGGTCCGGTTGTCCTCGCTCAGGGTGAACTGCGCGGGCACCAGCCCGTTGACCAGGGCGCTGCGCTCCCAGTCGATGCGGTATTCCTGCGTGGTGGGGTTGACCAGAACCACCACCTTGCGGGCGTTGAGGTTGCCGAGCCGGGTGAGGTGGGCGATGACGCGGTCCTCGCTGTCGAACGGCAGGAACCCCGGCCCGGAGATGTGCAGGTGCACCTTGACCACTTGCTGGTTGTTGATCCACGTCCCCGTCTCGGTCAGCCCGGTGATCTGGGCGAGCGCCAGCACGCCGGTCTGCTCGAGCTCCGCGTTCTTGGCGGACGACTTCGCCCCGAAGTTGGCCAGCGCGATGGCGATCACCACGTCGGCGACGGTGATCAGCAGGCCGACGTAGAGCATCCACGACAGCAGGTCACCGAAACCCATGGTGAAGTAGACGACCAAAAAGATCGGTCCGACCAGGCCGCCGCACAGCAAAACGATCAACTGTGCCTTCAGGTAGCGCGCCAACACGTGTCTCTCCTCGCCTCGCTGGGAAGTCCGTGTCAGATTAACGCTGCCGCCAGCGCCACGCTCGCAAAGCGAGCGCCCGTCACTCCTCGGCGGGCTCGGACGCCGCGGCCGGTGCGGGAGAGTAGGCCGGTGTGCCGGGTCGTACCGCCGCGGCAGGGGCGGCGGATGCCGTCGTGGGCAGCCCCGCCAGCGGGGTGATCGGCGAAGCGGCCGCGGCCGTCTCCCCGATACCGAGGTCTTCGGCGCCGGCGGCCTCCATGGCGGCGCCGGACTCGGCCAGCGCACCGCTTCCACCGGCCGCGGGGACCCCGCCGAAGTTTTGGCCCGCGACCAGGCTGCCCGTGAGGCCGGCCCCGCCGGGACTGAACGATCCCGCGGTGCCGACGGGCGCGGCGGCGGGGTCGGCGCCGACGCTGCTGATCAGCTGGCCGGCCACGCCGCTACCGCCCGCGCCGAAGGCTCCGGGCGCGACGCTGGCGGCGGTGGTCGGGGCCCCGGCGGCGCCGGTGCCCGCCTGGACGGCCATCGCCGCGGCCTGCGCGGGGGCGCTGACCACGCTCATCGCGCCTTGCTCCACGGTCTGCAGCGGCGACGCGTTCGTGGCCTCGGCGAGCGCATACTGCACCCCGCCGCTGCTCATCAGGTTGACAAACTCCTGGTGGAACAGCGCTGCCTGGGCACTGAGCGCCTGGTAGACCTGCGAATGGGCGTCGAACAGCGCGGCTATGCCGGCCGAGACCTCGTCGGCGCCGGCGGCCAGGACCCCCGAAGTGGGGCCCAACGCGGCCGCGTTGGCGGAGCTGATGGTGGACCCGATGTTCGCCAGGTCGGATGCCGCTCCAGCCAGGTATTCGGGCGTCGCGAAAACGAACGACATCCGAACCTCCCGGGCACGTCAGCGACGAAAGCAATAATCGCCCGGCCATTTGACACGGACGCAATAAGCTGAACCTATATTAACCCGCGCGGCCCGCCTCCAGTTTGGCCAATTACGCGGCCCAAAAACGCACGAGGCCCGGGCTGCCCTTATCGGCGGCCCGGGCCTCGTGTGACAGAGATTTACTTGATGATCTTGACGACCCGGCCGGCGCCGACGGTGCGGCCACCCTCGCGGATCGCGAACCGCAGGCCCTCGTCCATGGCGACGGGCTGGATCAGCTTGACCGAGATGTTGGTGTTGTCACCGGGCATCACCATCTCGGTGCCCTCCGGCAGCGTCACCACACCGGTCACGTCCGTCGTGCGGAAGTAGAACTGCGGGCGGTAGTTGTTGAAGAACGGCGTGTGCCGGCCGCCCTCGTCCTTGGACAGGATGTAGACCTGGCCCTCGAACTCGGTGTGCGGCGTGGTGGTGCCGGGCTTGGTCACGACCTGGCCGCGCTCGACGTCCTCGCGCTTGATACCACGCAGCAGGAGACCGACGTTGTCGCCGGCCTGACCCTGGTCGAGCAGCTTGCGGAACATCTCCACACCGGTGACGGTCGTCTTGGTGGTGGTCGGGCGGATGCCGACGATCTCGACTTCCTCGTTCACGTTGACCACGCCGCGCTCCACACGACCGGTGACCACGGTGCCGCGGCCGGTGATGGTGAAGACGTCCTCGACGGGCATCAGGAACGGCTTGTCGGTCTCGCGGACCGGGTCCGGGATCGACTCGTCGACGGCGTTCATCAGCTCCTCGACGGACTCGACCCACTTGGCGTCGCCCTCGAGCGCCTTTAGCGCGGATACCCGCACCACCGGGGCGTCCTCGTCGAACTCCTGGGCGGCCAGCAGCTCGCGGACCTCCAGCTCGACGAGCTCGAGCAGCTCCTCGTCGTCGACGGCGTCGGCCTTGTTCAGCGCGACCAGGATGTAGGGCACGCCGACCTGGCGGGCCAACAGCACGTGCTCGCGGGTCTGCGGCATCGGGCCGTCGGTCGCGGCGACCACCAGGATCGCGCCGTCCATCTGGGCGGCGCCGGTGATCATGTTCTTGATGTAGTCGGCGTGGCCCGGGGCGTCGACGTGCGCGTAGTGGCGCTTCTCGGTCTGGTATTCGACGTGCGCGATGTTGATCGTGATACCGCGCTGACGCTCCTCGGGCGCGTTGTCGATCTGATCGAACGCCTTCGACTCGTTCAGGTCCGGATACTTGTCGTGCAGGACCTTGGTGATAGCCGCGGTCAGGGTGGTCTTGCCGTGGTCAACGTGACCAATGGTCCCGATGTTGACGTGGGGCTTGGTCCGCTGGAACTTCGCCTTCGCCACTGTTATGTCCTCCGACTTGTTGGTGCTTTGTTAAGCAGTGTTGATTTTCTGGGTTTCGGCCGCGGTGTTAACCGGGCCAGCTTACTCGCAAGCGCTAAAGCTGATTGCTCGGCCTCACTGGCCCGTCGCCTTCGCGATGATCTCCTTCGACACGTTCGCCGGAACCTCGGCGTACGAGTCGAACACCATGGAGTAGTTCGCCCGGCCTTGAGTCTTGGACCGCAGGTCGCCGACGTAGCCGAACATCTCCGACAGCGGCACGTGCGCCTTCACGACGCGCGCACCCGCCCGCTCCTCCATGGCCTGGATCTGGCCACGGCGGGAGTTCAGGTCGCCGATCACGTCGCCCATGTAGTCCTCGGGCGTGGTGACCTCGACGGCCATGATCGGTTCCAGAATCACCGGCTGCGCTTGCGCCGCAGCCTTTTTCAGCACCTGCGAGCCGGCGATCTTGAACGCCATCTCCGACGAGTCGACCTCGTGGAAGGCGCCGTCGAGCAGGGTGACCTTGAGGTTCACCAGCGGGTAGCCGGCCAGCACGCCGTACTGCATGGCGTCCT
Source organism: Mycobacterium sp. NGS69 (assembly GCF_059812165.1). Classification (NCBI taxonomy): domain Bacteria; kingdom Bacillati; phylum Actinomycetota; class Actinomycetes; order Mycobacteriales; family Mycobacteriaceae; genus Mycobacterium; species Mycobacterium sp. NGS69. The sequence continues at coordinate 239,562 of NZ_JCALCD010000003.1, forward strand.
GCGCGCCGGCGTCCACCGACGGAATGTATTCGCGCGGGATGCGCCCACCGGTGACCTTGTTCTCGAACTCGTAGGTCGCGCCGTCCTCGCCGTGGAACGGCTCGATGCTGATCAGCACCTTGGCGAACTGGCCGGAGCCACCGGTCTGCTTCTTGTGGGTGTACTCGACCTTGTCCACCACCCGGCGGATGGTCTCCTTGTACGCCACCTGCGGCTTGCCGACGTTGGCCTCGACCTTGAATTCGCGGCGCATCCGGTCCACGAGGATGTCCAGGTGCAGCTCGCCCATGCCGCCGATGACGGTCTGGCCGGTCTCGACGTCCTGGTGCACCTTGAAGGTCGGGTCCTCCTCGGCGAGCTTCTGGATCGACAGGGACAGCTTCTCCTGGTCGCTCTTGGTCTTGGGCTCGATGGCCACCTCGATCACCGGGTCGGGGAACGTCATCGACTCCAGCACGATCTGGTGGTTCGGGTCGCTCAGGGTGTCGCCGGTGGTGGTGTCCTTCAGCCCGATCACCGCGTAGATGTGCCCGGCCGAGGCGGTCTCCACCGGGTTCTCCTTGTTGGAGTGCATCTGGAACAGCTTGCCCAGCCGCTCCTTCTTGCCCTTGGTGGCGTTGATGACCTGGCTGCCCGAATCGACCTTGCCCGAGTACACCCGGACGTAGGTGAGCTTGCCGAAGAAGGGGTGCGTGGCGACCTTGAATGCCAGCGCCGAGAAGGGTTCGTCGGTCGACGGGTTGCGCACGACCTCCTCGTCCTCCTTGCCCGGCGCGTGCCCGACGGCCGGCGGCACGTCCAGCGGCGAAGGCAGGTAGTCGATCACGGCGTCGAGCATGGGCTGCACGCCCTTGTTCTTGAACGCGCTGCCGCACAGCACCAGGTAGGCCTCGGAGCTGATGGTGAGCTTGCGCAGCGCACCCTTGATCTCCGCGACCGACAGCTCCTCGCCGCCGAGGTACTTCTCCAGCAGCGCCTCGTCGGTCTCGGCGACGGCCTCGAGCAGCTTGGTGCGGTACTCGTCGGCCTTCTCCGCCAGCTCGGCCGGGATGTCGATGGTGTCGTAGGTCTCGCCGAGCTTGGTCTCGCCGCGCCACACCTTGGCCTTCATCTCGACCAGGTCGACGACGCCCTCGAAGTCACCCTCCGAGCCGACGGGCAGCTGGATCGGGATGACGTTGGCGCCGAGGCGCTCCTCCATGGTGCGCACGGAGAAGTAGAAGTCGGCGCCGATCTTGTCCATCTTGTTGACGAAGCAGATGCGGGGCACGTCGTACTTGTCGGCCTGCCGCCAGACCTGCTCGGACTGCGGCTCGACGCCCTCCTTGCCGTCGAAGACGGCTACGGCGCCGTCGAGTACGCGCAGGCTGCGCTCCACCTCGACGGTGAAATCGACGTGGCCGGGCGTGTCGATGATGTTGATCTGGTTGCCGTTCCAGAAGCAGGTGGTGGCCGCGGAGGTGATGGTGATCCCGCGCTCCTGCTCCTGCTCCATCCAGTCCATGGTCGCGGCGCCGTCGTGCACCTCACCGATCTTGTAGCTGATACCGGTGTAGTAGAGGATGCGCTCCGTCGTCGTCGTCTTGCCGGCGTCGATGTGCGCCATGATGCCGATGTTGCGGACCTTGGTGAGGTCGGTCAGCACGTCCTTCTGTGCCACAGAAGTCTTCCCACTCTTTCGATTGCTTGGTTGCTGTCTAGTTGCGCCCGGCCACTATGCCGGTTGCGCTTCTACCAGCGATAATGCGCGAAGGCGCGGTTTGCCTCGGCCATCTTGTGGGTGTCCTCACGCCGCTTGACGGAGGCCCCGAGGCCGTTGCTGGCATCCAGGAGTTCGTTTGCCAGCCGCTCGATCATGGTCTTCTCCCGGCGCTGCCGCGAGAAGCTGACAAGCCAGCGCAGCGCCAGCGTGGTGGACCGATCCGGGCGCACCTCGACGGGCACCTGGTAAGTGGCGCCACCCACGCGGCGACTGCGCACCTCGAGGGCGGGCTTGACGTTGTCCAGTGCGCGCTTGAGCGTGATCACGGGATCCGTGCCGGTCTTTTCGCGGGCTTGTTCGAGCGCTCCATAAACAATGCGCTCGGCGAGCGATTTCTTCCCCTTGAGCAGAACTTTGTTCACCAACTGGGTGACCAGCTGCGACCCGTAGACCGGGTCGTTGACCAGCGGACGCTTGGGTGCGGGCCCCTTGCGCGGCATCAGCTCTTCTCCTTCTTGGCGCCGTAGCGGCTACGAGCCTGCTTGCGGTTCTTGACGCCCTGGGTGTCGAGCGAACCGCGGATTATCTTGTACCGGACACCCGGCAGGTCCTTAACCCGGCCACCACGCACCAGCACCATCGAGTGCTCCTGCAGGTTGTGACCCTCGCCGGGGATGTACGCCGTGACCTCGACCTGACTCGTCAGCTTGACGCGCGCGACCTTCCGAAGCGCCGAGTTCGGCTTCTTCGGGGTGGTGGTGTACACGCGGGTGCATACGCCACGGCGCTGCGGGCTGCCCTTCAGAGCCGCGGTCTTGACCTTTCCGATCTTGTCCCGACGACCCTTGCGGACCAGCTGCTGAATGGTTGGCATCTAGGAGGCTTTCTGTGTCGAAGTTTGCGTTCTGGCTCGGCTATTAAGTCTGTGTACTGCAGTTTTGCCCCGCCCCGGACTAGCTCCTGTACCCCGCGGCCGGGTGTGTCGCAAGCGCTCAGCACGGAGTTCGATCCGATACGTCGTGGACATGCGAATTAGCCCGGCATTCGTTCCCTTACGTCAGGCGCCGTAAGCCGCCAGGCACGAGCTACCACAATACCCGCCGCCGGTCTCGCAGGTCAAAGCGGCGATCATCGGACTAATTCGGGGCCGCATGCTGGTGCGCGGAGCGCCTTTCCAGCCCCTCCAAACCGCGGGCCAGCCGCAACACCATGTCGGAGAACAGCGCGTCGGTGTCGATGTCGTCCATGACGCCGGTCATCTCCAGCAACACGAAGCCGTGCATCGCGGACCAGAACTCCAGCGCGGCGTGGAAGGCCTCGACGCCGTCCAGACCGTAGGACCTCAGCACGGCGATCACCGGGGCGGCGGCGCCCCGGGTGGCGGCCGCGTACTCGGGATCGTCGCCGCCCAGCGGCATCCGGGTGAAGGCCGAGTACCGACCGGGGTGGTGATGCGCGTAGCTGCGGTAGGCGGCGGCCATCACGAGCACGGCGTCGTCGCGGGCGCGCCCCTCGCCGACGCGGTTCAGCATGGTGATGATGTCGTCGATGACCCGGATCCGCACCGCGCGACGCAGGTCCTCCAGGCTGTCCACGTGGTTGTACAGCGACGGCCCCTTGGTGCCCAGCTGCGTGGCCAGCGCGTTGATGGTCAGCGAGTCCCAGCCCTCCCGGTCCAGGAAGGTCAGCGCGCCGTCGACGATGCCGTCGCGGCTCAGTTTGCCCGGGCGGGAGCCCGACTTCGCGGCGCGCTGGCGCCCAGCCGCCGACGGCGGTTCCGGAGCTGCCATGGCGATCGCCCTTCGATTGATCCCGGGTGGGTTGACTAATGACTCTAGTTGACGGCGGCCGGGAAACTCGTAGGCTCATTCGAGCGGATTCACCCGTCTTTAAAAGGGGGCGTGCAGTGAACTGGTTAACCGTCGCGGGGCCGCTGGTCACCTGTGCCGTCGTCGCAGCCGCCCCCGCCGCTCCGGCGCCGGACGCGCACGCCAAGAACGGCGACACCCATATCACCGGGCAGGGCGTCGAGCAGACCCTGGACTGCAACGACGCCACCCTGATCGTCAACGGCACCGCGAACATCATCAACGCCAAGGGAAACTGCTGGGCGGTCACGGTCATGGGGTCGGGCAACACCGTCATCGCGGACTCGGTCACCCACGACATCACCGTGTACGGCTACGACGAGACCGTCTTTTTTCACGGCGGTTCGCCGGTCCTCTGGGACCGCGGACGCGAACTGGGCATGACCAACCGGCTCCAGCAGGTGCCGGGCTGAGGCACGGCAGAATTCAACTCCGGAATCGAGGATCGATGCGTGACCACATCACCGACCGCTCGTCCAGGCTGGCCGCGCTCGCCCTGGCGCCGGCCGCCGCGGCCCTAGTGCTGGCGGGGTGCAGTTCGACGGCCAATCCGCCCGGCGGGGCGACGACGACCACGACGAAGAGCACCGCCCCCACGACGAGCGGCGCGGCCGCGCCGACGAGCTCGAGCGGGGCGAGCACGACCGCCTCCATCGAGATCGGGAACTCGCTGAACTACGGGTCGATGGGGACCACGGCCACCCTTGATTGCGCCGACGGCAAGTCGCTCAACGTCGGTGGCTCCGACAACACGCTGACCGTCACCGGCACCTGCGCGACGGTGACCATCGGCGGCGCCAACAACAAGATCACCTTCGACAAGGTCGACACGCGCATCAGCGTGGTGGGGTTCAACAACACCGTCACCTACAAGGACGGCGCCCCCAAGGTCGACAACCTCGGCTCGGGCAACACCATCAGCAAAGGCTAGGGCTGCCAGGTTAATTCGCGGGCGTACCGTGGCGCCCGGCGCCCGCGGCGAAGCGCCCGGCGCCCTCCGCGGCCTCCGCGGCGACCCGCGAGATGCTGGCGAATTCGAAGTCGATCGCCTCGGCTTCCGGCCTTCCCCACTGATGTAGCGCCGACAGCCGATCCGAACGCAGGCACTGCTGCGGCAGGGCCGCGAGCTGTGCCGCCAGTTCCTCGGCCGCTTGGCGCGCTTGGCCTTTGGGCACGACGCGGTTGGCCAGCCCCATCGTCAGCGCCTCGTCGGCTTGGACGCCTCGGCCGGTGAGGATCATGTCCATGGCGCGGCTCTGCCCGATGAGCCTGGGCAGCCGCACGGTGCCGCCGTCGATCAGCGGGACTCCCCAGCGCCGGCAGAATACGCCGAACACGGCGTCCTCCTCGGCGACCCGCAGGTCGCACCACAGGGCCAGCTCCAGTCCCCCGGCGACGGCGTAGCCACTGACCGCGGCGATCACGGGCTTGGACAGCACCATCCGCGTCGGCCCCATCGGCCCGGGGCCGGTGCGGTGCACCGCGTTGGCGTCGGGCGTGCCGAAGGACTTCAAATCGGCCCCGGCGCAAAAGGTTCCGCCGTCGCCCCAGAGCACGGCGACCGATGCGGCGTCATCGCGGTCGAAGTCTTCGAACGCCGCGTAGAGCGCGGCGGCCGTGGGGCCGTTGACGGCGTTGCGCGCCTGCGGCCGATCGAGGATCACCGTGGTGACCGGGCCGTTTCGCTCGATACGCACCGGATCGTTCATTTTGCCTCCGCAAATAGTGGTTCCCGCCGCTGCAGCAGTTCAGTGGCGAAGCCGTGGTACGCCGCGCGCAGCCGCGCACCGGGCCAGTCGGCGGGCAGCAGTTCGTCGGGCAAGACCGGATCGGTGAGCAGGTGTCGCACCGTCGCCGCGGCCACCACGAACCGCGCGGGTACGTCCGGCGCGGCGGCCATCTCGTCGAGCAGCCGGTTGCCGGCCCCGGCCCACGCCGGCAGGTCCCACAGCTGCGCGGCCAGCTCGGCGGCGTCGTCGACGCGCGCCCGCAGGACCCGCACCCGGGCGTCGATCTCGGGATCGAGGTCGGGCTCCAGGTTGTCGGGGCGCATCCACACGCCCTCGCGCAGTTCACCGAAGCGCTTGTCGTGCATGGCGTTCCGCAGCGCGGCCCGGGTGCGCGCGTCGCCGCCCACGCTGGTCACGATCAGCGTGACCCACTCCCCGCCCCACGGGCGGACCCGTGGGTCGATGGCGTCGTCCTGGCGGCGTTGGCGGGCCAACAGGCGATCGGAGAGCCGGTAGCCGTCGGCGGAGCGGATCAGGTCGCCGGCACCGACCATGCGGGTCAGCGCCACGCGCAGGGTCGTCTCTTTGATCCCGAAATCCGAAGTGAGCCTGACCAATTCGCTGGCCCGAGCATGCGCCGGGTGGGCGCCGAGCAGCACGCTGAGCACCACCGACCGGGCCGTCATGTCGGGCATGGTTTACACCTGTGACGCGCGGCGGCCGTAGTCACCGAAGGGCTCGTCGCGATGACGAACCGCCTCCCGGAAGCCGTGCTGCACCGCGTCGGCCACGAAGGCGTGCCCCTCTGGCGTGTGCCGCGCGACGCCGTCGAAGACGGTGCTGACCATCCTGCTGGTGGCCACCCCCTGTTGCAGCAGAGCCGAATTGAGCGCGAGCTTGACCATGATCAGCTGGTTGACCGGCATCGCGGCGATCCTTTCGACCAGCCGCTCGGTCCGCTCGTCGAGGTCCTTGGGGTCCGGCGCCTCCACGGCCAGGCCCCACTCGGCGGCCTGCGCGCCGGTGATGCAATCGCCGGTGAGCAGCAGGCGTTTCGCGCGCTGGTCGCCGAGCCGGTGGGCCCACAAGCCGGCGGCGGGGACGCCCCACACCCGGGTCGGCGGGTAGCCGATCTTGGCGTCGGCGGCGGCGATCACCTGGTCGGCGTGCAACGCGATGTCGGTGCCGCCGGCCACGCAGTACCCGTGGATCTTGACCACCGTCGGCTTGTCGGCGTGCATGAGGCTGGAAAAGCCGCGCACGAACCGGCTCATCATCTGGTAGTCGATCATCGGGTCCCACGGCTGATTCGGCAGGTGGTTGACCGCCTGGGCCTTGCCGTCCAGCACGGTGCCCTGATACGCGCCGGTCCCCCCGGCCGACCCGGTGCGATCGGCGTAGGCGGACAGGTCGAAGCCCGCGCAGAAGCCCTCGCCGCGCCCCGACACCAGGATGACGTGGACGCCCGGGTCGAGGTCGGCGCGCTCCACCAGCGCCGAGAGCTCGAGCGGGGTGTCCGCGACGATCGCGTTGCCCTTCTCCGGCCTGTTGAAAGTGATGCGCGCAACCCGGTCGGTGACCTCGTAGGTCATGGTCTTCAGGTTGTCGAAGTCGACCGGCCTGATGGCGTGAATCATGTTGCGGCTCAGCCCTTTACCAGGGAGCGCTCCAGGATGGGGGCCAAATCCAGCCCTTCCGGCATGGTGCCGAACGCACCGCCCCACCGGCCGTCGAGCCGGGTGGCCAGGAACGCCTCGGCGACGGCGGGGTGGCCGTGCCGCACCAGCAGCGAGCCCTGCAGCGCCAGGCAGATGTCCTCGGCGACCTTGCGGGCGCGGTAGGCGATGTTGTCCAGGTCGGCCAGTTGCTGCCGCAGCTTTTCCACGTGGCCGTCCAGTCGGTGATCCTGGCCCGCGGTTTGGGCCAGCTCGGCGAACAACACCTCGACGCACTCGGGGCGGGTTGCCATGGCGCGCAACGTGTCCAGCGCGCTGACGTTGCCCGAGCCCTCCCAGATGCCCATCAGCGGCGCCTCACGGAACAGTCGCGGCATGCCGGAGTCCTCGACATAGCCGTTGCCGCCCAGGCATTCCAGCGCCTCGGCGGCGTGCGGGGTGGCGCGCTTGCACACCCAGTACTTGCTGGCGGCCAGGCCGATTCGGCGCAGCAGCGCCTCGGTCTCGTCGCCGCGCACCGCCTTGTCGGTGGCGCCCGCCATCCGCATCGCGACGATCGTGGCCGCCTCGGCCTCGACGGCCAGGTCGGCCAGCACGTTGCGCATCAGCGGCTGGTCGATCAGGTAGGCGCCGAACGCCTTTCGGTGCTGGGCGTGGTGGATGGCGCGGGTCAGGCCGGTGCGCATGCTGGTGGCGCTGCCGAGCGTGCAGTCCAGCCGGGTGAGGTTGACCATCTCGATGATCGTGGGGACGCCCCGGCCCTCCTCGCCCACCAGCCACGCGGTGGCGCCGTCGTACTCCACCTCGCTGGACGCGTTGGCGTGATTGCCCAGCTTGTCCTTGAGCCGCTGCAGGAACATCCGGTTGCGGGTGCCGTCGGGCAGTATCCGCGGCAGCAGGAAGCAGGACAGCCCGCCCGGCGCCTGCGCCAGCACCAGGAAGATGTCGCACATCGGCGCCGAGGTGAACCACTTGTGGCCGGTCAGGCTGTAGCTGCCATCGCCGTTCGGGGTTGCCTGGGTGGTGCCGGCGCGCACGTCGGAGCCACCCTGCTTCTCCGTCATCGACATGCCCGCGGTGATGCCGGCCTTCGTGGTGGCCAGTTTCAGCTCGGGGTCGTACTCGCGACTGGTCAGCAGCGGCTCGTAAACCGCCGCCAGTTCGGGGTTGTGGCGCAGCGCCGGGACGACGGCGTACGTCATCGAGACGGGGCAGGTGTGTCCGGGCTCGACGTTCCAGACCGACATCTTGGCCGCGCGCACCACGTGCGCGCCCGCCCGCCCGTCGGCCCAGGGTGCCGCATGGATGCCGTGGGCGATCGCCGCGCGCATCAGTTCGTGGTAGGCCGGGTCGTACTCGATCTCGTCGACGCGGTGCCCGTATTGGTCGTGGGTGTGCAGCACGGGCCGGTTGCGGTCGGCGAGCTCGCCCCAGCGCTGCGCTTCGCGGCTGCCGGCAAGCGCCCCAAGCTCATTCACCTCTTCCAGACCCCACTGCCCGCCCTCGCGGATCAGGGCCTCGACGAGCACGGCGGACGTGGCCGGGTTGTAGTTCTCCAGGGACGGAACCTGGTTGGTCACGACATGGGTATCGGGCATGCCACCCATGTTACAGTTTTCCGACAGTCGCACAAGAGCTGTAATGATCAACGCGGGTGCGCCGCGAAGAATTGCCACAGCGTCTTGGTCGCGAATGGCGGCCACTCGTGGCCGCCGCCGTCGACGGTGATCAGGACGACGCCCCGGTTGTCGGCGCACGCGGCCGTCGAGGTCGTCACCGGCCCGTTGCCGGTAGTGGTGGGGGCGCCGCATCGATCGACGTTGCGCCAGAACGCATTGACCTCGGGCACCGACGGGCCGTTGATGACGCTGAAGCCCTGCCCGCCGCCGTACGGGACGAGCCGGTCGGCGGTGCCGTGAATGTGGATGACCGACGCCGGGTGTGGGTTCCGGCAGGTGTTCAGCTGTGTTCCGGCGACCGGGCCGATCGCCGCGAAAATGTCGGTGGCGCAGGCCAGCGTGAGGGACATGATGGCGCCGTTGCTCATGCCGGTGGCGTACACCCTGGCGGGGTCGATGCCGACGTTACGGGCGATGTCGGCGACGGCCGCGCTGATGAACGCGACGTCGTCGACGCCTCCGCGTCCCGGGTGCCCGCAGCAGCCCTCCCCGTCGACGTTCCAGGCCCGGTCGAGGCCGTCCGGATAGGCGACGACGAACTTGGCGGAATCGGCCAAGCGGTCCCAGTCGTAACCCCTTTCGGCTTGCGCGGCACTGCCGGAATAGCCGTGCATCACGACGACCAGCGCGGCCGGCGCGGGCACTCCCGTGGGCTTGTAGAGCCGGTAGTCGCGATCGTGCCCACCGATGTTGATGTGGTGCAGGCTGGTGCCGGTGACGAATCCCGACGGCAGGTCGGGCCACGGCGAGCAACCGGCGATCAGGATTAGCACTCCGAAAAGCGTCGCCAGCCGACCGAGCATGGGCCGTGGATCAGCCGCCGGCGTTTTCCCGCAGGAACGCGATGTCGTCCTTGCGGCCCTCGTCCGCGGTCTCGCAGATCACCGGGGCGTCGGCGGCCTTGACCACCGCGACGAGCAGCTCGGGATCGATCTGGCCGGTGCCGAAGTTGGCGTGCCGGTCGGCGCCGGAGCCCGCGGCGTCCCTCGAGTCGTTGCAGTGCACCAGGTCGATGCGGCCGGTCAGGGCCTTGATCCGGTCGACCGCGTCGATCAGCTCCTCACCCGCGGCCCACGCGTGGCAGGTGTCCAGGCAGAAGCCAATGCCCTTGTCGCCGATGTGATCCCAGAGCCGGCCGATGGTGTCGAAGTGGCGGGCCATGGCGTGGTCACCGCCCGCCGTGTTCTCCAGGTACACGCGCACGTCGGTTTCGAGGTAGTCCAGCGCCTTGACCCACCGCTCGAAGCCGGCCTCCATGTCGTTGTCGTCGGCGTGACCGCCGTGGACGATCACCGCCGTCGCACCGATCGCCGCGGCGGCGTCGCAGGTGTCCTGCAGGATCTTGCGCGACGGTATGCGGATCCGGTTGTTGGCCGACGCCACGTTGATGAGGTACGGCGCGTGGACGTACAGGGGCATGGCGGATGCCTTGAGGGTCTCGGCGTCGTCGCGCGGCTTGGGCTTCTTCCAGCTCTGCGGGTTGCCGAGGAAGAATTGCACCGCGTCGGCGCCGTCGGCCTGGGCGGCGGCCAGGGGATCGTCCTGGTGGACGTGCGAACCGATGAGCACGATGGCCAGTGTAGTAAGCGGTGCCGACGCCGCCACCCGCCTGAGCGCGCGCACGAAAAAGCCCCGGACCTCTTCTTGGGCCCGGGGCTTTTTCGTGTGTTGACTAGCGGTAGTCGCTGTACCCGTAGTCGTCCAACGGAACCGCGGCTCCGGTGGCCTGGCCGAAGTCCGGGCTGTAGTAGTGATCCTCGTAGGACGGGATCGTGTACGCCGCGGCGCGGGCCTCCTCGGTGGGCTGCACCTGGATGTTGCGGTAGCGGTTGATGCCGGTACCGGCCGGGATCAGCTTTCCGATGATCACGTTCTCCTTCAGACCGTTGAGCTTGTCGCTGCGGCAGTTGATCGCCGCATCGGTCAGCACTCGGGTGGTCTCCTGGAACGACGCCGCGGACAGCCACGAGTCGGTGGCCAGCGACGCCTTCGTGATACCCATCAGAACCGGACGCCCGGCGGCGGGCTCGCCGCCCTCGGCCACCACGCGGCGGTTCTCCGCCTCGAATTCCGCACGGTCGATCAGCGAGCCGGGCAGGAACTCCGTCGAGCCCGAGTCGATGATGGTGACGCGGCGCAGCATCTGGCGAACGATCACCTCGATGTGCTTGTCGTGGATCGACACACCCTGCGCGCGGTAGACCTCCTGGACCTCGCGGACCAGGTGGATCTGCACCTCGCGGGGGCCCTGCACGCGCAGCACCTCGTGCGGGTCGGCCGAGCCTTCCATCAGCTGCTGGCCCACCTCGACGTGGTCGCCGTCGGACAGCACTCCCTCGGAGCCGTCGTCGTGCTTGTACACGCGCAGCCGCTGCCGCTTGGAGAGCTTGTCGTAGACGACCTCCTCGCCGCCGTCGTCCGGAACGATGGTGATCTTGTAGAACCGCTCACCGTCCTCGAGACGGACCCGCCCGGTGACGTCGGCGATCGGCGCCTTGCCGCGCGGGACGCGGGCCTCGAACAGCTCCTGCACGCGGGGCAGACCGCCGGTGATGTCCTCACCGACACCACCCTGGTGGAAGGTCCGCATCGTCAGCTGGGTGCCGGGCTCGCCGATGGACTGTGCCGCGACGATGCCGACGGCCTCGCCGATGTCGACCAGCTTGCCGGTGGCCATCGAGCGCCCGTAGCAGGTCGCGCACACGCCGGTGCCGGTGGTGCAGGTCAGCACCGAGCGCACCTTGACCGACGTGATGCCCGCCGCCAGCAGGGCGTCGATCTCCGGGTCACCCAGGTCCTCGCCTCGCGCGACGACGACGTTGCCCTTCTCGTCGACCGCGTCGGTGCCCAAAGTCCGCGCGTACGCCGAGGTTTCGATGTACGGGTCGCGGATCAGCGTGCCGTCGGGCTGACGCTCGGCCAGCTCGACGACGATGCCGCGCTCGGTCTCGCAGTCGTGCTCGCGGACGATGACGTCCTGGCTCACGTCCACCAGACGACGGGTCAGGTAGCCGGAGTCGGCGGTACGCAACGCGGTGTCCGCCAAGCCCTTTCGAGCGCCGTGGGTGTTGATGAAGTACTCCAGCACCGTCAGGCCCTCGCGGAACGACGACTTGACCGGACGCGGGATGAACTCACCCTTCGGGTTGGTCACCAGACCCTTCATGCCGGCCAGCGTTCGCGTCTGGGTGAAGTTACCCGTGGCACCCGAGTCGACGATCGTGATGATCGGGTTGTCGGCGGGGTAGTGCTCGCGCAGCGCCTGACCGACCTCGTCGGTGGCTTCCTTCCAGATCTCCACCAGCGCCTCGTTGCGCTCGTCGTGGTTCAAAGCACCACGCTGGAACTGCTTTTCGACCTTGTCGGCGCGCTCCTCGTAGTGGTCGAGGATCTCCTTCTTGCGCGGCGGAACCAACACGTCGGCCATCGAGACCGTGACACCGCTGCGGGTCGCCCAGTAGAAACCGGCGTCCTTGAGCTTGTCGACGGTCTGCGCCACCACGATCATCGGGTAGCGCTCGGCCAGGTCGTTGATGATCGAGGCCTGCACCTTCTTGTGCATCTGCTTGTTCACGAACGGGTAGGCCACCGGCAACAGCTCGTTGAACAGCACCCGGCCCAGCGTGGTCTCGGCCATCCAGGAGTCGCCCGGCTGCCAGCCGTTGGCGCCGAAGAGCTCCGCCTCGATCTCGGCGGGCGGACGCAGCTGGGTCAGCCGCACCTTGATCTTGGCCCGCACCGAAAGCACTCCGCGGTCCGACGCCATGATCGCCTCGGCCGGCGAGGAATACACCCCGACCTCGGGTTGGTCCTTGGCGGCCGGTGAGTATTCGCCGGTGTCGCCGTCGACCTCGGTGGTCAGGAAGTACAGCCCGGTCACCATGTCCAGTCGGGGCATGGCCAACGGGCGGCCCGACGCCGGCGACAGGATGTTGTTGGAGGACAGCATCAGGATGCGGGCCTCGGCCTGCGCCTCGGCGGAGAGCGGCAGGTGCACCGCCATCTGGTCACCGTCGAAGTCGGCGTTGAACGCCTCACACACCAACGGGTGCAGCTGAATCGCCTTGCCCTCCACCAGCATCGGCTCGAAGGCCTGGATGCCCAGCCGGTGCAGGGTCGGCGCACGGTTCAGCAGCACCGGGTGCTCGGCGATGACCTCTTCGAGGACGTCCCACACCTGGGGGCGCTGCCGCTCGACCATCCGCTTGGCGCTCTTGATGTTCTGCGCGTGGTTGAGGTCGACGAGCCGCTTCATCACGAACGGCTTGAACAGCTCCAGCGCCATCAGCTTGGGCAGGCCGCACTGGTGCAGCTTGAGCTGCGGGCCGACCACGATGACCGAACGGCCCGAGTAGTCGACGCGCTTGCCCAGCAGGTTCTGCCGGAACCGGCCCTGCTTGCCCTTGAGCAGATCGGAGAGCGACTTCAGCGGGCGGTTGCCCGGCCCGGTGACCGGGCGGCCGCGGCGGCCGTTGTCGAACAGCGCGTCCACCGACTCCTGCAGCATCCGCTTCTCGTTGTTGACGATGATCTCGGGCGCGCCGAGGTCGATCAGCCTCTTGAGCCGGTTGTTGCGGTTGATCACGCGGCGGTACAGGTCGTTGAGGTCGCTGGTGGCGAACCGGCCACCGTCGAGCTGGACCATCGGCCGCAGCTCCGGCGGGATCACCGGCACGGCGTCGAGCACCATGCCCATCGGCGAATTGCCCGACTGCTGGAAGGCGGCGACCACCTTCAGCCGCTTGAGCGCGCGAAGCTTCTTCTGCCCCTTACCGTTTCGGATGACGTCACGCAGGTTGTCGGCCTCGGCGTCGATGTCGAAGTTCTCGATCAGCTTCTGGATCGACTCGGCGCCCATGGCACCGGTGAAGTACTCGCCGTAACGGTCGACGAGCTCGCGGTAGAGGTTCTCGTCGACGATCAGCTGCTTGGGGGCCAGCTTGGTGAAGGTGCTCCAGATGTCCTCCAGCCGGTCCAGCTCGCGCTGGGCGCGGTCGCGGATCTGGCGCATCTCCCGCTCGCCGCCGTCGCGAACCTTGCGCCGGGCGTCAGCCTTGGCGCCCTCGGCCTCGAGCTCGGCCAGGTCCGCCTCGAGCTTCTGCGCGCGGGCCTCCAGCTCGGCGTCGCGCTGGTCTTCAACTCCCTTGCGCTCCACCAGCATTTCGGCCTCGAGCGTGGACAGCTCGTTGTGCCGCATCTCGTCGTCGACGGACGTGATCACGTACGCGGCGAAGTAGATGATCTTCTCGAGGTCCTTCGGCGCCAGGTCGAGCAGGTAGCCCAGGCGCGAGGGCACACCCTTGAAGTACCAGATGTGCGTGACGGGCGCCGCCAGCTCGATGTGGCCCATCCGCTCGCGGCGCACCTTGGCGCGGGTCACCTCGACGCCGCAGCGCTCGCAGATGATGCCCTTGAAGCGGACGCGCTTGTACTTGCCGCAGTAGCACTCCCAGTCGCGAGTAGGTCCGAAGATCTTCTCGCAGAACAGGCCGTCCTTCTCCGGCTTCAGCGTGCGGTAGTTGATCGTCTCCGGCTTCTTGACCTCGCCGTAAGACCATTGCCTGATGTCCTCCGCGGTGGCCAGGCCGATACGGAGTTCATCGAAGAAGTTGACGTCGAGCACGTAACTCCCTTTCCCCTTGCGGGTTTAGTAACTAATTAAGCCAAGTCCTCAACAGAGGCGGATTCGTTGCGGGACAAGTTGATTCCCAGGTTGGCGGCGGCCCGCTCCAGGTCCTCGTCCTCGCCCTCGCGCAGCTCGATGGCCGCGCCGTCACTCGACAGCACCTCGACGTTGAGGCAAAGCGACTGCAGCTCCTTGAGCAGCACCTTGAACGACTCGGGGATGCCCGGCTCGGGAATGTTCTCGCCCTTGACGATCGCCTCGTACACCTTGACCCGGCCGACGGTGTCGTCGGACTTGATGGTCAACAGCTCCTGCAGCGTGTACGCGGCGCCGTAAGCCTGCATGGCCCAGCACTCCATCTCACCGAACCGCTGACCACCGAACTGCGCCTTACCGCCCAGCGGCTGCTGGGTGATCATCGAGTACGGGCCGGTGGAGCGGGCGTGGATCTTGTCGTCCACCAGGTGGTGCAGCTTCATGATGTACATGAAGCCGACGGTCACCGGGTACGGGAACGGCTCGCCGCTGCGGCCGTCGAACAGCACCGCCTTGCCGTCGCCGTTGACCAGCACCTCACCGTCGCGGTTGGGCAACGTGGCCGACAGCAGCCCCTGCAGCTCGGCCTCCTGCGCGCCGTCGAACACCGGTGTGGAGACGATGGCGTTCGGCTCGGCGTGCAGCAGGTCCTCGGGCAGGTTGGTGGCCCAGTCGGGCACGCCCTTGCCGGTGTCGACCTTCCAGCCGCTGTGCGCGCACCAGCCGAGGTGCGTTTCCAGGATCTGGCCGATGTTCATCCGTCGCGGCACCCCGTGAGTGTTCAGGATGATGTCCACCGGGGTGCCGTCCGGCAGGAACGGCATGTCCTCGACCGGCAGGATCTTGCCGATCACGCCCTTGTTGCCGTGCCGGCCGGCGAGCTTGTCGCCGTCGGAGATCTTGCGCTTCTGGGCCACGTACACGCGGACCAGCTCGTTGACCCCGGCCGGCAGCTCGTCGTCGTCCTCGCGGGAGAACACCCGGATGCCGATGACCTTGCCGGACTCGCCGTGCGGCACCTTCAGGGAGGTGTCGCGGACCTCGCGGGCCTTCTCGCCGAAGATCGCCCGCAGCAGCCGCTCCTCCGGGGTCAGCTCGGTCTCACCCTTCGGGGTGACCTTGCCGACCAGGATGTCGCCGTCGCGAACCTCGGCCCCGATCCGCACGATGCCGCGCTCGTCCAGGTCGGCGAGGACCTCGTCGGAGACATTGGGGATGTCCCGGGTGATCTCCTCGGCGCCCAGCTTGGTGTCGCGGGCATCGATCTCGTGCTCCTCGATGTGGATCGAGGTCAGCACGTCCTCTTCGACCAGGCGGTTGGAGAGGATGATCGCGTCCTCGTAGTTGTGGCCCTCCCACGGCATGATCGCGACCAGCAGGTTCTTGCCCAGGGCCATCTCACCGTTTTCGGTGCAGGGGCCGTCGGCGATCACCTGGCCGGCCTCGACGCGGTCGCCCGCGTCGACGATCGGCGACTGGTTGGCGCAGGTGCCGTGGTTGGACCGCGCGAACTTGCGCATCCGGTAGGTGTGCCGGGTGCCGTCGTCGGCCATCACGGTGATGTAGTCCGCGGAGACCTCCTCGATCACTCCGGCCTTGTCCGCGACGACGACGTCGCCGGCGTCGATCGCGGCGCGCAACTCCATACCGGTGCCCACCAGCGGCGCCTCGCTGCGAACCAGCGGAACCGCCTGGCGCTGCATGTTGGCGCCCATCAGGGCGCGGTTGGCGTCGTCGTGCTCGAGGAACGGGATCATGGCGGTGGCCACCGACACCATCTGGCGCGGCGACACGTCCATGTAGTCGACCTCGGACGAGGGCACGTACTCGACCTCGCCCGCCTTGCGGCGAACCAGGACGCGCGGCTCGACGAACCGTCCGCTGGGATCGATCGGCGAGTTGGCCTGCGCCACCACGTGGCGGTCCTCCTCGTCGGCCGTCAGGTAGACGATCTCGTCGGTGACCACGCCGTCGACCACCTTGCGGTACGGCGTCTCGATGAACCCGAACGGGTTGACCCGCGCGTACACCGAAAGCGAGCCGATCAGACCGATGTTCGGACCCTCCGGGGTCTCGATCGGGCACATCCGGCCGTAGTGCGACGGGTGCACGTCACGGACCTCCAGGCCGGCGCGCTCACGGGACAGACCGCCCGGGCCCAGCGCCGACAGGCGGCGCTTGTGGGTGAGGCCCGAAAGCGGGTTGTTCTGGTCCATGAACTGCGACAGCTGGCTGGTGCCGAAGAACTCCTTGATCGCGGCGACCACCGGGCGGATGTTGATCAGCGTCTGCGGCGTGATGGCCTCGACGTCCTGGGTGGTCATCCGCTCCCGGACGACGCGCTCCATCCTGGACATGCCGACCCGGATCTGGTTCTGGATCAGCTCGCCGACCGTGCGCAGCCGCCGGTTGCCGAAGTGGTCGATGTCGTCGGTCTCCACCGGCACCTCGACGCCGCCGGGGACGGTCATCACCGACTGCCCCTCGTGCAGGCGAACCAGGTACTCGATGGTGGCGACGACGTCCTCTTCGGTCAGCGTGGTCGTCGTGATCGGGTTCTCGGTGTTCAGGCCGAGCTTCTTGTTGACCTTGTAGCGGCCCACCCGGGCCAGGTCGTAGCGCTTCTCCTTGAAGAACAGGTTCTCCAGCAGGGTCTGCGCCGACTCCTTGGTCGGCGGCTCGCCCGGACGCAGCTTGCGGTAGATGTCCAGCAGCGCCTCGTCGGTGCCGGCGGTGTTGTCCTTCTCCAGCGTCGACATCATGATCTCGGAGAAGCCGAACCGCTCGGTGATCCGCTCGGCGGTCCAGCCCAGCGCCTTGAGCAGCACGGTGACGGGCTGGCGGCGCTTGCGGTCGATGCGCACGCCGACGGTGTCGCGCTTGTCGACGTCGAACTCGAGCCAGGCGCCGCGGCTGGGAATCACCTTGACGCTGTGCAGCGTCTTCTCGGTGGACTTGTCGATCGTCTCGTCGAAGTAGACGCCCGGCGAGCGCACCAGCTGGCTGACGACGACGCGCTCGGTCCCGTTGATGATGAAGGTGCCCTTCTCGGTCATCATCGGGAAGTCACCCATGAACACCGTCTGGCTCTTGATCTCGCCGGTGTTGTTGTTGATGAACTCGGCCGTGACGAACAGCGGGGCCGCGTAGGTCATGTCCTTGTCTTTGCACTCGTCGACCGGCGCCTTGACCTCGTCAAAGCGGGGATCGGAGAAAGACAGCGACATCGAGCCCGAGAAGTCCTCGATCGGCGACAGCTCGTCGAGGACCTCTTGGAGGCCGCCCTTGGGGCTGGGGTCGCCGCCGGCGACGGCCTTGTTGCGCCATTCGTCGTGGCCGGTCAGCCACTTGAACGAGTCGGTCTGCACGTCAAGAAGCCCCGGAACCTCGAGCGGTTCGCGGAGCTTGGCGAAAGAAACTCGGTTGGGTGCTCCGGGCACGGAGCCGTTTGTGGAACTTGAGTTTTTTGAACTCTGGCGACTCTTGCTCTGGCGGGAATCTGCCAAGATGCGTCCTTCCAGCACCTCGTGCGACTCACGGTTTCCGGGGACACCGGGTGCGTTCGCCGCAACAATTTTGTCGGTTCGGCCGGCGAACGATCTGCCCAGATCTCACGCGCACAACTAAATAGCTAAGCCGCGGGAGGGGGCTCAGGCTAAGACCACGGTGTCAGGTGGCGGGTGAGGTGGGCAGGAGGTAGCCAGCGCAACGTCCAACAATAGCGCAGGAGCGCGCATTCCTCAACTACCCACAACAATCAACCCAGGGACATCGGCGCTGGCTCGCAATCTCGACTTCCCGTGGGTACATGCTGCCCAACAGACTGACCCGTTTAGGCCCGATCGTCAAGAGGGCGGGCCGCCAAGTTGCACCGAGTTATCGCAAATTTTCCTACGCCTCACCGAACTCGGTCGCCTTGAACCTGTGGGTGCCCTCGAGGTCGTCGAGGATCGCCGCCTGGGCGTTCTTGGGCAGGGTGTGCAGGATCTCGCGCACCCGGGCCTGGCGCCGCGCGACGGCTTTGCGCTCCGGCATGCCCGGCGTCGCGACGATCTGGGGGGGCACTCCCTCGATCTCCTCGACGCCGCCGGCGTGGTGACCGGCGTCGAGCAGCGCCTGCTCCTCGGCCATGGTGGCCTCGTCCTTCTCCTCGGACATGCCGATCGGCCCGATGCGCCGGCCGTTGAGGAACTGCCGCACCACGGGCTCGTCGCTGGTCAGCAGCACTTCGCGCGGGCCGAACATGACCAGCTTGCGGCGAAACAGCATGCCCATGTTGTCCGGCACGGTCCGGGCGATGTTGATGTTGTGCGTGACGATCAGGACGGTGGCGTCGATCTGGGCGTTGATGTCGAGGATCAGCTGGCTCAGGTACGCGGTACGAACCGGGTCCAGACCGGAGTCGGGCTCGTCGCACAGGATGATCTGCGGGTCCATCACCAGGGCCCGGGCCAGGCTGGCGCGCTTGCGCATACCGCCGGAGATCTCCCCGGGGAACTTCTTCTCGTCGCCGCCGAGACCCACCAGGGTCAGCTTCTCCATGACGATGTCACGGATCTCGCTTTCCTTCTTCTTCGTGTGCTCGCGCAGCGGGAACGCCGCGTTGTCGAACAGGTTCATCGACCCGAACAGCGCGCCGTCCTGGAACATGACGCCGAACAGCGTGCGGATCTCGTAGAGCTCCTTGGCCGAGCACTCGAGGATGTCCGTGCCGTCGATCATGATCGAGCCGCGCTCCGGACGTAGCAGACCGATGAGGGACTTCAGGAACACCGATTTGCCGGTACCCGACGGCCCCAACAGGACGCTGACCTCCCCGGCGGGGATATCCAACGTCACGTCTTCCCAAATTCTCGAGGGACCGAAGGACTTCGTGAGCCCCCTCACCTCGATAGCGACGCCCATGGGGAATCCTTCCGTCGACGCTCGTGCCCGCCACCTGCCCTTTTGTGTGGCATCAGTCACTGTAGCGCACGTCAGGCACCCGGCATCAGGCTTGGATCGCACCGCCGGAAAAAATTGGCCGACCTGAGACTTGGCGCCGCGCCCCTATTCGACGCGAGTTAGCCGGAAGGCGCCCAGTTGCCGTGGAATCCCATCGGTACCCGCTGCGGCAGATGCACGGTAGCCACCGATTCGAGGGTCTGCGCATCCAGCAGCACCAGCTGCCCTTCGTCGCGCCCGCGGTGGTAGCCGTAGCCCATCAGGATGCCGTCGTCCTCGGGCCGGTCCCCGGGGTCACGTGCGGGGTTCGGCACGAAAGACATCTCGCCGAGCAAAAGCTCGGGGTCGAGTTCGGCCACGGTGGCCGATCCCGAGACGTAGTCGTGCTTGTACAGCGGTGTCGCCGGCTGCGGACCGCCCGCGGCGGAGAAGCCGCCCTCGATGCCGACGGCGTAGCCGAAGCGGTGCCGCTTGCCGAGGCGCGTCTCGTTGATCCGCGGGAATTCCTGCGAGCGCTCGTCGCGGCATTCGGTGGCCACCGCGCCGGTCGCCAGGTTGACGGTCCAGCGGTCCAGCCTGGGCGTGGTGTCGCCGGGGCCGCGCCGGTCGCGGTCGAACATCCGCTCGTAGCGCACCACGTCGAGCACCAAAACCTCTGCGCCATCTCGCATTTCGGAGTAGGCGTTGAGCGGGTGGTAGACGTAGCAGGGTTCGATGTCGAACCAGCGGACGTCCTTACTGGCGCCCTCGCGGGGCATCACGCCGATGCGCGCCGGGTAGTCGGGGTTCCACGCGTACGGCATCCGGTCATCGTGTTTCGGGTTGCGGTTCATCATCGCGGTGATCGGGCCCGGCACCCGGACCCGCCCGACCAGCGACTGCAGCGCCAGCCGGGCCGGTACGCCCAGCCAGCGCGGGATGTTCCTGGGAAGCACCTGCACCGGGTCGAACGTCACCGGCAGGTCGTAGATCACCACGTATTTGTCGGTCAGCGAGAAGTCGTGCATCATCGGCGACCCGCTCACCTCGATGTCGACCGTGCGGCGGGCGCGCCCGCTGGTGTCGATCACCGAGTACTGCACGGTGCGCCCGCGGGCGAAAGAGTAAGACACGGCGTGCAATTCGCCGGTGTCGGGATCGCGGTGCGGATGGGCGGTGTAGCCGCCCTCCAGGGTGCCGTCGAAGTCACAGGTGCCGACGGTGTCGAGGTCCTCGGTCAGCTCGAAGTTGGCGGCCCCACCCTCGACCAGCGCCAGGGTGCGCCCGGCGTGGGCCAGCACGTTGGTGTTGGCCCCGAAGGACAGCATGCCCGCCCGCGGGTTGAGCCGGGCCGGCGCTGGCTCGCCGAGGGTGGCGCACACCGAGAGGCTGCGCACCCAGCGATTGCGGTACCAGCGGGCCTCGCCGCCGCGCAGCGCAACCCCGTGCACCATGCCGTCGCCGCTGAACCAGTGATAGGTGGCCGGGTCGACCTCTTCGGCCGGGTTCGGCCCGTTGCGCAGATAGCGCCCGTCGAGGTGCTTCGGGATGTGCCCGGTGACCTCCAGATCGGTCGCGGTCACTTCGGCGCCCACCGGCGCCAAGAAGCCCTCGAGATACGGGTTCGCGGATCGGGTGGCTTGCGCGGATGTCACTGCTAAGCTCCTATAACATTGATATTTCAGTGTTATAGGGACCGTACGCCCGTGATGAGAACATGGCAAGAATGACTTCGGAGACCGAGCGCAGCGTTCGTGACGAGATGCTGCACGCCGCCGTCGGCCTGCTCGACGAACAGGGGCCCGACGCGCTGCAGACCCGCAGGGTCGCGGGCGCCGCGGGGACCTCGACGATGGCGGTCTACACGCATTTCGGTGGGATGCGGGGCCTGATCGCCCAGGTTGCCGAGGAGGGCCTGCGGCAGTTCGACGCCGCGCTGACGCTGCCCGAGACCGATGACCCGGTCGCCGACCTGTTCGCCGTGGGCGCCGCCTACCGGCGCTACGCCATCGAGCGTTCGCACATGTATCGGCTGATGTTCGGCAGCACCAGCGCGCACGGCATCAACGCACCCGCCGGCAACGTCCTGACGCTGACGGTCGCCGAGATCGAGCGGGACATCCCCAGCTTCGCGCACGTGGTGCGAGCGGTGCAGCGGTCTATGCGTGCGGGGCGAATCACGGTCGGTTCCGCGGCTGACGACGCGGCGGTGGTGGCCACGGCGGCCCAGTTCTGGGCGTTGGTGCACGGGTTCGTGATGCTCGAACTGGCCGGCTTCTACGGGGACGACGGCGCGGCCGTCGCGCCGGTGCTCGGCTCGATGACGTCGAACTTCCTGGTCGCCCTGGGAGATTCACACGAGCGCGTGCGCGAGTCGCAGCGAGCGGCCTTCGGCCTTCGCTGAGCGCACGAAACCCCCGGAAGGGCGCTTCCGGGGGTTTCGTGACGTAGTGCTACTTGACGGTGACGGTGGCGCCGGCGGCCTCGAGCTTGGCCTTGGCGTCGTCGGCGGCCTCCTTGGCCACCTTCTCCAGCAGCGGCTTGGGCGCGCCGTCAACGAGGTCCTTGGCCTCCTTGAGGCCCAGGCCGGAGACGATCTCGCGGACCACCTTGATCACGCCGATCTTCTTGTCACCGGCGGCCTCGAGGATGACGTCGAACTCCGACTGCTCCTCGGCGGCCTCGGCGGGCGCGCCACCGGCGGCCGGACCGGCGGCGGCGACGGCGACCGGGGCGGCCGCGGTGACCTCGAAGGTCTCCTCGAACTTCTTGACGAAGTCCGAGAGCTCCAGCAGGGTCATTTCCTTGAACACGTCGAGCAGGTCGTCGGCGGTCATCTTTGCCATGGTGTGGGTCCTTCCTTGTTTTTCTACGTTGCGGTCGGTTGTTATTCGGCTTCGGCCGGGGGTTCGGCGGTTTCCGCGGTCTCGGCGGGCGCTTCTGCGGCCGGGGCCTCGGCGGCCGGGGCCGGCGCGGCGGCCTCGGCGGGCTTCTTCTCCTGCAGCGCGGCCAGCAGCCGGGCCATCTGGGAGGCGGGGGCGGCGAACAGCCCGGCGGCCTTTGCCAGGTTGCCCTTCATCGCGCCGGCCAGCTTGGCCAGCAGCACCTCGCGGGACTCCAGGTCCGCGATGCGCTCGACTTCGGAGACGGTCAGCGGGTGGCCATCCATGTAGCCGCCCTTGATGACCAGCGCCTTGTTCTCCTTGGCGAAGGTCTTGATCGCCTTGGCGGCGTCAACCGGCTCGCCGCTGACGAACGCGATGGCCGTCGGCCCGGCGAACAGCTCGTCGAGACCCTCGATGCCGGCATCGGCGGCCGCCCGCTTGATCAGCGTGTTCTTGGCCACCGTGTAGGTAGCCGATCCCGCCAGCGAGCGGCGCAGCTCGGCCAGGTTGGCCACCGTCAAACCGCGGTACTCGGTGATCAGGGTGGCCGTCGAGTCCTTGAACTGCTCCGCGATGTCTGCAACGGCGGTGGCCTTGTCAGCCCGGGCCATGCATACCTCCTGAGGTCAAAGTTGTCGGTGATTCACCGCAAGAACGACGAACGCCCCGGCGCAGGAAGCGGCCGGGGCGTACAAATTCGCCGGCGTGCGCCGGCGTTCTGCCTCGTCCTCCTGCGTGGGCCGCCGGGATGTTCCCGGACCTTCAACCGATTGCTCGGTGACCGACGGTCTTCGGTGGATCGGCAACCAGGATAGCCTGACCCCCCGCGGTCAGCCAAAACGGTGCAGCTACGCGAGCCCGGCCAGCCTGGCGGCGCCCACCAGCCCGGCCTCGCCGCCCAGTGCCGCGGGCACCACCCGCAGGCCGGCCAGGAACTCCAGCCCGGCGTACTCGGTCAGCGCCGACCGCAGCGGGCCGAAGAGCAAGTCCCCGGAGTTGGCCACACCGCCGCCGATGACGACGAGGTCGAGGTCGCAGACCGCCCCGACCGACGCGATCATCGCCGCCAGCGCGGTGGTGCCCCGCCGAAACGCCCGCTGCGCCACCGGGTCTCCGGCGGCCGCCGCGGCGGCCAGCTCCCGGGCGCCGGCGCCGGGCGGCGCGGCCCAGCCGTTTTCCCGCGCCCAGCGCACCATCCACGGTCCGGACGCGACGGTCTCGACGCAGCCGCGCCCGCCGCACGCACACGGCCGGCCGTCCTGCTCGACCACCACGTGACCGACGTGGCCGGCGTTGCCGGTGCGCCCGGTGTACGGGACGCCGCCGAGCACCAGCCCCCCGCCCACGCCGGTGGACACCACCATGCCAAGCATGAAGCGGGCGCCGCGGCCCGCCCCGAGCCAGTGCTCGCCCAGCGCCATGCACACGCCGTCGCCGCCGAGGCGGACGGGCACGCCGGGGACCGCGGCCGCGACCCGGTCCCGCAGGGGGAAGCCGCGCCAGGAGCGGATGTTGACCGGGCTGACGCTTCCGGCGTGCAGGTCGATGGGCCCGGCGCACGCGATTCCCACCGCGGTGACGGCGCCGTCGGCGACGCGCAGCGTGTCGGCGATGATCGCGGCGACCGCGGCCCAGACCTCCTCGGCGGATCCGCCCGGCGGCGTGGGCCGGATCGCGGTGTGCACCAGCGTGCCGCCGGGGTCGGTCAGCCCGGCGGCGATCTTGGTGCCGCCGATGTCGAGGCAGAGCGTGCGGGCGGCCATCAGTGGCGGTGCGTGTTGTCGGGTTGGCGTGGGTCGCCCGGGTGCTCGTAGCCGGGGGCGAGGCGGACCAGCGCGGCGCGCCGCGCGTCCAGCCACACCCGGAAGGCGCGCCGGCGCGCGGCGCCGCGCAGGTGGTCGGCGATCGCCGAGCGCACCTCCGCCAGGGGCGGCGCGGCGAGCGCGGGGGCCCGCCAGCCGTGCGGGCCCGGTCGCGGCGCGGCGAAGCGCAGCGGGTTGCGGGCGTGGTAGTCGGTCACCTCGTCGGCGCCGACCCCGACCGCGGCGGTGACGTCGGCGAACAGCGCCCGGGCCAACGGATCCGCCAGCGCGGCGGCCGCCACGCTGCCGATCTCGAGGCGTGCCGCCGCGTCGGGCAGCAGCTCGGCCTCGGCGGGCGCGCCGGTCGCGGTGAGGCCCCGGGCGGCGGCCTCGGCGGCGACCACCCGCTCGGTCACGATCAGCTGGGTGAGCCAGCGCCGCAGCTGCCGTCCCTCCCCGGTGCCGGGCGCCGGCAGCGCGGCCGCGCCCCGGCCGCGGCGCAGCCGCGCCTCGGCCGCGTCGACCTCGCCGACGGGTACCGGTTCGCCGGCCACGGTCGCCACCAGTCCGACGCTCATGTCACGGTCACCTTCACCGCCGGCGAGTACACCAGCCGGCCCGCGCAGCCCACCCGGACCAGCGCCCACCACTGCCCGGGATCCAGCCACGCCGGCGGGGTCAGGTCGAAGCCGAGCTCGACCGTCCCACGGGCGGGCACGACGGCGCCGAGCGCATTGGGCCCCATCCACTCCCAGGTGCCCCAGGGGCTGATCAGGTGCGCCTCCGCGGCCAGAGGGGCGCGGGCGTGGGTGCCGACCGTCACGGTCAGCCGGGCGGTCCCGCCCGCCGCGAGCTCGACGTCGCCGGGCTCGTCGGCGAGGTACAGCAGCTCGCGCTCGTGGTGTGCGCCCACGTCGACGACGCAGACGTCCTCGACCTCCTGACGCCACGCCGCCGGGACGCCGTCGCCGGTCAGGCACAGCCGGGCGCGCAGCGGGTAGAGCCCGGGCCGCGCCCGCGCCGGGATCGTCACCGTCACCTCGGCCTCGCGATGGTCGCCCACGCCCAGCGTGAACGGCAGCTCCGCCGGTGTCGCCGTCCAGCCGTCCGGGCACAGCACCGTCACCGCCCCGTGCAGCGTGGCGTCGCTGCAGTCGCCGGCCACGGTGAGCCGCAACGCCACCTCGGCGCCCGGCTCGGCGGTCACGCGCTGCGGGTGCAGGTGCGCGACGGCCGGCAGTCCCCCCAGCGGGGCGGGTCCGCGGTTGTGCAGCCAGTAGCGCGCGTACAGCGGTTGCGCGGCCTCGGCGTCCGGCGCCAGCGGCGCGTATTCCGTTGCCGCGCTTTGTGTTTCGAGGTGGGCCAGCACGGTGGCCACCTGATAACCGTGCAGCTCTAGCGATTTCGCGCGCCCGCCACGCGTTCCCAGCGGCCTTTCCAGCAGGTCGGCGAACGCCAGCCCGCGCACCGTGGCCGGCTCGGAGCCGAGGGTGACGCGGGTGCGTTTCCCGGTCGTCTGCACCAGCCTCAGGGCCACCGCGCCCCGGTCGACGGGCCGGGTGCGCCCCGCCGCCAGCGGGTTGCCGGCGGCCTTGAGGGCCGCCAGCTGCACAGAACCGGCGGGCTCGATGTGCAGCAGCGACCCGCTCGTCGGGAGCGCGCCGTCCGCTTCGCCGGGCGGGACGGCGAGCAGCGGATGGCCGAATTCCGCGCTGCGCGCGGGGATCTCGGCCTCCCGCCAGTCGCCGTCGCCGCAGGCCAGCGCGTAGTCGAAGACGTGGGTCCAGTGCTGGAGCTGGAAGTTGGAGCCGTCGGGCGCGGTGCGGCGCGGATCGTCGATCCAGGTTCCCGACGGCCAGCCGGTGCAGGACCGCATCAGCGCGGTGTGCAGCGTGCCGTCGGTCTCGACGGCGAAGCTGGGCACCCCGCGGTTGAGCAGCGCGACGGTGCGGGATTCGAAGCGTTCGATGCCCGCCGGCGCCCGCTGGTTGACCAGGATCTCCGCGCTCCCGAGCTCGTCGACCACCGACGCGATCGCGGCGGCCAGGCCGCCCTCGTCGCTGGCGTCGATCACCAGCACCGGCAGCGCCCGCGGCGGGCGCAGGTCGGCGCCGGGGACCCAGGCCGCGGCCAACGGCGTCTCGGCCGGTACCCAGACCCTGGCCCGCCCCGTTTCCGCCAGCTGGCGCTCGAGTTCGGCAGCGTATTCCGGGTCCGCCTGCGCCAGAACGGCTTTGGCAAACGCGTTGCGGGCCGGCCCGCCCAGCGCGATACGGACGTCGGGCAGGTTCGAGTCGACGTCGAGGCAGCCGTAGCGCGGCTTGTCGGCGCCGCTGCAGGTCGCCGTGACGCCGGCGCGGACCAGCGCCACCATCAGCTCGCGCGCCAGCGGCCCGGACTGCGCCTCCGCCGGCGACACCACCTCGGCCACCGACACCGCCCGCACTGAGTTATCCGAGGCGCCGACCCGGACCCGCACCGCCGACGACAGGCCGAACCAGCCGTAGGCCGGGTTGTCCAGCGTCCACAGGTGCCGCGCCGTGTCCACCGAGCGGGCGCCGTCGTGCAGCAGCGCGAAGCCGCGGCCGACGACGGCGTCCCCCACTTCGCTGACCGGCATGGCGCCCGGCACCGGGCACGGCCAGCGCAGCCGCAACAAGTGGTCCTCCCCGGCGAATTCGTCGATGGCCGTGCGGCAGTCCAGCCGCGCCAGCCCGTTCCACAGCGTCAGGGTTTGGGTGTAGCGCAGCTGCCCGCCGATGCGGCCGTGCACCACGAGGCGCTGACCGAGCGGGCCGCGGTAGGCCCGCACCCGGGCCGGCCACGCCGACGAGCCCACCACCGGCCCCTTGGGCAGCAGGTGCCACGGCCCCTCCCCCTGCCGGGGGTGCGACGGGTATTCCTCGTAGAGGGCCAGCTCGTTGCCCACCCGGCCGTCGGCGATCAGCTGCCGGCCGGCGGAGGACACCAGGGACACGATCCCCCCGCCGCGCGCCGGGTCGGCCTCCAGCCGGTAGTGCTCGTTGCCGATCGCCGAGCCGGGCACCGGTTCCCACCCGGCAGCCCCGCCGCCCGGCACCAGCCGATAGGCCCGCCAGCCCAGCGATGGCACGTCGCGCGCCAGCCAGGTGACCGACCGCCCGTCGTCCGCCACGTGCGCCGGCAGCTCGGTGCCGTCGGGATCGAGCACACGCACCCCGGCGCCGACCGGCGCGCCGAGCCGCGCGGTGACGATATCGGTTCGCTTGTGCGCCAATGGGTTCCACACGACCACGTCGCCGCCGACGGCGCCGGACAGCGCCGCCAGCGAGTTGTCCCGCGCCGCGCGGCCCAACTCCCACGCGTCGCGCCAACCGGTCAGCAGGTCCAGATAGACCTGATCGGACTCCGAGCCGGTGATGGCGTCGTGGTGCGCGCCGTACGCCAGCTGCACCCAGGCCTTGGCGAGCGCGGCCTGCGGGTACTCGGCGCCGGTCAGCAGCGCGGCGAACACCGCGAAGCGCTCGGCCTCGAGCACGGCGTTCTCGGCCGCCCGGTTGGCCTGTTTGGTGTCGATGTACGAGACGTCCTTGCCGGTGTAGATCGGGTTCATGTCCCGGGTCTGCGGGGACGGCTCGCAACCGCGCTGCGCGAGTTCGGCGCGCACCGCGGCGAAAAAGTCCCGCGGTATCGCGCACACGAACCGCGGCCACGTGTAGCGCGCTGCCCAGTCGCGATGGATCGCGGTGACCCATTTGTTGGGCGGCGTGTAGTCGGTCCCGACCGGCAGCAGCACGTTGCGGGTCAGGGCGACCTTCTTGAGCCGATCGAACAGCGCGCGGGTGGCCTCCTGCGCCTCCGCGAGCGAGACCGACGCGTCCATCCCCCAGCCCGCCCCGTAGTGCGCGGGCATGTAATGCGTGAGCAGGCCGCGGCCCGACGGCGCGATCCACTCGAACTCGCTGCAGAACTGCATGCGATCCATCTCGCCGCCCTGGGTCGGGCCCCACTGGTGGTGCGGCCCGCGCGCCCACGAACTCGACGTCAGGCCGGCGTCGGCGGCCAGCCCGGGGAATTGCGGGTCGTGGCCGAACACGTCGAGCTGCCACGCGGTGGCCGGGTCGGCACCCAGCACGTCACGCTGAAATCCCATGCCGTGCACCAGGTTCCGGATCGTTGTCTCCGGGCTGGTGAGGTTGGTGTTGGGTTCGTTGTAGGTGCCGCCCATCACCTCGACGCGGCCCTGCGCGATGAACCGGCGCAGGTCGGCGCGGTCCTCGGGGTGGGTGTCCCAGTACGGCTTGAGGTAGTCGACCTCCGCCAGCACGAACTTGTACTCGGGCTCGCGGCGGGCCATCTCCAGGTGCGCGCGGACCAGTTCGAAGCCGTTGGCCTGCCGTCCCGGCGGGTCTTCGGCCCATTCGCTGGTGTAGGCGCCCTGCGTGTTCCACCAGACCGGGTCGTAGTGAAAGTGACTGACCATGAACATGGTCCAGCCGGGCTCGGCGACGGTGAACTCGAACGGCTTGCCGACGCGCCCGGCGCGCGCCCGCGCGGAGCGCCGCTGGCCGACGACCGGGCGGTCGACCGTGACCGGGACCTCGACGACGTCGCTTCCGGGCTGGGCGATCGCCTCGCCGCTCAGGCCGTCGCCGTCGACGCGGACCGGCGTCGGCTCGGCGCAACCCGCCAGGCCGACGCGCGCCAGCTGCAGCGGCGCGTCCGGCGGCCCGACGAACAGTTCGGTCGATTCCGCCAAAACCACCCGCATGCCAAGA
Source organism: Mycobacterium sp. NGS69 (assembly GCF_059812165.1). NCBI lineage: Bacteria > Bacillati > Actinomycetota > Actinomycetes > Mycobacteriales > Mycobacteriaceae > Mycobacterium > Mycobacterium sp. NGS69. Next base: position 268,246 of record NZ_JCALCD010000003.1, read on the forward strand.
GCATGTCACCCCGTGGTGGAAAGCTCGGTGACATGGCCGACCTGACGACTCAACTGGCGGATCAGCTCGACTGGCACTGGCGCGAACAACTGCGCCCGCGGCTGGACGGCCTCACCGACGACGAGTACTTCTGGCAGCCGGTACCCGACTGCTGGAGCGTGCATCCGGGGGGATCGGTGGACTTCGCGTATCCCCCGCCCATTCCGACGCCGTTCACCACCATCGCGTGGCGCATGGCCCACGTCATCGTCGGGGTGTTCGCCGTGCGTGCCCACAATCATTTCGGCGGGCCGCCCGCCAGCTATCAGGACTGGGACTACGCCACCGACGCCGCCACCGCGCTGAAGCAACTCGACGAGGCGTACGCCGCATGGATGACCGGTGTGCGGTCGCTTTCGACCGCGGAGCTGACCCGCCGCTGCGGGCCGGCCGAAGGGCCGTACGCCGACTACCCGCTGTCCGAGCTGGTCTTGCACATCAATCGAGAAGCGATTCACCATGGTGCCGAAATCGCATGCCTGCGCGACCTTTACCTCCACAGCCGAACCGTCGACAAGAGGGACTGACAGATGCCCGCACTCGCCCCGCCCGTTACCGACGAACGCAACGCCCTGCGCGAATTCCTGGCGTTCCACCAAAGCGCCTACTTCGCGGTCTCATACGGCCTCACCGACGAACAGGCCCGCTCGACGCCTTCGGTCAGCGCGCTGTCGGTCGGCGGGCTGGTCAAGCACGCCACCGCCATGCAACGCAACTGGATGGCGCGCGTGGCCGCCGCGCCGGAGCTGCCGCCGAAGGATCCCCGCCCGTTCGAGCAGATCGCCAAGGAGTTCGGCGACCAGCACGTGATGCGGCCCGACGAGACGCTGGCCGGGCTGCTGCGGGCGTTCGAGGCCCAGAACGAGGAATCGCTGCGCCTGGTCGAGACCGCCGACCTCGACGCCACGGTTCCCGTGCCGCAGGACATCCCCTGGTTCCCCAAGGACCAGAAGGCGTGGTCGGTGCGCTGGGTGATCCTGCACGTGATCAACGAGCTGGCCCGCCACGCCGGGCACGCCGACATCGTCCGGGAATCGATCGACGGCGCCACCATGTACGAGCTGATCGCGGGGCTGGAAAATTGGCGGATCGAAGGGTGGGTCCAGCCCTGGCGGAAATAGGGCAAATACGTAACGGCATCGCGCGCCGCGAGACGCCGCACGGCCCCGTCGAGCTCTACTACGAGGATCTCGGCGACCCGGCCGCGCCGCCGGCGCTGCTCATCATGGGCCTGGGCGCCCAGCTGCCGATGTGGCCCGACGGCTTCTGCGCGCAGCTTCTCGACGCCGGCTACCGCGTCATCCGCTTCGACCACCGCGACACCGGGCTGTCGGCCAAGATGCACGGGCTGCGGGCGCCGGGCTCGGTATACCGACGCGTCGGGCGCTACCTGCTGGGCAGGCCCAGCCGGGTGCCCTACACCCTGATCGACATGACGGCGGACGTGGTGGCGTTGCTCGACCACCTGGGCGTCGCCCGGGCCCACGTGGTGGGCGCCTCGCTGGGCGGGATGATCGCGCAGATCCTGGCCGCCACCGAGCCGCACCGGGTGGCATCGCTGGGCATCATCATGTCGAGCACCGGCAAGCCGTTCGCGGCGCTGCCGGCCTGGCGCGTCATCCGGCTGGCCTTCGATTCGCCGGCCAAGGACGCCTCGCCGGAGGAGAAGCTGGCGGCCGAGGTGCGCAACGTCGCGGTGTTCAACGGCCCCAACTTCCTGCCGCCCCACGCCGAGCTGCGCGACCGGGTGCGCCGGCTTGCGGAGCGCGGCAGCTACCCGCCGGGCATGCTGCGCCAATTCGACGCCATGCTGGGCACCGGCAGCCTGCTCGGTTACAGCAAGGCGATCACCGCCCCGACCGTCGTGCTGCACGGCTCGGCGGACCCGATGGTGCGGCCGCGCAACGGGCGCGCCGTCGCCGCGGCCATCCCAAAGGCGCGATTCGTGGTGATCGACGGGATGGGACACGACCTCCCCAAACCGGTGTGGCGGCCGATCATCGAGGCCCTCACCGAGAACTTCGCGCTCACCGAAACGCGGTGAGCGCGCTCACAGGAATTGGGACTTGACACGCTCGATTTGGCAGACTGCTGAGATGACTACTACCAAACACCGCGAGGTGGCCAAGCTGGACCGGGTGCCGTTGCCGGTCGAAGCGGCCCGGGTAGCAGCCACCGGCTGGCAGGTCACCCGCGCCGCCGCGAGCATCGTCACCAAGCTGCCCGGCAAGGGGCCGTGGCAGCAGAAGGTGATCAAGCAGCTCCCCCAAACGTTCGCCGACCTGGGGCCCACCTACGTGAAGTTCGGGCAGATCATCGCGTCCAGCCCCGGCGCGTTCGGCGAGTCGCTGTCGCGCGAATTCCGCGGCCTGCTCGACCGGGTGCCGCCCGCCGACGCCAAAGAGGTGCACAAGCTGTTCGTCGAGGAGCTGGGCGCCGACCCCGCCGAGCTGTTCGCCGAGTGGGACGAGACGCCGTTCGCGTCGGCGTCCATCGCGCAGGTGCACTACGCCACCCTGCACAGCGGCGAGGACGTCGTCGTCAAGATCCAGCGGCCGGGCATCCGCCGCCGGGTCGCCGCCGACCTGCAGATCCTCAAGCGCTTCGCCCAGGCCGTCGAGCTGGCCAAGCTCGGCCGCCGGCTCTCGGCGCAGGACGTGGTCGCCGACTTCTCCGGCAACCTGGCCGAGGAGCTGAACTTCCGGCTCGAGGCCCAGTCGATGGAGGCGTGGGTATCGCACCTGCATGCCTCCCCGCTGGGCAAGAACATCCGGGTGCCGCAGGTGCACTGGGACTTCACCAGCGACCGGGTGCTGACCATGGAACGGGTGCACGGCATCCGCATCGACGACGTCGCCGCCATCCGCAAGGCCGGGTTCGACGGCACCGAGCTGGTCAAGGCGCTGCTGTTCTCCCTTTTCGAGGGCGGCCTGCGGCACGGGTTGTTCCACGGCGACCTGCACGCCGGCAACCTCTACGTCGACGACGCGGGCCGCATCGTGTTCTTCGACTTCGGCATCATGGGCCGCATCGACCCCCGCACCCGCTGGCTGCTGCGCGAGCTGGTGTACGCGCTGCTGGTCAAGAAGGACCACGCCTCGGCCGGCAAGATCGTGGTGCTGATGGGCGCCGTCGGCACCATGAAGCCCGAGGCCCAGGCCGCCAAGGACCTGGAGCGCTTCGCCACCCCGCTGACCATGCAGACGCTGGGCGACATGTCCTACGCCGACATCGGCCGGCAGCTGTCGACGCTGGCCGACGCCTACGACGTCAAGCTGCCCCGGGAGCTGGTGCTCATCGGCAAGCAGTTCCTCTACGTCGAGCGGTACATGAAGCTGCTCGCACCGAAGTGGCAGATGATGTCCGACCCGCAGCTGACGGGCTATTTCGCCAACTTCATGGTCGAGGTCGGCCGCGAGCATCAGACCGACGTGGAGGTCTAGGGGACCCCCAATGGAAATTCGCACCGGCGCCGCGATATCCGGCGACCTCAAGCTCTACTACGAGGACATGGGCGACGTCGACGACCCGCCCGTCCTGCTGATCATGGGCCTGGGTGCGCAGCTGCTGCTGTGGCGCACCGGGTTCTGCGAGAGGCTCGTCGCCCAGGGCCTGCGAGTCATCCGGTACGACAACCGCGACGTCGGCCTGTCCACCAAGACGCCCAAGGCGGGCTCCGGGCAGCGCCTGGTCCCGCGGCTGGCGCGGTTTTGGCTGGGGCTGCGCGCCGAGGCGGCCTACGCGCTGGAGGACCTGGCCGACGACGCGGCCGCCCTGCTGGACCACCTGGGCATCGAGCGCGCCCACATCGTCGGGGCGTCGATGGGCGGCATGATCGCGCAGGTCTTCGCGGCGCGGTTCGCCGAGCGGACCAAGAGCCTGGCGGTCATCTTCTCCAGCAACAATCGCCCGTTCCTGCCGCCGCCCGCCCCGCGCGCCCTGCTGGCCGTGCTCAAGGGTCCGCCGCCGGGTTCGCCGCTCGACGTGATCGTCGACAACGTCGTGCGCGTCACCAAGATCACCGGCAGCCCGCGCTACCGCGCGCCCGAGGAGCAGGTCCGCGCCGAGGCCGTCGAAGGCTACGAGCGCAGCTATTACCCATGGGGCGTCGCCCGGCACTTCAGCGCAATCATGGCCAGCGGCAGCCTGCTCGGCTACAACCGGCGCACGGTCGCACCGACGGTGGTCATCCACGGCCGCGCCGACAAGCTGATGCCGCCCTCCGGCGGCCGTGCCGTCGCGCGCGCCATCAACGGCGCTCGACTAGTCTTGTTTGACGGCATGGGCCACGACCTGCCTCAGCAACTGTGGGATCGGCTGATCAGCGTGCTTACTAGCAACTTCGCCGACGCCAGCTAGGGGCCGGGCCCGGGCGGTTTTCTTCAGTGCCATTGTGATTTCACGGGCACTCTAACCGCGTTGTACGGTTGGCATTAGGAGGGTGTCGAATAATGGCGAAGCTGAAACCGTATTACGAAGAGTCGCAGTCGACATACGACATTTCCGACGACTTCTTCGGCTTGTTCCTGGACCCGAACATGGTCTACACGTGCGCCTACTTCGAGCGCGACGACATGACGTTGGAAGAGGCACAACTCGCCAAGCTGGATCTGGCGCTGGACAAGCTGAACCTCGAACCGGGAATGACGCTGCTCGACGTCGGCTGCGGGTGGGGCGGGGCGGTGGTCCGCGCCGTCGAGAAGTACGACGTCAACGTCATCGGTATCACGTTGAGCCGAAATCACTACGAGCGCAGCAAAAACCGGCTGGCGGCGATCCCGACGACTCGGCACGCCGAGGCCCGGCTGCAAGGCTGGGAAGAATTCGACGAGAAGGTCGACCGCATCGTCACCTTCGAGGCGTTCGACGCCTTCAAAAAGGAACGCTGGCCCCTCTTCTTCGAGCGCGCCTACGAGATCCTTCCCGACGACGGCCGGATGCTGTTGCACAGCATATTCACCTATCCGCAGACGTACTGGCGCGAGCACGGCATCACGGTGACGATGAGTGACCTGCGATTCTTTCGCTTCCTGGGGACGGAAATCTTTCCCGGCGGCGGGATGTGCGGCGAGGCCGATATCGTCGACAATTCGGAGGCGGCCGGGTTCTCGGTGGAGAAGGTCCAATACCTGCAGGCGCACTATGCGCGGACGTTGGACATGTGGGCGGCCAATCTGCGCGGCAATCGCGAACGCGCGATCGCCCTCCAGTCCGAGGAGGTCTACGACCGCTACATGCGCTACCTGACGGGCTGCGCGAACCTCTTCCGCAAGGGCATCTCCAACGTCGCCCAGTACACCCTCGCGAAGTGACTGATCCGTGGCCAAGGACCTGACGCCGCACTTCGACGACGTGCAGGCGCATTACGACCTGTCCGACGACTTCTTCCGCCTGTTCCTCGACCCCACCCAGACGTACAGCTGCGCCTACTTCGAGCGCGACGACATGAATCTGGAAGAGGCGCAGATCGCCAAGATCGACCTGGCGCTGGGCAAGTTGGGCTTGCAGCCAGGCATGACGCTGCTCGATGTCGGCTGCGGCTGGGGCGCCACGATGCGCCGGGCGATCGACAAGTACGACGTGAACGTCGTGGGCCTGACGTTGTCGAAAAACCAAGCGGCCCACGTGCAGAAGTCGTTCGACGAAATGGAAGGCCCGCGTAGCAAGCGCGTGTTGCTCGCCGGCTGGGAACAGTTCGACGAGCCCGTCGACCGCATCGTCTCGATCGGCGCGTTCGAGCACTTCGGTCACGAGCGCTACGACGACTTCTTCGCGATGGCGCATCGCGTTTTGCCCGACGACGGCGTCATGATGCTGCACACGATCACCGGGCTGACGGGACCGCAGTGCGTCGAGCGTGGCATCCCGCTCACGTTCGAGATGGCCCGCTTCATCAAGTTCATCGTCACCGAGATCTTCCCCGGCGGGCGGCTGCCGTCGATCGAGATGGTGGGCGAGCGTTCGGCCCAGGCGGGGTTCACGCTGACCCGCCGGCAGTCACTCCAGCCGCATTACGCGAAGACTCTCGACATGTGGGCGCAGGCGCTGCAGGACCACCGCGACGAGGCCATCGCCATCCAGTCCGAAGAGGTCTACGAGCGGTACATGAAATACCTGACTGGCTGCGCGAACGCGTTCCGGGTCGGCTATATCGACGTCAATCAGTTCACTCTGGGGAAATAGCGGTGGCGCGCGTCACATTGGGACGAACCGTTCGATAAACCCTGTGGGCGCGCGACTTCAAAAGCGAAGGTTGGGGCCGGCCGCGTGTAGGGTTCCGGGGGACGGCATCGAGTCAGGAGCCGGTGCAGTCGGGAGGACATGATGCTCGAGAATCGGGTGGGGGCCACGCTCAAGCGGTCGAACCTCGACAATGTCCAGTCGCACTACGACCTGTCGAACGAATTCTTCGCCCTGTTCGTCGACCCGACCCGCACCTACAGCTGCGCGTATTTCCCGCGCGAGGGCATGACCCTGCACGACGCGCAGCTCGCCAAGCTCGACCTGTCCCTCGACAAGCTGGGGCTGCAGCCGGGGATGACCCTGCTCGACGTGGGCTGCGGCTGGGGCTCGGTGCTGAAGCGCGCTGTCGAGCGCTACGACGTCAACGTGATCGGGCTGACCCTGTCGAAGAACCAGCACGCGTACTGCCAGCAGCTGCTCGACGGGATCGACAGCAACCGCTCGCGACGGGTACTGCTGCGCGACTGGGCCGAGTTCGACGAGCCGGTGGACCGCATCGTCGTCATCGAGGCGTTGGAACACTTCGGTTTTCACCGCTACGACGATTTCTTCAAATTCACCTACAACGCCCTGCCCGACGACGGCGTCATGATGCTGCACTCGATCACCGGGCTGCACTTCAAGCAGGTGACCGCGCGCGGACTGCCGGTGACGATGGAGATGGCGAAGTTCATGAGGTTCATCGTCACCGACATCTTCCCGGGCGGCCGGCTGCCGACGATCGAGACCGTCGAGGAGCACTGCGCGAAGGTCGGTTTCCGGGTGACCGACCGCCAGTCGTTGCAACTGGACTTCGCCAAAACCCTGGACTTCTGGGCCGAGGCCCTCGAGGCGCGCAGGGACGAAGCCATCGCCATCCAGTCCGAAGAGGTCTACGAGATGTACATGAAGTACCTGACCGGGTGCGCCAGGGTGTTCCGCACCGGTTACGTCGACTGCAACCAGTTCACGTTGGAGAAGTGAGCTTCGGTATCGTGGCCCGTCAGTGATCTCGACGACGCACACGCCCCCGCGGTGTGAGGCAGTGAACTTCCAGGAGAGCAAGACGGAACATGGCTGATCAACCGACTGGCCCGACCAAGACGCGGACCCGCTCCGAGGACATCCAGGCCCACTACGACGTCTCGGACGACTTCTTCGCCCTGTTCCAGGACCCGACCCGGATCTACAGCTGCGCCTACTTCGAGCCGCCGGACCTCACGCTCGAAGAAGCCCAGATCGCCAAGGTCGACCTCAACCTGGACAAACTGGATCTCAAGCCCGGCATGACGCTGCTGGACATCGGCTGCGGGTGGGGCTCGACCATGAAGCGCGCCGTCGAGAAGTACGACGTCAACGTCATCGGCCTGACCCTGTCCAACAACCAGTACGCCCGCTGCGAGCAGGTGCTCGGCGAACTCGCCACCGACCGCTCCCGTGAGGTGCGCCTGCAGGGCTGGGAGGACTTCAACGATCCGGTCGATCGGATCGTGTCGATCGAGGCGTTCGAGCACTTCGGGCACGAAAACTACGACGACTTCTTCAAGCGGTGTTTCAACATCATGCCCGACGACGGCCGGATGACCATCCAGAGCAGCGTGAGTTATCACCCCTACAACATGGCCGCCCGCGGCAAGAAACTGACCTTCGAGACGGTGCGCTTCATCAAGTTCATCATCACCGAGATCTTCCCGGGCGGTCGCCTGCCGTCCACCGAAATGATGGTCGAACACGGCGAGAAGGCGGGCTTCACTGTCCCCGAACCACTTTCGCTACGGCCGCACTACATAAAGACGCTGCACATCTGGGGCGATGCGCTGGAGTCCAACAGGGAAAAGGCCATCGAGATCACCTCCGAAGAGAACTACGACCGGTACATGAAGTATCTGCGCGGCTGCGAACACTACTTCGCCGACGAGATGCTCGACTGCAGCCTGGTGACCTACCTCAAGCCGGGCGCCGTCAACTAAGTTTCCGCGGCGGGTGTCGGATTTCCGGCAGCGCCGTTCGTCGACTAGTTAGAGAGTGGAGCACGGGGCTTCGCTCACTACCGGAGGTGACGAACATGCAATATTTCGCCTTGTTGATCAGCAGGGAACAAGAGCGCACGCCCGACGATGCGGCCGCCGCGATGGCGGAATGGGAGAGTTTCCACGCCAAAGCCGGCCCCGCGATCAGGTCCGGAGACGCCCTGGCTCCCGCCGCCGCGGCGGCTGTCATCAGCGGCGGCCCGGACGCGCCGGTGGTCACCGACGGGCCCTTCGCCGAGGCCGCGGAGGTGGCTTGCGGCTACTACGTGTTCGAAGCGGAAAACCTCGACGAGGCGCTGGCGCTGGCGCGCGACGTCCCGCTCGCCAAGTTCGGGGCCGTGGAAGTGTGGCCCGCCGTCCACTCAATCGAGTTGTCCCGCAAGCTCACCGGCAACGACTGGCTCGCGCTGCTGCTGGAACCGCCCGCATCCGCACACACACCCGGCACACCGGAGTGGGAGGCGGTGGCGGCGAAGCACGCCGATTTGCACGCGGCCGCGGGCGATCACATCATCGGCGGCGCCGCATTGCACGACCGGTCCACGGCGACGACCGTGCGGGTGCGCGACGGCGAGGTCCTGATCACCGACGGGCCATATATCGAAGGCGCCGAAATCGCCACGGGCATCTACCTGATCGGCGCCGCGGATCGCGACGAAGCCGTCAAGCTCGCGTCGATGATCCCCGCCTCGACGGTGCAGTTGCGGCAGCTGGCCGGGATCTCCGCGCTGTAGATTCGCCGATGACAGGCCTGGACGGCGTCTTCCGCCGGGAGTGGGGTCCCGCCGTCGCCGCGCTCGCGCGGTGGTCCGGGGACCTCACGGTCGCGGAGGACGCCGTCCAGGAGGCCTGCGCGGAGGCGCTGCGCACCTGGTCCCGCGACGGCGTGCCGGACAGCCCCGGCGGCTGGCTGGTGACCGTCGCGCGCAACCGCGCCCGGGACCGGCTGCGCCGCGAATCCGCGCGTCCCGGAAAGGAATTGGCCGCCGTGGTTGACGAGATTCGGGCGCGCACCGATCACACCGACCCGCACCCCGTCGTCGACGACGAGCTGCGGATGATGTTCACCTGCGCGCACCCGGCGCTGGACCGGCAGTCACAGCTGGCGCTCACGCTGCGGTTGGTCTCCGGGTTGACCGTCGGCGAGATCGCCCGCGCGCTGCTGCAGACCGAGGCGGCCATCGGCCAGCGAATCACGCGCGCCAAGAACAAGGTTCGGCACGCCAACATCCCGCTGCGGGTGCCGCCCGCCGAGCTGCTGGCCGAGCGCACACCGCACGTGCTCGGTTGCATCTACTCGGTCTTCACCGAGGGCTATTGGTCGACCGGGGGCCCGTCGGCGATCCGCGACGAACTGTGCGACGAAGGCGTCCGGCTGGCGCAGGAGCTGTGCGGGCTGATGCCCCACGAGCTGGAGGCACACGCGTTGGCAGCCCTTGTGCTGCTGCACGATTCGCGACGCGCGACCCGGGTGGACGCCGACGGGATGCTGGTGCCGCTCGAGGAGCAGGACCGTCGCCGCTGGGACCGCGGCCGCATCGCCCGCGGGCTGGACCGGCTGCGGCGGGCCGAGGGATCGACGGGGCCGTACCTGCCGCAGGCGGTGATCGCCGCGCTGCACGCGACGGCGCCGTCGTGGGAGCAGACGGATTGGGTCACCATCTGCGCGGCCTACGACCGGCTGCTGTCGATGACGGACTCCCCGGTCGCGCGCGCCAACCGCGCGCTGGCGGTCGGTTTCCGCGACGGCCCCGAAGCGGGCCTGGCCGCCCTGGACAGGGCGGCGGAAGACCCGCGGCTGGGCCGCTCGAATCTGGTCGCGACGGTGCGGGCCGACCTGCTCCGGCGCGCGGGCCGAACCGCGGAGGCCGTGACGTGGTACCGAAAGGCGTTGCAGTCCAACGGCTCCGAGCCAGGCCGCGAGTTCCTGCGGCGGCGCATCGCCGAGTGCGGCGGCTAGGCCTCCGCGAAGTTGCGGGTGACGGCCGGGTCCACCGGAATGCCCGGGCCCGTGGTCGTCGACACCGTGATCTTCTTCAGGTAGCGACCCTTCGACGACGACGGCTTGAGCCGCAAGACCTCGTCGATGGCGGCGCCGTAGTTCTCCGCCAGGCTCTTCTCGTCGAACGAGGCCTTGCCGATGACAAAGTGCAGGTTGGCCTGCTTGTCCACGCGGAAGTTGATCTTGCCGCCCTTGATGTCGGACACGGCCTTGGCGACGTCGGGGGTGACGGTGCCGGTCTTGGGGTTCGGCATCAGGCCGCGCGGACCCAGGATCCGGGCGATGCGCCCCACCTTGGCCATCTGGTCGGGGGTGGCGATCGCGGCGTCGAAGTCCAGGAACCCGCCCTGGATCTTCTCGATCAGGTCGTCGCTGCCGACGATGTCCGCGCCGGCGGCCTGCGCCTGCTCGGCCTTGTCGCCGACGGCGAAGACCGCGACCCGGGCCGTCTTACCGGTGCCGTGCGGCAGGTTGACGGTGCCGCGGACCATCTGGTCGGCCTTGCGCGGGTCGACGCCGAGCCGGATCGCCACCTCGACGGTCGCGTCCTGCTTGGCCGACGACGTTTCCTTGGCGAGCTTGGCCGCCTCGAGCGGGGTGTAGAGGTTGTCGCGGTCGATCTTCTCGGACGCGGCGCGGTATGCCTTGCTGTTCTTGCTCATTGATTCATCCAATCTGGTGTTGGGTCGTGGTTACGCGGGCCGAAGCTGGCCCTCCCACGGCTTGCGTTGCTACTCGACGGTGATCCCCATCGACCGGGCGGTACCGGCGATGATCTTGGCGGCGGCGTCGATGTCGTTGGCGTTGAGGTCCGCCTTCTTGGTCTCGGCGATCTCTTTGACCTGATCCCAGCTGACCTTGGCGACCTTGGTCTTGTGCGGCTCCGCGGAGCCCTTGCCCACACCGGCGGCCTTGAGCAGCAGCTTGGCGGCCGGCGGCGTCTTGAGCGCGAAGGTGAAGCTGCGGTCCTCGTAGACCGTGATCTCCACCGGGATGACGTTGCCGCGCTGGTTTTCCGTCGCGGCGTTGTACGCCTTGCAGAACTCCATGATGTTGACGCCGTGCTGGCCGAGCGCGGGCCCGACGGGCGGGGCGGGGTTGGCCTGCCCGGCCTGGATCTGCAGCTTGATCAGCCCAACGACTTTCTTCTTCGGGGCCATGAGTTGTTGTTCGTTCCTTCCTTGCTAAATCTTCGAGACTTGGCTGAACGTCAGCTCGACGGGGGTTTCGCGGCCAAAGATCGACACCAGCACCTTGAGCTTCTGCTGTTCGCCGTTGACCTCGCTGATGGTGGCCGGCAGCGTCGCGAACGGTCCGTCCATGACCGTCACCGATTCGCCGACCTCGTAGTCGACCTCGACGGTCGGGCGCTCCAGGCCGCCGGCCTCCGCGACGGTGGCGGTGCTGGCGGCGCCCTTGGCGGCCTTCTTCGCCGCCCCGCGCGGCAGCAGGAACTTCACCACGTCGTCGAGCGCCAGGGCCGACGGGCGCGAAGTCGCGCCGACGAACCCGGTGACGCCCGGGGTGTTGCGCACCGCGGCCCACGAGTCGTCGGTCAAGTCCATGCGCACCAGGATGTAGCCCGGCAGCACCTTGCGGTTGACCTGCTTGCGCTGGCCGTTCTTGATCTCGGTGACCTCTTCGGTGGGCACCTCGACCTGGAAGATGTAGTCGCCGACGTCCAGGTTCTGCACGCGGGTTTCCAGGTTGGCTTTCACCTTGTTCTCATATCCCGCGTACGAGTGGATGACGTACCAGTCGCCGGGCTTGCTGCGCAGATCCGCCTTGAGCGCGGCGGCGGGGTCCTCCTCGACCTCCTCGGTCGGCTCGGCCTGAGCCTCGTCGCTTGGGGTCTCGGTGGCCTCGCTGGTCTCGGCGGCCTCGGTGGTCTCGGCGACGTCTTGCACGTCGACCGCTTCGCCCGCGGACGTGTCACCGTCGAAGGTAGTCACGGTTCTCAGTCCTTCCTGTAACTCTCAAAGCTCAGCCGAACACCAGCAGCACCAGCTTGGCCAGGCCGAAATCGGCCAGGCCGACCAGCGCGACCATGAAGGCGAGGAACGCCAGCACCACGGAGGTGTAGGTGAGCATCTGCCGGCGGTTGGGCCAGATCACCTTCCGCATCTCCGCAACGACCTGCTTGAGGTAGTTGTAGACGAACGCGAACGGATTGACCGAACGACCGGCGGGCTTCTTCTTGGGGGCCTTGGCCGTCCGGCCCTTCTTGGCCTTGCCCCCCTTGGCGACCTCGACCTCGTCGGCCGACTCCGCGTCGACCGACGAACTCGCGTCGTCGGCCACGCGCTGCCGCGTCCGCTTGCCGGTGGGCCGCGCGGGCTTGGTCACCACGGCCGTCCGACCGCCGCTGTCGCGGCTTTCCTCAGTCTCGCCGCCGTCGCGTGCGGCGTCGTTGGCTGCGTCGCCCTCGTCGCTCACCGCATGCTCCTTTGTTTGCTAGTTTCCCGCGAGCCGTCCCGATCGTGGGGCACTTCTTCCAGTGTCCACCATCGCACGGCGGTCGCCGTCAGCAGGGGCGACAGGACTTGAACCTGCAACCTGCGGTTTTGGAGACCGCTGCTCTGCCAGTTGAGCTACGCCCCTTCGCGGTTGGCAGGCCAACCTGCGCTTACCTGCCGGGGCTTACATGACACGCGCGCTCCCCGATTACTCGAATCCCGGAAAGCGCGCTGATGCTGGGAAAACCCCGACGATCGAGTGTACTCGATACCCCTTAAGCGCAGGAAATCCGGCGCAAACTACGACGTTCTGACGACCTGGCCGGATTCCTTGTCCCATCTGAGCTGGATGGAGTCGTCACCCTCGTGTCCCATCAGAGTGGTGTAGGCGACCAGGACCACCTCGCCGTCCTGATTGGTGCAGGTGTTCTCGGTGACGACGATGTCGGCACCGAAGCGCTCATTCACCGATCGGATGTCCATCCGGCCGTAGAGCCGGTCGCCGACAAATATCGGTTTGTGGTAAACGAACCTCTGATCGACCTGGACGATCTGCATGGTCTCCATGCCGACGTCGACATTCCGGAAAAAGTCATCCTGGATGATCTTCGCGAAGATCGACACAAAAGTCAGCGGCGCCATGATGGCGTCGTAGCCCAGTTCGGCGGCCGCTTTCTCGTCGAAGCATGCCGGATCGTCGCACTTGATCGCCCGTGCGAATCCGCGAACTTGCTCACGGCCAACTTCGAAATAGTCCGGGTACTTCCAACTCATTCCGCGTACGTCGGTTTTGAGCGCCATGTCTTATGCCAGGTTCGCCGACGCGACGGCCCGGCCGAAGATCTTCTTGCCGCCGGTGGTGGCGGTGAGGGCGATCGTCACCGACTTGGTCTCCGGGTCGACCGACTTCACTCGGCCGTTGAAGACCAGCTCGGCGCCCTTGCCATCGTTGGGGACCGGCACCACAGCGGTGAACCGCACGTTGTACTCGGTGACCGCACCCGGGTCACCGACCCACGAGGTGACGTAGCCGCCGCCCAGCCCCATGGTCAGCATGCCGTGGGCGATCGCGGTGTCCAGCCCGACGACCTTGGCGATCTCGTCGTCCCAGTGGATCGGGTTGAGATCGCCGGAGACACCCGCGTAGTTCACCAGGTCCTGACGGGTCAGCGGGTAGGTCTTCTCCGGCAGCTTGTCGCCCACCTTGACCGAACCGAACTCACGCAGTGGCATCAGAAAATCCCTTTTCTCCATCCTCACCGGCACGGCCCGCCAGGGTCGTGTAGGTCTCCTGCACAATGTCACCGGCTTCGTCGGTGATGATGTTCTTGGTCACGATGATCTGGGTGCCGTGCGCCTCGCGCATCGAGTCCAGCCACACGTCGCAGTACAGCTTGTCGCCGGCGACGATCGGCTTGGCGAACTTGAGCACCTGGTCGACCTGGACGATCTGCGCATCCTCGACCGCGATGTTGGCGTACTGAAAGAACGCCGACTGGGCCTGGTAACCGAACACGCAGATGAACGTCAGCGGGGCCACCAGGGCCTTGTAGCCGAGTTCGGCCGCCGCGTCCTCCTCGCGAAACATCGAATCGTCGTTTTGCACCGCCACCGCGTATTCGCGGATCTTCTCCCGCTCCACCACATAGTGGTCGGGATAGCGGAAGTGCATCCCGACGAGATTTGGACTCAAAGACACAGGTCTAGAACCTACCTAGTCAATCTCGATAGATGTTGCGGCCCTACCGTGTCTCGCGGTGGGGCTGGTGCTTTCCGCAATTGGGGCAGAACTTCTTCAGCTCCATGCGGTCGGGGTCGTTGCGGCGGTTCTTCTTGGTGATGTAGTTGCGGTGCTTGCACACCTCGCATGCCAAGGTGATCTTGGGCCGCACATCGGTACTGGAAGCCATGTCCGTTCTCTCTCAAATCTCTCTCAAGTCGCGCTTTTGCCTTGTAGCGATGGCCGGACTCGAACCGGCGACCTAACGATTATGAGTCGTTCGCTCTAACCGACTGAGCTACATCGCCTCGGGGCCACCCCGGTTGGGGTGTGGGCCGCCTGCCTGCTCGGCGTCCGCCGAGCCCCCTAACGGAATCGAACCGTTGACCTTTTCCTTACCATGGAAACGCTCTACCGACTGAGCTAAGGGGGCCGTTCACCCAAGCGACAGTCCTGCCGCGGGGCCTAAAAGAGGGTACAGCCTGGCGCGCAACGTCACCAAACCACCGACGTGGCCGTGGGCGGCTCCTCAACTGGTCGCGTCGCGATGGGGTTGCCACGCGCTGAGATCGCTGAACTCGTCGTACTCCTGGTCGCCCTGGTCCGCCGCGTCCGACTCGCTGAGCAGGGTCCGCAACGCGAGATGGACGGCCTCGCGCGTGTCGGCCAGATGGAACCGACGTATCGCCTCTTGGACCAGATCGTCGTCGACTTCGATCTCGACCGTCTTCTTCATGGGCCAACAATACCCACTCGGCGTGGGCTGAACCGAGCGGCGAGCCGCGGCCAGGCCCTAGTCTGGTCGGGTGCCAGAGGACCGGCTGTACTTCCGCCAACTGCTCTCGGGTCGCGATTTCGCCGCCGGTGACATGTTCGCGACGCAGATGCGCAACTTCGCCTACCTGATCGGGGACCGTCAGACCGGGGACTGCCTGGTGGTCGACCCCGCGTATGCGGCCGGCGACCTGCTCGACACGCTCGAGGCCGACGGCATGCACCTGTCCGGCGTGCTGGTGACCCACCATCACCCCGACCACGTGGGCGGCTCAATGATGGGCTTCCAAATGGAGGGCCTGGCCGAGCTGCTGGAGCGGGCGGCCGTTCCGGTGCACGTGAATACCCATGAAGCCCTTTGGGTTTCGCGGGTGACCGGGATCGGCCTCGACGACCTCACCACCCACGAGGGCCACGACAAGGTCAGCATCGGCGATATCGAAATCGAGCTGCTGCACACCCCGGGGCACACTCCCGGCAGCCAGTGCTTCCTGCTCGGGGACCGCCTGGTCGCCGGCGACACGCTGTTCCTGGACGGCTGCGGGCGCACCGACTTCCCCGGCGGCGACTCCGACGAGATGTATCGCAGTCTGCAGCGGCTCGCCACGCTGCCGGGCGACCCGACAGTGTTTCCGGGACACTGGTATTCGGCCGAGCCGAGCGCATCGCTGTCGGAGGTCAGGCGCTCCAACTATGTGTACCGCGCCGCCGATCTTGATCAGTGGCGAATGTTGATGGGTGGCTAATTGAGTGGGCCATATTTCGATGCACTGATTGCCGGTCGGCAATATCGGCCGAATACCTCTACGATCGGTCCAGCGAAATTTCCCGCCGAAGATCACTGTGATATAAGCGGAGGGTGGATTCAATGGGGTGGATCCAGGGCGGCTGGCACGGGGTGACAAATATGGGGTCCAGCACCTGGTTGGCGTGGGCGGCGTGGGCTGCCATCTTGCTGGGTGTCGTCGCGCTGATCTTCACAAATCGCCAGCTCAGACTGAACCGGCGGGTGGCCGCGGAACGGACCCGGCCCCACGTCGCGATGTTCATGGAGCCGCATCCCGCCGACTGGCACGTGATCGAACTCGTCGTCCGGAATTTCGGCCAGACGGCGGCCTATGACATCCGTTTTTCATTTCCGAATCCGCCGACGGTGGCCGAATACGAAAATGCCGCCGACGGCTATGCCGACGTCGTACAACTGCAGCTTCCACGCGAGTTGCCGGTGCTGGCCCCCGGCCAGGAATGGCGGATGGTGTGGGACTCGGCGCTCGACCGCGCCGAAATCGGGACCGGCATCGAATCTCGCTTCACCGGGACCGTGACCTATTACGACCGCCTCGACAAGCCGCGTGGTTGGCGATTCTGGCAGGGCGAGCGGCCCGTCCTGCAGACGAACGTGGTGCTGGACTGGGATGCGCTGCCGCCGGTTCAGCGCATCGAGTTGATGACGACCCACGACCTGGCGAAACGGGAAAAGCAGAAGCTGGAGCTGCTGCGCGGCCTGCTCACCTACTTCCACTACGCGAGCAAGGAAACCCGCCCGGAGGTGTTCCGCAGCGAGATCGAGCGGATCAACGGCGCCGTGCAGGAGACCCAGGAGCGGTGGCGCACCCGGCTGCTCGACGAGCCCACCGACGTCAGCCTGCGCTGGGGGAACGCCGAAGCCGACCTGGCCAAACACCGCAGCCAGCACGTCTGACGAGGATCGAAGGAGCAACCATGAGCGGCCCGGTCCTCTACAGCCTGAAGGACTCCATCGCGGTCATCAGGATGGACGACGGCAAGGTCAACGCGCTGGGCCCGACCATGCAGCAGGCGCTGGGCGAGGCGATCGACCGGGCCGAGAGCGACAACGCCGGGGCGCTGGTGATCACCGGCAACGAGCGGGTGTTCAGCGGCGGCTTCGACCTGAAGATCCTGACCTCGGGCCAGGCGCAGCCCGCGATCGACATGCTGCGGGGCGGCTTCGAGCTGGCGTATCGGCTGTTGTCCTACCCCAAGCCGGTGGTGATGGCCTGCACCGGCCATGCGATCGCGATGGGCGCGTTCCTGTTGTCCTCCGGCGACCACCGGGTGGCCGCGCACGCCTACAACATCCAGGCCAACGAGGTGGCGATCGGCATGGTCATCCCGCACGCGGCGCTGGAGATCATGAAGCTGCGGCTGACGCAGTCCGCCTACCAACAGGCCGCGGGGCTGGCCAAGACGTTCTTCGGCGAAACCGCCCTCGCGGCGGGCTTTGTCGACGAAATCGTGCTGCCCGAGATGGTGGTCAGCCGCGCCGAGGAGGCCGCGCGCGAATTCGCCGGCCTACACCAGCACGCCCACGCCGCAACCAAATTGCGCGCCCGCGCCGACGCACTGGCGGCGATCCGCGCCGGAATCGACGGGATAGAGGCCGAGTTCGGGCTCTGAGACGCCGCATGCGCTTGAACTGACAATGCGAACGCGGTGGCAGGTAAAGACCTGGCCACCGCGTTGCTCGCCTCCTCGCGGCCAGTGTGGCACGGATGCCACCGGCCGTCACTTCACCCTTCCGCCGACGTCCATTGGTAGGGCAGAAACTTTCCGTCGAACGTCACCACCACCCGATCGCCGGAGGGGTGCGGCCGCTTCTGCAGGTCGACGCTGAAGTTGATCGCGCTCATGATGCCGTCGCCGAACTGCTCGTGGATCACCTCCTTGATGGCGCCGCCGTACACCTGCAGGGCTTCGTAGAAGCGGTAGATGGTCGGATCGGTCGGCACGGCGGAGGGCAGGCCGCCGCGCATGGGCGGGGCCGCCAGCACCGGCACCGCCGACTCGTCGAGGCCGAGCATCTCGACGAGGACCTTGCCGAGCTCGGGGGGTATCGGGTGCTGGCCGAGCAACGCCGACGTGGTCCACAGCACCGGCCGGCCGATCGCGTCGGCCAGCTCCTGCCAGGTCAGCCCCTTCGTCAACCGCGCGACGACGACCTGTTCGGTGAGTTCGTTTCTCGTCATGCGTATCAGCATTGCACCGGTTTGGTGGCGGTGACGAGGCGCGTCGAAAACCAGGGCCCGCCGTACCACATGCGCCATCCGAGGTTGCGCCGCTTGACGTTTCGCCAGCCCAGCTCGCGGAGCCGGGCCGCGTGGTTGCGGGTCTCCCACAGGTCGGCGATGGCGAGCCGACCGCCCGGGCGCAGCACGCGAACCGCTTCGTCCAGGGCCTTCCACCGGCCGGCGCGACTCGGGATGTTGTGGATCGCCAGGTTGCTGACGATGACGTCCACGCTTTCGTCGGGCAGCGGCAGGGCGATCATGTCGCCGGTGCGCACCTCGACCCGGTCGGCGACCCCTTCGATGGCCGCATTGGCCAGCGCGGCCTGCTGTGAGTTGTCCGTCTGGTCGGCGCGCCACAGGTCCACGCCGATCGCCCGGCCCCGCGGCAGCCGCTTGGCCGCGGCCATCAACACCGCGCCGCGCCCGCATCCCAGGTCGAGCACGGTCTCGTCGCCGCGCAGCCGCAGCTCGTCGAGCACCCGGTCCCAGACGACGAACTTGCCCGAGCGGGTCGCGTAGATGTACCAGAACATCGCCGTGAGCAGGGCCGCGCCCGATCCCCCGGCCAGCGCCGCCCTGGCCCGCCTGCCGCGCGCCCAGCTGACCGCGGCCCACACCCCCAGGGCGGCCGCCTGGGCGCCGACACCTATGCCCTGGGCGCGCGCCGAGATGGTCTTGAATGAGCCGTCGATTCCGTAGTCGCCGCGGTGATCATGCACGGTCCCGACCTTACGACTCGACAAGGCGGCGAAGGTTTTTCAGGCTTTCGTCCAGTGAACGGCCGACCCAGAAAGCCGCGACACGGTCGGCGATCAGGCCGAGCAGGCCACCCTCCGAGCTGTAGGCCAGGCGAAACGTCACGAGAGTTCGGCCCGGCCCGGCGTCGCGCAACCGGAACCGGCCGCGCTGCGTGACGCCGGTGATGTTGATCCAGGCCAGATCACGCGCGGTGTCGAATTCCACGACTTCGGCCACACCGCCCACGGGGATCGAGCCGATCTTCCATAGCACGGTGTAGCGGGCGCCCAACCGGGCCGGACCTTCCGTCAGTGTCTCCCAGCGCTCCAGGTGCGGCAGGAACGACGGGTAGCGATCCGGGTCGCTGAGCACCTTCCACACGCTGTCGCGTTCGGCGCTGATGACGATCGTGCGTTCGACGCGCATCAGCCGATCACCGGGAAGTGGCGTTCGGCGGCAAGGCGATCGACGCCCGCCTGCAGGCTGGCGACCACTTCGTCGTACACGGCCTGGTCGTCGTCGTGCACCTCGACAGGCTCCTGCACCTCGATGACGATCTTGGCGGGCAGCGGGATGTGCCCCAGCAGGTCACTGACATTCAGCCCCCACGGCAACGCCAGCGAAATGGGCACGCTCTTGAGCCGGAACAGCTTATCGAGCAGTAGCAGCCTGGCCAGCCACTGGGCGCGGCCGAGGAACAGGGCCGTCTCCTGACCACCGACGCTGGCCACCGGCACGATCGGCACGCCGGTGTCGCGGGCGAGCCGCACGAAGCCTTTGCGGCCGCCGAAGTCGACGACGTGTCGCTGCCACGAAGGGCGGAAGACCTCGTAGTCACCGCCGGGGTACACCAGCACGGCGGCACCGGATTTCAGTGCCAGACAGGCGTTTTCGGGACTGGCCGCTACGGTGCCGAATTTGCGAAGCCAGCGCAGCGGCGGATACAGGGTGACAAGGTTGTGCGCGAGCTGATAAAACGGGCGCTCCACGCCGAAATAGGAGCAGAACGCGAGGGTGAAGACGAAGGTGTCCGGCGGGACGTTGCCGCCGCTATGGTTGCCGACCAGCAGCACTGGGCCTTCCCGCGGTATGCGGTCGAGTCGGCGGACGTCGGCCCGGAAATACAACGACGCCAGAAGCCACGTGCCGGGCAACTGGTCGCGAATGAAGTCCGGGTCGCGCTGGTCCAGGTCTGCCTTAGGTACCCGGTCGACGATCTGCTTGCTGAGCCAACCGATGGCATCCGCGACGCCGACCATGGTCTTAGCCTGGCACAGCAAGGTGAAAGCAAGGAGAGTCTTTCGTCGCTACCGCGACCGGCGGTGACTCACCATCGCCCGTGATGAACGACCTCGGCGAACGGGCGCCGATTTGGCTTCCGGATCGGGGTGAGCGGACGGTCGGCGGGATGGCCGACGCCGAGCAGGAAGGCGACCTGGTGGTCGTCGGGCACGCCCAGGATGGCCCGCGCCTTGTCGTGATCGCCCACCGACGAGTGGCCCGTCCCGATGCCCAGGTCGGTGGCCGCGATCATCATCGCCATCGTGGCCTGGCCGATGTCGTAGGTGTCGGTGACCAGCCTGCGCTGGTCCGGGGGCTCGGGCACGACGATCGCGATCGCGGCCGGGGCCGTGGCGATGTGACCGGCGCCCTGCCAGACCGTGGACAGCTCCCGCAGCTGATCGCGGTCCGTGACGATGACGAAGTCCCACGGCTGCCGGTTTTTCGCGGACGGCGCCCGCCAGCCGGCCTCGGCGATGCGGTTCAGGTCGTCTTCCGACACCGGTTGTGGCGTGTATTGCCGGACATTGCGTCGCGCGCTGATCGCGTCCCAAGCTTCCATGCCATGTCGAACGGCATGTCGGCGCGGAATCATCCCCGCCCGTCGGTGCGGCGTTCTATGGTGGCAGCGCAATGGCCCTCCATCTCCACCGCGCCGAACGCACCGACTCACTCGCCGACGCTCTCGGCGCCCTGCTGGCCAACCCCCAGGCCGACCCGTTCGCCGAGGAGCTGGTGCTGGTGCCCGCGCGTGGCGTGGAACGCTGGCTTTCTCAGCGGCTGTCGCACGTGCTCGGCTCCGGGCCCGCCGGCGGCGACGGGGTGTGCGCGGGGGTGGCGTTTCGCAGCCCGGCGTCGTTGATCGCCGAAATCACCCGCACGGTCGACGACGACCCCTGGTCGCCGGAGGCGATGACGTGGCCGCTGCTGGAGGTCATCGACTGCAGCCTCGACGAGGCGTGGTGTGCAACGCTGGCAACACATTTGGGCCACTTCCACACCGGCGAGGAGTCGGAGCTGCGCCGCGCCCGGCGGTATGCGACGGCGCGCCGGCTGGCGGGGTTGTTCGCCTCGTACGCCCGGCAGCGCCCGCAACTGCTCACCGACTGGCTGGACGGCAACACCGGAAACCTCGACGAGGACCTGCTCTGGCAGCCGGAACTGTGGCGGGCGCTGGTCGGGCGCGTGCAGGCCGACCCCCCGCACGTGCGCCACCGCAAGGCCGTCGACCGGCTGCGGGACGGGCCGAGCGACCTGCCGGCGCGGCTGTCGCTGTTCGGGCACACCCGCCTGGCGTGCACCGACGTGCAGTTACTCGACGCGCTGGCGACCCACCACGACCTGCACCTGTGGCTGCCACACCCCAGCGACGGACTCTGGACGGCGCTGGCCGGCGCCCGCGGTGCGATTCCCCGCCGCGCGGACGTCAGCCACCGTGACGTGAGGCATCCGCTGCTGGCCACGCTCGGGCGAGACCTGCGCGAACTCCAGCGCGGCCTGCCGGCGGATCCGCCGACCGACGAATACCTGCCCGGCCGGGAGCCCACCGACACGCTGCTCGGCTGGCTGCAGTCCGACATCGCGGCCAATGCCGTTCGGCCCCAAGGGCGCACACTCGCGGCGGGCGATCGCTCCGTTCAGATACACAGCTGCCACGGTGCGGCCCGTCAGGTCGACGTGCTGCGCGAGGTGCTGCTCGGCCTGCTGCAGGACGACCCGACGCTTCAGCCGCGCGACATCCTGGTGATGTGTCCGGACATCGAGACCTACGCGCCGCTGATCGTCGCCGACTTCGGGCTCGGCGACGTGGTGCGCGGCGCGCACCCCGCCCACCGCTTGAGGGTGCGGCTCGCGGACCGCTCGCCGATCCAGACCAATCCGCTGCTCGGCGTGGCCGCGCAGCTGCTGGCGCTGGCGGGCAGCCGGGTGACCGCCAGCGAGGTGCTCGACTTCGCCGAGGCCGCGCCCGTGCGCGCCTGCTTCGGTTTCACCGACGACGACCTCGAGGCCATCACCCGTTGGGTCCGGCAGGCGAACATCCGGTGGGGCTTCGACCAGGAGCACCGGCGGCCGTATCACGTCGACTTCGTGCACAACACTTGGCGTTTCGGAATCGACCGGGTGCTGACCGGCGTCGCGATGTCCGACGACTCGCACGCCTGGATCGACGCGACCCTCCCCCTGGACGATGTCAGCAGCAACCGCGTCCAATTGGCCGGGCAGTTGGCCGAATTCGTCTGTCGGCTGCAACACGTCGTCGACTCGCTCACCGGCGCGCGGCCGTTGCGCGACTGGCTGGCCGCCCTGACCGAGGGCACCACCCTACTGGCGCGCGTCGACGATTCGGACCTGTGGCAGACCAGCCAGCTGCAGCGCGAGTTCGCCCAGGTGCTGGCCGACGCCGGCTCGCGCGCGGAGACCGAGTTGCGGCTGCCCGACGTCCGCGCGCTGCTCGACCGGCACCTCGCCGGGCGCCCGACCCGGGCCAACTTCCGCACCGGCACGCTGACGGTGTGCACGATGGTGCCGATGCGTTCGGTGCCGCACCGGGTGGTGTGCCTGGTCGGACTCGACGACGGCGTGTTCCCGCGCCTCGGCGTCGTCGACGGCGATGACGTGCTGGCCCGCAACCCGATGACCGGTGAACGCGACATCCGTTCGGAAGACCGGCAATTGCTGCTCGACGCCATCGGCGCGGCCACCGAGAAACTGGTGATCACCTACACCGGCGCCAACGAGTACTCCGGCCAGCCGCGCCCGCCGGCGGTGCCGCTGGCCGAACTGCTGGACTCCCTCGACATGACCGTGCCGGGCGGCGTCCGCGACCGCGTCCTCGTCGAGCATCCGTTGCAGCCGTTCGACATTCGCAACGTCACGCCCGGCGAGCTGGTGCCGAAGGTTCCGTTCAGCTTCGACCCGACGGTGCTCCGGGCGGCGCGGGTGGCCGGCGGCGAACGGGGCGAGCGGCCCGACTTCATCTCCGGGCCGTTGCCGCCACCGCCCGCCGACGACGTGATCCTCGCCGACCTCGTGGACTTCTATAAGGATCCGGTGAAGGGCTTCTTCCGCGCCCTGGAATTCACGCTGCCCCGCGACGTCGACGGCGTGCAGGACGCGATGCCCGTCGACCTCAACGCGCTCGAGGAATGGACGGTCGGCGACCGGATGCTGGGCGACATCCTGCGCGGCATGACGCCCGATGACGCGCGGCAGGCCGAATGGCGCCGCGGCACCCTGCCGCCCGGTCAGCTGGGGTGGCGCAAGGCCACCGAGATTCGCGATCAGGCCACCGTTCTCGCGAGGGAGGCGCTGCGGCTGCGGCGGACTGACGCTCGGGCCTACGACGTCGACATCGAGCTCGGCTCCGGGCGACGGCTCACCGGCACGGTGTCGCCGGTGTACGGCGACCGGCTGGTGTCAGTCACCTATTCCCGGCTGGACGGCAAGCACCTGCTCGAGTCGTGGATTCCGTTGCTGGCGTTGACCGCTCGTGACCCGGGCCGCGACTGGTCGGCGGTGTGCATCGGCCGCGCCAAGCGGGGCACCACCCCGCGGGCGGAGGGGCTGGGGCGCCCGCCCGAACCCGCTCACGAGGCCGTCCGGCTGCTGCGCGAGCTGGTGGCGATCTACGACGCCGGGCGCCGGGAGCCGATTCCGTTGCCCGTCAAGACATCCTATGCCTGGGCGGCCGCCCGGCATTGCGGTGACGATCCCGTCCGTGAGGCGGAATTTCGGTGGAAATCCGGCAACTATCCCGGCGAGAACGAGGCCCCCGCCCACGTGCGGGCCTGGGGCAAGAACGCGCGCCTGGCGGACCTGATGGCTGCCCCGCGGCCCGGTGAGGAGTGCGACGGCGAGGACAACCGGCTCGGCGCCTACGCCGCCCGGGTCTGGCTGCCGATGCTGCGTGCCGAGCGGAGGCCGGGCTAGATGGAGCGCTTCGACCTGCTCGGCCCGCTGCCCGCCGATCGCTCGACGACGGTGCTGGAGGCCAGCGCGGGAACCGGCAAGACGTTCGCCCTGGCCGGCCTGGTGACCCGCTACCTCGCCGAGGGCGCGGCGACGCTCGACCAGATGCTGCTCATCACCTTCGGCCGGGCCGCCAGCCAGGAGCTGCGTGAGCGGGTGCGCTGCCAAATCGTCGACGCCGTGGCCGCTTTCGATGACGGCGGTGCCGGTGCCAATGAATTGGTGGCCTACCTGTTGGACGGCACCGACGACGAGCGCGCGCTGCGCCGGGAGCGCCTCCGTGACGCGCTGGCCGGATTCGACGCGGCGACCATCGCGACCACCCATCAGTTCTGCCAGCTGGTGTTGCGCTCGCTCGGGGTGGCCGGCGACACCGCCGCCAGCGTGACCCTGATCGAGAGCCTCGACGAGCTCGTCACCGAGATCGTCGACGATCTGTACCTGGCGCACTTCGGTCAGCAGCGGGAAGATCCGCTGCTGGCCTACCGCGATGCGCTGCGCCTGGCGCGCGAGGTGGCCAACAACCCGTCGGCGCAGCTGCGGCCGCTCGACCCGGCCCCCGGATCGCGGGCGGCGGTGTGCGTCGGGTTCGCGAAACATGTTCTCGCCGAGCTGGATACCCGCAAGCGGCAGCTGGGGGTCCTGAGCTATGACGACCTGCTGAGCCGGCTGGCGGATGCGCTGGCCACCGACGATTCGCCCGCCCGCGTGCGGATGCATCAACGCTGGCCGATCGTGATGGTCGACGAGTTTCAGGACACCGACCCGGTGCAGTGGCAGGTCATCGATCGCGCGTTCAGCGGGCGCTCCACCGTGGTCCTGATCGGCGACCCGAAGCAGGCCATCTACGCGTTCCGCGGCGGCGACATCGATACGTACCTGCGGGCGGCCGAGACCGCGGGCGAGAAGAAGACACTGGGCACCAACTGGCGCAGCGACGCCGCGCTGGTCGAACGGCTGCAGGTGGTGCTGCGCGGCGCCCGGCTCGGCGATCCCGCGATCGTGGTGAACGAGGTCGAAGCGCACCATCGAGGTCACCGCCTTGCCGGCGCCCCCCACAACGATCCGTTCCGGTTGCGGGTGGTGCCGCGAACGGCGTTGGGGCGCAGGGGTTTGGCGAACATGCCGATCGAGGAGTTGCGGCGCCACATCGGCGCCGACCTGGCCGCCGACATCCGCGCGCTGCTGGCCGGCGGCGCGACGTTCGCCGGTGAGCCGCTGCAGGCCCGCGACATCGCCGTGATCGTGGAAAGGCACAAGGACGCCAGCGCTTGCTTTCGGGCGCTGTGCGATGCGGGCATCCCGGCGGTGTACACCGGCGACTCCGACGTTTTCACATCGGATGCCGCCGAGGATTGGCTCTGCCTGCTGGAGGCCTTCGATCAACCGCACCGGCCCGGCGTGGTCCGCGCGGCGGCGGCGACGATGTTCTTCGGCGAGACCGCCGAATCGCTGGCGGCCGGCGGTGACGCGCTGACCGACCGAGTGGCAGAAACCTTGCGGGAGTGGGCGGGCCATGCCCGCGAACGCGGTGTCGCGGCGATCTTCGAGGCCGCGCAATTGCGGGGCATGGGCGATCGGGTGTTGTCCTGGCAGGGCGGCGAGCGCCACCTGACCGATCTGGCACACATCACGCAACTGCTTCAGGACGTCGCGCACCGCGAGCACTACAGCCTGCCCGCGCTGCGCGACTGGCTGCGCCGCCAGCGCGACGAACGCATCGGCTCGACCGAACGCAACCGTCGGCTGGACAGCGACGCGGCCGCCGTCCAGATCATGACGGTCTACGTGAGCAAGGGGCTGCAGTACCCGATCGTGTACCTGCCGTTCGCATTCAACCGCAGCGTGCCCAAACGCGACATCGTGCTGTTTCACGACGACAGGGTGCGCTGCCTGCACGTCGGTGGCAGCGACAGCCCCGACTTCGCGACCGTCGAGACGCTGGGACGCGCGGAGGACGCCGGCGACGCCAGCCGGCTGACCTACGTCGCGATGACCCGCGCGCAGTCGCAGGTGGTGGCGTGGTGGTCGCCCGCCTTCGACGAACCCAACGGCGGCCTGTCACGGCTGCTGCGCGGTCGCCGGCCGGGAGAGGCGTTCGTGCCGGACCGCTGCGAGCCCGCGAAGATCTCCGACGACGACGCGTTGGCCCGGCTGCGCGAATGGGAGGCCGCGGGCGGGCCGGTGATCGAGGAGTCGGTGGTGGTCCCGGCTTTGCCCGCGATGCCTCCCGAGCCGGTCCCACCGAACCTGGCCAACCGCCACTTCCACCGCAGCATCGACACCGGCTGGCGGCGCACGTCCTACTCCGGTCTCATCCGGGTGGCCGAGTCCACCGGGGTGAGCAGCGAGCCCGAGGTCACCGAGCTGGACGACGAATCCGGCGCAGTCCCGTTGGCCCAGAACGCATCCGGGCCGGAGATGCCCTCGCCGATGGCCGACCTGCCGATGGGCGCGAAGTTCGGCACCCTGGTGCACGCGGTGCTGGAGACCGCCGACCCGCTGGCCGCCGATCTGGCGGCCGAGCTTCAGGCGCACATCCGGCGACACTCGGTATGGTGGCCGGTCGACGTGGCGCCCGAGGCGCTGGCCGCGGCGCTGGTGCCGATGCACGACACCCCGCTGGGCCCGCTGGCCGGCGATTTGACGCTGCGGCGGATCGGCCTGCGTGATCGCCTGCGGGAGATGGACTTTGAGTTTCCGCTGGCCGGCGGCGATCTGCGCGGGACGGCACCCGAGATTCTCCTGGCGGACATGGGGGCGGTGTTGCGCGAGCACTTGCCCGCCGACGATGCGCTGGCCTCGTACGCCGATCGGTTGACGGGCCCGGCGCTGGGTGGCCAGTCGTTGCGCGGCTACCTGTCCGGCTCGGTCGACGCCGTGCTACGCATTCCCGACGGCGCGGGGCACCGCTATCTGGTGGTGGATTACAAGACCAACTGGCTCGGCGATCCGGAGCGGCCGCTGACGTCGGCCGATTACGACCGCCCGCGGCTGGTCGAGGCGATGCTGCACTCGGACTATCCGCTGCAGGCGCTGTTGTACAGCGTCGTGCTGCACCGGTTCTTGCGGTGGCGGGTGTCCGGCTACGATCCCGCCCGGCATCTCGGGGGTGTCCTATACCTGTTCGTGCGCGGGATGTGCGGGACGGACACACCCACCGTCGACGGGCATCCGTCCGGGGTGTTCAGCTGGCGCCCGCCGTCGTCGTTGGTTGCGGCGTTGTCGGATCTGCTCGACGCGGGGAGGGCCGTCGCATGACGGTGCAGGCGATCGGCGCCGAGGGATTGCTGCGGGAATTCGGCGACGCCGGCGTCTTCGAGGCGGCGGATGTCCATGTGGCGCAGCGCCTCACCGCGCTCGCCGACGAGCCCGACGAGCGGGTGGCGCTGGCGATCGCGCTCGTGGTGCGCGCGTTGCGGGGCGGTTCGGTGTGCGTGGACCTGCGGGCGGTGGCGGCGCAGCTCGGCATGGCCGGCCTGCCCTGGCCGGCCGCCGACGATTGGCTGGCCGCGGTGCGGGCCAGTCCGTTGCTCGGATCGCCGCCGGCCCTGCGGCTGTTCGGGGACCTGCTCTACCTGGATCGGTACTGGCTCGAGGAGGAGCAGGTGTGCGCCGATCTGTTGGCGCTCTCGGTGTCCGGGACAGCGGGCGACGTGCCCGCCCTGCAGCGGCTCTTCCCCCACCCGGAGTATGACGAGCAACGAGCGGCCGCCGAAATCGCGCTGTCGCAGGCGATTACGGTGCTGACCGGCGGGCCCGGCACCGGCAAGACCACCACGGTGGCGCGGCTGCTGGCGCTGCTGGTCGGCCAGGCCGAACTCGCCGGCGCCCCGCGGCCCCGGATCGCGCTGGCCGCACCGACCGGCAAGGCCGCGGCGCGGCTGGCCGAGGCGGTGGCCGCCGAGGTCGAGAAGCTCGACACGGCGGACCGGGCGCGGCTCGCCGGCCTGCGGGCCACCACGCTGCATCGGCTGCTGGGCTCGCGGCCGGATACGTCGGTGCGGTTCAAGCACAATCGCGGCAACCGGCTGCCGCACGACGTCATCGTCGTCGACGAAACATCGATGGTGTCGTTGACGATGATGGCCCGGCTGCTGGAGGCCGTGCGCCCGGACACGCGGCTGATTGTGGTGGGCGATCCCGACCAGCTCGCCTCGGTGGAAGCCGGCGCGGTGCTCGCGGACCTGGTGGAGGGACTCACCGCCCGTCACGACATCCGGGTTGCCGCCCTGCGCACGCCCCACCGGTTCGGCGAGTCGATCGGGGCGCTCGCCGAGGCGATCCGCACCGGCGACGACGACCGGGCGGTGGGGTTGCTGGCCGCGGGCGGAGAGCACATCGAGTGGATCGACTCCGATCGTCCGGCCGACCGGTTGCGCCGGGTGCTGGTTTCCCATGCGCTGCGCGTGCGGGAGGCCGCGGTGCTCGGGGCCGCCGGGGCGGCGTTGGCGACGCTCGACGAGCACCGGCTGTTGTGCGCGCACCGGCGCGGACCGTACGGGGTGTCGCACTGGAACCGGCAGGTGGAGCGCTGGCTTTCCGAGGAAACGGGCCAGCCGGCGTTCGTCACGTGGTACGCCGGTCGGCCATTGTTGGTGACTGCCAACGACTATGGTCTCAAGGTCTACAACGGCGACACCGGCGTCGTCGTCGCCGGCGAGGATGGGCTGCGGGCCGTTATCGCCGGCGCCACCGGGCCACTCGACTTCTCCCCCAGCCGGCTGGCGGACATCGAGACCATGCACGCGATGACGATCCACAAGAGCCAGGGCAGCCAGGCCGCCGAGGTGACCGTGCTGATGCCGCCGGAGGATTCGCGGCTGCTGACCCGCGAGCTCTTCTATACCGCGGTGACCCGCGCCAAGGCGAAGGTCCGGGTGGTCGGTTCGGAGGCGTCGGTGCGCGCCGCGATCGGACGGCGGGCGGTGCGGGCGAGCGGGCTGCGCCAGCGGCTGCAGGCGGCGCGCTGATCCTGGTGCCGCGCGACGTCAACTCGCCGTGGAAATGAGCACCGCAACGTCACACCTCGTCCTCCAGAGAGCGCACGTCCTCGGAAGTCACGACCGTCCCAAGACTCACCAACGGCAGTCCCGTCCTCGAATCCCTGGTGATCGTGGAAGTGTTGCCGGCTCCGAGGCCGCGCCGGATGAGGTCGGCGACAGTCTCGCTCAGGGTGCGGTGCGTATCCCGTGCAATCGCCAGCGCCAGCTGATGCAGGTCGTCGGGCAGATCAATAATGGTGCGTCAATAGTGGTGCGCACGATCAACCCATCATTGCATCACGATGTCCCGATGCAGCGACCTACGCCGCATGGCCATTTCCATACACGTCGGATGCCTCGGCGAACCGGGTCCACTCGGCCTCGCGCGGTCGGGCTCCGGAGGCGGTGAGCGCATCGTCGCTTACCACGAGGCCGGGTCCGATTCGTGCCAGCAACTTCGATAGTTCGAGCACCTGACCCGCCGGACCATCCGCGAAACTCTGGAAAACCCTGTCGCGGAGCCGCGCCCTGGCCTTGTCGATTCCTGCGGCGAGATCCAATCCGGGAAGGCGCAAGGCGACCCCGCACCGAGCCGCCTGTTCCTCGAATCGGTCCTCCCAGCATTCCGTCCGCCACCCACTCCAAATCTGCGGCAGAGCCTGGAAAATGCCCATGGTGTCGGCGGTGTGCCACGCCCCCACCGTCTTTCGGGGAACGTCGATATGTACGCCGCCTTCCGGGATCTTGCCGAGCCCCAAACCTCGAACGCCGCGGCCCGGCAGCTTTCCCAATAGCGCGGGCCCGTGCCACGCCGTGCTGAGATCCCACCACAGCGGCCACATGCGGACCTGCCCCGTGCCGTCGAGCACAGAAACAAGATGACACAACGCATCTGGATCCTCCGCAAGGCAGAGGCTTGGTTGCTTGTCCCAGCCGTGGGGACGCAATTCGGCCCCCACATATCTAGCCAGCTCGGCTGTTCCGTCGTATGCCCAGCCGATCCAGTAGCCCGGCCATACCGCCGCCAGCACACCCATTAAGGCCCGGCGTGCGCCCATTTCGACCATCAACTCGTCGCCGAAGAACAACACCCGCCGCCGATCGCGATCGACCACCGCGCCGCCATCAGCCCACAGCGGATCGACCCACTCGTGTTTGGGGCAATGCCGTAGCGATTGCGCATACCGCAGCGCCAGTCCCGGCCCGCCGATCAACGCATCGAGTATCCGACAGCCCGCCCAGTGTGAGTAGTACAGTCGCCAATCCCCGTCCTGCACGACGACAAAGTTCGCCCTGTTTCCCATAGCACCCCGTTCGCTGTAACGCGATCTCCGACATCGCGTTGATTGACCCGAGTGTGCAGCGGGAGACCGACAAGAACCGGTCGAGACAGCATCGGGCCCCGGGTTGAGGTGCGGGATATCCACAAGTTGACCGACGGGCCTCGCCAGTCGGCCAGACGCGGCATAGGGTGGTCCCCGTGGCGGAAGCGGTCGACCCGGTGCGGGACCCGGCGAGGATTCTGGCCGAGCACGGCCCCCTGCACGAGGACGACATCGCCCAGCGGCTGCGGGACGGTGGGGTGGCCGAGCCGGACAACGTACTCAAGCAGATTCGATACGAAATCGAATATCCCGCAAGGCAGTTGGTCGACGAACGGTGGATATGGCTGCCGACGCTGCTGGCCGGACGGGTGTTCACGCACCGGGTCAGCGCGGACGAGGTTGCGCACGAGCTGCTCACCGTGAACCCGGATCTGAGCCCGATCACCGCGCTCTGCGACCACACCGAGTACCAACAACTCGTCGACGGGACATCGGTGCAGACGGTGCTCATCGACTACGACGACGAACTGCTCGAACAGCGGGGCATCCCGCCCGAGGTGGTCGACCCACTCGGCGCGTTGCTCCTGGCCCCCGGCACCCTGGCCGCGTTGGGCGTGGACGACGGGGATCTCGTCGGGGTGCGGCTAACCCAGCAGGGCCTCGCGGTCGAGCGGGTAACGGCGGTCGCGGATAGCAAGGTGGGGACCCTGTTGGCGGCGACGCTCGACGCCGATGAGCCGACGTATTTCGACGCGGCGGTATGGACGGTGTGCACCCAGGACCCGACGGCGTTCACCGAGCCGTTGCCGCCCCTTTCGGAGATCGTCGACGACTGCGGCCTGACGCACCATGACGAGTGGCTCGCACCGGGCGGTTTCGATTGGGACCGTTGGGATTTCGAGCGCGGCTGCACGGTTCTGGCCAACAGACATGACATCGACCGCGACGACGCGGTCGCCCTGTACACGCTGGTCAAACTCTACGAACGGGTATCGCTGCTGATCGAATCCGCCGACGTGGGCGATGCGCAGGAAGACGCGTCGACCGAAGACCACGAGCACGAGGGCCAGCACGAAGTCGACGAGTCCGCCGCTCTGTTGGGTGAGTTGGGGGCCGCGCTTGCCGACCCGATGTTGGCGGAGCTGCTGGTGGACGAGACGATCGGAGACGGCCCCGGCGGCGCCGCCACCTTGGGCGCGTTCGCCGACATGATGGAACCGCAGGTGCCGCGGACGGCCCGCGTGGCTTTTCGCTGGCTGCGCGCGGTGGCGCTGGAGCGGATCGGCGACATCGAGGAGGCCGAAAGCGAGTTCCTCGCGGCCGAGTCGATTGATCCGGATTGGCCGTTGCCATTGTTGGACCTGGCCCGCTTCGCCTCCGATCGCGGCGACGCCACGCGGGGACTGGCGCTGCTGCGCCGCGCCGGCGCCGGGCCGGACCACCCGCTGATGGAGCTGTTGGAACACTGCCAGGTCGAGCCGCGCCGCGACCTCGGCCGCAATGAGCAGTGCTGGTGCGGATCCGGCCGCAAGTACAAGAAATGTCACCTGGGCCGAGAACAGCTTCCGCTTGGCGAGCGGGCGGCCTGGTTGTACGCGAAAGCCGTCCAGCACGCGCTGCTCAACGGATGGAACGACCTACTGTTCGAGGTCGGCTACGAACGCTGCCGTCACGTCGGCGATGATCCCGACGCCGTAGACGCGGCGTTAAGCGATCCGCTGGTGTTGGACGCCGTGCTTTTCGAGGGCGGCGCCTTCGAGGAGTTCCTGGAGCTTCGGGGCTCGCTGTTACCCGACGACGAGCGGCTGCTGGCCGCGCAATGGCTGCTCGTGGAACGGTCGGTCTTCGACGTCGAGCAGGTGCAACCCGGCGAGGGCATAACCGTGCGCGACGTGCGGACCGGCGAAACGCACCAGGTGAGGGAGCGGGCCGCCAGTCGCCAGCTACAGCGCGGGCAGCTGGTGTGCGCGCGTGTGCTGCCCGCCGGCGTCACCGCGCAATTCTTCGGTGGCGTGGAACCGGTTGCGCTGCACGAGCGCGACCCGCTGATCCACCTGCTCGACAGCGAACCGGATGCGGTGACACTTGTGGCGCAGCTGAGCCGCCGCTTTGCGCCGCCGGCGCTGACCAACACCGAGGGCGATCCGCTCACGATGTGCGAGGCCACCGTGCGGTTCGGCGACCACACCGGCATCGAGGTCGCGCTCGACGCCCTCTACGACCGGGTCGACGGTGACGAGCCGGCGCGCTGGCACGAGCACGTCAGTACGCGCGGCATGCAGCGCATCCGGGCCACCCTGATCCTCGACGGCGACACCCTGCAAGCGGAGACCAACAGCGAAGAACGGATGGACCGCGTGCTGGCCACTCTGAAGCGTGTCGACCCCACGATGACCGTGATCGACGACTCCCGGACGCCGGTGCACGACGCCCACGAGGCCGTCGAGCTGGCCGAGCAATCACCGTCCTCGAACGGGAGTGTGCTCGATCCCGACGACCCCGAGATCGCCGCGGTCCTAAACGAATTCATCCGCGACTACGAGGCCAACTGGCTCGACACGTCCATCCCCGCGCTTGACGGCCGCACCCCGCGGCAGGCCGCCGACGACCCCACCCGACGTGGCGACCTGATCAAACTTCTGGACTCGTTTCCCGCCGGCGCGGCCGGACGCGGCGGGATGGACGCCGATCGGCTGCGCGCCGCGCTGGGTCTGCGCTAGCCGAGGGCATGGTTTTCATCCGGCTCGGGCGGCTGAACATCCGACGGGTGGCGAACGTCAACGAGGTCGCTGATGATCTGAAAGTCCCCGGTGTTGTGGGTGAGCAGGGGACCCCGTGAACGTTTGCGGTGGCAGCGATTACGAGATCGATTGAACGGCACCGGGGCTGACCACCGCGACTTCGCACGGCGGCTGATAGCCGACCCCATTCTCGAGCGATCTCAGCCGTGATCGGAATCGGGTCAAACGCGGATTCGATTGCGCCCAGCCGCGCCGTGCGAGAGGCCCGTTCGTCATCGTCGCCGGCGACAAGGACTCCAAAGTGGAGCTCGGCAATCGAGGCAACGCTAATCGCAGCGTCTACATGCGTTGGCGGTTCCGCCCCGACAAGCACGGAGGTATCGAGGACGACGCGCATCCGCTACTCGAACGGGTCGGCAATCGAAGCGGGAAACCGCTCAAGGTCCGCCCCAAGGGTTTTCGGGACCGGAGCACGCCAGACTGCGCGCAATGCCGGCCCGCCGACCCATCGCCTTTGCGCGGCGGGGCCACGCTGGGCCACCGGCCGGCCGGCAACCGTTATCGTGATCTCCTCGCCCGCTTCCGCCCGGCGCAGCACCTCGCCGACGTTATTGCGAAGTTCCTTTTGTGGAATCGTCGCCATGCACCCATGTAGCAGAACTGCTACCACCGGTGCCGCCGGTCGCACGCGCCACCGCCGGTGCGGAACAATCGCAGTCACCATGGTCGACAGTTCCCTACCGACATCCCGGCGCCGCCACATCGCGCGGCTCGCGGTGTTCGCCGCTTTCCTGGCCGCGATGTTCTACCTGGTGGCCGTGGCGCGGGTCATCGACATCGACGAGATCCGGCGCGCGGTCGCCGCGACGGGCCCGGCGGCGCCGCTGGCGTATGTCGTGGTGTCGGCGGTCCTTGGCGCGCTGTTCGTGCCGGGCTCGATTCTGGCGGCGGGCAGCGGGATACTGTTCGGCCCGCTGCTGGGGGTCTTCGTGACGCTGGGCGCGGCGGTGGGCACCGCGATGGTCGCGAATCGCGTCGGCCGCCGGGCCGGCCGGGACAGCGCCCGGGCGCTGCTGGGGCGCGATCGCGCCGACCGCATCGACGCGCTGATCGAACGGGGCGGGCTGTGGGCCGTCGTGGGTCAGCGATTCGTCCCGGGCATCTCCGACGCACTTGCCTCCTACGCGTTCGGGGCTTTCGGAGTTCCGTTGTGGCAGATGGCGGTCGGCTCGCTGATCGGTTCGGCGCCACGGGCTTTCGCCTACACCGCGCTGGGCGCCTCCATCAGGAACCTGTCGTCGCCGCTGGCGTACGCGGCGATCGCGGTGTGGTGCGTGAGCGCCATCGTCGGCGCGTTCGCGGCGCGGCACGGCTTCCGGAAATGGCGGGCGCATGCCCGGGGAGGCGCCGACGAAAAGAGATAGTGTTTCAGCCCGCCGGTCCGAGCATCTGCTGCCACCCCTCGTCGCCGATATTGGCCGAATTCGCAACGGAATACACCACACCGTCGGGCCCGACGACCTTGCCGCTTCGCACGTCGTAAAGCGCGCTCGGGGTGTAGAAGCACGGGTTGGGCTGCTGCCCGATGCACTGGACCGTGCCCGAGCCCGGCCGCTGCAGCGGATCGCTGACCGGCGGCGGGGTACCCGGGAGCTGGTCGGCGGGCAGCGGGTTGAGGCCGTTGTCGACCGACGGAGCCGGGATCACCTGACCCGGTTTCACCGGTTGGTCGCAGCGCGCGCCCGGCGCCGGGCAGGTGAGGATCTGGTTGGGGTCCCCGTACCAGGGGTTGGTGCCCAGCGGCACGTACGGCTCGGTGCTGCGGCACTCCCGGGGGGTCGCCGCCCGCTTGCCGGGCACGTCCACGCACGGGTAATTGCGCGCTCCGCGAACCGCATTCGTAGCGTCCATAGGCATCTTGCAGTAGGTGCCGGCCGGTAGCGGCGCGCTGCTGGTGTCGGCCGGCGCGCGCCACTCCGACGCGGACAGGAAGCCGGTCAGGCATGGCGGCGGCTGGTTGAGCGCGATGGCGCCGACGCCGAGCGCCGCCTGGCCGGGCGAGTTCGCGGTCACAGACTGGGCGATGGCACCCGACTGCGGCAAGAACACCAACGCCTGCTCGACACCGTTGTGATAGCGCTTGAGCATGTCGATCACGACCTCGAGATTGGCCAGCGTCTGCGGCAGCGCCTCCCGCACGTCGCCGAACGTGGCGTTCACCTGCTCGGCGGTCGGCGCCGCATTGGCCAGGATGCGTCGCACCGCCTGATCCTGCTGTGCGGCCTGCGCGGTCAGGGTGTTCAGGTTGGCGGCCCACCGCCGGATCGTGTCGGCGGAATCGGCCTGGCTGTCGATGATCGGCGCCGAACGCGCGATGATGTCGTCGACGTCGCCGATGCTGCCCCGGAAGTCGTGGGCGATCGCCTGGGTGGCATCCACCAGCCGCTGCAGCGACGGCCCCAGCCCGCCCAGCGCCTGTGACGCTTCGTAGAGGACCGAGGCGACCTTCTCCTTGGGCAGCACTGCCAACGCGCGGTTGGCGGCATCGAGCGCTGGGCCGATCTGGCTGGGGACGGTGCTTTTGGTGATCGTCTGTCCGTTTCGCAGGTAAGGCCCGCGGTTGGCCGTCGACACCAGGTCGATGTACTGCTCGCCGATCGCGGAGACCGAGTGCACATTGGCCGACGCGTCGGCCGGTATCTGGAAACGGTTGTCGACGCTCATGGTCGCCCGCGCCCCCCGCGCCGTCGGTTCGACGCCGGTGACCTTGCCGATGGTGATGCCTCGATAGGTGACGTTCGCCGTGCGATACAGCCCACCGGACTGCGGCAGCTCGGCGTAGACGGTGTAGCGGTCGAGGCCGGCGAGGCTGGGGATCCGCAGGTAGTACCACCCGAGCACCACGACGGCGGCCACCGCCACTCCCGTCAACACGACCAGTTGGGTTTTGAAGATGCGGGGCAACATCTTTCATTCGCCCCTTTCCACCAGCGGCCCGCCCGGGGCGTCGTTGGGGTTGGGCGTGTAGCGCACGTCCGGGATCATGGTGTTCGGGTCCCGTCCCCACGCCTGCTCGAGCGCGCGCAAGGCCCCGGAAAAGCCGGTTCCGCTGAGCATCGCGTTGTCGAGACTGGACAGCGTCAGGTCGAGCACGGGCGACAGATTGACGTAGTCACCGCGGATCACCTGCGTGATGTGGTCGATGTTGAACGGCGCCGTGAGGCCCAGTTTCAGCGCTCCTACCACGTAGGGCGAAGCCAGGGCGAGCTGGCTGAGCGGTCGCTGCAGCAACTGCAGGCTCCGGTTGAGGTTGGGGCGGGCATCCGCCAGCGCCCGGTTGGCGACGTCGCTGAACCGCCCGAGGGATTCGGTGGCGTCGGCGAACAGATTGCGGGTGTCGGCGAAATGCTGGATCAGCGGCGGGATCTCGGTGAGGACCCGGTCCAGCGTGTCGTCGCGGTTCGCGACGATCGTCAGCAGCTGATTGGTCGAATCGATCGCCCGGACGAGGTCGTCTCGTTGGCGATTCAGCTCGGCGACGAATGCGTCCAGCCGCGTGAGCAATTCGCGAACTTGGCCGGCGTGCCCGTCGAGGATGTTGACCACCTCGGTCTGGATCGCGTCGAGGTTGGCCAGACCGCCGCCATTGAGGATGACCGCGACGCTCGCCAGCGTCCGCTCGACGGTGGGGTAGGCCGAGGAGTTCTTCAGGGCGATGGTGTCACCGCTCCTCAACGGCTGCGCCGACGGGTTTTTCGGCGGGGCGAGCTCGACGTGCTGGGTGCCGAGCAGGCTCGTCTGGCCGATCTTGGCGGTCGCGTTGGCCGGCAGCTTCACGCCCGGATCGAGGTCGAGCGTCAGGGTGGCGATCCAGTTCTTCAGCGCGATGGCGCGCACCGTTCCGACCCATACGTCGGCGACCCGCACCCGGCTGTTGGTGTTGAGCGCCAGCGTATCCGGCATTTGCACGTAGATTGTCAGCCGGTCGGCCCCGGTGCCGCGCCCGACGGGCAACGGCACGTTGGCGATGCCCTGCCAGGTGCACGACGTCAGCACGACGGGGACCAGCAGCAGGGCGAGCAGCAACACCAGCCCGCGGCGAAGCGCGCTCACTGGCCCGGCCCCGACTCGTCGTACGCGTTGGGCGGTCCGGGCAGATTGGTTCCCGGCGGCGGGGGCCCGGCGTCGGGGCCGCCCATCAGCTCGGCCAGCGATTCGGGGGTCAGCATGTCGGCCGTGAACGGCTGCACCCGGGTTCCCTGCATGCCGGGCGCGACGACCCAGCCCGGTTCGTGGTTGCCGTGCGAAAACGGGGTGTCGCGCGAGAAGATCCCCGGGACGGTGGTGTCCTTGTATCCGGGCGGCGGTCGCAGCCGCTCCTCGGAGTACGCCACCTCCTTGGGCAGGGTGGCCGCCGAGTTGAACGGGTTCAGGCCGACCGGCAGGTAGTTGAACTTGATGGCGTCCAACACCGGCGCCAGATACTGCGCGCACAGCTCGGCGGAGTCCTGGTAGCCCAGCCGGCTGCCGGCCTGGATCGCACTGCAGATGAACTGAATCGGGTTGGCGAAGTTGGTGAACTCGAACAAGCCCACCAGCGAGCTGTGCGCGGGGTGGTAGAGGTTGTTGAAGTTACCGGCGAAGGTGGGCAACACGTGCAGCGCGGTCTCCAGGCCGTCCCGCGCCTCGGGTTGCAGGAGCGTGGTCGTGGCGTCCGCGAGGTTGTTGACGTCGTGGCTCAGCGCGGACCTGTTGTCGTTCACGAATTTTCGGGCGGTGGTGAGCACGTCGTCGAGGCGGGTGACCGTGTCGGACACGTCGTGGTCGGATTTGGTGAACCAGCCGGTGAACTCGGCGAGGTCGTCGTTGAGCGCGACGAACTGTTGGTCGTTCTGGTACAGCGCGGTGACGAACTGCGCCAGGCTTCGGGTGATCGCGACGAAGTCGCCTCGGCCCTCGTTGAGCGCGGTCAGCGCCCGCGACAAGCTGTTCAGGGTTTCGTTGACCTGCTTGCCTTTTCCGGACAGGTTGTCCGCGGCCGATTCGATGATGTCGCCGAACGGTCCCCTCGGTTGCTGGGGTGTCGGGCCGAGCTGACGCAGGATGCCGTTGATGGAGTCGCGCAGCTGGTCCCACTCGACGGGCACCCGGGTGTGCTCGATCGGGATGATGTCGCCGTCGCGCAGCGTCGGTCCGTCGGTGTAGGGCGGTGACAGCTGGATGGTGCGCGACGCGACCAGGCTGGGGTTCAGGATCGATGCGGCGGCCTCGGCGGGCACCTTGAATTCGTTGTTGTAGTGCAACGTGACTCGCATCCTGTCGCCGTCCGGCTCGATCTTGTCGATCGAGCCGACGCGCACACCCATGATCTGAACTTTGTCGCCCGGGTACAGCGCGAGGGTCTCGGGGAAGTACGCGACGACGGTCGTGTTGGTCAGCCTGCGGTAGAGCTGCGCCCCGGCGACGGCGGCGATGAACACGAAGACCGCCGCCAGCGCCGCCACCACCGCCGCCCGCCCGGACACTTTCGGCAGGCGCAGGCTGCGGATGTCGAAGATGGTGCTCATCGGTCCCCCGTCCCTTCGGTGCGCGCGCCGGGTGGTGCGTGTGTCGGCAGCGGCGCCGGGGTGCCGGGGACGGTCGGCGGCGCCTGTCCCGGCCGGCCCGCGCTCGGGATACCGGGTGCGGGCGGCGGGCCGTCGGGGTTCGGCGGCGACGCCTGAACGTCCAGCGGCGCCGGGAACCCGCCGACGACCGGACCGAACGGGCCTTGCTCGGAAAGCGCGCACGGCAACGGGTTTCCGGGCCGCGGCGGGCTGTCGGCGGCCGGGGCGTACGAACACGGCGATCCCGGCGGGACGGCCGGTTGCGGATGGTCGGGCGTGCCCTCCAGCACCGGCGGCGCCGGCGGCGGGGCGCCGTTGGGGAACCGGCTGCCGTTGGGGTCGGGCCAGCGGAACTCCGGCAGGCCGGCGCCGCGCCAGAAGTTCTCCGGGTCGATGCCCCGCTTCTTGAATGCGGCGTCCACCCACGGCTGAAGGATTTGGTAGGGCAGCAGGTTCGCCACGATCGCCTTGAAGTACGGCCCGGACGCGACGGCCTCGGTCAGGGATGCGGTGTATCGGCTGAGCAGTACCAGCACATCGGCCAATTCCTTTTTGCGTTTGACCAATTCGTCGCTGACTGTGCCCAATTGCTCCAGCACGCGGTGGGCGTTCGGGTTTTCGTCGATCAGGGCGGACACCTGCGTCGAGACGGCCGACACGTTGCTCAGCAGGATGCTCAGCGCCTGGCTGCGCTGCCGGAACGCACCCAGCAGGGTCTTGGCGTTGACCAACAGCCCGTCGACCTGCTGGCTGCGGTCGCCGAGTACGCGGGTGAGCTTGCTCGCGTTGGCCAGCAGTTGCTTGATCTGATCGTCGCGCCTGCCGACGGTGTCGGAGAACTTGGCCACCCCGTCAAGGGCGGCGCTCAGGTGCGGCGCGGTCTGATCGAACGTCTCGGACAAGACGTTCAGCGACCGTTTGACGGCGTCGATGTCCCAGTCCGTCGCGGCCTTCGTGACGTCGACGAACGCGTCGTAGATCTGGTAGGGCGTGGTCGTCTGCCCCGACGGGATAACGTCGTTGGGCCGCAACGGATCCGCCCCACGGTTTTCGATCGCCATGTTCTTGCGGCCGAGCAGGGTGTCGGTGCGGATCGCGGCGCGGCTCTGCCGCCCGATCGTCCGGCCGGGCATCGAGAAGCCGATCAGGACCCGGTTGCCGTGGATCGCCAGCGAGCGCACCAGTCCGACGTTCACCCCGGCGATCTCGACCTTGTCGCCGGCGCTGATGCCGCCGGTGTCGGCGAATTGGGCGTAGTAGGTGGGCGTGGCGAACAGCATCGGCACGCTGGTGAAGCTCTGGCCCACTCCGACGACCAGCAGCGTGACCAGCGCGCCCATCAGTCCGACGCGGGTGCGGTTGAACTCCGTCAGCGTTCTCATTGCGGCGTGCACCTCCCGGTGGGCTGGCCGAAGAGCTTGATGGTGCGCACCGGACCACCGGGCTGTAAGCCGTTGACCTTGATCGCGATATCGCACAGGTAGAAGTTGTAGAAGTCGCCGTAGATGCCGCCGGCGCGGCCGATGACGCGAAAAGCGTTCGGCAGCTTGGCCAGCACACCGTCGAGGGTGGGCAGGTCGTTGATGAGCGGTTGCTGGATGCCCTCGAGGCGCTCGAGGGTGCCGTGCAGCAGTGGCCGGTCCTCACCCAGCAGGTCGGCCAGGGTTCCGGCGGCGTCGCTGATGTGCGCCGCCGCCGCGGCCAGCGGGTCGGCCCGGTTTTTCAGCCCGGTGATCAGCAGGTCCAAGTTGTCGACCGTTCGGTCGAAGTCCTTCTGATGCTTGACGGTGGTGGCGAGCACGGTGTTGAGGTTGGTGACGACCTCACCGATCGCCTTGTCGCGGTCGGCCAGCGCCGCGGTCAGCGCGGCGGTCTGGTCGAGGATGTCGTTGATGGTGGCGCCCTGGCCCTGGAACACGGTGATGATCGACTGCGCAATGCTGTTGACCTTGTTCGGGTCCAGCGCCTTGAAAAGCGGACGGAACCCGCCAATCAAAGCGTCGAGATCCAACGCCGGTTGGGTGTGCTCGATCGGGATCGTGCCACCGGGTGCCAGCCGCTGTCCGCTGTCGCCGTGTTTGAGCTCCAGGTAGCGGTCGCCGATCAGGTTGAGGTAGCGGATCGACGCGGTCGTGGCCCGATCGAGCGGCAGCGAGCGATCCACGTTGAACTCCACCAACACTCGCGCGTCCCGGTCGATCAACGTCACCTTGGAGACCTTGCCGACCTCGACCCCCGACGCGCGGACGAACTGCCCGGCCCGAAGCCCGCCCGCGTCGCTGAACACCGCGGAGTACCCGGTGGTGTGGCCGAATCGCACCTGGCCGAACACGACGATGATCATCACGGTGAACATCGCCAGCACCAACCAGAAGACGCCGAGTTTGACCGCTGTGCCGGTGGTTCTCATGGGTTGATCGTGTTCTCCCCGTATTGGCGGCCCCAGACGTATTCGGTCGCCAGCGGCTGGCCGAGCTCGAGGTGGTTGTAGGGCACCAGGCTGGCGCCGGTGTCCATCACCAGATACGGGGCCGGCCACAGGTCCCGGGTGATCTTCTGCCAGCAGCCCGGCCTGCCCCCGGGTCCGCCGCGGGCGTTGACCCGCGGCAGGTTGTCCGGATAGACGTAGGGGTTGGGCGCCCCGATGAGCGATCCGGCGGCCGACAGCGAATAGCCGTTGCCGCCGGCCGCTTTGGCGACCTCGGGCGCGGCGTCGTGAAAATTGCGGATCGTGCAGAACATTTCGGGGCTGTAGGTGTCCAGCAGTTCCGCGGTGGGCACGAGGTCGGCGGCCCCGCGCGCCAGGTACGGCCCGCCCTTGGCGAAGACCTCCTCGCCGGTGCCGCCCACTCCCACCGCCGCCAGTAGCGCGGCGTCCAGGTCGCCCTGCTGCCTGGTCAGCGTGCGCGCGATGGTCACCGCGTTACGCAGGAAGTCCCACAGATCGGGTGAGGCGCCGGTGTAGACGTCGGCCAGGTCGGCCAACCGGCGCACGTCGTACCGGATCTGCGGCATCCGCGGATTGAGTTGCGCCAGAATCTCGTTGCCGTTGACGATCGACTGGCCGAACTTGGCCCCGAGGCCGTCCAGCGCCTGCGCCAGCGCGGACAGCGTCGCGTTCAGTTCGATCGGATCCACCTTCTCGGATATCGAGGTGACCGTCTCGAACAGCGTGTTGAATTCGGTGGTGACCGACCGCACGTCGATCACGTCGTGCGGCGAGATTCGCCGCGGCGCGGGGTCCTCCGGTGAGGTCAGCGACACGTACTTGTTGCCGAACAGGGTGGCCGCCTCGATGTTGGCCACCACGTTGGCCGGAATCAGGTTGAGGTAGCGGGGATTCACGTCCAACACCAGCTTGGCCGCCGGCCGGCCGTCGCGCTGGATCTCCGAGATGTGCGACACCCGGCCGACCTCCACCCCGTTGTAGGTGACCTTCGATCCCGTTTCCATCACCAGGCCGGCCCGCGAGGCCACCATCGTCAGCTGGGTCTTGGGGGTGAAGTCGCCCCGAAACTGCAAGTACACCAGCGCAAGTACCAGCCCGCAGGCCGCCACCAGGATCAGACCCTCGACGTACACCCACGCCCGTCGGTTCTTCCGCGTCGCCGGTGCCGTCATGGCCGTCACACCGTGAGGTTGAAGTTGGGGTCGACGCCGTAGAGCGCCAACTGGGCCAGCAGGACGACAACCACCACCGAGACGAGTGAGAATCGCATCGATCGGCCCACGGCCTGGCCGACGCCGACCGGGCCGCCGCTGGCGGTGTAGCCGTAGTAGCAGTGGGTGATCATCACGACGACCGCGATGATGACGACCTCCACCACCGACCAGCCCACGTCCTCGGGTCGCAGGAAGGTGCGGAAGTAGTGCTCGTAGGTGCCGTTCGACTGGCCGTAGAACACCGTCGTGACGACCTGACCCGACGTGAACGCCATGTCCAGCGCGAGGGCGTAGAGCGGCACGATCACCGCCAGCCCGCCCAGAATCCGGGTGGAGACCAGGAATGAGATCGACTTGATGCCCATGACTTCCAGCGCGTCGATCTCCTCACTGATCCGCATGGCGCCCAGCTGGGCGGTGGCGCCGGCGCCGACCGTGGCGGCGAGCGTGACCCCGGCGACGATGGGCGCGGCGATGCGGGTGTTCGCCAGTGCGGCAAAGAATCCGGTGAACGCCTCGACGCCGATGTTGCCCAGCGACGCGAAGCCCTGGATGGCGATCAGCGAACCGCCGGACAGGGTGACGAAGCCGATGATCGCGACCGTGCCGCCGACCACGGCCATCGCGCCGGTGCCCATGCCGATCTCGGCGATGAGCCGCAGCGTCTCCCGCCGATAGTGGCGCAACGCCCACCCGATCTCCCCGACGCTGATCCGGGTGAACCTCGCGAAAACCCCGATTTGCCAGAGCCTTCGGGGCGCGCCGCCGCCGTAGCGGTTGAGGTTGGCGGCGGTCCGCGGGTAGCGGGACCGGAACACCGCTGCGGTCGACACGTCAGCGCCCCGTCCCGAACCGCACGCCGATCGTGGTCAGCACCACGTTGACCGCGAACAGCGCGATCACGCACAACACCAGCGTCTCGTTCACCGCGGTTCCGACGCCCTTGGGCCCGCCCTTCGTGGTCAGGCCGCGATAGCAGCCGACCAGGCCGGCGATGGTTCCGAACGTGGCCGACTTGACCACCGAGATCACCACCTCGGGCAGGCCGGTGATCAGGGTGAGGGTGCCGACGTAGGCGCCGGCCGAAATGTGTTGGATGTAAACGCCGAAAATGAATCCGCCGACCAGGCCGATGGTGATCACGGCGCCGTTGAGCAGGGTGGCGACGATGGTGGCGGCGACGACGCGGGGCACCACCAGCCGGTGGATCGGGTCGATGCCGAGCACCTCCAGCGCGTCGATCTCCTCGCGGATGGTGCGGGCGCCCAGGTCGGCGCAGATCGCGGTGGACCCGGCGCCGGCGATCACCAGGACGGTGGTCAGCGGCCCCAGCTGTGTGACCGCGCCGAGCGCCGCACCCGCGCCGGAGATGTCGGCGGCGCCGAACTCCGCCAGCAGGATGTTGAGAGTGAAGATGATGAGCACGGTCAGCGGGATCGAGACCGCGAGCGTGGGCAGGAGCGAGACGCTGGTGATGAACCAGCCCTGCTCGATCGTCTCGCGCCACTGAAAGGGACGCCGGAACAGGGCCTTTCCGGTCAGGACGCAGGTGCGGAAGAAACCGCCGATCGCGTCGATGCCGGGCTGAACCTGGCCCCGCAGGTAGGCGGTGATCACGGTGTGGGTGCTCATCGACTCTTCCCCCGGCGGTCGAGCGCGGCCGTCA
Organism: Mycobacterium sp. NGS69; assembly: GCF_059812165.1. Taxonomy (NCBI): domain Bacteria; kingdom Bacillati; phylum Actinomycetota; class Actinomycetes; order Mycobacteriales; family Mycobacteriaceae; genus Mycobacterium; species Mycobacterium sp. NGS69. The sequence goes on from NZ_JCALCD010000003.1 coordinate 312,492, forward strand.
TCGAGGTGTTGGCGAGTTCCAGCATGTCCTGGGCGGCCTTCTTCGCCGCGGCCGGATCGCCGGCACGGATCGCATCGGCCAATTTCCGGTAGCCGTCCGGACGTTTGACCTCGCTCGTCATGGCGGCGGCCAGGGCGTCCAGCGCCGGCTCGTACGCGGCGCGAAAAGCGTTGTACATCAACCGGAACACGATCGAGCCGGCGCCGTCGACCACGTGATCCCAGAACGCGAGCGTGGCGCGTTGCCACTCGACCGGGTCTTGGCGGCCCTCGAGGACCCGCAGGGAGTCCTCGAGCGAAGCGGCCAATTCGGGCCCGCGTTGTTCGGCCGCCAACTCGGCGACCTTCGGGCCGATGCGCAGCCGGGCCTCCAGCATGCTGTGGAAGACGGCGAGGTCGAGCTCGCCGTTGCGAAACAGCAAGCGCGGCAGCAGGTCGAGGCCGGCGTGCCGCCGGAAGTCACGCACGGTCGTGACGCCACCCTGGCGCACCTCGACCAGGCTGGCCGCCGAAAGGCGCTTGAGCGCCTCGCGAACGGCCGGCCGAGATACCCCGAAAACCTCGGCCAACCGCCGTTCGCTGGGCAACGCCTCGCCGGGCTGCATCTCGCCGCTGAGCACGTCGGTCGCGATCTGCTCGAACACCTCTTCGGGCACCGATCGGCGGATCACCGGCTGCAGCGCCATGGGTGAAGTGTGATTGGTCGGAGGTCAGACGTCAAGTGGTCAGACCAGTGTGTCGGGCTGTGGCTCAGTGCCCGGCGGAGGTGAGCTGGTAGTCCGCCTCGAGGAGCATCCACCCGCTCAGGTGTACCGAGAGATCGTGGCTCTGGTTCGGCGACGACGCCAGCAACGAGGGCGCGGTGACCGGGCGAGCCCAATGCGCACCGAACAGCGGCAGCCCGTCCACCTCGGCGCGGTTGTCCCAGGCCGCCCGCGCGGAGGCGTGCACGAGCCGGGCGGCGGTGGTGTCGCCCAGGGCCAGCGCGGTCTGGGCGAGATATCTGGCGAGGATGCCCATGAACAGCCCGGAGTCGTTCCCGGCGGCTCCGGTGATCACGCCCGCGTCGGCGAGCCTGTCGGCGGTGGCGGCGACGAGCGCCGCCGCGCGGTCGCGATGGCTCGAATCGTTTGTGCGCAGGGCCAATTCGGTCTCCAGGCCGATGGCCACGCCCTGACAGTAGGTCATCAGGGAGCGGTTCACCGGCCCGCCGGGTTCGTGCACGCCGTCAAAGATGAGGCCGCTTTCGGTGTCGCGCAGCCGGGTGTGCAGGTAATCGGCGAGTCGTTCGGCGCGGGACAGTTCGCCCAGGCGCGCCAGCGCGATGCCGGTCGGACCGATCGCGGAGGTGCTGTAGTAATCGTGGCCGAGCTTCCAGGGCACCGCGCGGACGGCCGGATTCCAGCCGTCAAGCAGGGCGGTCCGCAGCTTGGGAACGGCATTGTCGAACCGGACGCCGAGCAGCCTGTCGGCGCGTTCGAGCGCCAGCACCAGCCAAGACATGTCGTCGTAGTACGCGTTGGTCCAGCCGGTGAGATTGCGGGTGTGAATGCCGCGCGCGATGGCGCCGATCCGGTCGACGCGTTCGGGGGTGCGTGCGCGGTAGGCGGCATCCACCGCGCAGTCCAGCAGGTGGGCCTGCCACCAGTAACACCAGCGCGCCAACAACAATCGGTCGAACAGCGACGACGGCCAGTGCAGCGTGCCAAGTTGCACCCCGGGGTGCCACCAGAGCGGGTGAACGTGCCGCGCCATGACCGCCCGCTCCGCCAGGTCCGCCCGCTCCGCGAGCCCCACCGGGCCGAGGGACGACTTCTCCGTAATCGCCACCGCCTGCGTCGGCTGTATCACCGCGGTGAGCGCGAAGGCGCCCGCGATCGCGAAAAGCACATCGCGCCGGCCGATCCCCTTGTTCGGGCGATCCATCCGCTCGAGTTCCCCTTCGCTGACAACGATCGCCGGGGCCGGAAACCGTGCAGCTGATTTTATCGCCGTGCAGTCACGAACAGATTCCCCGGAACCTGGTCCTCGACCTCTTTCGGGGCTCGGCGACCGTACTCGGCCATCAGCTCGCCGGCCGACTGCACCATCACGGCCCAGCCGTGGCGGCCGAACCAGTCACCGACCTCTGCGCGCTCCTCGAAGTAGAACAACTCCTCGTTGTTGGGGATCTGGCGCTGCGGGTCCAGTTTGGTGACCAGGGCGCGGATCCGCTCCATGCGCGCGCGGCGGTTGGCGCGGAACTCCGGGTCGAGGAACTTCGGGCCCAGCGCTTCCACGGCGACCCGGCTGCCGGGGACGGCAAGCCCGTCGACGCGTTCGAACAACAGGTCCTGGCCCGCGGCGGGCAGATAGGGCATCAGGCCCTCGGCCGACCAGGCGCTGGGCGCCGAGGCGTCAAAACCCGCCTGCCGCAACGCCGTCGGCCAGTCCTGACGCAGGTCCACCGGGACGGCCACCCGGTTGCAGGCGGGCTGCGCCCCGTGGGCGTCCAGTGTCGACGATTTGAACTCCAGCACCCGCGGCTGGTCGAGCTCGTACACCGTGACACCGTCCGGCCAGGGCAGCCGCCACGCCCGCGAGTCCAAACCCGCCGCCAGGATCACCGCCTGGCGGATGCCCGCCTCGCTCGCGTCGACGAAGTACTGGTCGAAAAACGCCGTACGGCAAGCCATGTAGCCGACCATCGCCTTCATCTGCAACCGCAGAGTCGGCTCGGCCGCAAGGACCTCGGCGGGCAGCTGCGACGCGGAGTACCAATTCCACAGCCCGTCACCGGCGGCGTCGAGGAAGACCCGCGCGAACGGGTCGCTGATCAACGGGTTCTCGCTCTCGGTTTCCATGGCGCGCGCCGAGGCCACGCCCAGGGCGGTGGCCCCGACGCTTTCGGTGATCTCCCAGGTGTCGTCGTCGGTTCTGGCCACGCTCAGTTCCCCTCGGTCCGCTGTGCCGACACGAACAAGGCTCGCGGGACGGCGTCCTCGATGCCCTCGGGGGGCCTGCGATCGTAGCGGGCCATCAGCTCCGCGGCCGGCGTCACCGTCACGTCCCAGCCGTGCCGGCGCAGCCAATCGCCGACGTCCTCGCGCTCCTCGAAGTACCACAGGTCCTGGACTTCGGGGATGTCGCGTTCGGGCTGCAGCCTGGCCATCAGCTCGCGCACCCGCTGCATGGTCTGGCGCTGCCTGTCGCGGGCGGCCTGGTCCATGAAGCCCGGGCCGGGCGCCTCCACGGCGATCCGGCTGCCGGGCGTGCCGAGCGCATGGACCCGCTCGAAGAGCAGCTCCTGCGCCACCGCCGGCAGGAACGGCAGCAGCCCCTCGGCCGACCAGGCGCTCGGCGCGGCGGCGTCAAAACCTGCCTCCCGCAACGCGTCCGGCCAATCGTGGCGCAGGTCGATCGGGACGTGCACCAGGTTGCACGTCGGCTGCGCGCCGTGCTCGGCCAACGTCGCGGCCTTGAACTCCAGCACGCGGGGCTGGTCGAGCTCGAACACCGTGGTGCCGTCCGGCCAGGGCAGCCGCCACGCCCGCGAGTCCAAGCCGGCCGCCAGGATCACCACCTGGGGCACGCCGGCCCGGGTGGCGTCCAAGAAGAACTGGTCGAAGAACGCCGTCCGGGCCGCCATGTACCCGACCATTCCGCGCATGCGCGGCAGCAGGTCGGGCTCCGCGTCGGTGATCTCGGCGGGCAGGTCCGGCGCGGCGAACCAGTTCCACATGCCCTCGCCGGCGGCGTCGAGGAAGACGCGCGCGAACGGGTCGCTGATCAGCGGGTTTTCGCTCTCGGTTTCCGCCGCGCGGGCGGCCGCGACGCCCAGCGCGGTGGCGCCCACGCTCTCCGTGATCTCCCAGGTGTCGTTGTCGGTTCTGGCCACGTCCGGTCCCCTCCAATTCGCTAGCACGGCTACGAATCGACCCTACGCGCGCCGCATGTGAACAACCTGTCCGTCAGGTTCCTGCGCCCTGACCGGCAAGTATCCGGTTAAGGTCTCGACATGCGGGTTGACGGGCGCGAGATCAGCGTTTCGGGCAACTTGCTGCAACCGCTGAACCGGCGGACCAACGACATCCTCCGGCTCGGCGCGACGGTGGTGTTCTTCGCGATCGTGATCGCCGGTTCGCTGATCACCCGCCCGCAGTGGGTCGCGCTGGAGAAGTCGATATCGGAGATCGTCGGGGTGCTGACCCCCACCCAGTCCGATCTCGTCTACCTGGTGTACGGCATCGCGATCCTGGCGTTGCCGTTCGCGATCCTGATCGGGTTGATCGCGGGCCGCCAGTGGAAAATGCTCGGCGCCTACGCGGCCGCGGGGCTGCTGGCGGTGCTTCCGCTGTCCATCGGCGGCAACGGCATCTCCGCGCCGCGATGGCATTTCGACCTCACCGATCGACCGCAGACCGTGCTGGCCCAGATCCTGGACGACCCGCGCTGGATCGCTCTGCTCGCGGCCGTCCTGACCGTGTCGGGTCCCTGGCTGCCCGCGCGCTGGCGGCACTGGTGGTGGACGCTGCTGCTGGCCTTCGTGCCGATTCACCTGTTCATCAGCGCCATCGTGCCGGCGCGCACCTTGCTCGGACTTGCGGTCGGGTGGTTCGTCGGCGCGCTGGTGGTGCTGGTCGTCGGCACCCCCGCGCTCGAGGTGCCGCTGGAGGGCACGGTGCGCGCGCTGGCCAAGCGCGGATGCGTCGTCTCCGCGCTTCAGGTGGTTCGGCCCGCCGGGCCTGGGCCGCTCGTGTTGTCGGCCGCGTGCGTGGATTCCGATCCGCCCTCCGACCACGCGTTGATCGAGTTGTACGGCCCGCATCAACGCAGCGGCGGCGCATTGCTTCAGCTGTGGCGCAAACTTCGGCTGCGGGCCCGAGAGACCGCTCCCCTGGTCGCGTCGATGCGCCGCGCCGTCGAACATCGCGCGCTGATGGCCATCGCCGTCGGCGACATCGGCGTCGCCAACACGACGACGGTCGCCGTCGCCCCCCTTGACCGGGGCTGGATGTTGTACGCGCACAGGACCGTTCGGGGAACACCGCTCGAGCGATGCGCCTTGACAACTCCGGTCGGACGCGCGTGGGAGTCGCTGCGAATCCTCAACGACAACCAGATCTCCCACGGCGACCTGCGCGCGACGACGATCACGGTCGACGACGGCCGGGTGCTGTTCGGCGGGTTCGGCAACGCCGAGTACGGCGCCACCGAGACCCAACTCCAGTCCGACATCGCCCAACTGCTGGTGACGACGTCGGCGCTGTACGACGCGGAGTCGGCGGTGGGCGCCGCGATCGATGCGTTCGGCAAGGACACCGTGCTGAGCGCTTCGCGCCGGCTCACGAAATCGGCGATGCCCAAACCACTCCGGCGATCGATCGCCGATGCCGGCGCCGTGATCTCCGGCGCCCGCGCGGAGGTGAAGCGGCAGACCGGTGCCGATCAGATCAAGACCGAAACGATCACCCGGTTCACCCGCAGGCAGGTCATCCAGCTGGTGCTGCTGGTCGCGCTCGTATATGTCGCGTACCCGTTCATCAGCACCGTGCCGACGTTCGTTTCCCAAGTGAGCCGGGCGAACTGGTGGTGGGCGCTGCTGGGCTTGCTGATATCGGCGCTGACGTATGTGGGCGCGGCCGCCGCCCTGTGGGCGAGCGCCGACGAATCGGTGGTCTTCTGGAAGCTGTCGATAGCCCAGGTGGCCAACACTTTCGCCGCGACCACCACGCCCGCCGGGGTCGGCGGGCTCGCGCTCAGCACGCGGTATCTGCAGAAGGGCGGAGGGCTGTCCGCGGTGCGGGCCACGACCGCGGTGGCGCTGCAGCAAGCGGTGCAGGTGATCATGCACCTGGTCTTGCTGATCCTGTTCACCACCGTCGCGGGCGCGCAGATGGACCTGTCGCACTACGTCCCGAGCGCCACGGTGCTGTACCTGATCGCGGGTGTCGCGCTGGGCGGCGTCGGCACCTTACTGTTGGTGCCGAGGCTGCGGCGGTGGCTGGCCACGGACCTGCGCCCAAGGCTGAAAGAGCTCGGCGGCGACCTCGTCGAGGTGGCCCGGGAACCCAAACGACTGGGGTTGATCGTGCTCGGTTGCGCCGGGACGACTCTCGGTGCGGCGCTGGCGCTGTGGACCAGCGTCGAAGCCTTCGGCGGCGGCGCCTCGTTCGTCACCTGCACGGTGGTGACGATGGTCGGCGGGACGCTGGCCTCGGCCGCGCCGACGCCCGGCGGTGTCGGCGCCGTGGAGGCCGCCCTGATCGGTGGGCTGGCCGCGTTCGGGATACCCGCGGCCGTCGGCGTGCCGTCGGTGCTGCTGTATCGCGTGCTCACCTGCTGGCTCCCCGTGTTCGCCGGCTGGCCGGTGATGCGGTGGCTGACCGAGAACGAGATGATCTGAGGCCTCAGGGCTCGTCGGGTCCGCTGCGAACGGCGACGAAAACGATTGAGCCCCGCACGGTTTCGCCGGCCGCGGTGCTCAGGAACAGCGCGTAGTACGCGTCGGGCACCGACTGCGCCACGGTGACCCCGACGTCCACGGTGGCCGCCCCGTCGGCGCCGAACTTCCCGGACGCGGGCGCCACCGTGACCCCTGCGTCGGAGGACGTGCCGGTGATGCGGAAGCCGTCGACGCCGTCGACCATCCGTTGCAGGTCGACCTTCACGGTGCCGGCATGCCCGGGCGCGATCGTGACGATGGGCCGCGTGACGTTGACGGTGACAGCCGAGCTTCCCGCGCCGAATGACGGCGGCGCGGAGTCCTCGGCGGTGCCCCAGGACTTGTCCGGGTAGGCGGCCAGCGAAAACTTCAGATCGCCGCCGGCGCGGACGACCCGTTCCGGGAGCCACGTGCGGTCCGTGGCCTCCCCGTCGACGGACAGGCCGCTGATGTAGCGCAAATGGTGCGGCCCGGATGCGCCGGGGGCGGAGATCCGGATGGATCCGCCTTGGGGAAGGGTGATTACGGCCCGGTCGAACAGCGGTGTGGCAACGGTGAGGATCGGCGTCCCCGGAGTGCTCGGATACAGGCCGAGGGCGGCCCACACGTACCAGCTGGACAGCGCCCCGAGGTCGTCGTTGCCCGGCGCGCCGTCGGGCCTCGGGCCGAACAGCCCGCGGACCCGGTCGACCGTGAGCTGAGTCTTCCAGGGCTGGCCGACGTAGTTGTACAGCCAGGGCACCCCGAAGCCCGGTTCGTTGCCGGCCCAGAGATACGGCTCGTTGGGACCCTCGTTGAGCTTCTCGGTGAACCGGTCGAGACGGGCGACGACCGCGGCGCGGCCGCCGAGAGCCGTCACCAGGCCGGCGATGTTCTGCGGCACCCACCACACGTACTGCTCGGCGTTGCCCTCGTCGTACCCTTCCTGGCCGAAACCCGAAGGGGAATCCACGAATCCGGGGCCATCGCGGAAGTACCCCATCGTGCTGCGGGGGGAGATGTAGCGGGTGCTGGGATTGAACAGGTTCTGCCAGTACTGCGCGCGGATCTGGAATTCGGCGGCGGTCGCCGTGTCGCCCAGCGATTCGGCGAATCGGGAGATGGCGAAGTCGTCGACCGACCACTCCAGGGTGATGGAGGCGTCAGAGATCCAGCCGCCGCCGAACTCGACGGTGTAGGGCGCGTAGCCCAACCCGAGGTAGGTCGCGATGCCCGGCCGCTCCACGTAGCGGCCCAGCCCGGCGCCGCCTTTCGTCGCCGCGTTCACCATGTAGCGCAATGCCGTGTGGACGTCGAAGTCCTTGGCGCCGAAGGCGTACAGGTTCGCGATGAGCGGAACCACGTTGTCCCCGCTCATCTCGCCGGTCGCCGAATTCGCCAGCGCCCAACGCGGAAACGATCCGCTCTGCTCGGCGTCGTTGACCAGCGATTGGGCCATGTCGCTGGCCTGCTTGGGGAAGAGCAGTCCCTGCAGGGCAGCCAGGCTCCGGTAGGTGTCCCAGTCGGAGAAGTTGGCGTACTGGGTATGTCCCTTCTCGACGGTGTGAATGACGCCGTCGAAACCGATGTAGCGCCCGTCGGCGTCGTTGAACGTGTTGGGGTGCAGCAGCGACCGGTACAGCGAGGTGTAGAAGGCGTCCAGGTTGCCCACCTTCCGGCCGGCCACCGCGATGCACGACAGCGTGGCATTCCAGTTCGATACCGCGGCGGCGCGTACGTCGTCGAAGCTCGCGTTGCCCTCGGCCGCCAGGTTCGCGCGCGCGCCGTCGATGCCGACGTAGGAGATCGCGGTCCGCACCTCGAGCACCGCCCCGGGCGGGAATTCCACGTAGCCCCCGCTGTAGGGCGACACCGCGGTGCGGGCGCCGGCGTAGACGGAATAGCCGTCCCAGGCGCCGTAGGAGACGAACGGCCGGCTGAACTTCATGGCGAAATACACCGTGTAGGTGTTCCTCTTGCCGCAGAATCCGCCGCTGGTCGCCCACCCGGTGATCGTGGTGTTGTCCTCGCCGATCTCGATGGCGGCGCGCGAATTGCCCGCCAGCGACGCGCCGGAGCGCACGTGGAACAGCGCGGGCCGGCCGTTGCGCGGATAGCGGAAGCGCCCGACGCCGGTGCGGGTGGTGGCGGTGAGTTCGGCGCTCACGCCGGTCCCGGGAAACCGCACCGTGTAGTAACCCGGCGCGCCTTGCTCGGTGTCGTCGTGGGCGATCCGTTCCCAGGCGTTCCACGGCTGCCCGCCGATCGGGGTCGTGGTCGGCAGCATCGAGATGTCGCCGAACGCGGGGCAGCCCACCGAGGCGTGCGTCATGCTGAACCCGGTGGCGCGCGGGTTGTCGTAGTTGTAGCCGGCGTAATTGCCGACCGTGTCCGGCGAGTACTGCACCATTCCGAACGGCGCGGAGGCGCCGGGAAAGCCGTTGATCTCCCCCACCGTCTCACCGCCGGTGCCTGTGCCGATGAGCGTGTCGACGTGGTCGACGGGATTGGTCACGAGCGGCGGCTCACCGTCGTAGGCGATCGGCGGGGCCGCCGCGACGAACGTCAGGAAGACGGCGCCCGCCGCGACCACCGCGATGAGGGCCCTGCGTGACCGCATAGCTGTTCTCTACTGCATAACCGCCTCTTCGCGCGTTATTTCGGCGATGCCGGGATTTCGGGAAATCCACTAGCAACGTTTGCCACGTTCGTCGGCTAGTCTCATTCCTCGTGGCTGGCGCTGGTGCCGGCCCTAGGTTGGGGAGATTTGATTGATGAAACACTTGACCGCAGCAACGGTTACCGTGGCGCTGAGTCTGGCGCTCGTGGCGTGCGGCTCCAGCAACAAGTCAGCACCGTCGACATCGGCATCCACCTCGACATCCACCTCGACGTCCACGTCCACGTCGACAACCTCCGCAACGCCGAGCGCGCAGGGCGGCCCGACGATCGCCGACTACATTCGGGACAGCCACATCACGGAGACCCCGGTGCACCACGGCGATCCCGGACCCAACGTCGACCTGCCGGTGCCCGCGGGCTGGCAGCTCAACCAGAACGCCGGCACGTCCTATGGCGGCATCGTCATGGCGCAACCGTCCAATCCGTCCGATCCCCCCACCATCTCGGCGCTTTACTCGAAACTGACCGGTGACGTCGACCCGGCGAAGATCATCCAGTACGCCCCCAACGAGCTACTGGGACTGCCCGGCTATCAGGGCACCGGCAACGGCCGGGCCTCGACGCTCGGGGGTTTTCAGGCCTGGCAGATCAAGGGCTCGTACCAGAAGGACGGCAAGACCCGGGCCGTCGCGCAGAAGACGGTGGTGATTCCCAGCCAGGGCGCGGTGTTCGTGCTGCAGCTCAACGCCGATGCGCTGCAGGCCGATGAGGCGCCGCTGATGGAGGCCGCCAACATCATCGACGACCAAACGACCATCACCCCCTGATCGTCGGCTGCCTTTCGGGGCGCCGCGGCGGTGAACCCGCTACGCCGCGGCGCCCGATTGGCCTTACGGTGTTGGCATGCCAGAACAGTCGCATGCGATAGACGCCGGACATCCGCCGTCGGCACTACTGCGTCTCGTCAACCCGGTGCTCGGGTTCCTGCTCCGCACCCCGCTCGCCGGACCGGCACGCAAGCAGCTGATGGTGTTGAGCTTCACCGGGCGGAAGACGGGGCGGCCGTTCACAATTCCCGTGAGCGCCCACGTGATCGACCATGATCTGTACGCGTTGACCGGCGCCCCGTGGAAGCAGAACTTCCGCGGCGGCGCGGCCGCCAGCGTCGTCTACGACGGCAAGACGACGGCCATGCGCGGCGAGCTGATCCGCGACCGCACCATCGTCTCCGACCTTTTCCACCGCTGCGCGGAGTCCTACGGAGTGCAGCGCGCGCAGCGAATGATCGGACTGAAGTTCCGCGACCAGCGGATTCCGAGCCGCGAGGAGTTCGCCGAAGCCGTCGACCGGATGCACCTGGGCGCCGTCAAGTTCACGCCGGCCGGCTAACGGGTCACCGCTGTCGGCGATTGAGCTCGGTCACTCTGCGGTAGGCCTGGTCGAGATCTTCGGCGGGCGCTTGCGAGCCGGCGATGATTTGTTCGGCGGCAAGCGCGGGTTCGATGACCGCCGCCGACCCGCGCCGATAGATCTCCTTCAGCCCTCGCATGGTCATCGGTGCCACGGCGGCGATTTGGGCGGCGAGCTCGAGCGCACGGGGCATCAAGTCGGCGTGGGCGACGACCTCGGTGACCAGGCCGATTTGCTCGGCCCGGCGGGCGTCGACGATTTCACCGGTCATCGACATGCGGCGGGCCATCGCCGCGCCGACGAGTTGCGGCAGTCGGGCGGTCATGCCCCCGCCGGGCAGGATGCCCACGTGCGCGTGGGTGTCGCCGAAGATGGCGCGCTCGGAGGCGATCAGGAAGTCGCAACCGAGCGCTATCTCGAGACCGCCGGTGAACACCGGGCCGTTGACGGCGCCGATCACCGGAGTGCGCATCTGGCCGACACGGGTCACGCAGTTGTGTGACTCGTACACCTCGAAGTAGTCCCGGCCCATGCGCGCGGCTTCCTTCAGATCGACTCCCGCGCAGAAGGCGGGGTCGGCCCCGGTCAGCACCACGACGAGCACGCCGTCGTCGTCGTCGGCGGCGCACAGTGCGTCGAACAGCGACTCAACGAGGCTGCGGCTCAAGGCGTTACGAGCGTCGGGCCGGTTGAGGGTCAGCACCCGAACACCGTCGTGGTCGGCCGACGCCAGAGGCTGGGTCATGGGCCGTCCTCGAGCCCCGCGCCCGCGCCCGCGCGGGTTCGGGTGATGATCGGCCGCGGGTGACCCGCCGCGAGCGCCGTCCGTCGCACCGCATCGGCGACCGCGTCGGCCCGGCGGTCCGGCACCAACGCGATCACGGAGCCGCCGAATCCGCCGCCGGTCATCCGCGCGCCCAAGGCGCCGGCGTCCACCGCGGTATCGGCGATCAGATCGATGTGTTCGGTGGTGATTTGAAAGTCGTCGCGCATGGAGACGTGCGACGACGTCAGGATGTGGCCGGCTTCGACGAAATCCGAATCGCGCAATGCCGCAACGAAATCCAGCACCCTGCCGTTCTCGGTGAGGACGTGGCGGGCGCGGCGGGCATCGATCGGGTTGCCGACCGCGTCCAGCTCCGCGCGCCCCCGGTCCCAGACTTCCCGCAGCGACGACGCCCGCAGGTCGGCGGCCGCGCGCTCGCACGATTTGCGGCGGGCGGCGTATTCGCCGCCGGCGTGAGTGTGCCGGGACCTGGAGTCGATCAGCAGCAGGGTGACCCCGGACGCTTCCGGGTCGAAGGCCACCGGCGTGACGCTGAGGTCGCGAAAGTCGATCAGCAGCGCCGTCGACGGTTCCCCGAACAGCGAGGCCAGCTGGTCGAGCAAACCCGTTGGGGCGCCGACATAATCGTTCTCGGCGCGCTGGGCCAGCCGCGCCTGCTCTTTTTCGTCGATGCGCATACCCGCGGCCGCCGCGAGCGCTCCCAGGACCGCGCATTCCAGTGCCGCCGAGGAGGACAGGCCCGATCCCATCTCCACCTCGCTGGTGATCGACATCGTGCCGCCGGGTATCGGTTGGCCGGTTTGACGCAACGCCCACACCACCCCGGCGACGTAGGCGGCCCAGCCCTCCACCTGGCCGGGAACGGTGTCGAGCGGAAACCGAACCGCGCCCTGCGCGCGCAGGCTGTGCACGGTGATCGCATCGGTGCGGTCGGGCGCGAACGTCACCACGGTGCGCTGCGGCAGCGCGATGGGCAGCGCGAACCCGAGGTTGTAGTCGGTGTGCTCCCCGATCAGGTTGACCCGCCCGGGCGCGGCGTAGCGGACCGTCATCCGAGCTCCCGCAGCCGCGCGGCCACGGCCTCGGGCGTGACGTCGCTGATGAACGCGTCCATCGCCGATTCGGAGGCGGCCAGATACTTGAGCTTGGTCGCGCTGCGCCGGATCGACATCAGCTCGACGTGAAAGTAGCCGTCGGCCTGGGCGTCGGTGCCGGCGAACTGGTGCAGCGCCGAAATGTAGGGCAGTGGGGCCGAATACATCCGGTCGAACCGGCCCAGCACGTCGAGGTAGATGCGTGCGAACGCGTCCAGCTCGTCCTCGCGGAGCTCGACGAGGTTGTGCACGAACCTGTTCGGGTAGATGTGCACCTCGACCGGCCAGCGCGCCGCGAACGGCACGAACGCCGTGAACAGCTCGGTGCGCGCGACGATGCGAGAGCCGTCGGCGACCTCGCGCTCCAGCAGGTCGGCAAAGAGGTTGGAGCCGTGGCGCATTCGATGCTCGCCCGCCTGCGCCAGCATGCCGGCGGTTCGCGGCGCCAGGAACGGGTAGCCGTAGATCTGACCGTGCGGGTGGGTAAGCGTCACGCCGATTTCCTCGCCGCGGTTTTCGAAACAGAACACCTGCTCGATGCCCGGCGCGGCCAGCAGGTCCGCGGTGCGGTGCCGCCACGCCTCGACGACGAGGCGGGCGTGCGCGGGTTCCAGCTCCGCGAACGACCCGGTGTGGTCACTGGAAAAGCAGATCACCTCGCAGCGGCCGCTGCCCGGTGCCGACACGAAGCCGTCCCCGTCGGGCGCACCCACGGGCCGCCCCCCGCCCGACAGGCTCGGGAACCGGTTTTCGAAAACCACGACGTCGTAGTCCGGGGCGGGCACCTCGCTGGTCAGGCCGGTCGGTCCCGGACACAGCGGGCACTGGTCGGCCGGCGGCTTGTAGGTGCGGTCCTGGCGCAACGCCGCGACGATCACCCATTGCCCCGTTGACCGGTCGAACCGCAGCTGCGACTGGTCGGGGGCGCGCGGCGGCAACGGCCTGCGGTCCTCGACCGGCGCCGGGCGGTGGCCGGGCAGCGCGAAGAACAGCAGATCCCGGCCGTCGGCCAGCGTTGCCCGCGTAGGCGCTGTCACGACGTCGAAGACTAGCCTGGGCGGCCCGGCGCGGTTCGGGTAGCCATGTGATGTCGCGCCGGCAAGAGGGGGGACCTCATAACTGTTCTCTACGAAAGGGCCCGGGACTGGTGGATCGGGTCGGATCCCGGCCTGCTGCGGCTCCGAATGGCGACGCGCACCACCGCCGCGCTGGGCTGTTCGCTGCTGATCATGTACGTGGTGACCCGGGCGGCGGGGCAGCCCCTGACGGTGGCCCTGCTCGGCGTCGTCATCACCATGGTCGCGGCGCGGTCCGTCAACGAGCCCGACCCCCGACGACAGCGGGTCACGATGGCGCTGCTGCCGCTGCCCGCCACGGTGTCCATCACCCTGGCGGTACTGCTGGCGCCGCACCCCGTCGCCAGCGACGCCGCGTTCGTGGCCGTCGTCTTCGCCGCCGTGTACGTTCGGCGCTTCGGGCCCCGCGGGCGGGCGTTGGGCATGGTCGCGTTCATGTCCTACTTCTTCACTCTGTATCTGCGAGCGAGCATTTCGGAGCTGCCTTGGTTGATCGGGGCGGTCGTGGTCGGGACGCTGTGCACGTTCGTCATGAGCGCCTGCGTCTTGCCCGACCGGCCCGAAGGCGTGCTGCGCGCCACCGTTCGCGCGTTGCGGGCGCGGATGGCGATCGTGGTCGACACCACCGCCGACGCCGTGCGCACCGGCCGCTTCGACGAACGGCGCCGCCGCCGGATGCGCGCCCGCACCATCCGGCTCAACGAGACGGCCCTGATGGTGCAGGGCCAGATCGAGGACAAGGCCGATCCCGCCGTGCTGTGGCCCGGGGTCACCAGCGAACAACTGGCCCCCTGGCTGTTCGACGCCGAGCTGGCAATCGAATGGGTCGCCACCGCGGGTCGACGGGCGGCCCTCTCCGCCGACATCCCCACCCGCACCCGCCTCGAGTTGGTCGGGGCGCTGGCGCAGCTGGCGCGGGCGATCCGCACGCCACAGGCCGGCGGGCTCGGCCGGTCCGCGAGCCGGGCGCAGCGGATCCTCGACGAGCAGGCCGACGCGGCTGAGTACCCGGCCGTGCGGCGGCTGGCGCTGGCGATCATCAACGCCGCCAGGGCGACGGCGGAGGTCCGGGCCATCGTCGAAGGCGCCGCCGCGGGCAGGGCGCCTGCGCCGCCACCCGCGAGTGCGCCGGCCCCGGCCCCCGACGCCTCCGAGCGGGGCCTGCGGCCGACCACCCGGCAGGCCATCCAGGTGTCGGTCGCCGCGTCGCTGGCGATACTCACCGGTGAGCTGGTGTCACCGGCCCGCTGGTACTGGGCGGTGATCGCAGCGTTCGTGATGTTCGCGGGCACCAACTCCTGGGGCGAAACGCTGACGAAGGGCTGGCAGCGGCTGCTCGGCACTTTGCTGGGCGTGCCCTGCGGCGTGCTGGTCGCCACGCTTTTCGCGGGAGACACGACCGCCTCGCTGGTCGCGATCTTCGTCTGCCTGTTCTGCGCGTTCTATTTCATGACCGTCACGTACAGCCTGATGACCTTCTGGATCACCACGACGCTGGCACTGCTGTATGGCCTGCTGGGCCAATTCTCCTTCGGCGTGCTGATGCTGCGGATCGAAGAGACCGCGATCGGGGCCGTCATCGGCGTGGCCGTGGCGATCCTGGTGCTGCCCACCCACACCCGGACGACCATCCGCACCGACAGCCGCGCCTTCTTGACGGACCTGTCCGCGCTGATCGCGATCTCCACGGCGACGATGTTCGGCGGGGACGAGGCGGTGAGCCCGACCGAGCAGGCGCGCACGCTCGACCGGGCGCTGCAGCAGTTCCGGGTCAGCGCCAAGCCGCTGCTGGCGGGGGTCGCGGGGTTCGCCGGCCGGCGCAGCATCCGGCGCGCCCTGCGGATATTCGCCGCCTGCGATCGTTACGGGCGGAGCCTGGCGCGCAGCGCCGAGCAGTACCAGGATCCGATCGGATCAGAAGGCCTGGCAACGGATTTCATGGCGGCGGCGGCGCGGACCCGAAGCAACATCGATGCACTGCGCGCCGTGATCGACGGCGCCGAGGGCGTGACCGTCAACTCCGCGACCGACGATCTCGACGCCGCCGAGACCGCGGCCCGGCATCACGACGGCGAGGGCGAGCTCGGCGCCGACGCCCGGCGGTTCCTCACCGCGGTGCACGCGCTTCGCCAGATCGATCGGGCGATCATCACCGGGGCCACCAACCTCGGCGCGCGCGACGGCTACAGCCCGGGCAGGCAGAAGGGGAAGTAGCACGGCTGATTGGGGCCCTGAGCTTTTCTGAGGAGATCACCCAGATGGAGAATTGACGGCAATAGTTCCGCTTCCACCCCCGGCTTTTGGTCCTCGGGCAGATTGCGGGTGTCCATGTCCACTTTGGTGACCTGCTGCTGTAGTCCCGCTATCCGCTCGTTTCGCTGCTGCGGGGTGAGGTTCTCCCAGTTGGCGTCTAGGTCGGCGATCTGGCGCCGCAGCTCTTCGGCCTCCGCCCTGGGGTCGGGTGGAGGGGGCGGCTGCAGCGGGTAAACGTGGCCCAGCGCCGGTGGCGGCGTGGCCGCGGCTAGCGCCGGGCTCATGGTCGCCAGCAGCGCTCCGGCCACCAGCACAGCTTCGACGGTCGCCATGATTCTCATTGGAAAACACCACATTTCGTGTTATTACGGCGCGAACGCGCAGATGAATCCGAGCACCCGCTCGCACTCTTCGCGGGTGCGGAAGACGGGCGGCGGCGGGGGCGGCGGAGGCCCCTCGACGATGTTGTCGGGGCAACCGCCGTAATACCCGGGTGGACACTGCTCGTGATAGACGTGGCAGACGTTCAGGTCCCACCCGGTGGCCCGCAACCCGGGCCACACGTAGTCGCCCGGACACCAGCGCATCCCGGGACCGTGATAGCAGCCCGTCCTCGACGAGCAGTGGTCGTCGTCGGCGCGGGCGGTGCCCGCGGACGCCCCCGCTCCGGCCAGCCCCAAGCCCGCCGAGACGAGGACTCCGGCGAGGACTCGCTTCATGCACTTAGGTTGCGGCACAACGCTTGCCGAATTTTCGCAGATTTCTTGCGAAATTCTTGCGTTGGGCCGGCATTCCGGTGTCGCCGCGGGTCGGACAAGATGGGTGCCATGACCGAACCAGCAATGACCCGCGTGGCGGTCTACCTCGACTTCGACAACATCGTGATCTCGCGGTACGACCAGGTGAACGGGCGCAACTCATTCCAGCGGGACAAGGCCGGCGGGCTCGATCCCGAGCGGCTGGCCCGGGCCACGGTCGACGTCGGGGCGATCATCGACTTCGCTTCGTCGTTCGGGACGCTGGTGCTCACCCGGGCGTACGCGGACTGGTCGGCCGACGTCAACGCCGGGTACCGCGGACAGCTGGTAGCCCGTGCAGTCGACCTTGTCCAGCTGTTCCCGGCGGCGGCCTACGGCAAGAACGGCGCCGATATCCGGCTGGCCGTAGACGCGGTCGAGGACATGTTCCGGCTGCCCGATCTGACCCACGTGGTGGTCGTGGCCGGCGACTCCGACTACATCCCGCTGGCGCAGCGCTGCAAGAGGCTCGGCCGGTACGTGGTCGGCATCGGGGTGGCCGGCGCATCGAGCCGGGCGTTGGCGGCCGCCTGCGACGAGTTCGTCATCTACGACGCGCTCCCCGGTGTTCCGGTGTTCGAGCCCGAGCCGGACAAACCGAAGAAGGCGAGCGGCCGCAACAAGGCGGACAAGCGCGAGGAACCGGACGAGGCACCCGACCCGCAGGCCGCCGCCACCGCGCTGCTGACGCGCGCGCTGCAGATCGGGCTGGAGAAAGACGACGTCGACTGGCTGCACAACTCGGCCGTCAAAGCGCAGATGAAGCGGATGGACCCGTCGTTCAGCGAGAAGTCTTTGGGATTCAAGTCATTCAGTGACTTCCTGCGTTCGCGCACCGACGTCGTCGAGTTGGACGAGAGCTCGACGACCCGGATGGTGCGGTTGCGCGGAAAGGATTGAACGCGTCCCCTACGCTGACGACCGTGAGGCAGGAAGCGACCCGACCCATACGCTCGTGGCCGTCCTGGCTCACCCGCAACGTCCGGGTGCTCTCCGGGGTCTCGTTCCTGCAGGACACCGCCAGCGAACTGCTGTATCCGCTGTTGCCGATCTATCTGACGGCCGTGCTCGGCGCGCCGCCGTCCGTGGTGGGAGCCGTCGAGGGGGTGGCCGAGGGGGCGTCGTCGCTGACGAAACTCGCGGCCGGCCCGCTCGGCGACCGCTTCGCGCGGCGGCCCCTGATCGCCGCCGGTTACGGGATGGCGGCGCTCGGCAAGATCATCATCGCGGTGGCCGGGGCGTGGCCTGGAGTGCTCGCGGGTCGCGTCGTCGACCGGCTCGGCAAGGGCATTCGCGGCGCGCCGCGCGACGCGCTGCTGGTCGACGACGTGGACGAGGCCGAGCGCGGCCGGGTCTTCGGCTTCCACCGCGCGATGGACACCCTGGGCGCCGTGGTCGGTCCGCTGCTCGGGCTGGTGGGCTACGAGCTGCTCGACCACCGGATCCCGCCGTTGCTGTACGTCGCCATCGTGCCCGCCGTCCTGAGCGTGGCCCTCGTCTTCCTCGCGCGCGAGCGCAGCCGTTCCGCCGCGCGCCCGCAACGGCAGTCCATGTGGGCCGGTGTGCGCACGCTGCCGCGGCCGTACTGGCGGGTCGCCGCGCTGCTCGTCGGCTTCAGCTTGGTGAATTTCCCGGACGCCTTGTTGTTGTTGCGGCTCAACGAGATCGGCTTCTCGGTGATCGAGGTGATTCTGGCCTATGTCGGATACAACTTGGTGTACGCGCTGGCCAGCTACCCGGCCGGAGCGCTCGCGGACCGCATCGGCAAGCCGGCCTTGTTCGGCCTCGGTCTGGCATTCTTCGCGATCGGCTACACCGGGCTGGGCTTGACCACTGACTTGGTGACGGCCTGGCTGCTGATCGGCGCCTACGGCGTGTTCACCGGGTGCACCGACGGCGTCGGGAAGGCCTGGATCTCGGCCCTCGTCGGCCAGGAGCATCAGGCCAGCGCCCAGGGCGTGTTCCAGGGGGCCACCGGCCTGGCCGTGCTGGTGGCGGGGTTGTGGGCGGGATTCTGGTGGGGTTCGAACGGGCGACTGCCGTTGCTCATTTCGGGAATCACCGGCGGCGTGTTCGCTTTGGTGCTGATCGGCGGCCAGCTGGCCCGCGGCGCGAAACAGGGGTAGGCGCCGGTGGCCATGTTGCGGCGTCCGCTTGCGGACAGCGTGGAGGTGAGAGCGCCCGGCCTGGCCGCGCTCGCCGTCATGGCCGTGGGCCGACTTCCCGTTTCGGTCCGCCGGCGCGTGCTGCGGGGCGCGTTCGAACGGGCCCGCGACGCATTCAATCGCGGTGACCTGGATGCGGTATTCGGGCTGTTCGCCGAGGACGTCGAGTATGGACCGCCGCCGCCGCTGCATTCCGGAGACGTGCTGCGGGGCCGCGATGCCGTGTTCGAATTCTGGCGCGCGGTCTTCGACCGTTACGACGAGAACACCATCGAGAACTTGTCCTTGGACGAGACGGCGCCCGGGTCGTTCGTGCGCCGGGCGCGGCTGCACCACCGAACGAGCGCGACCGGTGCATCTCTCGACTACGTGGTGGTGCAGACCACCTACCTGAGGCGCGGTCGGGTGGTGCGACAGATCAACGTTCTAGAAGAACGCTAGGAATCCCGCGGCATACACATATGCGCCCGTGTATGGCGAGCGGCTATGACGGCGACTATTTGTTACGACAAAGCTGGTGGTGTGCAAGCGATATCGTTGACAGCTGCCCGGCATGGCCATACATTGTGACAAAGTCGTCGCGAGGAGACCGTCATGACCGTCGGTGCCGCTCCCCCAAGCGTTTTCGATGCTGACCTGCCGACGCTGGAGTACGGCGCCGAGGAGACTCCCGCCGACGTGTATCCGCGGCTGCAAGCGGCGCAGCGGCAGGCCCCGGTCGCGCTGGGACCGTTCGGGCCCGAGGTGCTGTCCTACCACCTCGTCCGGTCCCTCCTTCGGGACCCCCGCTTCCAGATCCCGCCCGGCATAAACCTGCTCGCCCAGGGCATCACCTCGGGCCCCTTGTGGGACAAGGTGGTCAACAGCCTGCTGTGCCTGGAAGGCGACGCGCACCAACGGCTGCGCAGCCTGACGTCGAAGGCGTTCACGCCCCGCGCGACGCTGCGCCTGCACGACACCATGGTCGCGGTGATGAACGAGCTGGTCGATCGGGTCATCGACGCGGGCGGCTGCGACGTGGTCGCCGACCTCGCGCGGCCCTATCCCGTCCCGATCATCTGCGCGTTGCTCGGAGCGCCCCGCGAGGATTGGCAACGGTTTTCGTTGTGGGCCGACGACGTGTTCAAGGCCTTCACCTTCACGGGCGATGTCCGCGAGGTCGAACCCGTCGTGATGCGCGCGTGGCGGGAGCTCGACGACTACGTCGACGACATGGTCGCCCGGCGCCGCAACAGCCTCACCAACGACCTGCTGTCCGACCTCATTCGCGCCGAGGATGACGGCGACCGCCTCAACGCCGCCGAACTGCGCATGCTGGCCGGCGGCCTGCTGCTCGCGGGCACGGACACCACCCGCAACCAGGTGGCCGCCTCGGTGCAGGTCCTGTGCGAACACCCGGAGCAGTGGGCGCTGCTCAAGGAGCACCCCGAGCTGGCGATGCCGGCGGTGGAGGAGACGATGCGCCACTCGCCGATCGCGGGCGGCACCCTGCGGCTGGTGGCCCAGGACGCGGAGCTGGACGGCTACCTCTTCCCCGCCGGCACGATGGTCCTGGTGAATACCGCTGCGGCCAACCGTGATCCGGCGGTCTACAACGAGCCGGACCGCGTCGACATCACGCGCGCCGGCGCGCCGCCGATCTTGACGTTCGGCGGCGGCGCGCACTACTGCCTGGGCGCCAACCTGGCCCGCCGCGAGATCGCCGAGGCGCTCAACGTCCTCGCTAGCCGGCTGCCGAACCCGCGCATCGCCGGACCGGTGCCCTGGAAGCCGATGGTCAGCCTGAGCGGCCCGCTGAGCCTGCCCATCGAGTTCGACACCTAGTGACGGCCTCTGCGCGAGCAGACGCAGAATCGCATGATCTCGCCCGCAGGAGTGCGATTCTGCGTCTGCTCGCGGTCATTCATTCAGCCGGGTGCAGCGAAGCCCAGGGGTGGGCCGATTCCAGTTGGGCCGCAACGCGAATGAGCACGTCCTCCCGCCCGTAGGCGGCGGCGAGCTGCACGCCGATGGGTAGGCCTTCGGCGTTGCGGTTCAGGGGCAGGCTGATTGCGGGCTGCCCGCTCATGTTGAACGGCGGCGTGAACACCGCGAACCGGCCGGCGCGGCGCATGGGCGCCGTCGGATGTTCGGGGTTGTTCTCGAACTCGGCCAGCGGCAGCGGCGGCTCGGCCAGCGTCGGGGTGAGCAGCAGGTCCCAGCCGTCGGCCCACCACTGCTGCAGCGCCCGCCGGAACGCGGACACCGCATCCAGCGCCACGGCGTAGTCGACGGCGGTCAATCGCTGCGCCCGCTCGACGTGCACCCAGTTCACCGGCTCGATGTCGTCGGCCGTCACCTCGCGCCCGAGCGTCTCGCCGAACCCGCGCGCCGCCATCGCCAACTGCGTGGCCCACAACGCCATGAACTTTTCCACCAGGGAGGTGTCGGCGAGGCCGGCCGGCCAGGCCCGCTCGACGGTGTGGCCGAGCCCCTCCAGCATCGACGCCGCGGCGCGCACCGCCGCGACGCAGTCGTCGTGCAGGAAGTCGCCGCGCGGATGCACGTCCAGCAGCCCGATGCGCAACCGGCCCGGGTCGGCGCCAACCTCCTCGGCGTACGGGCGCCCTGGGGCCGGGGCGATAACGGCGTCGCCGACACCAGGACCGCGCACCGCGTCGAGCAACCGCGCCGTGTCGCGCACCGTGCGGCTGACGCACAGCTCGACGCCCAGCCCGGACTCGGCGCGGGCGGGGCCCACCGTGATCCGTCCCTGGCTCGGCTTGAGGCCCACCAGCCCGCAGCACGACGCCGGGATCCGGATGCTGCCGCCACCGTCGGAGGCGTTGGCGAACGGCACCATGCCGGCGGCCACCGCCGCCGCGGCGCCGCCACTGGACCCGCCCGGCGTGCGATCGAGCGCCCACGGGTTGCGGGTCGCTCCCCAGGCCAGCGGCTGCGTGGTCGGCAGGCTGCCCATCTCGGGGCTGTTCGTCCGCCCGGCGATCACCAGCCCGGCCGCCTTGAACCGGGCGACCAGCGTCGTGTCGGCGGTGTCGATCTTCGCCGCCTCTTTCAGCACGATGTTGCCGTTCGACATGGTCTGACCGGCGAAGCTCGTGTACAGGTCCTTGAGCAGGAACGGCACGCCGTGAAACGGGCCTTTGGGCAGGTCGGGGGCGCTGGCCACGGATCGGGCGTGATCGAACCACTCGATGACGACCGCGTTCAACGCGGGGTTGGACCGCTCGATGCGCTCGATCGTCGCCTCGAGCAGCTCGGCCGGTGTGACCTCGCCCTTTGCCACCAGTGCCGCCTGGTCGGTGGCGTCCATCCAGCGGGTCTCGTCGGCGAGGCTGTTCATGGTTTTCGGTGTACCACGTGTGACGAAGACGGCCGCACCCAAGTCGCGGTCGCTCCGGGCCGGCTTTACGCTCGTTGGTTACACGGACTTAACGGGGGTTTTGTCGATGCGCGGGATCCGGGGGCGAACTGTGCCCACACGCGGGTTTGCCCTGACCGCGGTGGCAAGCTGCCTGGTCGTCGCGTCCTGTTCGGCAACCGTGGACCCGCCCGCGGCCACGCCGACCACCTCGAGTTCGACCTCGACGACCACGGCCAGTGCGGCGCCCGCGCCGCCCCCGGTCACCGGCCCGTTGGAGCGAGACTGGAAAAGCTACGGGGGGACGGCCTACGTCGGGTGTCCCGAGAAATTCGTGCAGCGCAAGTCGGCGCTCGAGGAGATTCGCCCCAAGGTGTTCGACACGAAGACGGGTCAGTACGCCGTGCCGGGCGTGCCCGCGATCCCGGCCGGTGAGAACCTGACGGGCGGCATCTGCGCGCTGACGGGGACGGCCGCCGACAACACGAGGGTCGTTTACGTGGTGACGACGACCAAGCCGGCGCAAGGGTCGCAGCCCGAGGTCACCAAGGCCACGGCCTACGCCTTCGACCTCAAGACGAGCCAGCCTGTGGTGACCAAGGAGCTGGCCCCGCCGACGCCCGACCTGAAATTGACAGCGGCGAACGAATGGGGCCTGGCGGCCACCGCGACCGGTGTGGCGTGGGTGAACGCCTTCACCGACGGGCACAGCGCCGCGTCGCCGCCGCGGACCGTCATCCTGTCCGGGACCGATCTGTCGATGATGTGGAACGACCCGCAGCCCGGCCGGGTGTGGCAGGACGTCCTGTCGTTCCAGCGCAACACCGACGTCGCCAAGGCGTCCGGAGCCGAGCTGCGCCGGCCGAGCGGGGAAGCGATCTATCAGGACAACGACATCTGGACCGTCGACGGCGAATTGTCCGACGGCCCGGACGAACTGGTGAAGATCACCCACTGGGATTCCTACAACCCCCCGGTGGTGTCGACGATGTTCTATGACCTGAACGCGAAATCCCTTATCAAGGTGGGCGATTCGGACCGGGTTTCCGGCGGCGGACTGTCCGCCACGTTGTCGGACGGGAAATTATTCGTCGACGGCCGCAACTCGGACAATTCGCAGTTCGGGTTCGGCGTGTGGAACCTGCGCACCCAGCACTGGGATTTGTTGAAGACGCGTGACGACGCGAAGAAGATGAATATCGCGAAGCTGGCCTTCTTCGAAGACCACCTCTACATCACCAACGTCGGCAACACGTTCGCCGTGCTCGCCCTACCCGCCCCGGATCCGGTCGCGACGACGTGGTCGGTCCGGCCGTTCGCGCGGATCTCGGGCTGGACCCTGGTGTGCCGCGGCGAGAACGCCGCCGCACTGAACGGCGACTGCAAGGACATCGTGATGGTCCAGGACCAGGACGGCCACTTCCCCGGACCGTGGTTCTGAAATTCGGTCAGCGAAAGCGGACGTTCAGCGTCGCCATGCCGAAGATCTTCTGACCACCCGACTTCGCCGCGACGACGACGACGCCGCTGCGGGTCTCCGGGTCCAGCGACTTGACCCGCCCGGTGAACTCGATGTCGGCGCCCTCGGCCGCCGACACGATCGCGGGCTGGGACAACCGCACCGCGTACCGGGTGACCGCGCCTGGATCGCCCGTCCACGCCGAGGCGAATCCGGCGCCCAGGCCCATGGTGAGCATTCCGTGGGCGATCACGTCGGGCAGGCCGGCCAGCTTGGCGATGCCCTCGTCCCAGTGGATCGGGTTGGCGTCGCCGGCCACGCCGGCGTAGTTCACCAGATCGCCGCGGGACAGTCGGGTGTGATGCGCCGCCAACTCGTTGCCGACCTTCACGTCCTCGAAGGACGGCGTCCCCGGCGTGCGGGTCGCGCCTTCCTGGGCGATCCGAACCTCACCCTCGGGGCGCACCGTCTTTTCGTACTCGGCGCCCGCTTCGGCGATTGCGAGGATGTCCACGTCGTGCATCATGATTTTCGGCGCGGCCAACTTGACCTGGGGATCGACATCTTCGGCGGTGACGCCGACGACGGTGGTGTGCAGGGTGTGTACCCGCTCGCCGGCGGCGTCGGTGAAGGTGTTGGTGACGGTGATGAAGTCCCTGCCGGCGGTCCTGCGCACCGATGTCAGCTCGACGTCGATGTACAGCTCGTCGCCGGCCACGATTGGGCGGTGCTGCTCGAAGACCTCTTCGGTCTGGAGGTAGGTGTCGTAGCCGACCACCACCGACTCGAACATGCGGCGATTGCACATCATGCCGGGGACCGACGTGAACGTCAGCGGCGCCACCAGGCCGGAGTAGCCCAGCTCGGCGGCCGCGGCGACGTCCCAGTGCGCGGGGTGATAGTCCTGCACCGCGCGGGCGTATTCGCGGACCTTCTCGCGGCCGACCAGGTAGGTGCCGTCCATCTGGTAGTAGTGGCCGACCCGCGATTGAAGCGCCGGTGCTTCCGCTGCTGCGGTCATGGATTTGCTCAACTTTTCTACCGGCTTGTTCGCTGGGGCCGGTCGCAACACCCTAGCGCGCCGGCCCGGTAGCGATACACGCCGACGCGTTTCGCCGGAGTGGTTCAGAACTTCGTCAGTCATCTCGTGTCAAGTGGCGCCGCAGAAAATCCGCCTCGAGTGAGCTGATCTCCTCGAAGAGCGAACCGGTGTAGACGTCGAAGTGCCCGACCGGATAGCGGTGCAGTTCGACGTCACTCATCAAGGATGCTATCCGTGCCGCGAACCTCGGCGAGGCTTGCTGGTCGTGGTCCCCCAGGCACGTCAGGACCGGCATGCGCAGTTTTTCCGCCGTGCCCGTGCGGTAGCGCGGCAAGGCGAAGAGCATGCGCGGTGCGAGCGCATTGCGCCAGCCGACGGCTTCGCCACCGAGCGCCTCGAACGCTGCTTTCGCCTCGGGCTCGGTGAACACCGCCACGTCTCCCGAATTGGCGACCACGGGAACCAGATACGGCCCCTTGCCCAACTTCGCGCCAACCGCATCGCGCACCGCCGCGACGCTGAATTGCAGCGTCCGCCGCGCCACATCCCAATTGAGGCGCTCGCCAAGCGTGCGCCCGCGGTGCCAGCCGTCGATCAGGGGTACCTGCGACACCACCGCGGCGATATCCGGATCCGTGGCGGCCACCGCCAGCACATGACCACCGCTGAGCGACGTCCCCCACAAGGCGACCCGATGCGGATCGATGTCGTCGCGACCCCGCACGTATCGCACCGCCGCGCGGTAGTCGTCCTGTTGTTCGGCAATGCTGATAACTTGCCGGGGCTCACCGCCGCTGTCTCCGAAATGCCGGTAATCGAACGCCAACGCCGCCAGGCCCGCCGTCGTGAACTTCTCCGCGTACGCGGGCAAGCCGAGGCGCTTGGTGGCGCTGCCGCCGTGCCCCATCACCACGCAAGGCGCGCTGCCCGCGGTCGCGGGCAGGTAGAGATCGGCCGCGCACCGCACACCGTCGGAGTCGAAGAACACTTCCTCGGGCACGGACACATCCATTCGGTCTGAGTCACCGCAACTCTGTCCTAATCTGCACCGCCGGCTGGACGGTAGCCAGGACCATATGGGCTGGTCTTCGGTGACCTTGGCCCCTACTGAACGGTCGCGCGGATGTCGATGCTGTCGACGTGGGCGAAAAACAAACCCACGCGCAGTTATTGCTCGACCAATTGCGCGACGAGCGCGGCCGGCAGGTGATCTTGGTGTCACACTGCCTGCTGAACGAGAACACCCGCTATGCCGGCGGGGCGACGCGACCGGGTGCGGTGGCCGAGGCGGTCGAGCAGCTGATCGGTGCCGGCTACGGGATTCACCAAATGCCGTGCCCGGAACGGCTGGCCTGGGGCGGGGTGCTGAAGCCGCACAGCCTTCGGCTTTATCACTCGAAGGGCGGCTGGCTGTATCCGTTGCGGGCCCCACTGCTGCGCGCGTTCGTGGTGTGGACCCGCCTTGTGTATCGACGATTGGCGCGCCGGGTAGCTCGCGACGTTGCCGACTACCAGCGCTCCGGGATCGCGACCGCCGGCATAGTCGGGATCGGTGCCTCGCCGTCGTGTGGCGTGGCGACGACATTGGATCTGCGGGCGTCGCTGGAAGTCGTCGCGTCCTGTCCGGCCGCCGCTCTCACTCGTGACGTCATGAACGAGCGAGCCGTGTTGGCGTGCAGGCGCAAGGGTGAGGGCTTGTTCATCGCCGAGCTGGATCGCCAGTTGCGCCGTCGGGGTCTGAAGGTCCCGGCGTTCGAGCACGATCTCGCTGCAGAGCTTCGCGGTTCACGGCAGGCGCTATTTACCACCGGTCCGTTGCGGACCCTAGGCGCGCGCGCGAATCACGGGCGCGCGTGATCCCGCAGCACGGCCATCCGATCGCGGTATTCGGCCTCGTTGATCTCACCACGCGCGAATCGGGCGGCGAGCACCTGTTCCGGCGAGGCGGGCGGCGTTATGCCTGAGCGGATTTGGCGATCTCCATTGATATAGGCGACGAGGGCGACAATGCCGGCGACAAGCAGCGCCCAGAACAGCACCATGCCGACGCCCATTCCGGCCCATCCCCACCACCCCATGTTGTGGTCATACCAGAACATCATCGCGTTTGCCTCCAATCGGACGACCCAAAAATCATTCACTCGCCATCAGTTTGACTCGTTGTCAGGGTGTCGTCAGGGGCCGGTGGGCACGAGCGTCAGGGACCTTCGACCCTCGATCCTTCCCCGGGACAAGTGACGCAAGTCCCTACCCCTAGGGGGTATGATGAGAGGATGCTGAACCGGTCGTGCAGTTGCGGCGGAAGAGGTGGGCACGGCCATGGCGGCGTCCGGGCAAGTTACCAGCGGCTCTTGGGCTGCGGTGCTGATAGGTGTGGTGTTGCTGCTCACCTTTTCGGCGACCACGTCCGCGGTGATCGCGCGGGCTTTCAGGGCGCGTCGCCGCGAAACGCCGCTCCAGCCCGGCGACGAGCTGTTCGATCTGTTGCCGTCGGGCATGGGCGCGAGCCTATGGAGGTGTCAGGCGCTCATCGCCGAGGCAGTCATCGTGCGACAGCGGCTGTCCGGGTCGATCGATGCCGAGACGTACCAGATCCGCATGAACGAGCTGGCGCGGCAGGCCACCCCCGAGCGCCGTTCACAGCCCAACCCCTAATCCGTTCCCGCCCTCGAGGAGTACATGGTGTCCGGTGTCGATATTGCCGTCCTGGTGGGTGCTGCCTCGGTGGTCGCCGGGCTGGCGTGGTACTTCTTCTCGCCGCGACGCGCGCACGCCGCCACGGTCAACGCCGGACTGCAGCAGCTCCAGGTCACGGTCCGCGGCGGTTACAGCCCCAACGTCATCCAAGTGCGCCAAGGCATTCCGGCCGAGATCGAATTCGACCGGCAGGAAGCGGGGGATTGCAGCTCGCGGGTGGTCTTTCCCGATCTCCAGCTGTCGGCGGCCCTGCCGGCGCATCAACGCACGACGGTCAGGTTCACCCCAACACAGGCAGGATCATTCGGGTTTGCCTGCGGCATGAACATGATTCACGGCACGCTGGTCGTCACCCCGGACGGCATGGCCGCTGAAACCGACAAGCCCGACGCCGGTGCCGGATATGCGCCACCCGACGGCGTCGACGAGCCTGCCGCCACGGAAATTGAAGCCGCTCAGGCCGAAGACCGGCGCGCGGAGATCGCCGATCTGACGCGCCGGGTGTTCGTCGGCGCGGTGCTCACCGTTCCGGTGCTGTATGCCGTGATGGCCGAACCCCTGGGCGCCCATTGGGTTCCGGCGTTCTTGCTCAACCATTGGGTGCAGCTGACTCTGATCACCCCGGTGATGTTCTACGTGGGATGGCCGATCCATCGCACCGGCTGGCTCGCGCTGGCGCACCGCAGCGCCGACATGAACAGCCTCATCACTTTGGGCACCCTGGCGGCCTACGGCTACAGCCTGCTCGTGACGGTCGCCGCCGGTGCGTTGCCGGCCGAAGTGCGCGACGTGTATTTCGAGGCCGTCGGAGTGATCCTGACGCTGATCATGCTGGGCCGACTGCTCGAGGCCCGCGCCAAGGCCGGCACCGGCGAAGCCATCCGCGCCCTGCTGGGCCTGCAAGCCCGCACCGCCCGTGTGCTGCGTGACGGCACCGAAACCGAAATCCCCGTCGACGAGGTCGTCGTCGGCGACGAGATCCTCATTCGGCCCGGCGAGAAGATCCCGGTCGACGCCACCGTGTTGTCCGGACAGTCCGCCGTCGACGAGTCGATGGTGACCGGCGAATCGATGCCGGCCACCAAACGCACCGGCGACACCGTCATCGGCGCGACCGTCAACACCACCGGCTCGTTGCGAGTGCGCGCCGCCAAAGTCGGCGCGGACACCATGCTGGCTCAAATCATCCGCATGGTTCAACAGGCGCAGGCTTCGCGGGCCCCGATCCAGCGCTTGGCCGACGCGATCTCGGCGTACTTCGTCCCGGTTGTGATCGCTACCGCCATAGCAACTTTCGCGATCTGGTTCGTCCTCGGCCCGGCACCCACGCTGACGCAGGCGTTGGTGTCGGCGGTGGCCGTGCTGATCATCGCCTGCCCTTGCGCGCTGGGCCTGGCGACGCCGCTATCGATCATGGTCGGCACCGGCAAGGGGGCCCGGGCGGGAATTCTGATCCGCTCGGCCGAGGCCCTCGAGACCGCGCACAAGCTCGACACCATCGTGCTGGACAAGACCGGCACCATCACCGCCGGCAGACCTGCTCTCACCGACGTCGCGGTGACCGGGACCGTGGCCGAGAACGAACTGCTCACGCTGGTTGCCGCCGCGGAAGCCGACAGCGAACACCCGATCGCCAGCGCCGTGGTGGCAGGCGCTCGCGATCGCGGTCTCACCCTTCCCGCCGTGTCGGCCTTCGATTCGATCACGGGCAAGGGGGTCCGGGCCACGGTGTCGGGCCGCGCCGTGCTCGTCGGCACCGCAAGATTGTTGGCCGAAAACGACGTCGACACAACCGAACTCGAGCACATCAGCGCCGACCTGGCCGCCGAGGGGAAGACCCCGATTCTCGCCGCCGTCGACGGGCACCCAGCCGGTGTGATCGCCGTGGCCGATACCGTCAAAGACGATTCCGTCGCTGCGATTTCCGCCCTGCGCAAGCTGGGCCTGCAGGTCGTGATGCTCACCGGGGACAACGCCCGCACCGCGGCCGCGATCGCCCGACAGGTCGGCGTCGAACGGGTGCTGGCCGAGGTCCTGCCCGAGCACAAAGCCGACGAGATCCGCCGTCTACAGGCCGAGGGACGCCGGGTGGGCATGGTCGGTGACGGCATCAACGACGCACCCGCCCTGGCCCAGGCCGACGTCGGACTGGCCATCGGCACCGGCACCGACGTGGCGATCGAAGCCGCCGACATAACCCTGATTTCCGGGTCACTGGCCGGTGTCGTCACGGCGATCCGGCTCTCGCGTGCCACCATGCGCAACATCCGGCAAAACCTGTTCTTTGCCCTGATCTACAACGCCGTCGGGATCCCGCTCGCGGCGGGCGTCCTGTATCCGGTGTTGGGGCTACGACTTTCACCGATGATCGCCGCCGCCGCGATGGCTCTGTCCTCGTTGTCTGTCGTCGGCAACGCCAACCGCTTACGCCGCTACCACGCCGACCCACTGCCACCCGCCGAGCCGCCCACGATTGAGCCTCGCGTGGAAACCTTCGCCGCCCGACGTCCGCCCCTGTCGTCGACAGCCCCATGAATCGGGCGGTGACGCCCGAGCTCGTGCTGCGCGAACTATCGACCCACAATTTCGCGATCCTCTCGACCGTCGACGGGCAGGGCCGGCCACACTCGGCGGGGGTCAACTATGGCGTCTCGGAACGCGGCGGCGAGGTCGCGCTGTATGTCATGACGAGGCGCCAGTTGAAGAAGGCGCGAAACGTCGCGCACAACCCACAGGTGTCGCTGGTCGCGCCGCTGCAGCGGCGGGTATTGCGATTCGTTCCGCCGGCGACGATCCAGTTGCGTGGCCGCGCC
The DNA here is from genome assembly GCF_059812165.1 of Mycobacterium sp. NGS69. NCBI lineage: Bacteria > Bacillati > Actinomycetota > Actinomycetes > Mycobacteriales > Mycobacteriaceae > Mycobacterium > Mycobacterium sp. NGS69. The sequence continues at coordinate 342,470 of NZ_JCALCD010000003.1, forward strand.
GAAATCCTCGACTGGACCGACGGGGACGGGACCAACGTCTTCCGCGGTTTCTGGATAGGCCGGCAGATTCTGAGTGCGTACGAAAAATCCCGGCGCAAAGGCGAAGCGGGGGTCTGCTTTCTCAGGATCACCCTGGATCCCGTGATTCGAACCTATGGGGTCGGCCGCAGCGTCGTGAGCATCCGCCGACATATGGAGGCTGCCGCCGGCAAGGTTCGACTGGCGCCCGTCGAGGTTCTTTCACCGACTCCGAGTGTGGCCTAGAACCCTCATAATCGATGGACGCCATTGGTAGGGTCTCGGACAAAGATGTCCTTGGCGGCCGACCACACCCGTCACCACGCGGCGACGCCGAGAACGACCTGATGACGCAGTGCCGGGAGATGACTTGGAAACCACGTACGGATATGTAGCCAACAAGGACAACTACGCCAGACGAATGCGCCGGATCGAGGGCCAGGTCCGCGGCATCGCAAAAATGATCGACGACGACAAGTACTGCATCGACATCCTCACCCAAATCAGCGCACTAAGTAGCGCTTTACGGTCCGTGGCGCTAAACCTGCTCGACGACCACCTCGACAATTGCGTAAGCCAAGCACTCGCAAAGGGGGGAGACGAAGCTGACGTGAAGCTGGCCGAAGCCTCCGCGGCCATCGCACGGCTTGTTCGCTCCTGATCGAATCGATATCGGCGGGCGATCCGAGCCGCAATCGACTGCCGACGCGCAGATCTGCGATTGACAGGGATACCCTACGGGGGTACCGTCTAAGACATGAACGAAACTCACATCTGCCACTGCAAATCCACCGGTTGTACTTGCGGCGAATCCGCCTGCACGCAAGCGGGCGGCTGCAACTGCGGTCACCCCGATTGCACGTGCAACGACTGATCACCTTCAGGGACCCCGGCGCTCCCAGCATTAGCGACCGTGATGCGTGAGAGATTCGACAGCGAAACACGATTGTCGTGGGTCCTGGCCGCGCTGGCCGGGCTGATCGGTGCCACGGCGTTCACTCACTCCGCCGGATACTTCGTAACGTTCATGACCGGAAACACGGAACGTGCCGCGTTGGGATACTTTCGTCACCAACCCTGGCTCGTTCTGACGGCGGCGGTGCTGTTGGCGGCCTTTCTCAGCGGCGTAGTAGTCGCGTCATTGTGCCGGCGCCATCTGTGGGTGGCGCATCCTCATGGCCCGACGGTGCTCACAGCTTTGTCACTGGCAGTCGCCACCACTGTCTGCGTCGCCACACACGGGTGGTCGGCGATGGGCGAACTCTCCTTTGCGCCAATCATTTTCGTTGCGTTCGGAATTGGCGCTCTCAATACCTCATTTGTCAAGGATGGCGAGGTGTCGACCCCGCTGAGCTACGTGACCGGGACACTCGTGAAGATGGGCCAGGGCATTGAACGTCACATCAGTGGCGGCTCGGCGGCCGCGTGGTTGGGATACTTTCTGCTATACATGGGCTTCATTTTGGGTGCCGTCATCGGCGGGTTGATTAGCCTGGTCGCCAACGGATCCCAGATGTTGGCGGTCGCGACGGTCGTGTGTTCGATAGCCGCCGGATACACCTATTTCCACGGTGACCGCCGCGCACTCGTGAGGGAGTCGAATGGCGGAAGTCCGCCTAACCGCCCATTTCCAAAGATGATGCGAAAGACGCCGCGTTGATGGATTGCCGGCCATAGCGTCGTCTGGTTAGACGCCGCTCACGTCGGCTCCGCTTGTCCCCATGAGCCAATGACTTTGGTCCCGGACGCCTCGGCCCTTGTTCTCTGGTCCCGCGCCGAGCAGCACGGCAGTATCGACCGCAAACATCACCAACGCTGACCACAGCCACACGGACTCGAGAAGCAATTGACGCTGGAGGGTGTCGAGGAGGCAGCCGTGAATGAGCCAGCAAGCGGCGCCGCGGTGACGACTCCGCGGCCGCGTGAAACCGAATCCGGCCCGTTACTGACTGCCGAGGGTGTCGAAAAGTTCTTCCGGCGCGGCGTTTGGCCGTTTTGGCGGCGCCACCAGGTGCTGCGTGGCGTGGATCTGAACTTGGGCCCCAGTGAAGTAGTTGGGTTGGTTGGTGAGAACGGCTCGGGCAAGTCGACGATCATGAAAATCTTGGTCGGCGAGTTGGCCGCCGACGCCGGCACCGTGACGCGTACCGGAGTGCTGGGATACTGCCCGCAACGACCGGTGGTCTACGAGCGGCTGACGTGTGATGAGCACATCGAATTATTCGCCCGCGCCTATCGAATGACTCATGAGGCCGAACGACGTGCGCGACGAGACCTTTACGGGGCGTTGGGCTTTGAGCGATACGCGGGCACGCGGGCGGATCGCCTGTCCGGCGGCACGCTGGCCAAGCTCAACCTCACCCTGGCGATGCTGGCCGATCCGCCGGTGCTGCTGCTGGATGAGCCCTACGCAGGATTCGATTGGGACACCTATCTGAAGTTCTGGGATCTGGTGGCCGCACGCCGCGCCGCCGGTAGATCCGTTTTGATCATCAGCCATTTTGTGACCGACGAGCAACGGTTCGATCGCATCCTTAGGCTGTGCGATGGGCAATTGTGCGCCGGCCAGTGCGAAGGGCAGTGCAACGTGCAAGAGGTTGACTGATGACGACCGCCGCGCATGAACAATGGCGCCCGACACTGCTTTTGACACGCAGTTTCGCCACGGAGTATGTGCGCAACCCGGTAAATCTGATCATGCTGGTCCTGGTGCCGCTGGTCTTTGTGCTGGTGGCGGCGGCTTCGATCGCTGATGCCATGCAGTTGTTGCGAGGTAGGCCCGGCATGGCGACGGAGACCGCGACGGCGGGGTGGGCCGCCGGGTTTCTGTCGGGGTTGGCGATGTACTTCCAGATCCGCTCGGCTCGCGCCGCCGACAAGCGGTTGCTGCTAGCTGGGCTGCGGGTGTCGCGGCTACTGGCCGCCCGGGCGGCCACGGGCCTGCTGATGGCAGGGCTGGTTTCCGCGGCGGCGCTGGGTGCGCTGGCGGTACGCACCGGCATCGACGACCCTGGTCGGGTGATCGCCGGCACTCTGATGTTCGCGCTGGTCTACCTGGCGATCGGCGCGCTCGTCGGGGTGGCCGTCGGCAATCCGGTCAACGGCGCGGTGGTCATCCTGTTGATCTGGCTGCTCGATGTATTCGTGGGACCCGCCGGGAGCGGCGGCGACTATCTGTTCACCCGGTGGTTCCCCACCCACTTCGTCACGCTGTGGATGGCGGGCACGCCCTCGCATCACGCCGGACGCTTCGGTGATCTCGGCCTCTCCCTGGTGTGGGTGATCGGCGCCCTTGTGGTAGCCGGGGTAGTTGTGGCCACCGGATCGCGCACCGCGCGCCGGCGGCAGCGCTCATCGGGGCAATTCTTGACCGCGCTGCGGTTCGGATTGGTCGATCTGGGTCGCAACCCAGTCTTGCTGGTGTTACTGGTGATCGTGCCGGCGGCGTTCGTGCTGCTGGCCCGGGCCACCACCCCCCCACGCAGCATCGCGGTGGCGGTCACCGAAAACGGCGTCAACGCGAATCACATTTTCTGGTTCCCAGACATCCACGGGGGGGTCATGGCCCCGATCGGGATCGGCGCACTGGCAGCGCTCGTGGGCATGTTCGTGGTTGTCGATGCCGCTGACGGGGATGAGCGGCTGCGGTTGGCCGGCTACCGCACCGGCGCCATCCTCGCGGCCCGGCTCGGCGTTGTCGCCGGGGCCGCCATCGTGATCACAGCGGCCACGATGCTGGTCACCGCGGCTGTGTTCGATGCCAAACAGTGGGCGGGGTACGCCGGTGCCAACCTGCTAGTTGCCGGGACCTATGCGCTGATCGGTGTCATCGTCGGCCCCCTCCTGGGCAAGGTCGCCGGTGTGTTCGTGGCGTTCCTTATCCCATTCCTCGACCTGGGCATCATTCAAAGCCCGATGCTGCGACCCACACCAGCAGCTTGGGCCGACTTCTTGCCCGGCTACGGCGTGACCAAGGTGCTGTTCGACACCGGGCTGACTAAGCAATTCACCCAAACCGGATCCCTACTGGTCGCGTTGGCCTGGTTGGGCGGACTACTCCTTCTGGCGGCAGTGACGCTCCTGCGAGCCAAGCCCTGGACGCGCCCGATGGGCTAACCGCGCCTAGCAGCCGGCCTGCGCACGGTCAGTCGGATCGCAAATCGGGCGCTGTGGTTGCGAATTGGGCGGGATCATCGGTGAAGGTGTCCTTGCACAGCTCACAACAGAACGCGAAAGTCGCTCCGCGCCAAGTGGTTGTGACCGCGACGTCTTCCGGATGAAGTAGCAGGCCGCACACCGGGTCGGTCTGCCGGCCGGCTCGCCTGGGGCCGCGGCGGCGGACTTCGGTCAGGCGCAGCGGATGGCGAAGTCCCTTGAGCCGCCGCGGCGGCAAGGGCACGAGTTCGGCCTCGGCGACCTCGCCCGCGGCGTCGCGCAGCTCCTGGGTGATCAGAAATTGTCCCGCCGCACCGGCCGATGCCACGCGCGCCGCCAGATTGACCGTGCCGCCCAGATAGTCGCCTTCCCGGTACAGGACGCGGCCATGGTGCGCACCGATGTGCAGGGCGGGAAATTGCGGCTCCGCGTCGACGAAACGATCCATGTCCAAACCGAATTCGATGGCGTCGACCGGCTGGTCGAACGTCAGCATGAACGCATCGCCGATCTGCTTGACGATCCGCCCGTGGTGTCGGCCGGCGCCGCCACGCACCGTGGCGCCAAACCGTCCTAGGACGTTGGCGGCCACGTGATCTCCCATGGTTGCCGTCAGCGGAGTGAAGCTGGCCAGATCGACAAACAGCACGCTGGCGTATTCCTCACCTGGTGCCGTGGCGGCAGGGGTGGCGTCTTCGGCAAGATGCCGCAGCATGTCTTCGCGGTAAGCACGCCGATATGCGCGGCGGTGAAAGTACAGCAGCGCCGGCTCGGCCAGCGCCAGCACGGGTTTGCCAACGGAGCGCGTGGCGTCCAGCAGCTGAGGGCCAACGAGCCCTTGGCTGCGGAATCGCTCATGGACGTAATCGTGGAACGTGCGCACCTCGGCATCGGCGAGCCGATCGGTGTGGTCTGCGAGCGCCCGCACGATCTGCATCAGCGCGTCACGCGGCATACCTAACTCCAACGCCTGCGCGAAAACGCGCAGCGCGCTGGCGTCGGACTCGGTGCCGGTGAGGCTGTCCCAGCCCATAATGTCGGCCAGTTCGGCCGTCGTCTTCGCATCGAGGCCCAGCTCCCGCGCGGCGGCGGCCAAGTCGGCGGCCGGGTCGTCGCCCGGATCGAGTTCGTCGAAAACGCCCAGCACGTCGCCTTGGTCGGCGGCCACCGCCGCCAGCCGATCGTCGTCGACTCCTCGGGCGCGTGCGAATTGGATCAGCCGGACGCGGTGCAGGGAACCGGGCTCGAGGTCGCCATCGGGTTGCTCGCGCAGCAACCCAACTCGGACGTAACGGCGAAGGCCATCGGCCGACTCACCGGAAGCGGCGGCCAGTGCGTCCAGACTCCACGGCCCGGCCATCGATTCATGCTATGGCGGCACCGTGCGCGGCAGAAGGGCCAAACGGCTCTGACCGCCACTGGTGGCGGGCGGCTACCGTGCGAAGCATCCGAATAGGGAGGCCAGCGATGTGCACAGAACCCCACCACCACCATCCCGGGCCCGCGGCCGTGCCACGGATCCATCCCGAACCGGCCCAGGCGCCAACGGATCCCATCGCCCTTTCCCCCGTCGACGCCGTCGTGCTCACCACGTTGGTGGACAACAACACCGACCTGCTGCTGACGGATCAGGGACCGGTACGCCGGCACGGCCTGCTCGCCGCCACCACCGCATCACGTCTGCCGACCAATCTGCTGGACACCGGTGAGGCGTATGACATTCCGTTGGCCGAGCACGGGTTCTCGATGCTGGTCACCGTCACGCGCAACGGCCACGACCACCACCTGCTGTTCGACGCCGGCATGACCCCGACCGGGTTGTCCGAGAACATGCGCCGACTCGGGTTGTCCCCGTTCGATATTGAGCTGGTGGTGCTCAGCCATGGGCACTCCGACCATGTGACCGGGCTTGACGGATTCGTCCGCACGGTGGGCCCGTCGAACCTGCCACTGGTCGTGCACCCGGGCGCGTTCACCAAGCGTCGCATCGCCATTCCCGGGCTGCTCGAACTCGAACTTCCCTCACCGTCTCGCGCGGCGCTGCAGCAGGCCGGCCTGGACATCGTCGAACGGCGCCAGCCCTCGTTGCTCTTCGACGATTCGGTGCTCATCACCGGTGAGGTGGACCGCACCAGCGACTTCGAACACGGCATGCCGTTTCACGAGGCCCTGGCCAACGCTGCCTGGGAACCGGATCCGCTGATCCTCGACGACCAGGCGCTCATCATCAACGTCGCCGACCATGGCTTGGTGGTGCTCACGGGCTGCGGGCACGCCGGCATCGTCAACATCGTCCGCTACGCGCGCCGCCTCACCGGCATCGACAACGTCGCCGCCGTGGTCGGGGGCTTTCACCTCAGCGGCCCGGCGTTCGAGCCGATCATCAAACCCACCGTCGACGCGCTGGTCGCGACCGGTGCGGCGACCGTCATCCCCGCCCACTGCACCGGATGGCGCGCCGCGCACGCGATTGCCGGAGCGATGCCGGATGCCTATATCCCCAACAGCGTGGGCTCGCGCCTAGAACTGCGCAGCGCACGATCCGCCTGAACCAGGTGTTGGCCATGCAAGCGGTTTCACTGCTATACAAACGAATTCGATCACATTCATCCTGGCTTCATGTGCCGGCGTTAGCGTCGCTCTCGCAACCGGGCTTCCGGACGAGAAGGGATGGATCGATGAGAGTCAGAACGAGGATCGGCATTGGCGTCGCAGCCGCCACCGTCTTGGCCGCGGCCGCAGGCGTCGGCGTCGCCGCCGCCGATGACCAGGAAATCACCGGCCCGGCCGCGGACCAGGCCCGCGCCGCGGCGGTACAAGCGATACCGGGCAAGGCTGGGAAGGTCGAAAAGGAAACCAATGAGGGCGCCGCCTATTACGGGGTTCTCGTCACCAAAACCGACGGCACCCAGGTGGAGGTGCACCTGGATCAGGGCTTCCGCTTCGTGGGCACCGAAGCCCCGGACAACGATTGACGTCCACTCAAACCGTGGGCGCGCCAATCAGTCTCGCCGTAGAGGCAGGTAGCTTTAGCGCGGCACACATCGCACTCACCGGCGCGCTGACCGGCGTGCTAGCACTCGCGGTGGCGGCGTGGCGGTTGCCGCGGTCTGCCTGGCCCGACGTCGTGATGGTCGGCGTCCTCAGCGGGGTCGCGGTCTTCCTGTGGCGGATTTCGTCCAACACGCCGCAACTGAATAGCGACGGCCTCCCCGGCTTTTCCGCCAACGACTGGCTGGCACCGGTCATGACCTACGTCTTCCTCTCGGCATACGCCGATCTCCGGTCGTCCGCCGATCCGCGTCGTTACGGCCAAGCCCGCGCGCTTGCGGTTGCCATAGCGCTGCTCGTCAACGTCGTCACCATCTGAACGGAACATAGCCGCACGGCGCGCTCAGCGGTCGCCCATCGAATGCAAACGAGGTTACATACTCGATATGAGTGAGCCCGACGAGGAACCCGGCGCGCCCGTTGGGTTCGGCCGGATCCTCGCCTACTTCCTCAAGCTCGGCGCGATCGGGTTCGGCGGACCGATCGCCACCGTCGGCTATATGCAGCGCGACCTGGTCGAACGGCGGCAATGGATCAACCGTCAGGACTTCCTTGACGGCGTCGCCCTCGGACAGACCATGCCCGGCCCGCTGGCGGCGCAGGTCGCGATGTGGGTCGGCTACCTGCGCCGCGGCGCCCATGGCGCCGCCGCGGTCGCGGCGGCCTTCGTCGCACCCTCGTTCGCCATCGTGGTGGCCGTGGGCGCCGTCTACTCGCACTACTCGGGCTCGCATGTCGTGCAGGCGCTGTTCTACGGAATCGCCCCGGCCGTGATGGCGATCATCACGATCGCCGCGATCAAGCTGATCAAGCTCACCGACGGCCGGGACTGGCGGCTGTGGAGCATCAGCGCCGTAGTGTTTGCGCTGACCGCGCTCACGGGGTCTGAACCGGTGCTCGTCATCGTCGGCGCGGGTGTGTTGATGATCCTGCTCGACGCCCGGCCACGCATCCGGCTACGCCGCCGCAAACCCTCGAAAGACGTTGCTGGAAAGGAGGATAACGCCAAACCCATGCCGCTGGTCATCGGGCTCGGCACGCTGGCCGGCGGGGGGACGCTGGCATCGCTCGCGCTGTTCTTCCTGAAAACCGGGGCCATCGTGTTCGGATCGGGGCTGGCGATCGTGCCGTTCATGCGCGCCGGTGTCGTCGACCAGCACCACTGGCTGACCAACAGCCAGTTTCTCGATTCCGTGGCCATCGGGCTGATCACCCCGGGACCGGTCGTGATCAGCGCCGGCTTCATCGGCTACCTGGTCGCGGGATTGCCCGGGGCGATCGTCTCGAGCGTTGCCATCTTCACCCCGATCTATCTCGGCGTCGTCGTGCCCGGCCGCTGGTTCTTACGCCACCGCGACAATGCCCAGGTGCGCGCCTTCGTCGCCGGCGCCACCGCCGCCGCCGGCGGGGCACTCTGCGGCGCCGTTGTGGTCCTGACTCGCCAAGCCGTCACCGACTGGATCACCGCCGGCATCGCCGTGGTGACGCTGGGCGTGCTGTGGCGATTCAAGGTCAAAGAGCCGTACGTCGTCGTCGCGACGGGAGCGCTTGGCATCCTGCTGTTCGGAACCGCCCCCGCCTGATCACGACCGCAGATTCGTCGCGTCCAGCGCCGGGCGCAGCGCCCTGCCAAGCGCCACGGCGTCGTCGACCGCCCAGTAATGCATGTAGAACAGGCGGGGTTCCTCGGTGAGGCCATGGTTGTGCAGTTCGACGATCTGGATGTTGCCGGCGCGCAACGCCTGGATGACCTTCTGCACCTCGGGCGCGATCAGGATGAAGTCGCCGTTGATCGCCGCCCGGCCACCCCCGACTGGCTGAAAGTTGATCACTGTCGTCAGGTTCAACGACGCCGGCGGCAGCGCGCGCCCGTCCTCGACGATGGTGTCCTTGCGGGGGATGCTGTACTTGAACAATCCGCCGTCGGGAGTTCCCTTGCGGCCCAACGCCTGCTCGACACCCGCGGTATCGATGTCGACGCGCGGTTGCTGTGCCGGCGGCGGGGTGGCCGGGCCGATCGAGGTCGCGTCCAGCGCGGCCTTGAGCCCTTGGGCGAGCTGTACGGCGTCGCCCATGCCATGAACGTGCGTCCACCACACCGGCGGGGTTTGTTGCAGCAGATGCTTATGCAGCCCGGTCTGCGCGATGCCGTGAGCCTGTAGGGCGTCGGTGACCTTCGGTAGCTCGGCCTCTGTGACCACCAGATCGCCCATCAGCAGCGTCTGGTTGTCGTCGTAGCGTGCGAACGCCGCATACCCGCCCAGGGACAATCCCGGTTTGATCGGGACACCGTCGGTGGTGACCTGAAGATCGTTGCGCACCAATGCGACTCGATAGGCGGTGTTGTTGTCGCCCAGCTTGCCGGCACGTCCCAGCGCGTCGGCCACCGGCTTCCAGTCGGCATCGGTCGTCGTCGCCGCCGACCGCGGATTGCCGGATTGGACTGTGCTGCTACCGGCACCTCCCTTGGAGCCCGAACCACAACCCGCCAGCACCAGCGCCACCGCCGCAGCCATCGCGACGGTGCGCAAGGCGCCCACTCGTTTCCTGGCCATAGGGCACGGTCTATCGCCCTTTGATGAAGCCACGATGAAGCCCAGTGTGGCGTCCTCATCGTGGCTTCATCAACGCCGACTACACCTGCCTTACCCGGTTAAAGGCGATGATGGAGTCGGCACGACACCGAGCGCAGAGAGGATGGTCAACCGTGCGTGTGCTGGTGGTCGAGGACGAACCCAAGATGGCCGATTTGTTGCGCCGCGGCCTGATCGAAGACGGCTATGCCGTCGATGTCGCGGCCGACGGCCCCAGCGGTTACCACGCCGCCACGGTCTGCGACTACGACGCGGTCGTGCTGGACGTGATGCTGCCGGGCATGTCCGGCTTTGACATCTGCCGGAAATGGCGCAGCCGGCAGAATTGGGTGCCGGTGCTGATGCTCACCGCCCGGGGCGCCGTCGTCGACCGGGTCGCCGGGCTTGACGGCGGTGCCGACGACTACCTCACCAAGCCTTTTCACCTCGAGGAGCTGTTCGCCCGCCTGCGATCGCTGATCCGCCGCGGACCGACCCCGCGACCCACCGTGTTGACCGTCGGAGCGCTGCGCGCCGACCCCGCCAGCCGCAGATGCTGGCGCGGCGATATCGAAATCGAGCTCACCACAAAGGAGTTCGGGCTCCTCGAACTGCTGATGCGCCGACCCGGCACGGTGCTGACCCGAGAGCTGCTGATCGAACACTGCTGGGACTTCGCCTACGAATCTCGTTCCAATGTCATCGACGTCCACATCCGCGCGCTGCGTGACAAGATCGATCGGCCGTTCGGGGTGCGCTCCATCGAGACCGTCCGCGGCATTGGCTATCGGATGCGCACCGACGGCGGCGCGCCCGAGATAGCGGGCTGACGATGCGCCGCTGGCCGATCCGGATCAGGCTCGCCGCCGCCTTCACCGCCGTCATGGCACTGGTGCTGTTGGCCGTTGCCGCTTTCACCGTCCACCACACGAGAGAGTCGCTCGATACGGCGATCACCGAGTCGCTGTCCACCCAGTTGGCCAATCTGCGCCCGATCGCCGCGGACGACGATCCGTTGCTGGCCGGCGGCGACCCCGACACCGCCCAGCAGATCGTCGCCCCCGGCGGCCAGGTGCTGACCGCGACGTCGAATCTCGCCGGGCAGGCGGCGCTCTCACCCGCACAGCTGGACACCGCACGGCGAGGACAGATGACCTCCGACCGCCCTCGCCTGGGCGATATGGAGGGCCCGGTGCGGGTGGCGGCGGGCCCGGGCCCCGGCGGACGGGTCGTCGTGGCGGCCCAGAGCCTGGCCGACCGCGATGCCGCGGTCGCGGATCTGCGTGACGAGCTGGCGGTCAGTTTCCCGATCTTATTGTTGGCCACCGCAATTGGCGCCTACCTCCTGGCGGCCGCCGCGCTTCGGCCGGTCGAGCGCATGCGCGCTCGCGCCGCCGGGATCAGCGCCACCGATGCGCACGCCCGCCTGCCCGTGCCACCGGCCCGCGACGAAATCCACCAGCTCGGAACGACGTTGAATGAACTCCTACAGCGGTTGCAGGACGCGCTGGAGCGAGAACGGCAATTCGTGATCGACGCCGGCCATGAACTTCGCACCCCGCTGAGCTTGCTGACCACCGAATTGGAACTGGCCCTGCGGCGCCCACGAAGCAACCCGGAACTGCTCGCCGCGGTGCGCTCGGCCCTGCACGAGACCACTCGGCTATCCCGATTGGCGCGCGACCTGCTCACCGTCGCAGACACCGGCCGCTCGGCCGACGCGCCGACCATCGACCTGGGCGCCCGCCTGCGCGAGATCGCCGAGCGCTACCACTATAATCTCGACGGGCAGCTCGACATTGATTGCCCCGCGGGCCAATATGTGCGCGCCGACCCCGATGATGTCGATCGGATCTTCGGCAATCTCATCGACAACGCCGTCCAGCACGGCGCCCCACCGATCGCGATCCGCGTCCAGGCCACCACGGACGGCGTCGAGATCCGCGTCACCGACCACGGCCCCGGATTCCCCTCCGGCTTCCTCCCCCACGCCTTTCAGAGATTCACCCGCGCCGACAGCGCGCGGACCACGGGGGGCACCGGGCTCGGACTGGCCATCGTCGAGACCCTCACGCGGCGCAATCACGGCACCGTCACCGCCGCCAACCACAACGACGGCGGCGCCGAAATCACGGTGCGGTTTCCTCCCGACGAGAAGTAACTTATTATCTGCGTATGCATGCAGATAGCCATGCCCACGACCATGGGCACGAACACGCCCACGGCATTCGTGGCATCGTGTCGCAGCTCCTGGTCCCGCACAGCCACGACGCCGCCGACAGCGTCGACACCGCCCTGGAATCCAGCTCCATCGGCATCCGGGCGGTCAAAGTCAGCCTCGTCGGGCTGGGCGCGACCGCGATCGTGCAGGTCGTCATCGCCGTCATCTCCGGATCGATCGCCCTGGCCGCCGACACCATCCACAACTTCTCGGACGCCCTGACGGCGGTCCCGCTGTGGGTCGCGTTCGCGTTGGGCACCCGACCGGCGACGCGGCGCTATACCTATGGCTACGGCCGGGCCGAGGACATCGCCGGCTTATTCGTGATCGGCATGATCACGCTGTCGGCGATCGTCGCCGGCTACGAAGCCGTCCTGCGTCTGATCCACCCCGTCGCCATCGAGCACGTCGGCTGGGTCGCCGCCGCCGGTGTGATCGGCTTCCTCGGCAACGAGGTCGTCGCCATGTACCGGATCCGGATCGGCCGCCGCATCGGGTCGGCCGCCCTGGTCGCTGACGGACTGCACGCCCGCACCGACGGATTCACCTCGCTGGCAGTGCTTTTCGGGGCCGGGGGCGTCGCGCTCGGCTACCCGCTGGCGGACCCGATCGTCGGCCTGATCATCACGGTGGCGATCCTGGCCGTGCTGCGCGGCGCCGTGCGCGACATCTTCCGCCGGCTGATGGACGCCGTGGACCCCGAGCTCATCGACACCGCCGAGGCAACCCTGGCCGCCCGGCCTGGCGTCCGCAGCGTGCGCCGCGTCCGCATGCGCTGGATCGGGCACCGCCTGCACGCCGATGCCGAGCTGGACATCGATCCCAACACCAGCCTCGAGGACGCCCACCGCATCGCGCACGACGCCGAACACCAACTCACCCACGCCGTGCCCCGGCTCGACAGCGCGCTGGTGCACGCCTACCCCGCGCACCCGGGCGCTTAAGTCAAACCCAGGGCCTGCGGAACCATGTACAGCCCGAAGCCCATCACGACGAGGCACAGGGCCCACGCGATGTATTTGCGCGGCCCGCGCATGCGCCACTCCTCGGGCAGCGCGCGGGATTCCAACGCCAACAGCAGGCCCAACACGATGGGCAGCAGCAAGGCGTTCATCACCTCGACGTCGACGGCCAGGTTGACCAGGTCGACGCTGGCCAGCACGAGCGCCGCGCCGATGACATGGGCGAGCCCGTAGGTGATGTAGAACTTCGCGGTCGCCCGGTTGGGCCGCTCGTTGAGGGTGTGCTTCCAGCCGAAGACCTCGGACAGTCCCCACGCGCCGGCGAGGGACGCCACGATCGCGGCGACCAGCGCCGCGCCCAGCATGCCCAGCCCGAACAGGACCGTGCCGCCGACGCGGCCCAGGTACGGCGTGAGCGCGTCGGCGATGTCGCCGACGGTGTTCAGCGCGGTCTCGCCGTTGTGGGCCCCGATCGTCGAGGCGACGGTGACCACCACCGAGATCATGATCAGCTGGGTCAGCACGGCGCCGGCGGCGGTGTCATTGCGGGCCTGGCGGATCGTGGCCACCGACAGGTGCTTGTCGACCACCGCGCCCTGCTGGTAGAAGACCATCCAGGGCATGATGACGGCGCCGACGTTGGCGGCGACCAGCAGCAGATACGACGAGTTGCCCAGCGGCATCGACTTCAGGCCCTCCACAAAGGCTTTGGGCTCGGGCCGCGCCATCACCATCGCGACCAGGAATGCCAGCTCGGCCGAGCCGATGACGAGGCCGATGCGTTCCACGCGCCGGTAGCTGCCGGTCAGCGCCAAAGCCAGCAGTGCGGCGGTGGCGACCGGGATGCTCACCCAGCGCGAGACGCCGAACAGCTCTCCGACGCCGGCGACGCCGGCGAACTCGGTGAGCAACGCCCCGATCGACGACGCGAACAGGGTGAACGCCGAAACCCACGCCCAGAAGCGGCCGAACCGCTCCCGGATCAGCGCGCCGTGCCCCTTCTTCGTGACGATGCCCAGCCGGACGGTCATTTCCTGCACGACGTAGAGGATGGGCATCAGGATCAGCTGCGGCAGGACCATCCGATAGCCCCACTGGGCGCCGGACTGCGACGCGGTGATCAGCGAACCCGCGTCCGTGTCGGCCAGCATCACGACCAGGCCCGGGCCCCACACCGTCAGCAGGCCCCAGCGCAGCCACCGGCCGCGGCGGGAGGCTGATTCGGGCGGCTGGTCCGACGCGTCGGCCACCGGTGTGGTTGTTTCGGTCACCCTCGGCTAGCTCCTTCGTGCGGCGGCAGCGACAGACCCGTCCAACTTAGCCTTACCTAACCAGCCGGTGTCAACGCTCCCGGTTTGCGGTTACCGTTGCCCGCTATGGGTGCATTGAACGGGCGCGTGGCGCTGATCACGGGAGCGGCAAGGGGACAGGGGCGCGCGCACGCCCTGGCACTGGCGGCCGAAGGCGCGGACATCGTCGCCGCCGACGTGCCCGGGCCGATGGTGGACCTGACCTACCCGCTTGGCACCGAGGACGACCTGCGAGACACGGCCAAGCGAGTCGAAGAGCTCGGCAAGCGTTGCCTGCCAATGACTCTCGACGTGCGCGACTCGGCGCAGGTCGACGCCGCGGTGCGGCAGACGGTGACAGACATGGGTGGCCTGCACATTGTGGTGGCGAACGCCGGCATCGTCAGCACCGGTCCCCTGGAGCAGGTGAGCGACCAGGTCTGGCAACAGCTGCTCGACACCAACCTGACCGGTGTATTTCACACGCTGCGCGCGGCCATCCCGGTGATGCGACAGCAGCGCTTCGGCAGGATCGTGGTGACGTCCTCGATGGGAGGCAGGATGGGCATCCCCGAGTTGGCGGCATACAACGCCACAAAGTGGGGCATCATCGGCCTGGCCAAATCCGTCGCCCTCGAGGTCGCCAAAGAGGGCGTGACGGTAAACGTCGTGTGCCCGACGACAACCCAGACACCGATGGTTCAGCCCTCCGAAAGTGACGACGTTCCCGACGATTTGGTGCGCCGGATGATGCGGGCTAACCCGATACCTCGGCCGTGGCTGCAACCCGAGGACGTCAGCCGCGGGGTCGTGTACCTGGTCACCGATCCCGGAGTCGTCACCGGCAGCGTTCTCGAGATCGGCCTCGGTGGCAGCGCGCGGATGCACTAGTCCGCCCTGAACCTGGTCGTCGCGCCGCGGCGCACGAGTAGCCCCTGACCTTGGTGGCAGGTACAGGATTCGAACCTGTGTAGGCGTAAGCCGACGGATTTACAGTCCGCTCCCATTGGCCGCTCGGGCAACCTGCCGCCAGACAGGTTACAACGAACGGGTAGACAAGGCACAAACGGCTAACCAGATGGAAGGGACGGATCGAATGGCCGACTCATCGTTCGACATCGTCAGCAAGGTCGATCGGCAGGAGGTCGACAACGCGCTCAACCAGGCCGCCAAGGAGCTCGCCACCCGTTTCGACTTCCGCGGCACCGACACCAAGATCGAGTGGAAGGGCGACGAGGCCATCGAGCTGACGTCGTCCACCGAGGAGCGCGTGAAGGCCGCGGTCGACGTCTTCAAGGAGAAGCTGATCCGCCGCGACATCTCGATGAAGGCCTTCGACGCCGGCGAGCCGCAGGCCTCCGGCAAGACCTACAAGGTCAGCGGCACCCTCAAGCAGGGCATCAGCAGCGAGAACGCCAAGAAGATCACCAAGCTGATCCGCGACGAGGGGCCCAAGAACGTCAAGACCCAGATCCAGGGCGACGAGGTCCGCGTCAGCAGCAAGAAGCGCGACGACCTGCAGGCCGTACAGGCGCTGCTGCGCAACGCCGATCTGGACGTGGCGCTGCAGTTCGTCAACTATCGATAGCTATGCACACCCCCACCGGACCCGCGAGCCCAACGCCACTGCGAAATTTCGCGCCATTTCTCGCAGTGCCGTTAGGCTCGCGGCGTTGCTTTTCCAAGCGAGGTTGAGATGGCGGTGACTCCGCAGCAGGTCGAGCAGTTCGACGTCATCATCATCGGCGCGGGCATCTCCGGCATCGATGCGGCCTATCGAATCACCGAGCGCAACCCGGGCGTGACCTACACCATCCTGGAGCGACGGGCCCAGATCGGCGGCACGTGGGACCTGTTCCGCTATCCAGGCGTTCGCTCGGACAGCAGCATGTACACGCTGTCGTTTCCGTTCGAGCCGTGGACCCGGAAAGAGGGCATCGCCGACGGCGGCCACATCCGCGAGTACCTCAACGCCACCGCGCGCAAGTACGGCATCGACCGCCACATCCGGTTCAACAGCCGTGCGCGCGCCGCGGATTGGGACTCGTCCACCGACACGTGGACGGTGACCGTCGAACAAGACGGCGCCAGCAAGACTTTGCGCGGCCGGTTCGTGTTCTTTGCGAGCGGCTACTACAACTACGATGAGGGCTACACACCGGAGCTGCCCGGTATCGAGCGGTTCGGTGGGACCGTTGTCCATCCCCAACGCTGGCCCGAAGACCTGGACTACGCCGGCAAGGAGGTCGTCGTCATCGGCAGCGGGGCCACCGCCGTCACGCTGGTCCCGTCGATGGCCGAACGCGCCGGAAAAGTGACCATGCTGCAGCGCTCGCCCACGTATCTGGTCTCGGCGGCCAAACACGGCAAGGTCGCCCCCCTTGCCCGGAAACTGCTGCCGCGCCGGGCCGCCGCCCTGGCGCTCCGGATCTACACCGCGCTGTCGGAGGCGGTGTTCGTCTTATTGTCCGGCAAGGCACCGGGTTTCGTGCGCTGGCTGCTGCGGCGCAGGGCAATCAGCAAGCTGCCCGCCGGCTACGAGGTCGACGTCCACTTCAAGCCGCGATACAACCCGTGGGACCAGCGGATGTGCCTGATTCCCGACGCCGACTTCTACAACGCGGTCAGCTCCGGCCGCGCCGAGGTGGTCACCGACCGCATCGATCACTTCGATGCCACCGGCATCGCGCTCGAATCCGGCGCACACCTGGACCCCGACATCATCGTCACCGCGACCGGCCTGCAACTGCAGGCGCTGGGCGGTGCCGCCATCAGCATGGACGGCGAACCGATCGATCACCGCGACCGGTTCGTCTACAAGGCACACATGCTCGAGGACGTGCCCAACCTGTTCTGGTGTGTCGGTTACACCAAAGCGTCGTGGACGCTGCGCGCCGACATCACCGCCCGGGCGACGGCAAAGCTGATGGCGCACATGGCCTCCCACGGCTACACGCACGCCTACCCGCATCGCGGCGACGAGCCGATGGACGTCAAGCCGTCGTGGGACATTCAGGCCAACTACGTGAAGCGCTCGGGCCACGCGCTGCCCAAGTCGGGCACCAAGCGGCCGTGGAATGTGCGGCAGAACTATTTCGCCGATGCCATCGACTACCGGTTCGACCGCATCGAGGAGGCGATGGTGTTCGGCCGGGTGGCCGACCGGGCGCAGCTGGCAGGTTAGCGGTTTGCTCCCCGAGCGGATTCGTCATCAAGTATCTCTTTGCCGCAGTTGGGACAGAACCTTTCGGCGGGGTGGTGTTCGGCTCCGCAACCCGAACAGAAATGGGGTTCCGCCGGGTCGTGTGTCGGCGCCGCGCCGATGAGCCGGGCGGCACCGATCTTGATGCCGGCCCGTGCGGAAACCCGTTTCCCGCTACCGGGACGCTTTCCCGAAACCAGCCGCAATCCGGGCGCTTTCACCGGAGCGTCGAGGTGCCAACGGTTTCGCACCGCGAGAAACGTGAAACCCGCGGCGACCGCAAGCACCAGGACGACGCCACCCGCGATGTACCACAACAGATTTGCGCCGCTGAGCACCGAGAAATCGCCGTGCTGCTGGCGCAGGTTGGCCGCGTTCGTCCTAAGATCGGCCAGCCCGGGATAGTCGGGTGACATCGACAGGGTCTGGTCGAAGTCGTCGATCGCCTCGGTGTATTGGCCCGCGTAGTAATGCTTGAGCCCCTTGCGGTAGTAGGCGTCGGCCGGGCCCAGCGTCGCCTTGACGCCCTTGCTCGCCATGATCGCGGCGAGGCCGTCGGCGGGCGCGATGAAGTTGAACGCCTGCGGTTCGCCGACCGGGGCGAAGCTGTTGATGCCGATCACCTTGCCGTTGAGGTCGACGGTCGGGCCACCGCTCATGCCCTCCGAGACGGCGGCATCGATCTCGTACTCGGCGGCCGAGCCCATGGTCGACTTCTTGCTGACCTTGCCGCTCTTATTCGTCGGGTCCAGCGAGGGGCCGGTGACGTTCTCGGTGCTTTGCGAAAAGCCCACCGCCAGAACCGATGTGCCGATGCTGACGTCGGCGTCGGTGGCGAGCTCCGACGACGGCAGGTTGTGCTTGTCCACCTTGAGGAGGGCGACGTCGCCTTTGCCCAGCGGCCGGAAATCCACGACGTTGGCGGCGACCTTGCCGGCGACCTTGGTGCCGGTGCCGTACGTCAGGGCGAGGCTGATTTCGGGACCCCGGTCGGCGGTGTCCCCTTCGACCCGCGCGTTCTTGCGCAGCCAGTCCAGCGTCGTGGCGGGATCCCGCGATTCCGGCGCGTCCGGGAATTGGGCGATGTATTCCTTGGCCGCGCGCTTGAGGATGAGCAGCTTGGCGCTCTCGGAGTCGACGCAATGACCGGCCGTGGCCACCCAGCCGTCGGGGTTGACGACGAAGCCGGTGCAGCTCCAGGTCGCGATGAACGGCATGGTCGTGCCGGGGCCGAACTGGGACAGGATCTGGCCGTCGGGCAGCCGGACCGCACCGTAGCTTTGGCCGGCGAGGTACATCACGGCC
Source organism: Mycobacterium sp. NGS69 (assembly GCF_059812165.1). Classification (NCBI taxonomy): domain Bacteria; kingdom Bacillati; phylum Actinomycetota; class Actinomycetes; order Mycobacteriales; family Mycobacteriaceae; genus Mycobacterium; species Mycobacterium sp. NGS69. The sequence goes on from NZ_JCALCD010000003.1 coordinate 361,246, forward strand.
GGCCGGATCATGGCCGCCGCCCGTTCCTCCGGGTTGACGCGCGGACGGCCGTCGTCGGCGGCGGCGATCCCGGGGGAGCCGACCAACACGGCGAGAGCGGCCGCCGAGACCAACGCGGACACGCGACCGCAACGAGCGCGTCCGGGCATGCATCCTCCTCCTATGAACCTGTCCCTTGACGATCGGGCACGCGGGCCGGCGGAGGTAGGGGCGGAAGTCCCCTGCCTTCGGGCCCTTGGTTTCGAGAGCCCACAGTTGGTGAACTGCTTCTAAATCTCCGGTGGCGGCAATACTGTGATCGCCATGGCTATGCGTGAACCGAACGTCGTCGTTCTCGGTGGCGGATCGTGGGGGACCACCGTCGCGTCGATCTGCGCGCGCCGCGGGCCGACGCTGCAGTGGGTGCGTTCCGAGGAGACCGCCACGGACATCAACGACAACCATCGCAACACGCGTTACCTCGGCGAGGGCGTCGAACTGAGCTCGACCCTGCGCGCCACCAGCGACTTCGCCGAGGCCGCGAACTGCGCCGACGTCGTCGTCATGGGCGTTCCCTCGCATGGCTTCCGGGGGGTCCTCACCGAACTGGCCAAGGAGCTGCGACCGTGGGTTCCGGTCGTGTCGCTGGTCAAGGGGCTCGAGCAGGGCACCAACATGCGGATGTCGCAGATCATCGAGGAGCTGCTGCCCGGTCACCCGGCGGGGATCCTGGCCGGGCCTAACATCGCGAAGGAGGTCGGCGAGGGCTACGCCGCCGCGGCGGTGCTGGCCATGCCCGACCAACACCTGGCGACCCGGCTGTCCGGACTGTTCCGCACCCGGCGATTCCGCGTGTACACCACCGACGACGTCGTCGGCGTCGAGTTGGCCGGCGCGCTGAAGAACGTCTATGCCATCGCCGTCGGGATGGGCTATTCGCTGGGGATCGGGGAAAACACCCGGGCGCTGGTGATCGCGCGGGCGCTGCGCGAGATGACGAAGCTCGGGGTGGCGATGGGCGGTGATCCGGACACCTTCCCCGGCCTGGCGGGGCTCGGTGACCTGATCGTGACCTGCACCAGCCAGCGCAGCCGCAATCGGCACGTCGGCGAACAACTCGGCGCCGGCAAGCCGATCGACGAGATCATCGCTTCGATGAACCAGGTCGCCGAGGGCGTCAAGGCCGCCAGCGTGATCACCGAGTTCGCCAATGAGTTTGGCCTGAACATGCCCATCGCGCGCGAGGTCGACGCGGTGATCAACCACGGTTCCAGCGTCGAGCAGGCCTACCGTGGCCTGATGGTCGAGGTTCCCGGCCACGAAGTGCACGGGTCCGGCTTCTGATTCGTCAACCAAACAACTCGTAACGAAATTATTTGCATTCGCTATGCGCCCGCGCGGGCGGCTTGACCCGCGCTTTGTCGCGCCCATACCGTCGAACGAGGCAGCCAGGCCCTGACCGCCAAATGGCGCAGTTGTAATCGCCTGTGCGCCAACAAGCTACGCCGACGTAGCCAAGAGCAATACGGGGCTCGGAACATTCCCCGCTAACTCCTAACGAGGGAAGCGACCGATGCAAGACATTCAAATCGAACGCATACGATCCGTTGTCCGGCACGACCTGCCCTCGTCACTCGTGGTGTTCCTGGTCGCACTTCCGTTGTCGCTGGGGATCGCGATCGCGTCGAACGCCCCGGTGCTGGCCGGGCTGATCGCCGCGATCGTGGGGGGAATCATCGCCGGCTCGCTCGGTGGATCGCCGCTGCAGGTCAGCGGTCCCGCCGCGGGCCTGACCGTCGTGGTCGCCGATCTCATCTCCGATTTCGGCTGGGGGGTAACGTGTTTGATTACCGCCGCCGCCGGCGTGCTGCAGATCCTGTTGGGACTCAGCCGCGTTGCCCGGGCGGCGCTGGCGATTTCCCCGGTGGTCGTGCACGCCATGCTGGCCGGAATCGGGATCACGATCGCACTTCAGCAAGCGCACGTCCTGCTGGGCGGAAAATCGAAAAGCACGGCCTGGCACAACCTGATCGGCCTGCCGGGCCAAATCATCGACGCGCACCGGCCCGGGGCGGTGCTGGGCGCGCTGGTGATCGTCATCCTGATCGCCTGGCGCTGGGTTCCGGCTCGCCTGCGCTTCGTTCCGGGACCGCTGGTCGCGATCGTTGCGACGACGGTCATCTCGCTGGTTTTCCCGTTCCACGTGCGGCGCATCGAGATCGACGAGTCGCCGCTCAACGCGCTGCGGCTGCCCGACATTCCGCACGGCAACTGGGGCGCCGTGGCCATCGGCGTCATCACCGTCACGCTCATCGCCAGCGTCGAGAGCCTGTTGTCGGCGGTGTCGGTCGACAGGATGCACAACGGTCCGCGCACCGACTTCAACCGCGAGTTGATCGGCCAGGGCACCGCGAACTTCGTGTCGGGGACCATCGGCGGGCTGCCGGTCACCGGCGTGATCGTCCGCAGCTCAACCAACGTCAACGCGGGCGCGAAATCCCGCGCCTCCGCGATCATGCACGGCGTGTGGATCCTGCTGTTCACGGTGCCGTTTGCGGAACTCGTCGAGCAGATCCCGACGGCGGCGTTGGCCGGCCTGTTGATCGTCATCGGCATTCAGCTGTTGAAGCCGGCGCACATCGAAACCGCAATGAAGCACGGCGATCTCGCCGTGTACATCGTGACCGCGGTCTGCGTCGTCTTCCTCAACCTGCTGCACGGGGTGATGATCGGGCTGGCGCTGGCCATCGCGCTGACCGCATGGCGGGTGATCCGGGTCAGGGTCTCGGCGACACCGGTGGGGGCGGAGTGGCGGGTGGCGATCGAGGGGCCGGCCTGCACCTTCCTCGCCCTGCCCCGACTGACCCGCGTCCTGGCGTCCATCCCAGCCGGAACCGTTGTCGCGGTTAATATTTCGGCCCAATACCTCGATCATGCCGCGCACCAGGCGATCACCGATTGGCAGCGCCAGCACGAGGCCACGGGCGGCACGGTGCGGATCGAGGGGATTTCCGAGACGGGTCACCTCGTCCGTCGGCGCGCGGACGATCTGGTCGATCACGAAACGCCGGGGGCCGCTGCCTAGTCGAGCGTGGCGCCGGGAGTCACCTCACCTACCCCCGCGCCATCGCCTCCAGCCGGCGGATGCGGTCCTCGATCGGCGGGTGCGTCGAGAACATCGATCCGATCCGCTCGCCCGTGCGGAACGGGTTGGCGATCATCAAGTGGGCCTGGCTGGCCAGCTGCGGCTCCGGCGGCAGCGGCGCAACCTGAACGCCGCCCGAGATCTTGCGCAGCGCCGACGCCAGCGCCAGCGGGTCGCCGGTCAGCACGGCGCCCGACTCGTCGGCCTGGTACTCACGCGACCGGGACACGGCCAGCCGGACCACGGTGGCGGCGATCGGGCCCAGCAGCGAAACCAGCAGCAGCGCAAAGGGATTCTCGCCGTCGCGGTTGCCGCCGAACATGCCGGCCCACATCGCCATATTGGCCAACGCGGTGATCACCGACGCCATCGCCCCGGCGACGCACGAGATCAGGATGTCGCGGTTGTAGACGTGCGAAAGCTCGTGCCCCAACACGGCGCGCAGCTCGCGCTCGTCGAGGATTCCCAGGATTCCGGTGGTGCAGCACACCGCCGCGTTGCGCGGGTTGCGGCCGGTCGCGAACGCGTTGGGCGCGTTGGTGTCGCTGATGTAGAGCCGGGGCATCGGCTGGTGCGCGGAGGTGGCCAGCTCACGCACGATCCGATACATCACCGGCGCCTGCAGCTCGGAAACCGGCTGCGCGTGCATGGCCCGCAGCGCCAGCTTGTCGCTGTTGTAGTACGTGTAGACGTTCATGCCGATGGCGAACAGCACCGCGATGAACATCGCCGTCCGGCCGAACAGCGAGCCGACGAACACGATCAACGCGGACATGCCGACCAACAGGGCGAAGGTCTTCAACCTGTTGGCATGCGGATGCCAGGTCATCGGTGTCCTCCTCGGAGCGTCGACTATCGCTAATTGAACGCTCTAACCGGCGGCCAAGGTTCCTCCGACGCGCTAACCGTGCCGGCTCACCGTGTAATCGACCAGCGTCTCCAGGGCGCGCCGGCCGGGCAGGTCGGGCAAAAGCTCCAGCTCAGAGCGCGCGTCCGCCGCGTAGTGCACCAGGAACTGCTTGGCCTTGGCCATCCCGGGTGACGCCCGCAACAGCGCCAGGGCCTCGGTCACCGCCCCGTCGTCCTCGACGGGCCCGGACAGCAGCTCGCGCAGCCGCGCCGCATCGGCTCCCGGCTCGCGCAGCGCATAGACCATCGGCAGGGTGTGCACCCCCTCGCGGATATCGGTGCCGGGCAGTTTGCCGGACTCGTGGGAGTCGCTGTCGATGTCGATGATGTCGTCGGAGATCTGGAACGCGGTGCCCACGATGCCGCCCAGCCGGCTCAGCCGCTCGACCTGATCGGCGTCGGCGCCGGAGAACATCGCGCCGAACCGGCCCGCGGCGGAGATCAGGCACGCCGTCTTCTCGTACACCACCTTCAGGTAGTGCTCGACCTGATCCGCGCCCTCGGCCGCGCCGCGGCCCTCGCGCATCTGGCCGGTGACCAGCTGGGCGAACGTCTCGGCGATCAGCCGCACCGCCTCCGGGCCCAGCCGGGACACCAGCCGAGACGCGGTCGCGAACAGATAGTCACCGGCGAGGATGGCGACGTTGTTGCCCCAGCGCACGTTGGCGGTGGGCGTGCCGCGGCGGACCTCCGCCTCGTCCATCACGTCGTCGTGGTAGAGCGTGGCCAGGTGCACCAGCTCGATGACCGCGCCGGCGATCGTCACCTCCTCGGCGTCCGGGTCGGGTCCGAGCTGCGCCGACAAGACGGTGAACAACGGCCGAAACCGCTTGCCGCCGGCCTTGAACAGGTAGGTCAACGAGTCGGTCATCACCGCGTCGGCGCTGCGCAGCTCGGTATCCATGAGCTGCTCGATCCGCCCGACGCCGTCCCGCACGGTCGCGGCGAACGCGGCATCCCCGAAGTCGATGCCCGCCACCACCGTCGCCGGAGTCCTCACCCGACCCACCTACTGCTCGCCGGAGTACTCACGCGACCAACATACTGGGGGGTGTGAAGATCGGAGCTGACCTGGTGGTCGTGGGCGCCGGACCTGCGGGTTCGGCGGCGGCCGCCTGGGCCGCGCGCGCGGGCACCGACGTGCTGGTCATCGATTCCGCCAGCTTCCCCCGCGACAAGGCGTGCGGCGACGGCCTGACGCCGCGCGCGGTCGCCGAGCTGGAACGCCTGGGGCTGGGCGACTGGCTGGACACCCGCATCCGGCACCGTGGGCTGCGGATGAGCGGATTCGGCGGCGAGGTGGAGGTCGACTGGCCGGGCCCGTCGTTCCCGTCGACCGGCAGCGCAGTGGCCCGCCTCGAGCTGGACGACCAGATCCGCAAGTGCGCCGAGGATTCCGGGGCGCGGATGCTGCTGGGCACCAAAGCCGTTGCCGCACATCATGACTCGTCGAGACGAGTGTTGTCGCTGAGGTTGGCCGACGGCACGGAAGTGGCCTGCCGCCGGTTGATCGTCGCCGACGGGGCGCGCTCGTCGCTGGGCCGCAAGCTGGGCCGGCGCTGGCACCAGGAGACGGTGTACGGCGTGGCCGCGCGCGGGTATCTGACCACCCCGCGGGCCGACGATCCCTGGCTGACGTCGCACCTGGAACTGCGCTCCCCCGACGGCGCCGTGCTGCCCGGCTACGGCTGGATCTTCCCGCTGGGCAACGGCGAGGTGAACATCGGCGTGGGGGCGTTGTCGACCTCGAAGCGGCCGGCCGATCTGGCGCTGCGCCCGCTGATCTCGTACTACACCGACCTGCGCCGCGACGAGTGGGGCTTTTCCGGCGAGCCGCGGGCGGTGTCGTCGGCGCTGCTGCCGATGGGCGGCGCGGTCTCCGGCGTGGCCGGGCCGAACTGGATGCTGATCGGCGACGCCGCCGCCTGCGTCAACCCGCTGAACGGCGAGGGCATCGACTACGGCCTGGAGACCGGGCGGCTGGCCGCCGAGCTGCTGGACTGCCCCGACCTGTCGCGGGTGTGGCCGTCGCTGCTGCAGGAGCACTACGCCCGCGGCTTTTCGGTTGCCCGCCGGCTGGCGTTGTTGCTCACCTTCCAGCGGTTCCTGCCCGCGACCGGACCGATGGCGATGCGCTCGACGCGGCTGATGACCATCGCCGTGCGGGTGATGGCCAACCTGGTCACCGACGACGACGCCGACTGGGTGGCGAGGGCCTGGCGCGGTGGCGGGCGGTTGTCGCGGCTGATGGATCGCCGCACACCGTTCAGCTGAGCCGCCTTCCCGCGAGGAGTAGCAAAAGCCTCTATTTCGTAGCGAAATGGGGGCCTTTGCGACTGCTCGCCATATCAATGTCATTGACATGTATCAGCCTGATTGATATATCTAAGGCATGACCCAACCAACAGATTTCCAATTCGAAAGCGCCTACCGCGGCGACTCCCCGTTCGGCGCGGGCGTGCGTCCGCCCTGGAGCATCGGCGCGCCGCAACCCGAGCTGGCCGCCCTGATCGAGCAGGGCAAGTTCCACGGCGACGTCCTGGACGTGGGCTGCGGGGAGGCCGCGATCTCGCTGACGCTGGCCGAGCGCGGATACACCACCGTGGGGCTGGACCTCTCGCCCACCGCGATCGACCTGGCCCGCCGCGAGGCCGAGAAGCGGGGCCTGACCAACGCCACCTTCCAGGTCGCCGACATCAGCGACTTCACCGGGTTCGACGGCCGGTTCGGCACCATCGTCGACTCGACTCTTTTCCATTCGATCCCTGTCGAGGCGCGCGAGGGCTACCAGCAGTCGATCACGCGGGCCGCCGCACCGGGCGCCTCCTACTTCGCCCTGGTCTTCGACAAGGCCGCGGTTCCCGGGGGCCCGATCAACGCCGTCACCGCCGACGAGCTGCGCGACGTCGTGTCCAAGTACTGGGTCGTCGACGAGATCCGGCCGGCGCGCATCCACGCCTACCTGCCCGAGGGCGCCGTCATCGACATGCCGTTCGGCGAGGTTCGCGACGAGCCCGAAGGCCGCAAGTCGGTCGGGGCCTGGCTGCTCACCGCGCACCTGGGCTCCTAAAACAACCAGGTGTATAGTCCGTCTAATGAAGGCTTCGAGGCTGGCTTCTCTGATCGCCATGGCGGGCGCCGCCGTCGCACTTGCGGCGCCCGCGCAGGCCGACGACTACGACTACGTGTTCAAGAGCACGGTCAACTCGTTCGGCGTGTATGGCCCGCAGGACCAGCTGGCCTGGTTGGCGAAGATCAGCTGTGAGCGGATCGGCCGGGGCGTGGACGGCGACCCGTACAAGTCCGCCACCTTCGTCCAGCGCAACCTGCCGCGCGGCACCAGCGAGGGCCAGGCGTTCCAGTTCCTGGGCGCCGCGATCGACCACTACTGCCCGGACCAGGTCGGCTTCATCCAGCGGGCCGGCGCACACTAGGCAGGCTTATACCCGGCGTGCAGCGCCACGATGCCGCCGGTCAGGTTGCGCCAGCGGACCGCCGACCATCCGGCCGCTGAAATCCGGTGCGCCAGCGTCGGCTGGTCCGGCCAGGCCCTGATCGACTCCGCGAGGTACACGTAGGCGTCGGGGTTGGACGACACCGCCCGCGCCACCCGCGGCAGCGCCCGCATCAAATATTCCTTGTAGACGGTGGCGAATAGCGCGTTGGTGGGCGTGGAGAATTCGCACACCACCAACCGGCCGCCCGGCCGGGTGACGCGGAACATCTCGCGCAGCGCCGCCTGCTGGTCGGCCACGTTGCGCAACCCGAAGCTGATCGTGACCGCGTCGAACACCCCGTCGCCGAACGGCAGCTTGGTGGCGTCACCGGCGACCTTGGGAACCCTGCGGCCCGCACCGGCGGCGAGCATGCCCACCGAAAAATCGGCGGCCACACACCATGCCCCGGATTTCCTCAGCTCCACGGTCGACACCGCGGTGCCGGCGGCCAGGTCCAGCACCCGCTGACCCGGGCCGAGCCGCAGCGCCGCGCGCGTGGCCCGGCGCCAGTAGCGGTCCTGCCCCGCCGACAGCACGGTGTTGGTCACGTCGTAGCGGCGGGCGACGCCGTCGAACATCGATGCGACGTCCCGGGGGTTCTTGTCTAGCGCCGCGCGGCTCACGACGTCGACCGTACCGGGTCAATATTGCCGGTACCTTCGCTGGACGTGCTCCTGGCGGACCCTGATCTGCTCTCGGCGCTGCTCGGGGGAAACGGCGCGGGTGGTCGCCGGGAGGTGTTGACGGACCTCGGCCACTGGCACCTTGCTGACCGTTGCGGTCGGCAGTTGGGGTGGCGGCTTGGAGTACGTCCACCGCAGGGCCAGAAACCCGCCGCGGTGCCCGGCGGTGTCGAGCCAGTTCGGCACGCCGGGATCGTCCCCGGCGACCACGTAACGGAAGGTCCCGTCGGGGTCCGGCTCGGACTGAAACCCGTTCAGGCTGCTGACGTGGTTGGCGTAATCGAGCGACTCGCCCCAGAGGTTGGACAGGTGAAAACCCATGTACGCCGGCGCCACCGGGACGACGACTTCGATGAGCAGGGCCTCGTCCGGCTGCAGGTCGAACACGCCGCCGGAGTAGACGTTGGTGCTCTGGCCGCCGCCCATGGCGAGGTTGGCGAGCGCCGGCTCGTTGAGCGCGTTGCGGGGCATGAGGGTGAAGCCGTCACCGTTCTTGTCGCCGTGCGCCTCCAGCACGACGTCGTAAAACTCGTTCCAGAATCTCATCTGGTTTTCCACGATCATGCCGACGCGACGAAGCTGGTGGGCCGCGGCGGCCGGGTCGATCGGCGACGGGCGGGCGCCCTCCTTACCCAGCTGGGCGATGTGCAGCTCCGGTGACTCCTCGCGTTCCCAGTCGTGAAAGAGCATGCGCGCGATCAGAAATCGCGCCGTCTGGGCGCCATCGGCCGTGGCCGTGGCGATGAAGTTGCCCGCGTGGCCGGCCGGCCGGCGGGGAGCCAGCAGGATCTCGAAGCGGCCGTCGTCGTCGACGGCGAGGTCGGCGACGTCCAGCGATCCGGTGACGGCGCGCCCGCCAGGCGCGAGTTCGGCGAGGCTGCCGGTGTCGCCCGCGTACACGGTGTGGGCCTCAAAGATGATGTACTGCGGCGGTTTAGCACCCAGGCGGCCGCGCACCCGGTAGTCCCTGGCGCCGTCGATCGAGGCCGACAGGTACAGGGCGTCGGCGTTGTCGATGGTCGCCTTGTCGAGCGGTTGGATGGCGCGCCGGAAATACGGGAATTCGGGATCCTCGAAGAAGGCGCGCTCGATGGCACTGAACACGAAGCCCAGCAGGTAGCGGTGCCCCTCCGCCAGTCCCTGTTCGGTGAGCGGCGGCGCGTGCAGCTCGGCGGAGTCGACGGCGTCGCGGGCCCGGGTCAGGGCGTCGATCATGTCCGTCCAGGCCGCGCGCAGATCGTCCTGGCTTGATTCAGCGGACATCTGCGTCCTCTCCTTCGGTGTCCCACTGGTATTCGTCGAACAGGTCGGCCAGGCGGGTGTGGATTTCTTCGGCGTCGAGCCCGAATTCCTCGAGGCTGTAGCGGTGGGCCGATTCGTGCCCCCCGCCGGCCGCCGCGAATGCCTTGGCGGCCACCGGCCCCAGCTCGAGCTCCAGCTCCCGGTAGATCCGGCGCATGGTGGCCTCGGGCCGCGCCACCAGCTCGCGATAGTCGACGACGACCGAGCGGACCTCGGGGTGCCGGGACAGGACGTCGAGCGGACGCTGGTAGGCGTCGAACGATTGGTCGGCCAGCACGCGCAGCGATTTCGCGATCAGGCGCTCGTCGCGCCCCCGCAGTCCCCATTCGGTCTTCAGCAGCTTGAGCAGGCTCGGGATCGTCTCGTCGGGATTGCGCATGGGCACGATGAATCTTGCGTCGGGGAACGTCTCGATCAGCGATTCGACGCGACCGCAGAAGGTGGGGTTCTTGCTCAGGTGGGTCCCGCCGCCGTTGAGCGCGATCTGTCGCCGGACGCATTCTTTGTAGAAGTTCATCGCCCGGCGTCGTTTGCGTTCGGGCCACTCGTCGACGTGGTAGAAGTCGAGCTCGCCCATGAACGGGAACATCAGGATCCAGAAGCCCGAGCACAGCGACCAGGTGAGAAAGAAGTCGTCCTCTTCGGGGACGAAGAACCCGGTCTTGTGCATGTCGTCCGTCTGCGCGAACCGGCGCTCCTCGAGCGCGTCGAGGCGGTGCCGTAGCCGCTTTCCGAACAGCGCGGCATCGACCCGAAACAGCAGGCGCAGCAAGCGCTTCTCCAACAGCGACGGGAAGAACAGCTCGTACATCAGGCCGTAGCTGAACTGTGGGTCCGCGGCCATCAGCCGATGCAGGTAGGTCGTGCCGCTGCGGGCGTGGCCGATGCAAAACGTCGGCCCGGTCACCCGCGTGCGGCGCAGCGATCCGAACACGATCGGGTCGAGCGTGAAGCACGCGGCGTGGATCGCCGCGACGAACGGAACGCCGACCAGGAATGCGAAGTAGCGCGACCAGCGTTTCGAGCCCGGTGGGTCCCGGCGCAACAGCCGCAGCATCGTCCGGTAATTGGCCCAGTCGAAGTAGAAGCGCGTGCCCAACGCGAAACCTCCTCAGCGCACGCTGATTTCGGCAGCCGTGCCGCGGCCAGGCTATCGGCATGTATTTGACATTGTCAAGCATATCTTTGGTACCGTCGCGGATGTGACGTACGCGCCCAAGCTGGATTCCGTGGATTCCATCAGCGCCGCGCTTTCGCGGGTAGTGCGGCTCAGCGTGAGTCGTTCGGCGTTCGCGCGCCAGGCGTCGGCGGCGGACACCGAGCTGTCCCAGCCGTCCTACATGCTGCTTCGCGTGTTGATCGACGAGGGACCCCTGCCGATCGGGCGCCTGGCCACCATGGCCCACATGGACGTCGGGATGGCCACGCGCCGGGTGCGGGCGCTGGCCGATGCGGGACTGGTTACGCGGCGCCGCGATCCGGGCGACGGGCGGGTTTCGGTCATCGAAGCGACGGCGGCCGGCGAACGCGCCGCGGGCTCATTGCACGAGGTGCGACGGGAGCACCTGGCCCGCGCGCTGTCGGGCTGGTCGGCGGCCGAGCTGGCGCAGTTCGATCGGCTGTTGACGAAGTTCCTCGAGGACACCACGCAGACGCCGATCACGGTCTAGCCGCGCGGACCGGGAATGGGACGCGGGCGAACGCGTTATAGGGCTGCGTGAGCGAAAAAGTTTGGTTTATCACGGGTACATCAAGAGGCTTCGGGCGAGACTGGGCGATCGCCGCGTTGGAGCGCGGCGACAAGGTCGCCGCGACGGCACGCAACACCGCGACGCTTGACGACCTGGTCGACAAGTACGGCGACGCCCTGTTGCCGATTCAGTTGGACGTCACCGACCGCGACGCCGACTTCGCCGCGGTCAAGCGGGCGCACGATCATTTCGGCCGGCTCGACATCGTCGTGAACAACGCCGGCTACGGCCACTTCGGGTTCGTCGAGGAACTCTCCGAGCAAGACGCGCGCGAACAACTCGAGACCAACGTGTTCGGCGCGCTGTGGATCACCCAGGCGGCGCTGCCGTACCTGCGCGAACAGCGCAGCGGGCACATCATCCAGGTGTCCTCGATCGGCGGCATCACCGCGTTCCCGTTGGTCGGCATCTACCACGCGTCCAAGTGGGCGCTGGAGGGCCTCTCGCAGGCGCTGGCCCAGGAGGTCGCGCCGTTCGGCATCCACGTCACCCTCATCGAACCGGGCGGCTTCGACACCGACTGGGCCGGTGCGTCGGCCAAGCACTCCGATCCGCTGCCCGCATACGACGAGGTTCGCGCCGCGGTTGCGGCCGAGCGCAGCAAGCGATGGGCCAGCCCGGGCGACCCGTCGGCATCGGCGGCCGCGCTGCTGAGGGTGGTTGACGCCGAGGAGCCGCCGCTGCGGGTGTTCTTCGGCGCCACCCCGCTGCAAACGGCCAAGGCCGACTACGAGAGCCGGCTACGCAACTGGGAGCAGTGGCAGCCCGTCGCGGAACTGGCGCAGGGGTAGCTCACTCCCCCTGCGCGTAGCGGTTGGCGAGCGTCCGGCGCCGGGCGAGGGGCGACAGCACCGCCTCGTAGTGGCCCAGCAGCTCGTCGCAGATCACCGGCCAGCTGCGGCCGAGCACGCTGCGCCGGGCGGCCGGCGCGTAGCGGTGTCGTTCGGCGAGCAGGTGCTCGACCGCGGCGGGCAGCCGCGCCTCGAACTCGTTGACTTCCAACAGCAGCCCGGTGCGGTAGGGCGCGATCAGGTCGCGCGGTCCCCCGGCGTCGGGGGCGATCACCGGCAGCCCCGACGCCAGCGCCTCCTGCACGACTTGGCAAAAAGTCTCGTGTTCACCGGGATGTACGAAGACGTCCATGCTGGCGTAAGCGGCGGCGAGCTCCTCGCCGTACAGCGCTCCGGTGAAAACCGCTGTGGGCATGGCGGATTGCAGTTTCGCTTGGTCGACGCCGTCGCCGACGATCACGACCTGCACGGAATCGTTGGCGTTCAACGCAGCCAGACGTTCTACGTGCTTTTCCGGCGCGAGGCGGCCGACGAACCCGACGATCGGCTTCCCGGCCGGCGACCAGCGCCGCCGCAGTGCCTCGTCGCGCCCCGACGGCGCGAACCGTAGCACGTCGACCCCGCGCGCCCACCGATGCACCCGCGGGAACCGATGAGAGACAAGCGATTCCATCGTCACGCTGGACGGGGCCAGGGTGCGGTCGGCCAGGCTGTGCAGGTGGCGAAACCACGCCCACGCGGCGCGCGTCGTCATCGGGATGCCGTAGCTGGCCGCGAAACCGGGGACGTCCGTCTGGTACACCGCGACCGTCGGCACCCCGAGCCAGCGGGCCGCCTTCACCCCGCCGTAGCCGAGCAGCGCCGGCGACGCGAGGTGCACCACGTCGGGATCGAATCCCTTGAGCACGCTCACCATTCGGGGCATCGGAACCCCGAGCGGCAACGTGGTCACCTTGGGGAACATTCGCGACGGCACCCGATGCACCCGGATGCCGTCGTGAATGCGGTCCGCCCGCGGCTGACCCGGCGGATTGTCGGGGGCGATGACGAGGGCCTCGTGCCCGGTGCGACGCAGGTGCTCCAGGACGCGCAGCACTGAGTTGCTGACACCGTTGACATTGGGGAGGAAGGACTCGGCGACGATTGCAACGCGCACGAACCCCACGATCGCAGCGTCGGCTGTCGATAAGGTTGCCTACGGGCATACGTCGTGCGAAATTTGCTGGTCGGACGCCGCGTCGCGGCGGTCCAGCCACCTATCCAGCAGCGCCAGGCCCGTCAGGGCGGCCGCCGCGACCAGCCAGGCCACCACCGCGATGGATCCCGCCGGGATGATCGCCAGCCCGGCGTTGCGGTGCTGCACCCGAACCAGGTTCGGATCGTTCTTGTTGTATTCGACGTAGATCCGCATGCCCGTCGCCAATTCCGACGGATACAGCACACCGAGCTCGGGCCGGTAGGTGACGCGCTCGGGTGTGACGAATTCGATGGTGGAGCGCCGCGGCCCGGCGCTGAGCACCTCCGCCTGCGCCACCCCCATGTGGTGCCGAATCGCGAGGTCGTCGCGCCACGCCCCGGCCACCAGGAGCAGCGACTGCAGCGTCACCAAGCCGGCGACGATCAACACCGCAATCCGCAACCAGCGCAACGCAATCCTGGCCCGCGTCTTCGGCGGCTCATCGCTGCGCCCATGAAGAAGTATGTGCAGCAACACTTTTGGATTGGTCACAGGGCAGCCTTGATGGCGGCGTGCAGCTGTCGCAGCGAGGACCGGTCGGCCTTGACCTCCAGCACCCGCATGCCCGCCGCGGGTTCGTCGAGGGCCGTGGCCAGCTCGTCGACCTCGATCTGGCGGCTCTCGACGTGATAGGCGCGACACAGCGCGCCGACGTCGACGTCGTGCGGGGTGCCGAAGATCCGCGAGGACACGTCGGAGAACCTCGGGTCGCCCTGCTCGAGCAGCTCGAAGATGCCGCCGCCGTTGTCGTTGGACACCACGATCGTCAGCCGCTGCGGTGTCGGCTCGGTGGGGCCGATCAACAGGCCGGAGCTGTCGTGCACGAAGGTCAGGTCACCGATCAGCGCCACGGTGCGCCCCTCGTGTGCCAGGGCCGCCCCGATGGCGGTGGACACAGTGCCGTCGATGCCGGCGACCCCGCGGTTGGAGCGCACTGTGATGCCATGGGTGTCCAGACCCACCAGCGCCGCGTCGCGGACCGGGTTGGAGGCGCCGAGCACCAGCTGGTCCCCCGGGCGCAGCGCGTCGGCCACGGCCGCCGCGACGTGCAGCCCGGTGGTCAACGGGTGCGCCTCGAGCTGGTCGCGCACCGCCAGGTTGGCGTGGCGGTTCAGCTCCGCGCAGCGGCGCAGCCACGCCTCGTGCGGCGTGCCGGTGGTGACCGCCCGGGTGCCCGTGGCCTGCGAGTTTCCGGAGACGTCGGGCCAGCGGGGGCCGGTGGTCAGCGCGTACACCGGCACGTGCGGGTCGGCCAGCAGCGCCGACACCGGCCGGTGCAGCGTCGGGCGACCCAGCATGATCACCTGCTTGGGTCGCAGCAGCGGCAGCGTCAGCGGGTGCAACGGGTTGGCCGGCGCGGGGGCCGTCGGCTCGGCGACGGTGGGCAGCCGCTCCAGGTTGGGGTGCGTACCCGCGCCGTGCCCGGCGATGACGACGGTGTCGGGCGTCAGGTCGATTTCCAGCGGTTGGTCGAACGTGACGGGCGGCGTGTACGTCCACGGCCTGCCGCCGGGCCGGCCCTGCGGGACGGCCGCGCCGTGGGGTTCGGGATCGGGCACCAACGGTTCGCGCAGCGGGATGTCGAACTGCACCGGGCCAGCGTTGGCGGTGCGAGACCCCGTGGCGGCGGCCAACACCCGGCACGTGGCCGATCGCCAGGTGGCGTTGAGCGAATCCATCCGCTCGGGCCCCCCCTCGGCCAGGCCCAGGCTGATGGTGGCACGGACCTGGGTGCCGAAGTAGCCCAGCTGCTCCATGGTCTGGTTGGCCCCGGTGCCCAGCAGTTCGTAGGGCCGGTTGGCCGACAGCACGATCAGCGGCACCCGGGCATAGTTGGCCTCGACGACCGCGGGGCCCAGGTTGGCCACGGCGGTGCCCGACGTCATCGCGACGCACACCGGCGAGCCCGCCGCGATCGCCAGCCCGATGGCCAGGTAGCCGGCGGTGCGCTCGTCGATGCGGACGTGCAACCGCAGCCGCCCGGCGCGGTCGGCGTCCTGCAGGGCGAATGCCAGCGGCGCGTTGCGCGACCCGGGGCACAGCACCACGTCGCGGACGCCGCCGCGAATCAGCTCGTCAACGACGACGCGGGCCTGTGTCGTCGAGGGGTTCACTCCTACAGCGTGTCACAGCCGGCCGGGACGGCTCAGGCCCGCACGCTCGCGAAGAACTGCAGCGCCGCGGTGTTGACGGCCTGCGGCCGCTCCAGGAACCCGAGGTGCCCGGCGTCGGGTATCTGCAGGTACCGCCCGTTTGGCATGGCGTCAGCGACCTCGCGTCCCAGGTAGGCCGGCGTCACGATGTCGTCGGCGAAGCCCATCACCAGCACCGGCGCGGCGATGCTGCGGTAGGCCGCCAACCGGTTGGTCTGCGGGGAGACGTACATCTGGGCGCGCAGCCCCGGCGTCTGCTTGACCGGCCAGGTGCAGAACATCGCGATCCAGTCGTCGACGGCCGCGTCGTCGTTCAGCGTCTTGCGCGAAAAGCTTTCCAGCAGACGGTTTCTCGCGTCGAGCATGGGCGGCACCGTGACCCCGGAGGCGTGCAGCTCGACCTCGGCCTCGTGAAAGAACTGGCGGGCGCGGTCCAGGCGGCCGCGGGTGGCCATCAGCACGGCCGAACTGACCAGCTCCGGCCGCGCCACCATGAGTTCCTGCGCGATGAACGCGCCCATGGACACGCCGACGATCCGCGCCGGGGCGGCGCCCAGCGATTCGATCAGCGCGGCCGTGTCGGCGACCATCGTCTGCGTCGTGAACCCCTCGGCGTTTTCCGTGTCGCCGATCCCGCGGTTGTCGAAGGTGATGCAGCGGTACCCGGACGCCAAAAAGGCCGGGACCTGATGCGGGTGCCAAGTTCGCCCGGCGCCCCCGCGGCCGGCGATGAAGACGACGGGCTCACCGGAGCCGCGGTCGTCGTAAGCCAGATTGATCACCCGGACGACGGTACAAGCAGCGGATGGCAGGCCCGGACCCGGTCGATCCACCATTGGCGCCGCTCGGGTGGTGCGGCCAGCGCCCGCAGCCGCGCCGGGTCCGGCGTCACCGGCCCGACCGGCAGGAAGCCGTCGACGGGCGCGGCGACGTCCGCCACGTCTTCCGCGAACAGCCCGCCGGTGCCGAGCCCGCAGGCGTGGCGGAGTTGCGGCAGGGCCGCCGCGGCGGTCAAACCATGGCCGATGCCGACCGCCGAATCCAGCGCGCTGGAGACCACGACCGGGACGTCGATCTGCGCGGCGATCGCGAGCATGGCCGAAACCCCGCCCAGCGGAGCGACTTTCAGCACGGCGATGTCGGCGGCCCCGGCGCGGACCACGGCGAGCGGGTCGTCGGCCTTACGGATGCTCTCGTCGGCCGCGATCGGCACGTTGACCCGCGCCCGGAGCGCCGCGAGTTCGCCGACCGTCGCGCAGGGCTGCTCGAGGTACTCCAGCGGGCCGTCCGCGGTGAGGGCTTGAGCGGCCCGCACGGCCTCCTCGACGCTCCAGCCGCCGTTGGCGTCCACCCGCACGGTCTCGACCAGCTGGCGCACCGCGTTGACCCGGGCGATGTCGTCGGCCAGCGTCTGGCCGGGCTCGGCGACCTTGACCTTGGCCGTGCGCGCCCCGGGGAACCGCGATAAAACCTCGCCGACCTGGGCGGCGGGCACGGCCGGCACGGTGGCGTTGATCGGGACGCGGTCGCGGCGCACCGGCGGCGGCGGCCGGTAGGCGCCCTCGATCCCCGACGCCAGCCAGTGCGCGGCTTCGCGCGGGCCGTATTCGACGAAGGCGCCGAACTCGCCCCAGCCGGCCGGGCCCTCGATCAGCGCGAGTTCGCGGGTGGTGATGCCGCGGAAGCGCACCCGCATCGGCAGCGCCACCACGTGCAGGCGGTCGAGCAGGTCCTGCAAGTCCGGCCTCACTGGCCGTAGACCTGGCGGCCCGCCAGAAACGTCGCGCGCACGTCGAGGTCGGCGATCCGCTCGGGCGGCACCGTCCGGGGATCCGCGGACAGCACCACCAGGTCGGCGTACTTGCCGACCTCCAGCGAGCCGATCACGTCGTCGGCGAACAGCTGCCAGGCGGCGTCGATGGTCTGCGCGCGGATCGCCTGTTCGACGGTCAGCCGCTCCTCGGGCGCCAGCACGCGGCCGCTGGGCGCCATGCGGGTCACCGCGACGCTGATGTTGCGCAGCGGCTCCTCGGGCGTCACCGGCGGATCGTTGTGCAGGGAGATCCGCATGCCGGTCGCGACCGCGGAACCCGCCGGCATCCAACGGGATCCGCGCTCGGGCCCGAACAGGCCGTCGACGATGACGTCGCCCCAGTAGTGGATCTGGTCGACGAAGATGCTGCAGGTGACGCCGAGGTCGGCGGCCCGTTGGAGTTGCTCGGGCCGGATCGCGCCGACGTGCTCGAGGCGCAGCCGGTGATCGGGGCGCGGATGGCGCTTGATGGCCTCCTCGTAGACGTCGAGGATGGTGTCGACGCCGGCGTCGCCCTGCACGTGGCAGGCCATCTGCCAGCCCAGCGGGTAGTACGCGCCGACGATTTCCCTCAGCTGTTCGGCGGTGTAGTTGGCGCATCCGCAGGAACCGGGCGGCACCCCGATGGTGCGCGTCGCCTCGGTGTCCAGGTACGGGAACGACAACGCGATGTTGCCGATCCACGGGGAGCCGTCGACCCAGATCTTGATCCCGACCTGGCGCAGCATGTCGTCGCCCTGGCCCGGGGTGGCGGCGGTGGCCATCCGCGGGTTGGACACCTCGTAGGTGCGCAGCCGCACCGTCAACCGGTCGTGCAACTGCGCCACCATCGGCCCGAAATTCGGGTCGAACGCCATCTCCGAACACGTGGTGAGTCCGGCCCGGTTGAGCCGGGCGCACTCGGCGAGCAGCATCGCCGGGTAGCTGTCGGCCTGGATGGCGCCGCCCAGCAGCGGAAACACCGCACCGATCTCCTCGGCGGTGCCGTCGAGCTCCCCGTCGGCGGCGCGGCCGTACTTGGCGCCCTTCGGGTCCGGGGTGTCCCGCGTCAGCCCGTTGAGCCGCGCCGCACGCGAATTGAAGAAGGCCTTGTGCCCGGAGTTGTGGATGATGACCAGCGGCCCGTCCGGAGCGATCTCGTCGAGCCAGGCCAACGTGGGCTGCGGAAGTCCGGGCTGCAGCAGGGCGTCCCAACCGTTCAGGTAGGCCCCGGCCGGTCCCCGGGCGGCGACCTCACGGCGGATCCCGGCGACGACGTCGTCGGCCTCGGGAACGGTGACCGGTCGGATGTCGACGATCCGGTCCGACAGCGCCACGGCCTCCATCAGCGGATGCCCGTGCGCCTCAACGAATCCCGGCATGACGCAGCCGTCCCCGACGTCGATGGTTTGGGTGCCGGGGCCGATGAACGGCTCGACCTCCGTGCGGGTGCCCACGGCGACGATCCGGCCGTCGGCCACGGCGAGCGCCTCGGCCGTGGGGCGCGCGTCGTCGACGGTCAGTACGGTCCCGGTGACGACGAGATCTGCCTGCCCCATGTGCACGGATGCTAGTGCGTGGAGGGTCCAGCCGACCCGAATTGCAACACGTTCTAGTCTTGCCCCATGAGTGACGACCTGTTGCGCAACCCGACCCACAACGGCCACCTTCTGGTGGGGGCGCTCAAGCGCCACAAGAACCGGCCGGTCCTGTTTCTCGGCGACACCACGCTGACGGGTGGTCAGCTGGCCGAGCGGATCAGCCAGTACACGCAGGCGTTCGAGGCGCTGGGCGCCGGCACCGGTGTCACCGTCGGGCTGCTGTCGCTCAACCGCCCCGAGGTGCTGATGATCCTCGGCGCCAGCCAGACCCAGGGCTATCGGCGCACCGCCCTGCACCCGCTCGGCTCGCTCGACGATCACGCGTACGTGCTCACCGACGCCGGGGTCAGCTCGCTGATCATCGACCCCAACCCGATGTTCACCGAGCGCGCGCTGGGCCTGCTGGAGAAGGTGCCGTCGCTCAACCAGATCCTGACCATCGGCCCGGTCCCCGAGGCGCTGCGGGGGGTGGCCGTCGATCTGTCGGCCGAGGCGGCGAAGTACGAGCCCAAGCCGCTGGTGGTCGCCGACCTGCCGCCGGACAACATCGGCGGCCTGACCTACACCGGCGGGACCACCGGCAAGCCCAAGGGCGTGATCGGGACCACCGGCAACATCGCCGCCATGACCGCCATCCAGCTCGCCGAGTGGGAGTGGCCCGAGCACCCCCGGTTCCTGATGTGCACGCCGCTGTCGCACGCCGGCGCCGCGTTCTTCACGCCCACGGTGGTCAAGGGCGGTGAGATGGTGGTGCTGAGCAAGTTCGACCCGGCCGAAGTGCTGAGAGTCATTGAAGAGCAACGGATTACGGCGACGATGCTGGTGCCGTCGATGCTCTACGCGCTGATGGACCACCCCGATTCGCACACCCGCGACCTGTCGTCGCTGGAGACCGTCTACTACGGCGCCTCGGCGATCAACCCGGTGCGCCTGGCCGAGGCGATCCGGCGCTTCGGTCCGATCTTCGCCCAGTACTACGGGCAGTCCGAGGCCCCGATGGTGATCACCTACCTGGCCAAGGCCGACCACGACGAGAAGCGGCTGACCTCCTGCGGGCGTCCGACGCTGTTCGCCCGGGTGGCGTTGCTGGGCACCGACGGCAAGCCCGTGCCGCAGGGCGAGCCGGGCGAGATCTGCGTCAGCGGACCGCTGCTGGCCGGCGGCTACTGGAATTTACCTGACGAGACGTCGAAGACTTTTAAAGACGGCTGGCTGCACACCGGCGACATGGCCCGCGAGGACGAGGACGGCTTCTACTTCATCGTCGACCGGGTCAAGGACATGATCGTCACCGGCGGCTTCAACGTGTTCCCCCGCGAGGTCGAGGACGTCATCGCCGAACATCCGTCCGTCGCGCAGGTGTGTGTGGTCGGCGCGCCCGACGAGAAGTGGGGCGAGGCCGTCACCGCCGTGGTGGTGCTGCGCGCCGACGCGTCCCGCGACGACGCCGCGGTCGAGACCATGACCGTCGAGATCCAGACCGCGGTCAAGGAGCGCAAGGGGTCGGTGCAGTCGCCCAAGCGGGTGGTGGTCGTCGACGCGCTGCCGCTGACCGGGCTGGGCAAGCCGGACAAGAAGTCGGTCCGGGCGCAGTTCTGGGAGGGCGCCGGCCGCGCCGTCGGCTAGGCCTTAGCCGCGATGCCGGCCGCCAACAGGTCCAGCATGCGGGCCGTCTGCTCGGGCGAACCGGTGACCAGGAAGATGCCGATCAGGCTGGACACCACGTCCTCGGCGTGGACATCGGGACGCAGGCTGCCGTCGTTTGCGCCCGCACGCAGCAGCGTGTCCACGGCGCCGACGATGCTGTCCCGGGTCTGGCTGGGCTGCAGGGCGCCGGAGTCGAAGATCGCATGCAGCGACTCCGCCATCCCGCGCTTGGCGGCCACGA
Source organism: Mycobacterium sp. NGS69 (assembly GCF_059812165.1). Taxonomy (NCBI): domain Bacteria; kingdom Bacillati; phylum Actinomycetota; class Actinomycetes; order Mycobacteriales; family Mycobacteriaceae; genus Mycobacterium; species Mycobacterium sp. NGS69. Next base: position 381,974 of record NZ_JCALCD010000003.1, read on the forward strand.
AAGCGGCATACCGGTCCATCCAGCGGCGCAGGGCCGTCCTGGGCGGATGGCGCTCGAGCAGCTCTTCGGCCGCCGCCGCCACTTCGGCGAGCTCGGCGCGGTAGATCGCCTCGACGAGGGCCTCCCGGTTGGGGAAATGGCGATAGAGCGTGCCGATTCCGACGCCGGCGTCGCGCGCGATCGATTCCAGCGACACCGGCCGGCCCTCCGCGGTGGCGAACGCCGCGGTCGCCACCTGCAACAACTTCTCGCGGTTGCGGCGCGCGTCGGACCGGGTGGGCGCGGCCAAAGCGGAGGTCCCTCCGTTTCTGCTAGGCTCGGTGCAAGCGGAGGATCCTCCGCATTTCTTACCAGTGTGTCAGACGGGAGCGCCATGACAACCTTTCCCACCGTTGCCCGCGTCGGCTACGGCGCGATGCAACTGTTCGAGGCCACGCCGGAGGACGCGACCGCGGTGCTGCGCCGCGCCGTCGAACTCGGCGTGAACCACATCGACACCGCGTCGTTCTACGGCCCGGGCGAGGTGAACCGCCGGATCCGGGCGGCGCTGGCCCCCTACCCCGAAGACCTCGTCATCGTCAGCAAGGTCGGCGCGCGCTACACCGGCGAGCAGCCGATGCCGCTGGCCGCCGCGCAACAGCCCGCCGACCTGCGCGCCGCGGTCGAGGACGACCTGCGCCAGCTGGGCCTGGACCGTGTTCCCGTGGTCAACCTGCGGCGCATGGACCTCGGGCCTTCTGCGGCCGTCGAGGGCGACCAGGATGTCGACGTCGACGACCAACTCGCCGAGATGATCGCGCTGCGCGACGAGGGCAAGATCGGCGCGATCGGCATCAGCAGCGTGCCGCTCGACGTGGTACGCCGGGCGTTGCCCGCGGGCATCGCCTGTGTGCAGAACGCGTACAGCGTGCTGGACCGCTCGCAGGAAGCCACCCTGGACCTATGCGGGTCCGAGGGCATCGCGTGGGTGCCCTACTTCCCACTGGGCTCGTCGTTCCCCGGCTTCCCGAAGGTCGCCGACCAACCCGTGGTGACCGAGATCGCCGACGCGCTCGGCGTCACGGGCGCCCAGGTCGGCCTGGCGTGGCTGCTGGCGCACGCCCCGAACACGCTGCTGATTCCCGGCACGCGATCCGTCGGGCACCTCGAGGAAAACCTCGGCGCCGCGGACGTCACCCTCGATGCCGATGCGCTGGCCAGGCTGGACGCCATCGGTTCGTTCGAACCCCAGCCCCATGTTGTGGAGTCCCTACAGAGGTAACGTCGCCCCCGTGGGCACCCAAAAACCGATCCGGCCGCCGTGGTGGCTGAAACCGGCCAACAAGGTCTTCATCCAGATGTCGCGGCTGGGAATGAGTTTCGGCGGGGAGAGCCCCGTCGTGCTCACGGTCAAAGGCCGCAGGTCCGGGCGGAACCGGTCGACACCGGTGACCCCGATGACGGTCGACGGCCAAGAGTTCGTCGTCGCGGGGTTTCCCGGCGCCGACTGGGTGGCGAACGCGCGCGCAGCCGGGCAGGCGACGGTGGCCCGCGGCCGGCGCGTCGAAAAGGTGCGGATGGTGGAGTTGGCGCCCGACGACGCGCGGCCGATCCTGCGGGCCTTCCCGACGGAGGTCCCGACGGGCGTCGGCTTCATGAAGCGGGCGGGACTGGTCACCGACGGTCGCCCCGAGGAATTCGAAGCCCTGGCCGGCCGGTGCGCGGTGTTCCGGCTGGACCCGGCGTAGCCATGATGCGGCGTGTGCTGTTGGCGGTGACGCTGGTCGTGGCCGCGTTGGGCATACCCCCGGCACGGTCGCTCGCCACGACGGGCTGCGCTCCCGGCGGTGACCCTCCCCCGTCCGGCGCTGCACAACGCAAGGTCGGTGATCTCGACTGGGACGGCCAGCCGGACACGTTGTGGCTCGGGCAGTTTCGCGACGGCAGCGGCCGCACCAACCGAATCGCCGGCGTCACGACGGCAAGCGGCGCGAACTCCGGCGTACAGATCACCTCGGCGAGCCCAATCCCGTTGAGCGCCTTGGCGATCGATGCCCAGCAGGACGGCCAGCACCAGGTCATCGTCAGCGACGGGCGCGGCGCGTACCTGTACGTGTTCGCCGACTGCCGGCTGCAGGCCGCCGCCGACAATCAGGGCGCGCCGTTCCTGTTCGACCTGCAGGACCTGCGCGGCAACGGCACCGGAATCGGTTGCAGCAACATCGGCGCGCCGGCGCCCGGCCGGCACCTGGTCGGGCTGCGGGCCTCGAACCAGGACGGCCAATGGTCGGTGCGCCGCACCGAGATCAACCTCAACGGCACCCTGGCTACCATCGGAGCGTCCGACACCGTGGCGGCCGCTTCCGCGCAGGACCCCGCGGTGCTCTCGGCGCAGACGATCAGCTGCGGCGACCTCACCATCAGCAAGGACGGAGTTCAACAGCCTTGAGTGACAACCCCTTTGACGCGCAGGCCTGGCGACCCGTCGACGGCTTCGGCGACCTGACCGACATCACGTATCACCGCCACGTCACCGACCCGACGGTGCGGGTCGCGTTCAACCGCCCCGAGGTGCGCAACGCGTTCCGGCCCCACACCGTCGACGAGCTGTACACCGCGCTCGACCACGCCCGCATGTCCCCCGACGTGGGCGTGGTGCTGCTGACCGGCAACGGCCCGTCGCCCAAGGACGGCGGCTGGGCGTTTTGCTCCGGCGGCGATCAGCGCATCCGCGGCCGGTCGGGCTATCAGTATGCGAGCGGGGAGACCGCCGACACCGTGGACGCCGCCCGCGCCGGCCGGTTGCACATCCTCGAGGTGCAGCGGCTGATCCGGTTCATGCCCAAGGTGGTCATCTGCCTCGTCAACGGGTGGGCCGCCGGGGGCGGACACAGCCTGCACGTGGTGTGCGACCTCACCCTGGCCAGCCGCGAACACGCGCGCTTCAAGCAGACCGACGCCGACGTCGGCAGCTTCGACGGCGGTTACGGCAGCGCCTATCTGGCCCGCCAGGTGGGCCAGAAGTTCGCCCGCGAGGTCTTCTTCCTGGGCCGGCCCTACACGGCCGAGCAGATGCACCGCATGGGCGCGGTCAACGAGGTGGTGGACCACGCCGACCTGGAGAAGGTAGGCGTGCAGTGGGCGGCCGAGATCAACGCGAAATCCCCTCAGGCGCAACGCATGCTGAAGTTCGCGTTCAACCTGCTCGACGACGGGCTGGTGGGCCAGCAGCTCTTCGCCGGCGAGGCCACCCGGCTGGCGTACATGACCGACGAAGCCGTCGAGGGCCGCGACGCGTTCCTGGAGAAGAGGCCGCCGGACTGGAGCGCGTTCCCGCGCTACTTCTGAGGCGCCCTCGGACGCCCGCCTACACTCCCCCCGTGAGCAAGAGTCCCCTTGGCAGGTTCAGAGACCAGCTGGTGCTGGCGACGATGCGACCGCCCGCCGCGCCGCAGATCCTGGTCAATCGCCCCGCGATCAAGCCGGTCAACCTCGACGGCAAGCGGATCCTGCTGACCGGAGCGTCGTCGGGCATCGGGGAGGCCGGGGCCGAACAGCTGGCCCACGCCGGCGCGACCGTGGTCGTCGTCGCCCGCCGCGGGGACCTGCTCGAGGCGCTGGCGGACCGCATCGCGAAGGCCGGTGGCAGCGCGATACCCATCCCGTGCGACGTCTCGGACATGGACGCGGTCGACGCGTTGGTGGCCGACGTCGACAAGCGCCTCGGCGGCGTCGACATCCTGATCAACAACGCCGGCCGGTCGATCCGCCGGCCTCTGGCCGAGTCGCTGGAACGCTGGCACGACGTGGAGCGGACCATGGTGCTCAACTACTACGCGCCGCTGCGGCTGATTCGCGGGTTCGCGCCCGCGATGCTCGAGCGCGGCGACGGCCACATCATCAACGTCTCGACGTGGGGGGTGCTGTCGGAGGCGTCGCCGCTTTTTTCGGTCTACAACGCCTCCAAGGCCGCGCTGTCGACGGTGAGCCGGGTCGTCGAAACCGAGTGGGGCCGAAAGGGCGTCCATTCCACGACGCTGTACTACCCGCTGGTGGCCACGCCGATGATCGCGCCGACCAAGGCCTACGACGGGATGCCCGCGCTGACGTCCCAGGAGGCCGCCGAGTGGATGGTCACCGCGGCCCGTACCCGCCCGGTGCGGATCGCGCCGCGCATGGCGATCGCCGCCAAGGCGCTGGACACCTTCGGCCCTCGCTGGGTCAACACGCTCATGCAGCGCCAAACCATCCAGCCCAACCGTGAAGCCTGACGTGATAGACACGAGGCTATGGAGATCCTGGCCAGCCGTATGCTGCTCCGGCCGGCGGACTACCAACGGTCGCTGAGCTTCTACCGCGACGAGATCGGGCTGGCGATCGCCCGCGAATACGGCGCGGGCACCGTTTTTTACGCGGGCCAGTCTTTGCTGGAGCTGGCCGGTTACGGGTCGCCGGACCACTCCCGCGGCCCGTTCCCCGGCGCGCTGTGGCTGCAGGTCCGCGACGTCGCGGCGACCCAGGCCGAACTGGAGGGCCGCGGGGTCCCGATCGCCCGCGAGGCGCGCCGCGAGCCATGGGGCCTGCGCGAAATGCACGTGACCGACCCGGACGGCATCACGCTGATTTTTGTCGAGGTTCCGGGGGATCACCCACTGCGCCGCGACACCCGCGGTGATTGAGGGAACGCGGGGTTAACTAACGGCTAACATCGGAAGACAAGTCGAGGTACACCTGCGTTTCGGCCGTCTCTCCATTCGACAATTTAATCCCCCAACTACCAGAATCAGGCGCTGTGAACATCGATTTGTTCCTCCTCATCATTGTCGTAATCACGGCACTCGCTTTCGATTTCACCAACGGCTTCCACGACACCGGCAACGCGATGGCAACGTCCATTGCCAGCGGCGCGCTGGCGCCCAAGGCCGCGGTCGCGCTGTCGGCGGTGCTGAACCTGGTGGGCGCGTTCATGTCCACCGCGGTCGCTGCCACGATCGCCAAGGGCCTGATCGACGGGCACATCGTGACGCTGGAACTGGTGTTTGCCGGCCTCGTCGGCGGCATCGTCTGGAACCTGCTCACCTGGCTCCTCGGCATCCCGTCGAGCTCCTCGCACGCGCTGATCGGCGGCATCGTCGGCGCGACGCTCGCCGCGGTCGGCTCGCACGGGGTGATCTGGAAGGGCCTGGTGTCCAAGGTCCTGATCCCGGCCGTCGTCGCCGCGATCCTGGCCATCGTGGTCGGGGCGATCGCGACCTGGCTGGTCTACCGGATCACCCGCGGCATCCCGAACGACCGCACCGAAGCCGGGTTCCGGTACGGCCAGTGGGGCTCGGCCTCGCTGGTGTCCCTGGCGCACGGCACCGGCGACGCGCAGAAGACGATGGGCATCATCTTCCTGGCGCTGATGTCCTACGGCGCGGTCAGCAAGACCGAGTCGTCACCGCCGTTCTGGGTGATCCTGTGTTGCGCCCTGGCGATGGCCGCGGGCACCTACCTGGGCGGCTGGCGGATCATCCGCACCCTGGGCAAGGGGCTCGTCGAGATCAAGTCGCCGCAGGGCATGGCGGCCGAATCCTCCTCGGCCGCAGTCATTCTGCTGTCCACCCACTTCGGCTACGCGCTGTCCACGACGCAGGTCTGCACCGGCTCGGTGATGGGCAGCGGGCTGGGCAAGCCCGGCGGCGAGGTGCGCTGGGGCGTGGCCGGCCGGATGGTAACCGCGTGGCTGATCACCCTCCCGCTGGCCGGGCTGGTCGGGGCGATCACCTACTGGACCGTGCATCTCATCGGCGGCTACCCCGGGGCGATCATCGGCTTCGGGCTGCTGGTCGCGGTCTCCGCCGCCATCTACATCCGGTCGCGGCGGGTCAAGGTCGACCACAAGAACGTCAACGCCGAATGGGAAGGCAGCCTCACCGCCGGCCTCGAAGGCGAGGAACATCCGCCATCCGATAGGGGGTCCAAGGTGGGGTCCGACGACGACACCGTGAGCGCGGGGAACCCGTCATGAGCCACTTCAGCGACTGGTTCAACTACCAGGCCTCCCTGAGGATTTTGGTCTTCAGCATGCTCGCCGGCGCCTTCCTGCCGGGGATGTTCGCCCTCGGTCTGCGGTTCCACGCCGTCGGCGGCGGCCAGGTCAGCCCCGACGGCAGCCCGCCGCAGAAGAACCCGGCGCTGCTGGCCATCGCGTGGGTGATCTACGCGGTGGTGCTCGCGGTGATCCTCTTCGCCCTGCTCTACATCTCGCGCGACTTCATCGCGCACCTGACGGGTCAGGCGTTCTTGGGGGCCAAACCTAAGTAGCATTGAATCGTCCACCAGCCGATCCCCCGCGCGGAGTGAGAGCAACGTGAACGGATTCCTCAGCTCGATTGTTTCGTGGTTGCGCGCGGGATACCCCGAGGGCGTCCCGCCGACCGACACCTTCGCCGTGCTCGCGTTGCTCACTCGGCGGTTGAGCAACGACGAGGCCATCGCCGTGGCCCGAGAGCTGATGGAGCGCGGCGAGTTCGACGACATCGACATCGGTGTGGCGATCAGCAAGATCACCGATGGGCTGCCGTCGGAAGGTGACGTGGAGCGGGTGCGGGCGCGGCTGGCCGAACACGGCTGGCCGTTCGACGAGCCCAGCGACGCCGCGGAGGACCCCGCATAGCTGCGCTGCGCGCGCTGCACGTCGCGTCGGGCTGCGCCGCCCCGCTGTTGCTGCCCGCCCTGGAGCGGGTGCTGGACGGCCGCGATTCCGCGCTGGTCGCGGTGCCGGCCGGCGACGACGCGGTGTCGCGCGGCCTGCGGGTGGGTGAGCCCATCGACGACGACGTGGCCCTGGTGGCGACGACGTCGGGCACCACCGGCGCGCCCAAGGGCGCCCTGCTGACCGCGCGCGCCCTGACCGCCAGCGCGACGGCCACTCACGACCGGCTCGGCGGGCCCGGCTCCTGGCTGCTGGCCTTGCCGCCGTACCACATCGCCGGCCTGCAGGTGCTGGTGCGCAGCGTGCTCGCCGGCTCCGCACCCGTCGAGCTGGATGTCTCCGGGGGATTCGATGTCACCGAATTGCCCTCCGCAATAAGGCGATTGGGACCCGGGCGGCGGTACGCGTCGCTGGTCGCCGCCCAGCTGGCCAAGGCGCTGGCCGACCCGGCCGCCGCCGCCGCGCTGGCCGAACTGGACGCGGTGCTGCTCGGCGGCGGGCCGGCCCCGCGCCCGATCCTGGACGCCGCGGCGGCCGCCGGCATCGCCGTGGTGCGCACCTACGGGATGAGCGAGACCGCGGGCGGCTGCGTCTACGACGGGGTCCCGCTGGACGGGGTGGCGCTGCGGGTGACGCCCGGCGGGCGCATCGTGATCGGCGGCGCGACACTCGCCAAGGGGTATCGCAACCCGGTCCACCCCGACCCGTTCGCCGAGCCGGGCTGGTTTCACACCGAGGACCTGGGCGCCATCGACGGGGCCGGTGTGCTGACCGTGCTGGGCCGCGCCGACGACGCGATCAGCACCGGCGGGCTGACCGTGCTGCCGCAGCCGGTCGAGGCCGCGCTGAGCACCCACCCCGCCGTCGGCGACTGCGCGGTGTTCGGAATTGCCGACGACCGACTGGGCCAGCGGGTGGTCGCGGCGATCGTGGTGCGCCCGGGCAGCGAGCCGCCGGCGCTGGAGGCGCTGCGCGCCCATGTGGCTCGCGCCCTGGATGTCAGCGCCGCGCCCCGCGAGCTGCACGTGGTGGACGCGCTGCCGCGGCGTGGCATCGGCAAGGTCGACCGCGCCGCGCTGTTGCGCCGGTTCGCCGGCACCGACTAATAGGCTGGGCGACCGTGAGGGTCGCGCGACGGGAGTCACTAGCCGTCGCGGTCGCGGCCGCGCTGGTGGCGGCGGCGTTCGGGCTGCCGCGCCTGCATCTGGGCGTCCGGCCGCGGCTGGACGTCACCCAGGAGCGGTTCGGCGCGCGCGCCGGGGCCACGCCCATCTTCGGGCCGTGGGAGATCCACGCCAGCTGGGGAACCGGGCCGGCCATCCTGCTCGCGGCGGCCGCCGTGGTGTGGGGTCCCCGCGTGGCGCAGCGGCTTTCGTGGCGGGCGTTGACGCTGGGCACGTGGGCCACCGCCGGCGTGTGGGCGTTCGCGCTGGCGATGATCGACGGCTGGCAGCGCGGCTTCGCCGGGCGGCTGACCACCCGCGACGAGTACCTGTCGCAGGTGCCCACCATCACCGACATCCCGGCGGCGGTCCGCACGTTCTCCAGCCGCATCGTCGACTACCAACCGAACTCGTGGGTCACCCACGTGTCGGGACACCCCCCGGGCGCGCTGTTGACGTTCGTGTGGCTGGACCGGATCGGGTTGCACGGCGGAGCCTGGGCCGGGCTGCTGTGCCTGCTGGCCGGCTCCAGCGCGGCGGCGGCCGTCGTGATCGCCGTGCGCGCGCTGGCCGATGAACAGACGGCGCGCCGGGCCGCGCCGTTCGTCGCGGTCGCTCCGACCGCGATCTGGGTCGCGGTCTCGGCCGACGGGTATTTCGCCGGGGTCGCGGCGTGGGGCCTGGCGCTGCTGGCGGTGGCGGCGCGTCGCCCCGTCCGGTTCCCCGCGCTGCTCGCCGCGGCCGCGGGCCTGCTGCTGGGGTGGTGCGTCTTCCTGAGCTACGGCCTGATGTTGCTGGGGCTGCCGGCGTTGGCGGTGCTGGTCTCGGCGGCCGATTGGCGCGCCGCGCTGCGCGTCCTCGGCCCGGCGGCGCTGGCGGCGCTGGCGGTGGCGGTGGCGTTCGCCGTCGCGGGGTTCTATTGGTTCGACGGGTATACGCTTGTGCAGCAACGCTATTGGCAGGGCATCGCCAAGGACCGCCCGTTCCAGTACTGGTGGTGGGCCAACCTGGCGTCTGTGGTGTGTGCGATCGGGCTGGGCAGCGTCGCCGGCATCACGCGGGTGTTCGACCGGGCCGCCATTCGCCGCCGCTCCGGCTTCCACCTGGTGCTGCTGGCGATGCTGGCCGCGATTGCCTGCGCGGACCTTTCGATGCTGAGCAAGGCCGAGGTGGAACGGATCTGGCTGCCGTTCACCATCTGGCTCACCGCGGCGCCCGCGCTGCTGCCGGTGCGGTCGCATCGGTTGTGGTTGGCGGTCAACGCCGTTGGCGCCCTGCTGGTGAACACCCTCATCGTCACCAACTGGTAGCGCCCTACCCACGCGGCGTCGGGCACCTCGTCGACCCGGTATTTTCAATGGCTATTGAAATACTGGGCGTTTGACGGCATAGTTCCTTTGCGGACGGATCGATCGGTCGCGCAGCAGGAGGACACTTGACGTCTAAAGTTCCGCCGGCCAAGGTCGCGCGCGCCGTTGAACGGGCCCGCCACCACCTGTCGCGGCTTCGCCAACGCTCCGCCCCGCCCGCGGCGGTGATGATGGAATTGATCCTGAACGCGTGGGTCGCTCAGGCGATCACGGCCGCCGCGGACCTTGGCGTGGCGGACGCCCTGGCGGCCGGCCCGTTGTCCGGCCCGCAGCTCGCTGACCGGGTCGGCGCGGACGCCGACTCGCTGAAGCGGCTCATGCGTGCGTTGATCGGGATCGGGATTTTCCGCCAAGGCAGCGACGGGCGTTACGCACTCAACCCACTCGCGGACACACTGCGCACGGACGCGCCGGTGTCGATGGCCGGGATGGCGAGGTGGGTCGGGTCGCCGCAGCATCGCGAGCACTGGAGCCACCTGACCGACGCGATCCGGACGGGGCAGCCGGTGGTCCCGGCGCTTCGGGGCAAACCGGTTTTCGAATACCTGGCCGGCGAACCGGCGCTGCGCGGGATTTTCAACTCCGCCATGACCAACGTGTCCGAGTTCGCGACCGTGCCCCTGACCGCGGCCTACGACTTCGGTGCGTTCGGCACGATCGTCGATGTCGGTGGGGGACGGGGTCGCCTGTTGGCGGCGATCCTCGAGGCGGCGCCGAAATCGCGCGGCGTGCTGTTTGATCTTCCGGAGGTCGTATCGTTCGCACCGGAGTTGTTGCGCAAATACGGTGTCGACGACCGCGTCCGGATCGAAGAGGGCTCCTTCTTCGATTCCGTGCCGGAGGGAGGCGACGCGTATGTGCTCAAGAACGTCATCCACGACTGGCCCGAGGAAGACGCGGTCCGCATTCTGAAAAACGTCCGCGCCGCTGCACGCAGCGGTGCGCGACTGTTGGTCTGCGAGTTCGTCATTCCCGACCACGACCGCGACTTCCACGGCAACTGGGTGGACATCGAAATGCTGATGGTGGCCGGTGCGCGCGAACGCACTGCGGAGGAGTACGGCCGGCTGTTCGACCGAGCCGGTTTCCGGTTGAAGCGGATAGTCGACACCGTGTCGCCGCTGAGCATCGTCGAGGCGAGCGTGGTGTAGCCGAGGGCTATTTACGACCGCGGGTCCAGCCCCAACTCTTCGGCGGGGGCGGTCAAGAACCGGTGCACCGCGGGCCCCACCAACGCGGCCACCTCATCGACCCCGAGCGACGACAGGGGCGGCACCCTCATGATGTACCGCAGCATCCCGATGCCGACCAGGTTGGTCGCGGCCAGCATCGCGCGCAGTCGCGCTTCGTCGCCGCCGCCCAGCGCGGTGGACACCGCCGTGAGCAGATAGTCGTGCAGGAAGCCGCGAAACGCATCGTTGGCGTCGCCGTTCGACGTCGCCGACTGCACCATCGAGGCCATGCTCGCGGCTGTGTCGGGTTGCTCCCAGATACCGAGGTAGGCCCGCACGACGCGGCGGCCCAAGTCGTCGCCCTTCTCGGCGATCTCGGTCGTCAGCAGGTCCGCCGGCAGCACCAACTTCATCGACTCGCGAAACAACGCCGCCTTCGAGCCGAAGAGGTAGAGGATCATCGCCGGATCAACTCGCGCATCATCGGCGATCGCTCGCAGCGTCGTCTTGTCATAGCCGCGCAAGGCGAACTGCCGCTTCGCCGCCAGAAGGACCACGTCGCGCGACACCGGCCGCCCTTGGCGTCTGCCGCGCCGCTTGATCATTTCGCCTGGTGGCGGCACGTGCGAACCCTATCATTTCAACTTGTATTGAAAAGGTTGGGCGGGATCGGCCCGTCTCGTCGAGCCTGCAATTCTCGCCGCGCGCTCAGAGCCCGGCCGCGCGGGTGACCCGCGCGAACCGGCTCGCCGGCCCGCACGCGTCGCGTACGGCGGCGACGTCGTCGATGACGTCGATGTCGGCCAGCCGCCGCACGGGCGTCACGTCTACGCCGTTGTCGCGCAACGCCTTCGACGTCAACTCGCCGGTGTCGGGCCGGGACATCGGCACGCCGCGCAGGCATTCGGCAATCGCCGGCGCTGCGACCCCCAGCACCCACCAGCCGCCGTCGTCGGCCAGCCCCAGGACGGCCGGGGATTGCAGGAGGCTGCGCGCGCAGTCGCCCAGCAGCTCGGCGGTGACCTGCGGGGTGTCCATCCCGATCTGCAGGACCGGCTGCCCGTCGGCCGCGTCGGCGTGGGCGTTGGCGAGCCGGTCGGCGAAGTCGTCCCCGCGCTGGGCGATCACGGTGAAGGTCTCGAGCCGCCGCCCGATCTCGGCGGCGCCGGCCGCCGCGCCGAGGTCGCCGGTGAGGGCCACCACCCGCGCCGCCACCGGCGCCGCGGCCACGGCGTCCAGCGTGTCCAGCAGCGCGGCGGCGGCGATGTCGGCGGCCACCCGGTCACCGACCGTCGCCGCCAGGCGCGTCTTGGCCCGGCCGAGCTCCGGTGCCTTGGCGACTACCAGGACGGTCACCGGCAGGACGCTCACGAGATCACCTTCCAGAAGTCCAGGATCGCGGTGATGCTGCCCCGCAGCGAACCGCTGACCTTCGACTTGCCGCCGGTGCGCGGGCCGTAGCTGACGTCGAGTTCGACCACGCGCCAGCCGGCCGCGGCGGCCCGGACGAGCAGTTCGAGCGGGTAGCCCGATCGCCGGTCGGTGACGCCGAGGTTGAGCAGCGCTTCGCGCCGGGCGACGCGCATCGGTGCGATGTCGTGCACCGGCAGGCCGTGGCGGGTGCGCAGCCGCCAGCTCATCACCACGGTGCCCACCCGGGCAACCCACGGCCAGTGCAGCCCCGGCACCGGCCGGCGCCGGCCGGTCACCATGTCGGCGCCGCGGTCGAGCGCGGCGACGAGCCGGGGCAGGTCGCCGGGGTCCATGGAGCCGTCGGCGTCGATTACCGCGACGATCGGGGTGGTCGCGGCCACCACGCCGGCGTGCACGGCCGACCCGTAGCCGGGCCGCGGCTCGGCGACCACGCGGGCGCCGTAACGGGTTGCCACCGCGGCGGTTTGGTCGGTGCTGTTGTTGTCGACCACCAGCGCCCGATAGCCCGCGGGGATGGCCGCCAGCACCCCCGGCAGCGACTCCTCCTCGTTGAGGCAGGGCAGCACCACTGTCACCGGGTCGTCGGGCATGCGCCGGCCCCGCTCAGTGATGGGTGGTGACCGGCGGCGGCTTCGGGGTCACCGGTTGCTGTGGGGTCACGGGCGCCTGCGTGTGTGGAATGGTCTGCTGCGTCTGGGGTTGCGTCGGTGGCGGCGCCTGCGTGACCTTCGGCGCCTGCGTCGTCACCGGCGCCTGCGTGATCTTCGGCGCCTGCGTCGTCGTCACCGGCGCCTGCGTGGTCGTCACCGGCGCCTGCGTGGTCGTCACCGGCGCCTGCGTCGTCGTCACCGGCGGCTGCGTCGTGGTCGACGGCGGCTGCGTTGTCGTGGGCGGCGTCGTCGTCGAGGGCGGCTCCGTTGTGGTCGTCGTTGGTGGTGTCGTGGTCGTCGGGGGCGTCGTGGTCGTCGGGGGCGTCGTGGTCGTCGGCGGCGTCGTGGTTGTGGTCGGCGGTGTGTACGTCGGGGGCGTGTACGGCGGGTAGTACGGCGGGCGCCAGCCCGGGTACGGAACGATGACCGGAACGGGCAGCGGCATGCCCGGGTCCGGGTTCGGCACCAAACCGGGAACGGGCGCCGGGGCGACCGGGGCAGAACCGGGGGACGCCAGCTGCGGCGGAATGTAGCCGTTGGCGTCCGGGATGATGCCCCCCTGGAAACCCGCGTTGGGCAAATCGGGCGGCGGCGGTGGCACCGGCGCCTGCTGCTGCGTCGGCAACAGGGGCATGAACTTGCCCGGGGCGGCGTTCTGGTGGCCCACCACCGGCTGCGTGCTCGCGGTCGGCCGAATGGCGATGGCCACCGCGGCGGCCAGCGTCGCGAATCCGACGACCGCGAAGGCGATGACGGCGTTGCCGAGCACCAACGAGCGCCTGCTGAGCGGCATCCGACCGGTCACCGCCGCGTCCACCGGCTCCTCGGGGTAGTCGCCGTACTCGTCGACCTCGCCGGCGAACGGGTCGGCGTCCCCGGCCTGCGAGTACGCCAGCTGCGGTTCCTCCGCGCCCGAGCCGGCCAGCTCGGACGTCGGGGCGATGCCCGTCGCTTCCCCGGCGACCGCGGTCGCGGGGGCCATCGCCGTCGCATCCCCGAGTCCCCCCAGCGCGGGGGCCATCGACGTCGCCGCGCCCGCGGTGACGGGGGGCTGGGGCGTGCTGGGCGCCAACCCCGCCGCCAGCGCCGCACCGCGCGCGAACGCGAAGTCGGGCCGCTCGAGCACCTCCACCCGCAGCCGCGATCGAGCGCGAATCCGTTCGGCGAGGCTGGTCAGCTCTTCCAGCGTGCCCAGCAGGTACGCGGCGCTGACCGCGAACGGCGCGGACTGCAGCCAGTCCAGCAGCATGTCCGACGCCGCTGCGACGGCGTCCACGCCCTGCAGGGCGGCGGTGGCCAACACGTCCGCCACGCCGGTGCCCAGCGCGATCAGCGTCGCCGCCTCGGCGGTGACCACGAGCGCGACGGCGCCGGGCATCGCGACACCACGGAACACCGTCCGCAGCAGCGCCGTCAAGGCGTCGGGCTGGGAAACCACCCCGACGTCGGGGACCCCGGCGCCGGCCAGCGCCTGGCGAAGCGCTTCCGCCTGCGCGGGATCCGGCGAATACAGCCGGGTGGCGACCAGATGGCGGCCCTCGGCGGCCAGCGCCTGCTGCACCCCGGCGGCCGTCTGGATCAACGTTTCGAACGGCTCGACGGGCAGCTCGACCACCAGGTGCTTGATCGCCGCATAGCCGCCCCCGACGGGCCCGACGAGAGCCAGACGGGCGACGGAACCGGCGACCGCGATGCCGAGCACCGCGTCCATCGCCCCGAGCCGTCGCGAGGTGAGGCCGACGGGACCGGTCTGGGCGTCGTCGTCCTCGGGTTCGGTCAGCCATTCCATTGGGAGCAGGTCGGATTCGCCGGCCATCGAGTACGCCAGGTCGGATCCCACCTGGCCGGCCGGGGGCATCCCCTGGACCGCCGGCGCCATCGCCGTGGCGTCCCCCGCCGACCCGACCGCCGGCGCCATCGCCGTCGCGTCCCCCGCCGACGCGACCGCCGGCGCCATCGCCGTCGCTTCCCCGGCGAGCCCGGCCGACATCGCCGCGCCGCGGGCCAGCGCGACGGTGGGGTCGTCGTCGGGCGGCAGCTGCGCGCCCACCCCGGCCAGCGCCTCCGATTCCGACAGCACGGCGACGTTCTGGACGCCGGAGTCCTCCAGCGCCCGCCGCAGCCGCTCGGCCCACTGCCGATCCGACCAGCACAGCCGCGTGGCGAGCAGCCGGTGGTTCTCCTCGGCCAGCAACCGATTCGTCCCGACCACCGTCTCGGTCAGTTTCTCGATCGGGCGATCGGCAAGGTCAACGACGGACTCGTCGATCAGATCGGCGCCCCCGGCGCCCGAACCGACCAGCGCCAAGCGGGCACGGGGACCTGTGACCGCGACCCCCAGCACGACGTCCATCCCGACTCTCCTTCGGCCGGCTACCCCACAGCCAGCATGTCCCGGCATCATTACACTGCGATACCGTCGGCGGTAACAGTCATTTGGGCGACGAGGTTTTCGGTGTTCGCCTGTGAGCGCAGCGTAACCGCGTGGCGGTCACCGCGGAAACGCACACGCTCTCACCACTGCCGCGTCGCCCGAACGGAGATTATGTTTCCAAGTAAGCAACGCGGTCGGTGCGGCAGGGGGTTCCCCCGCCTCGCAACCAAAGTTGCGCCGCCAGAAGCCGTCCTCGACACCCGGGGGGAACCGTGAGTCAGAGCAGCGACGACGCCCCGACCGGCCCGATCGGTGCCCGGACGCGGCAAGCGACGCCACCCCCGCCCGCGCGGCCCGGCCGGCGTTCGAACGTCGCCGTCGATCTGACCGCGGCCGCCATGCTGGTCGTGGCGCCGCTGCTGCCGTGGAACCTGTATTTCGGCTTGGGCATCGAGGGCAGCAACAAGCCGCTGCTGGCGGTGCTGTTCGTGGTGACGCTGCTGTCCCTCGCGTCGATCGCGCTCGCCGGTGCCTGGAGGTCTTCGAGCCCGCGGTTCAATCCCGCGCTGGCGGGCCGACTTCGGCTGGCGCTCAACGCCCCCTACGCACTGCTGGTCGTCGGCTTCGTCGCGTTCGACGTGTTCGAGACCGTCCGATTCGGTGGCAGCGTGAACGTGCCCGGCGGTGTCGGGCCGGGGGCGTGGCTGGGCGTCGCCGGCGCGCTGCTGAGCGCGCGACCGGTGACCGGCGACGCCGACCAGCACCCGAGACCGGTGCGGATCATCGGCTACGCGTCGATGGCGGGGGCGGCGCTGAGCTTTTGCTTCAACCTGTTCTGGCGGCTCAAGTACGCGCTCCACGACGCGGGCGGTTCGTCCGGCTTCGGCAAGCAGAACATCGCGGTCATCGCCACGGCGCTGGTGTACGGCGTGGTGGCGCTGGTCGCCGTCCTGGTCGGGTCGAGGTGGCTGCTGCGCAGCACCAGGGCGTCCCGGCTGGCGACCGTGGCGCTCGGGGTCTCGACGCTGATCGCCGGGATCCTGGTCTGGATCCTGCCGTCCGGCCGCGACATCGACGCGTTCCACGGCATCGCGCAGAACACGTCGACGGCGGGGGTGGGCTTCGAGGGCTACCTGGCGTGGGCGGCGGCCGCGGCCATCTTCGCGCCCGCCGCGTTGCTGGCCCGCCGTGACGCGTCGGCGAAGGAAGAGAACGCCTGGCGCGCGGCGGCCCGAAACGGGTTGCTGCTCATCATCATTTGGTGCCTGGGGTCGATGCTCATGCGCGTCACCGACCTGGCCGTCGCCGTGACCCTGAACTACCCGTTCTCCCGCTACGACAGCATGGTGCTGGCCGCCTTCGACCTGGCGACCGCGGTGCTTGCGATCTGGCTGCGCATCAACCTGGGCAACGACGCCGTCTCCCCCAGGCTGATCTCGTCCCTGTGCGGACTCGTTGCGACACTGAGCATTTCCCGCGTCGTCGTGGGCGTCGTGCTGGCGCCGCGGTTCGAACAGGCGCCCAACGCCCCCGCGCCGAACCCGGTCTACGGAAACAATCTCGCCCAACAGATCACCAGCACCTTCGACGTCGCGCTGTGCGTGCTGGCTCTGTGCATCCTCGTGGCGGCGATCGTCACCGGTCAACTCGGGGCGCGACGCGCGCGACGGCAGCGGCGTCGTCCCGCCCACACCCGCGGCGGCCCGGCCGGCACCCACCCGGGCCCCGGCGCGCCGACGACGCGCATCCCGGTGGGCCAGCCGGCCCCGCCGTCAGCCGCGGCGACGACGCGGATCCCGGTCGGCGGCGCGACGCGGCAGCTCGCCGGTTCGCCGCGGATCTTCCGGGGCGACGACTCGGCGACCCGGCAGATCCCGGTCCAGAAGCCCCGGATCTTCCGGCCGCCGCAGGGTTAACGCAAAGGCGCGAAGGCGAATTCGCGCAGGCCCTCGCGCGGGTCGACGGCCGCGCGGAACCCCAACAGCTCGGTGGCCCGGGCCGGGTCGGCGACGATGTGGCGCACGTCGCCGCTGCGGTACTGTCCCGTCACCACCGGGGCGACCGAACCGTCCCGCGCCTCGCACAGCGCGGTGGCGACATCCAGGATCGAGATGGGCCGCCCGGAGCAGACGTTGACGGCGGTGAAGCCCTGAAGATCGGACACCGCGGCGGCCACGTTGGCCGCGGCGACGTCATCGACGTGCACGAAATCCCGCATCTGCCCGCCGTCCTCGAAAACCCTTGGCGGCTCGCCCTTTTCCAGCGACGACCGGAAGATCGCGGCCACCCCGGAGTACGGGGTGTCGCGCGGCATCCCCGGCCCGTAGACGTTGTGGTAGCGCAGCGCCACCACCGAGCCGCCCGTCGCCTCCGACCACGCCAGCGCGTAATGCTCCTGCGCGGTCTTGCTGGCCGCGTACAGGCTGCGCGGTCGCAGCGCGGCATCCTCGTCGACCAGCCGCCACGTCACATCGAGCCCGCATGCGGGGCAATGATTTTCGAAGATCCCGGCGTCCAGGTCGGCGCGCCGGCGCGGCGGCGGGTCGACGAGGCCGTGCTCGGGGCAGGCGTAGTGGCCCTGACCGTAGACCACCATCGACGAGGCCAGCACCAGGCGGCGCACGCCGGCGGCGAACATCCGCGCCAACAGCACCGTGGTGGCGAAGTCGTTGTGACCGCCATAGGCGGGCGCGTCGGCCGCGTCGACGCCGGCGCCGACCATCGCGGCCTGATGACACACCAGGTCCACGCCGTCCAACAGCGGGGCGAGCGCGTCGCCGTCGCGGACGTCGACGCGTCGGCATCCCTGCGGCAGCACGGGATTCGGGCCGTGCGCCGCGGGCAGCAGCGCGTCGACGCCGATCACCTCGTGGCCCGCCGCCCGCAGCGCCGTGTCCACCCGCGACCCGATGAAGCCGGCCGCCCCGGTCAGCAACACCCTCATGGCAGCTCCACCGGCAGGGTCACGCCGGTGTGCGGCCGGCAGTGCGCGCAGTCGCGCTCCGCGGCGACCCGGCCGATCGCCGCGCGGACCAGCTCCTTGAACGGCCCCGTGTTCTTCTCGAATTCGGCGAACACGTCGACGGCCTTCACGCCCTCCCCGGCGCGCACGCCGGCGTCCAGGTCGGTCACCAACGCGATTGCGGAATAACATATCTCGAGCTCTCGGGCCAGCACGGCCTCCGGATAGCCGGTCATGTTGACCAGGTGAAACCCGGCCGACGCGAACCAGCGGCTCTCGGCCCGGGTGGAGAACCGCGGCCCCTGGATCACCACCATGGTGCCGCCGTCGACGACGTCGGGCAGGCCGGTGACCGCGGCCCGCAGCGTCGGACAGTAGGGGTCGGCGAAGTCGACGTGGACGGCGCCGGAGTCGAAGTAGGTGTCGGGGCGGCCGGTCGTGCGATCCACCAGCTGATCGGGCACCACCACCGCGCCCGGGCCGTTGTCGGGGTTCAGGCTGCCGACGGCGCACGGGCCGAAGACCCGTCGCACACCGAGCTTGCGCAGCGCCCACATGTTGGCCCGGTACGGCACGGTGTGCGCCGAGAACTGGTGGGTCGCGCCGTGCCGGGGCAGGAAGGCGACCTCGTGGCCGCCGACGGCGCCGAGGGTGACCGCCGCGCTGGGCGGTCCGTACGGGGTGTCGACGTCGATGTTGCGGACGGGCGAGTCGAAGAACGTGTAGAAGCCGCTGCCGCCGATGACTCCGAGCATCCGACCATTGTGGTGCATGAGGCAGGATGACTTGGTGGCCAGTTTCGCGCAGTGGGTCGAAGGTGCCCGGCCCCGGACGCTACCCAACGCGGTGGCGCCGGTCGTGGCGGGCACCGGCGCCGCGGCGTGGCTGGGATCCGCGGTGTGGTGGAAGGCGCTGCTGGCGCTGGCCGTGGCGCTGGCGCTGATCGTCGGCGTCAACTACGCCAACGACTACTCCGACGGCATCCGCGGCACCGACGACGAGCGCGCCGGCCCGGTGCGGTTGGTGGGCTCGCGACTGGCCGCCCCGCGTGCGGTGCTGACTGCGGCGGTGACGAGCCTATCGGTGGGCGCGGTCGCCGGGCTGGCGCTGGCGCTGCTGAGCGCGCCGTGGCTGATCGCGGTCGGCGCGGCCTGCATCGCCGGCGCGTGGCTGTACACGGGAGGCTCAAAGCCGTACGGCTACGCGGGTTTTGGCGAGCTCGCGGTGTTCGTGTTCTTCGGCCTGGTCGCCGTGCTGGGCACCGAGTACACCCAGGCGTTGCGGGTGGACTGGGTCGGGGGCGTGCTGGCGGTGTCGATCGGCGCGCTGTCGTCGTCGGTCCTGGTGGCCAACAACCTGCGCGACATCCCCACCGACGCGCAGTCCGGCAAGATCACCCTGGCCGTCCGCCTGGGCGATGCGCGCACCCGCATCCTGTATCAGGTTTTGCTGGCGACCGCCGGCATCGCCACCCTGGTGCTCATGGCCGCGACGCCCTGGTGCGCCATGGGGCTGCTGGCCACGCCGCTGGCGCTGCGTGCGCTCGCCCCGGTGCGCTCCGGCCGCGGCGGCCGCGAACTGATCCCGGTGCTGCGCGACACCGGGCTGGCGATGGCGGTGTGGGCGATCGCGATGGCGACCGCGCTGGCGCTCGCGCATTGAGTGTGTGCTCAGGGTTTTCCGTGAGAGCTGGCGGCGGGATCTGGGCGATTTCCCCGCCCCCGACGCACACGCAGCGCCCACGATGCACAACCGAGCTACCCGTCAGGTCCTTCATCCTGAAGGGGCTCCTCGCCGCGCAACCGGGCCTGCAGCTGTTCACGTTCGCGGCGCCGGCGTTCGCCGGCTATCGCGAGCGACGCGGTGGCGCGCCGGCGCAGCGGGCCGAACAGCCAGATGCCCAACGGCATCGCGATGATCAGAGCGAACAACACCGCGATCACGACGGGGAACTGGGCGATCCCCAGCAATCGCGCGAGGCCGTAGATGACGCCGCTCAGCGCGGCCACCAGCGCCAGCCGCGCCGCCGCGTACAGCAAAACGTCGACGACTACCCGATTTCGCGGGCGCTGCTCGGTGCTGCTGTCGCTCGGCCCTTCTGACACACCACGAGCCTACGGCCCGCGTATATTCGCTCGGAGGAGGTGTTGAGTGCTCTACCTGCTACTCGTTCTGATTCTGGGAACGCTGATCTACGTCGGCTGGCGCGCGGCGCGGTCTCAGGCCCACCGGCCGAAGACACGCGTCATCGGACCGGACGACGATCCCGACTTCTTGCGCCGGTTAGGCCACGGGGACAACCCCCGCTAGTCCCTCCTAAACCAGACCCGGGTTGCGCTGGTCACCGGGGAACCCGTCGGCGACGACGGCCGCCAGCTCGGTGAGCGCTTCGCGGGTCTCGCGCCGCAGCCGGTCCAGCTCGATCTCGGCGCCCTCTTCGAGGTGCGGGTCGAACGGGATCAGCCGCACCGCGCGGCAGCGGCGCGAGAAGTGGTCGACCACCTTGTTCATATCGACCTTGCCGGTGCGCGGGCGCACCGCGTTGATGACCGCGATCGAATTGCGGACCAGCTCCTCATGCCCGTGGGCGTCCAGCCAGTCCAGGGTCGCCGAGGCGCTGCGCGCGCCGTCGATCGATCCCGACGCGACGACCAGCAGCACGTCGGCCCTCTCCAGCACCGACGACATCACCGAGTGCAGCAGCCCGGGACCGCAGTCGGTGAGCACCAGGCCGTAGAACCGCTCCAGGATCTCCAGGACGCGGCTGTAGTCCTCCGCGCCGAACGCGTCGGAGATGGCCGGGTCGGTTTCCGACGCCAGCACCTCCAGGCCGCTCGGGCCCTTCGAGGTGTACCGGCGGACGTCGCTGTAGCGCTCGATGGTTCCGGCGTCGTGCAGCAACTGGCGCACCGTCGCCGCCGTCTCCAGCGGAATCTTCTGGCTCAGGGTGCCGCGGTCGGGGTTGGCGTCGACGGCCACCACGCGGTCACCGCGGATGGTCGCGAACGTCGACCCCAGCGTCGCGGTGATCGTGGTCTTGCCGACGCCGCCCTTCAGCGACAGCAGCGCGATCCGGTAGCAACCCCGCAGCGGCCGGTTGACCTGCGCCACCAG
Source organism: Mycobacterium sp. NGS69 (assembly GCF_059812165.1). Taxonomy (NCBI): domain Bacteria; kingdom Bacillati; phylum Actinomycetota; class Actinomycetes; order Mycobacteriales; family Mycobacteriaceae; genus Mycobacterium; species Mycobacterium sp. NGS69. Next base: position 402,889 of record NZ_JCALCD010000003.1, read on the forward strand.
GTTGTTGTGACGCTGCGCCCGGGGGCTCTCGCCCAGGTTGATCAGGTGACCGGACAGGTCGTAGACCAGCCGGCGCCAACCCTCGGACGGCGGCGGCTTGACCGGGCGCAACAACATGCCGGTGGACAGCTCCGGATACGGCGTGTGCGGCAGGTGCTCGGGCCGGTACGGGGGCGCCTGGGCCGCCGGGACCTCAGAGGCTGGCGCCTCGGCGGGCCCGTTGTAGTAGGCCCCGAACGCGGTCGGGTCGACGCGCGGGATCCCCGTCACCGGCGTGGGATCCCAGGGCGGCATCCCGGCCGGCGCCGGACCCGCCGCCTGCCGCCGCTCGGGCCCCGGCACCCGGCGCTCGGTGCGGAAGCCCGCGAAGGCGCGGGTGGGTGCCTCGTCGCCCGCGGCCGGGGGCTCGGGGGGCGTCTGCGTGATCGGCGGCTCGGGCGCACCCACGCCGGTGGTTGGATGGTCGGACACGTGCACTCCCCCTGTTGTGTGTTACTCGGGTCGGTTGCTGACTGTCATCCCACGCCCGCATACGAATGCAGGCCCACGGTCACCAGGTTAACGAAGAACAAATTGAAGATCATGGCCACGAAACCCGCGACGTTGATCCAGGCCGCCTTCCTGTCCCGCCATCCGGCCGTCGACCGTGCGTGCAGATAGGCGGCGTATACCACCCAGGCGACGAACGAAACCGTCTCCTTGGGGTCCCAGCCCCAATACCGGCCCCACGCCTCTTCCGCCCAGATGGCGCCGAAGATGACCCCGAAACCGAACACCGGGAACGCGAAGATCGTGGTGCGGTAGGCCACGCGGTCCAGGGTCTGCGCGTCGGGGAACCGCCGAACCATTCGGGCCAACGCCCCCTCGGCGCCGGGCTCACCCAGCCGCGACGTGCGCAACAGGAACAGGATGCTGGCGATGCCCGCGACCATGAACACGCCGGAGCCCAGGCTGACCACCGACACGTGGATGGGCAGCCAGTAGGACTGCAGCGCGGGCATCACCGGCGCCGCGTTGGTGTAGAGCCAGCGTCCGGAAACGGTCAGCAGGATCAGCACCGGCAGCAGCAGGAAGACCCACAGCGGGCGATACTGCGGGCGCCGCAACACGACCGCGCCGGCGACCAGGCCGCAGAAGCACGTCAGGTTGATGAACTCGTACATGTTGCCCCACGGCACCCGCACGGTGGCCAGGCCGCGCAACACGATGCAGGCCAGCAACAGCCCGATGCCGAGGTAGACCACGGCCAGCCCGGCCCGACCGACGCGTTCGTCGAACGGCGGCGCCTCGGCGTCCTCCACGATGCCGGGGACGGAGCTGTCGGCGGCGACCGAGCCGGCCATTACCGCCGCGCGGTGCTCGGCGCGGCGGGCGCCGACGTAGGCGAGCTCGAAGGCCAGCAGCAGCAGCGCAACGACCAGCGCCACGATCGCCGACGTGAACGCCCAGTCCGAGTAGCGCGCCAGCGTGACGTTGACGTGCAGGGTGTTCATTTGACGTCCACCTGAGAACTCCTTCTGGACGCGGCGGTGTCGGGCTCGCCCAGTCCATCTAGCAACCGCTCGGTCAACCGCTCGAACTCGTCGCCCCACCCGGAGTTGTCGGTGCGCGCCAGCCCGCCCAATTCGACGTTCACCGTACCGGCCCCCGGACTGAGCCTGACCCACACCCTGCGGCGGCGCACCAGCAGCGACACCACCAGCCCGCCCATCATCGTCACCGCGAAGACGAGCACCCAGCTCTGGCCGGGATCGTGGGAGACCTGCAGGTTGACGAACGGCACGGCCCCGTCGAAGCGAACGACGGTGCCCGCGGCCGGGCCCGCCTCGAGCCGGACCTCCTGGCCGGCGCGCAGGTTGACCCGCTTCTCCTTGGTCAGCCGGCCCTGCTCGATCAGCCGGGGATCCAGCGTGAACAACGACTGCGGCCGCCCGGTGTCCAGGCCGGTGTCGCCGCGGTAGATGTCGACGGCCACGGCGGGGGCGTTGAGCGCCGGGAAGCGCGACGACAGCAGCGTGCCCTCGAGCTGCTCCGTCGGCGCCAGCAGGCCCTGGATCGCGATCTCGTGCTGGCGCCGCTCGGCCGCGTTCGGATAGCTGCCGGCGGGCGGGTCGATGCGCGCCACGCCCGAGCTCAGCAGGGTCTGCGGGTTGTCGGGCCGCCATTGCACGGTCGACGTGCGCGACTGCCCGTCCGGGAAGGTCACGGTGAAGGTGGGCGCGTAGCCGTGGCCCTGCAGGTACACCCGGTCGCCGCCGACGCGCAGCGGGTGGTTGACCTCCAGCAGGTAGTGCCGCCAGCTGTTGGCCGCCAGGTCGCCGCCGTTCTGGTAGTCGATGTCCGCGGCGAACGAGGTGGCCTGCCCCGACGGCAGGTAGTGCGCGGCAAAGTCGTTGACCCGGATGCAAATCGGGTGCAGCGACGTGCCGTCGACGGTGTTGCCGGCGCGAAACGAGTCGAACGCCGCCGGCGAGGCGGAGCAGAAGCCGGGGCCGCCGTCGGCGATGACGATGACGTTGCCCTCGTAGCCGAACAGCTTGCCGACGGCCACCGCGACCAGCAGGCCCAGCAACGAGAAGTGAAAGACGATGTTGCCGAACTCGCGCAGGTAGCCCTTCTCCGCGGATACCTCGACAACTTCGCCCTCGTGCCGGATGGCCGTGCGCCAGCCGCGCAGCCGGCCGGCGATCGTGTTCCCCAGGGCGTTGAGGTCCGCCGGGTCGCCGGCGACCTCGGCGGCGGCGTGCTTGGGCAGCCGGGCCAGGTTGCGCGGGGCCGCCACCGGCGTGGCGCGCAGGCTGCGCGCGTGCTCGATCATCCGTGGGGTCAGGCAGCCGACCAGGGAGACGAACAGCAGCACGTAGATGGCGGTGAACCAGAAGCTGGAGAACACGTCGAAGGCCTGCAGCCGGTTCAGCCAGGGGCCGATCACCTTGTGGGTGGCCAGGTATTCGTCGACCTTGCCGGCGTTGAGGCTGCGCTGCGGCAGCAGCGCGCCGGGTATCGCGCCCAGCGCGAGCAGGAACAGCAGCACCAGCGCGGTGCCCATCGACGTCAGCGCGCGCCAGGTGTTGCGGGCCGTGGCGCGAAGGGTGACGAGCAGACGCAGAATCGCACTGGGACGGGTCTTTTCGTGCGATTCTGCGTCTGCTCGCGCATCCAGGGGGGCGCTCAAATCGGGAGCCTCACGTCGGACACGAACGCGTCGCGCAGCCAGGAGACGAAGTCGTTCCACACCCCGGTGACCAGCAGGGCGCCGACGGCGATCAACAGCGCGCCCCCGAAGATCTGGATGGCCCGGGTGTGCCGTCGCAGCCAGCCCAGCGCCCCCACCGCCCCCGCCGAGCCGAACGCCAGCAGCACGAACGGGATGCCCAGCCCCAGGCAGTAGGCGATCACCAGCGCGACCCCGCGCGCGACATCGGCGCCGTCGGTGGCCGACGCGACGGTGATCACGCCGGTCAGCGTGGGCCCCAGGCACGGCGTCCACCCGAGCGCGAACACCGCGCCGAGCAGCGGCGCCCCGGCGACCGTGGTCAGCTGCCGCGGGCTGAACCGGGCCTGGCGCTGCAGCGTCGGGATGAGGCCCACGAACACCAGGCCCATCACGATCGTCAGCACGCCGCCGACGCGCTGCAGCAGCAGCTGGTTGGTGATCAGGGCGGTGGTCATGCCCAGGACGGCGACCGTCCCGAGCACGAACACGATGGTGAACCCGGCGACGAACAACGCGGCGGATCCCGCGACCCGCCAGCGGGCCCCCGGCGGCGCCTTGGGCGCGCCGGGCGGCGGCTGCTCGTCCACCCCGACGACCGCGGCCAGGTAGGACAGGTAGCCGGGGACCAGCGGCACCACGCACGGCGAGGCGAACGACACCAGCCCGGCCAGCAGGCACACGCCGAGCGCCAGCAGCAGCGGCCCGGCGGCGGCGATCTGGGCGAAGCCGGTCACTGCCCCGCCACCCGCTGCACGACGGGCTGCAGGTCCTGGGCCAGCAGCTCGCGCAGGAACACCGCCGCGACCCGGTGCTGGCGGTCCAGCACCAGCGTGGACGGGATCACGGTGGTGGGGTACCTGCCGCCGAACGCGATCAGGGTGCGCATCGCCGGATCGTAGATGGACGGGTAGCTGACGTGGTGATCGTCGACGAAGTCCAGGGCCGCCTGCCGGTTGCTATCCCGGACGTCGATGCCCAGAAAGGACACCCCGGCGCCCCGGGTGGCGTCGTACACCTGCTGCAGCTGGGCGACCTCGGCCCGGCAAGGTCCGCACCACTGCCCCCAGATGTTGACGACGACCGCGCGGCCGGCGAAGACCGGGTCGTCCAGCGACAGCGTGTGGGCCGGGTCGGCGAGGTCCGGCCCGGACAGCGGGCCGGGGCGGCCACGGCTGGACGGCGGGTCGTAGTAGATGTCGGTCTTCCCGCCCGGCGAGACGAACTCGAAGGTGCCGCCCTGCGCCACGGCGTCGCGACCGGTGCAGCCGGTAAGAAGGGTCGCCACCGCGACCCCGGCCATCGCCAGCCGCCAGATGGTCATGGCGCCGCGGGCTGGAAGTACTCGATGTCGGCCAGGCGATCGCCGTCGTAGACGAGGGTGGTGACCGAGGCGAGCCCGCATTCGCGTCGCCGCGGGTCGTGCCAGAGCCGCCGGCCGCTGAGGTGCAGCCGCAGTGTCCACACCGGCAGCTGGTGGCTGACGCACACCACCTCCTGCCCGGTGCCGCGGGCGCGCGCCTTGTCCACCGCGGTCGTCATCCGGGCCGCGATCTCGGCGTAGGGCTCCCCCCACGACGGGGTGAACGGGTTGCGCAGCTGCCACCAGAACCGCGGGTCGCGCCAGGCGCCGTCGCCCGGGCCGACGCGGCGGCCCTCGAAGAAGTTGAGCGATTCGATCAGGTCGGGGTCGGTGTCCACGGTCAGGCCGTGCTTTGCGGCGATGGGCGCGGCGGTCTCCTGGGCCCGCTGCAGCGGGGAGGCGATGACGGCGGCGACGTCGCGGTCGGCCAGCGCCTCGGCGACCGCGTCCGCCTGCGCCCGCCCTGTCTCGGACAGGTGGAATCCGGGCAGCCGGCCGTAGAGGACGCCGGTGGGGTTGTGCACCTCGCCGTGGCGCACCACGTGAACTCTGGTCTGGTCGGCCATCAGGGCCTGTCCTCCTGTGCGGCCGCGCGCGCCGCGAGGGCAAGCGCGGCGGCGATCCGGTCGAATGCGTCGTCGTCCAGGGCCGTCGAGACGAACCACGCCTCGAAGGCGCTGCACGGCGGGTACACGCCCGCGTCCAGCAGGGCGTGGAAGAACGGCGGGTAACGCCAGGTCTCGCTCGCCCGCGCGGAGGCGAAGTCGGTCACCGGCGTTCCGGAGAAGAACACGCCGAGCATGTTGCCGGCCCGCGGAACCTGATGCGGCACACCGGCTTTCGTCAGCGCCTCGGAGAGCAGCCCGGCCAGCCGGTCGGCGTTGGCGTCCAGCGCGGCGTAGGCCGCGTCGTCGGCGGCGCGCAGCGTGGCCAACCCCGCCGCCACCGCCACCGGGTTCCCCGACAGCGTGCCGGCCTGATAGACCGGCCCCAGCGGCGCCAGGCGCTCCATCACCTCGGCCCGCCCGCCGAATGCGGCGGCGGGCAGGCCGCCGCTCATCACCTTGCCGAAGGTGAACAGGTCGGCGGCGACGGGATCGATTCCGTACCAACCGCTTCGGCTGACCCGGAACCCGGTCATCACCTCGTCGACGATCAGCAGCGCCCCGTGCTCGGCGGTGATCGCGCGCAGCGCCGCGTTGTAGCCCGGCGCCGGCGGGACGACGCCCATGTTGCCCGGGCTGGCCTCGGTGATCACCGCGGCGATCTGGTCGCCGAACCGGGCGAAGGTCTGCCGCACCGCGTCGATGTCGTTGTAGGGCAACACGATTGTGTCGGCCGCGGCCGCGCCGGTCACCCCGGGCGACGACGGCAGGCCCAGCGTCGCGACGCCGGAGCCCGCGTCGGCGAGCAGCGCGTCGACATGGCCGTGGTAGCAGCCGGAGAACTTGACGATCTTGGCCCTGCCGGTGAACCCGCGGGCCAGCCGGACGGCGCTCATCGTGGCCTCGGTGCCGGAGTTCACCAGCCGGATCCGCTCGACCGGCGCCACCCGCCCGATGATCTCGCCAGCCAGCTGGCTCTCCGCCGGCGTCGGCGCCCCGAACGACAGGCCCGAGGCGGCGGCCGTGGCGACGGCGTCGACGACGGCCGGATGAGCGTGGCCCAGGATCATCGGCCCCCAGGAACACACCAGGTCGACGTAGCGGTTGCCGTCGGCGTCGGTCAGCCGGCACCCGCGCGCCTCGGTGATGAACCGCGGGGTGCCGCCCACCGCGGTGAACGCGCGCACCGGGGAGTTCACCCCGCCCGGGATGACGGCGCAGGCGTCCTCGAACAGCCGGGCCGACGCCGCCGTCGTCGCGGCGTGCGCGGTCGCCTGGTCACTGCTACCCATGCCGACCAGTGTCCCAGTCTCGGCCGATCGTTCAACTACAGGGTGTAGCAGAGGCGGGTTATCAGGCGTCTTGCTGGGCGGCCTGCAGCTCGCGGCGCGCGGCCTCGCGCTCCCTGTCGGCCGCGCGGCGGTGGGCGGCCACGTCGCCGAGGCCCTCCTCGACGGCGAGATCCGATCCCCGGCGCAGCAGCTCCTGGGCGCGTCGGCCCGCTTCGTCGCCCGGTGTATCGGCCGTGAAGTGACACTACGCTCGCTGACGGCGTTTGCCTTGAAGTCGGCCGGGGTGGACGAGTTGGATGGAGGGCATGGAACTTCCACAGGGGCTCGCGCGGTTCAATCGGCACGTCACCAATCCCGTCCAGCGGCTGTGGGCAGGCTGGGCACCGACGTTCTGCATCGTCGAACACGTCGGCCGGCGCTCCGGAAAGCCTTACCGCACGCCGGTTACCGTGTTCACCGCCGAGGTCGATGGCAAGCCCGGCGTGGCGATCCTGCTGACCTACGGCCCCGACCGTGACTGGCTGAAAAACATCACCGCGGCCAACGGGGCTCGGATCCGGCGCTACGGCAAGACCTTCGGCGTCACCAACCCGCGGGTGGTCAGCAAGGCCGACGCGGCGCCCCACGTCACGCGCGGATGGCGGCCGATCTTCGCCAGGCTGCCGTTCGAGCAGGCCGTGTTGCTCACCCGCACCTCATAACGGCTCGGGCATCACATCCGGCAACCGCGGAGCACGCCGTCGCGGTAACAAAAATTCGCTCGAACGCGAATTGCCCAGAAGCAAATCGGTATCAATCTGGTAACGCTTCGGGCGAAGGGACACCGCGATGATCAGGACTTCTTGATCATGCGTCGCTCCGCTGACAAACAGCGCCGCTACCGATCTGGCCGGATCGGTGTTGCCATACTCCTGACGGGAAGTGGCGTGCTCGCGTCGGCCTTCGCCTCGCCCGTCGCCGCCGCGGCGACCGGCACGGTGAAGGCGAGAACCCAGCGCATGTCCGACGCCACCCTGACCTCGGGGCGGGACGGCTGGTACAACCCCGGCGACCATCTGACCCTCGTATGCTCCAAGCGCGGGGACGCCGTAAAGGGGTTCCTCAGCCCCAACATTCCCGACGGTGGTTGGGACAACCTCTGGTACGAAACGTCGGACGGGCACTTCGTGGCCGACGTCGACATCGAGACGGGACCGTCCGGCGTCGCCGCGCCGGCCTGCCCCACCGATCCGGGCGTCGGCACAACGACCCTGCTCGACAATTTCGTCAACAACGTCGCGGGCCAACAGGTCGGTGACGGTCAGTGCGTCGCCCTGGTCCGCAGGTATCTGGCCGACGTGTACGGAATCGCCGATGGGGGATGGGGCGACGCGTACGCGTACGGGAAAGGTGGCGCCGGCGGCAATCACCTGGAGTCGCGGGGATTCGATTGGCACCCGGGTCAGGACTTCGCCGACGGCGACATTCTGGTGTGGCGCCAGGACCCCCGCTTCGCGGGGCTTTCCTACGGCCACGTCGCCATCTGGTACGAGGGCAAAATTTTCGACCAGAACTACAACGGCCGACTGACCGCCGGTTCGGACCCGTTCTCCGACTACGGCTACGAGGGGTTTTGGCGAAAGGCATGAGCCCGGCATCCTAGGCCTCGGCCGCGGGCCCGGGCGACGAAATAGATCACGATCACCACCGCCCACGACAGCAGGCTCAGCCAGAGCTGGCTGCGCGCCGAGCGGTCGAACGCCATTTGCACCAGCACGGCGGTGATTCCGGCGAGGGTCAGGATCGACAGCACCGGGAAGAACCACATCTTGATCCGCAGCTTTTCGTCGGGCGTGCGGCGGCGCAGGACGATCTGCGACAGCGCGATCAACCAGTAGACGAACAGGATGACGGCGCCCGACGAGTTGAGCAGGAACAGAAACACGGTTCCCGGCGCGAGCCACGCCATGACGACGCAGCCGAAGCCGATCGCCGACGAGCACAGGATCGCGACGTGGGGCACCCCGCGCCGGCTGAGCCCGACCAGCCGGGCCGGCGCCTCGCGCCGGTCGGCGAGCACGAACAGCATCCGCGACGCGGTGTACAGGCCCGAGTTCAGGCAGGACAGCACCGCGGTGAGCACCACGGCGTTCATCGCCTGATCCGCGCCGCGCAGGCCCATGTGTTTGAACGCGGCGACGTACGGCGAGGCGCCCGGCTCCAGCGAATTCCACGGCAGGATCACCACGAGCAGAAAAACCGAGCCGACGAAGAAGATCGCGATGCGCGCCACCACTGATCGCGTCGCCCGCTGCACCGCCAGCTCGGGGTCGCGGCTTTCGGCGGCGGCGACGGTGACGATCTCGGCGCCGACCATCGAGAAGATCACCACCACGATCGCGGCGAAGACCGCGGCGACGCCCTTCGGGAAGAACCCGCCGTGCGCCGTGAGGTTGGAGAAATCGGTGCGATGGCCGGGCAGCAGGCCCAGCACGAAGACCGAGCCGACGGCGAGGAAGATCACGATTGTGGCGACTTTGATTCCGGCGAACCAGAATTCGAACTCGCCGAACGACGACACGGAGAACAGGTTGGTCGCGGTCATCAGCACCATCAGGCACAGCGAGAGCAGCCACAGCGGCGCGTGGAACCAGTAGCCCAGGACCTTGCCGCCGGCGACGGCCTCGAACCCGACCACGATCACCCAGAAGTACCAATACAGCCACGCCACCGAGAATCCCGCCCAGCCGCCCAGGGCTTGCGCCGCGTAATCGGCGAACGATCCCGTCGACGGGTTGGCGGCCGCCATCTCGCCCAGCATCCGCATCACCAGGACGATCAGCAGACCGCACAGCGCATACGTCAGGAACGCGGCGGGCCCGGTGTCCCTGATCACCACGCCGGAGCCGACGAACAAGCCCGCGCCGATCACCCCGCCCAGGGCGATCATGCTGAGCTGCCGCTGCGACAGCCCTTGCCGCAGTTGCGTGCTAGCCATTTGTCCGCCCGAAGGGCGCCCCGACGTCGATCGCGGTCAGTCCAGGCGGGTAGCCACCACGGACCACACGGGAAGGTGCACCCGATGGTCTTCCAGCAGCGGGTCGATCACGCTCATCCGGTGCACCAGGGGCCGCATGCGCCGCAGGATCTCACCCTGCTGCTCGGACGCGAGTTTCTTCATGGTTTCGAAGGTCTCGGGGAGCAGGCGGGCCTGATAAGTCGTGACGCCCAGGTAGTCGATGCGCCACCCGCTGTCACCGAGCACCCGCTCGAGGTTATCGGCCGGCACGGCCGTCCATTGCAGGCCGTTGACGTTGTGCGGGCTGAACTCGAACATGTACAGCCGGGCCCCCGGCCTGGTAGCGCGGTGCAGCGCCTCCGCATACCGCATCTGGGTGGCCCCGTCGTTCAAGAACACGTGATAGAAGGCGCTGTCCACCACGGTGTCGAAGCGGCCCTCGAACCCCTCCAACCTGGTGGCATCGGCCACCTGGAAATCGACGTGCACCCCGGCCCGCTCGGCGTTTCGTTTGGCGAGCTCGATGGCAGAAGGGGAATCGTCGACCCCGGTCGCGGAATACCCTTGCGCCGCATAGTGAATCGCGTGGTAACCGGGGCCGGTCCCCGGGTCGAGCACCTCGCCGCGAATCCCGCCGTAGGCCACCAACTGCTGCACCGCGGGTTGCGGGCCGCCGATGTCCCAGGGGATCCGCCCGTCGGTATGTTCCGCCTCGCCGTACAACGGCTCGAAACCGGCGACGTTCGCGTCAGTCATTGCCTCAGCCTAACGAGGAAAGCGGCCCTCTACCCGCGAAGTCGGCTCAAAAATGCAGGTCTTGATCGCGGATCTTGGCCGTGGCGATCACGCTGATGACCGCGGTCGCCACCAAATACCCGCATCCCAGCCACGGCTTGCCCCCGCCGGCGGCGATCAGCGCGGTCAGGATCATCGGGGTGACGCCGGAGGCGTAGACGCCCGAGAACTGGTAGACGAACGACAAACCCGTGTAGCGGGTGGCGGTGGGGTACAGCGCCGAGTACAGCGTGCCCTGCGCGCCGTAGAACAGCGCGTGCACGACACCGAACACGACGACCATCGCGAGGCCGAACAGGAGCAGGTTCTTGGTGCCGAACAACACGAAGGCGGGGAACGCCAGCAGCCCGTAGCACGCCACGCCGACCAGATACACCAGCCGCGGCCCGAACCGGTCGGTCAGGATTCCGGACACCGGCAGCAGCGCCGCCATCAACAGCGCGGCGACGGTCACCACCGCCAGAACCGACACCTTGTTGAACCCCAACGCGCCGGTGGCGTAGCTGATCGCGAAGACGCCCCAGGTGTTGAAGGCCGACCCCTCGGCCCACCGCGACAGCAGCCCCAGCACGGTGTTGCGCCGGGAACGGGGCTCGCGGACGACCTCGCGGATCGGCACGGTGGACGTGGCCTCGAGGTCGGCCAGCTCGCGAAACGCCGGCGTCTCCTCGACCCGCAGCCGGACCACGATGCCGATCGCCACCAGCACCAGGCTCAGCAGAAACCCGATCCGCCAGCCGTACACCAGGAACCGCGCCGGGCCCAGCGCGACCTGCAGAAACGCGAAAATGCCCGTGCCCAAGGCCAATCCGAGCGCCAGGCCGACCTGCGGAATCGCGCCGAAGCGCCCACGGCGTTCCGCTGGGCTGTGCTCGACGGCGAGCAGCACCGCGCCGGCCCACTCCCCGCCGAGCGCGAATCCCTGCAGGATGCGCAGCGTCAGCAGCAGCACCGGCGCCCAGGCCCCGATCTGGGCGGCGGTCGGCAGAACCCCGATCAGCGCCGTGGCGACACCCATGATCAGCATCGTCAGCGCCAGGCTGCGCTTGCGACCGATCCGGTCCCCGATGTGCCCGAACACCAGGCCACCGATCGGCCGCATGACGAACCCGACGGCAAACGTCGCGAACGCCAGAAGCGTTCCCACCAAGGAGGTTTCGTTGGGAAAGAACACCTTGCTGAACACCAGGCCCGCGGCGGTGGCGTACAGGAAGAAGTCGTACCACTCCACGGTGGTGCCCAGCAGGCTCGCGGCGACCACGATGCGCAGCCGCCGACGGCGTTCGACGTCGGATTCCTCGTGTTCTTGCGGCCCGGCGACGGCCGCGGCGGGCAGCGTGGTTGCCATGGGCTACTGCGCGGACGCGATCGCGAACGGGGTCGACGGTGCCGGCTGCGACTGGCGGTTGGGGTGCTGCCACAAGCCTTTTCGCTCGAGTAGCGGCAGGACACCTTCACCGAACCAATACGCCTCTTCCAGGTTGGGATAGCCCGACAGGATGAAGTGGCTGATACCCAGGCGCGAGTACTCGACCAGCCGCTCGGCGACCTCGGCGTGCGAGCCGACCAGCGCGGTGCCCGCGCCGCCGCGCACCAGGCCCACCCCGGCCCACAGGTTGGGGCCGACCACGAGCCGGTCGCTGTTGCCGCCGTGTAGCTCCAGCATGCGACGCTGGCCCTCGGACTCGCTGCGCGCCAGGCTGGCCTGCACCCGCTCGACGTCGGCGGGGTCGACGGCCGCGAGCAGCCGGTCGGCCTCGGCCCAGGCCTGCTCGGAGGTGTCGCGGCTGATCACGTGAATCCGCAAGCCGTACTGCAGGATCCGCCCTCTGTCGACGGCCAGCCCGCGGATCCAGTCGAGCTTTTTCGCGACGGCCGCCGGTGGCTCACCCCAGGTGAGGTAGACGTCCGAGTAGCTGGCCGCGACCGGCCCGGCAGCGTCCGACGACCCGCCGAAGAACACCGTCGGGATCGGGTCGGGTGGGTTGGTCAGCTGCGCGCCCTCGATGCGAATCTGGTCCCCGGCGAAGGTCACCGGTTCCCGCGAAGCCCACAGTCGGCGCATCACGTGCAAAAACTCCGCGGTGCGGGCGTATCGCGAGCCCTTGTACAGGAAATCCCCGTAGGCGCGCTGCTCGTGCTGTTCGCCGCCGGTGACGACGTTGAGCAGCAACCGGCCGCCGGAATGCCGCTGGAACGTCCCGGCCATCTGCGCCGCCAGGGTGGGGCTGATCAGCCCGGGCCGGAACGCGACCAGGAACTTCAGCGTCTCGGTGCCCTCGATCAGCATCGCCGTCGTCAACCACGCGTCCTCGCACCACAATCCGGTCGGCGTGAGCACGGCCTCGAAGCCGTTGTCCTCGGCGGCCGCGCAGATCTGGTGCAGATACCGCAACGTCGCGGGCCGGTCACCGTCCATCGTGGTGCCGTGCCCGCCGGCGACCAGGTTTCGCGAATCCCCGTACGTCGGCAGGAACCAATGAAATGCCAGGCTCATTCAGCCTCCCTCTAAGTCCAACGCCCGATCGTGCGCGAGATCGGGGGGACGCGCGAGGGTTGAAACCTCCGAGATTGGATCCCGGTCCGACGCTATTGCGGGTTGCCGGTACGGGGGTCGAGGACCAGCGCCGGTTGGGTGGGTCCGGTGAAATCCAGCATCGCGGTGAGCGCGCCGGCGCGCTCGTCGAACGAGTGGTCGCCGATGCGCCCGGTGCCCCAGTTGTCCTCGATGAGCCGCAGGATCGACGTCTGGTCGGTCAGGGTGTGGTCGACGAAATTCGTTCTGGCGTAAGGAGATATCACCAGCAGCGGCAGCCGCGGGCCGTACCCGCAGCGGCCTTGGTACGCCGCGGGGGCGGCGGCGGGATCACCACACCGGCCCGGACCGTTCAGCGCGTCCTCGGGCGTGGCGGAGGTGTTCACAATGGGCGAGGGTTTGTGATCGTACCAGCCGTCGGAGTCGTCGTAGGCGACGACGATCGCCATGTCCCGCCACTGCGGGAGCCGCTGCAGGTGGTTGATCGTCTCGACGAGGAACCGCTGTTCGTCGAGCGGGTCGGAGTAACCGGCGTGCCCGTTTTGGTACGCGGGCGGCTTGAGGAAGCTCACCGCCGGCAGGCGGCCGCCGTCGGCGGCGGCCCAGAAGTCGGACAGGTCGTACTGATGGTTGGCCTGGTCGCCGCGCCCGATCTGGTCGGTCGCGCTCGGTGGCAGGTGATGCGGGTTGGCGGTGGACGGGTAGTACTGAAACGCCGCGTGGTGCGGGACGTAGTCGGGTTTGGTGCCGAACGGCAGCGCCCCGGTTTTGCCGGTCCCGCCGAGGGTTTCGCCGACGTTGTGGGTGGCGCCGCACTCCGCGGTGCCGTCGGGCCTGCGGGTGGTGGGCCGAAAGCCGCCCTGGAACCAGCCCCACGTGACGCCCTTCGCGTTGAGCAGGTCGCCGACGTTCTTGTTGTCGGCGCCTAACTGCACCTGGTCGCGAGAGGAGCAGTCGTCACCGAGGGGCTGCGAATCGTCGATCAGGGTGCCCCGCCCGTGGCCGGTGTCGTCGATCACCATGTGCGGCGGGAACGGTTGGCCGCCGGGCATGAATTTCTTTGCCACTCCGTGTGTTTGGCCCGAGATCAAGTTGATGTGACCGGGCGACGACGGGCCGAACGTGGTGTTGTAGAAGTTGTCGCTCATCGAGTAGTGCTGCGCGTAGTTCCACAGCGCGGTCACCGTGTTGCCGTCGTAGTAGCCCATCACCAGGCCGGGGGTGTTGAACGACGGCGCCGGGCAGGGCTCGCCCTCGGTGTGCTCGACGAACCGATCCATCGCGCCGCCGTTGAAGGCCAATTGTTCGGCTTGGTATTCGTGGTCCTGATCACAGGTCACCTGCTGGCCCGGCCCGCCGAGGCGCATCGGCTGCACCGAATTGGGATTGTGCGTCAACAACTCTGGGGTCAGGCCGTCCACCGCGGGGGTGCCGGGCCGGGCGGTGAACGGTTGGCCGTCGACGCCCGCGGCGCGGGGATATGTTCCGAAGTAGTGGTCGAAGGAGACGTTCTCTTCGAAGATCACCACCAGGTGGCGGATCGGCGTGGCGGTCGCCGGCTCCGCGGCCGGGCTCGCGGGCGGATGCCCGCACGCGGCGACGAGGGCGAGTGCCGCCAGCGCCGCGGCGAAACGTGTCGGGGCGCGTCGGGTGAACGGCGCCTTAAGACAAGCCGTACGGTCCATCAAAGATCTCCTCTTCGTGACCAATTGATCACGCCAGATCACGCAATGCTTCCAATACGGCGTGGCTCGGCCGGTAATGCCGGCTCGGCGCGGCATCATTGCGATCATGCCTGACCTGACACGCCGGGCGGTGCTCCGGATGGGCGCCGGTGCCAGCCTGGGGGCCGCCGGCGTGTTCGCCCTCGGCGGCCTGCTGGATCCGATCAAGCCGCAGGCGGCTCCCGCCCCGTTCGAGCCGTCGGCCGCCAGCAGTAACCTGCCGAACCGACTGACCGGTTCCTTCGTCTCGGCGGCCCGCGGCGGCGTCAAGACCAACTGGGTGATCGCCCTGCCTCCCGGGCAGAAGGCCGAAGCGGGCGCCCTGCGTCCGGTCATCGCGCTGCACGGCAAGGACGGCGACGCCAACATGATGCTCGACTGCGGTGTCGAAAAGGCGCTGGCGCAGTTGGTCAAGGAAGGCAAGCCGGCGTTCGCGGTGGTGGGTGTCGACGGTGGCGCCAACAGCTACTGGCACCGCAGGGCCTCGGGCGAGGATCCCGGCGCGATGGTGCTCGAGGAGTTGCTGCCCATGCTGTCGTCGATGGGTTTCGACACCTCCCGGGTGGCTTTCATGGGGTGGTCGATGGGCGGCTACGGGGCGCTGCACCTGGGCGCCAAGCTGGGCCCGGCGCGCACGGCCGGGATCTGCGCGATCAGCCCGGCGCTGTACGCCTCCTTCACCGGCAGCGAGGAGGGGGCATTCGACAGCTACGACGACTGGGTGCAGAACAGCGTCGTGGGTGTGCCGGCGCTGAATTCGATTCCGCTGCGCGTGGACTGCGGGACGTTCGACCGTTTCTATTTCGCCACAAGGCAATTCGTCGCCCAGCTGAAGACCAAGCCGGCGGGCAGTTTCTCCCTCGGCGGACATGACATGGGCTACTGGCGAACGCAATTGCCGGGCGAGCTGACCTGGATGGCGACCTAGGCCACGCAGATGACAGTCCGGCAGGAAGCAGTCGCCAGCGGCCCACGTCGAGTGGAGCGGCGTACCTCCCCGAAGGGATTCCGGCCCGACATCGAGGGCTTGCGCGCGGTCGCGGTCATCGCCGTGGTCCTCTACCACGCGGGCATCCCGGGCGTCTCCGGCGGCTACATCGGCGTCGACGTCTTCTTCGTCATCTCCGGCTTCCTCATCACGGGCCTGCTGTGGCGCGAGGTCACCAGCAGCGACACCGTCCGGCTGGGCCGCTTCTACGGCGCGCGCGCCCGGCGCCTGCTGCCCGCCGCGGCCACCGTCGGCGTCGTCACCGCCGCGGCGGCGGCCGCGGTGCTGCCACCCCTGCAGGCGCGCAGCGTTTTCCTCGACGGCATCGCCAGCGCCCTGTATGTCGGCAACTACCGGTTCGCCCTGCGCGGCACCGACTACCTGTCCTCCGACGTCCCCTCGCCGTTCCAGCACTACTGGTCACTCGGCGTCGAGGAGCAGTTCTATCTGGTGTGGCCGGCGCTGATCATCGGCACCGCGTGGCTGGTCCGGCGCGTTAGAAGGGGCGACGGCCGGGCCGCGCCGTACGCGGTGGTGCTCGCGGTGGTGGGCGCGGCGTCGCTGGCGGCGGGCGTGGTGTGGACCCGGACGTCGCCGGCCTTCGCGTTCTTCTCGCTGCCCACCCGCGCCTGGGAGCTGGCGGCCGGCGGCCTGGTGGCCCTGTCGGTCCCGCAGTGGCGCAAGCTGCCGCTGCTGCCCGCGGCCATCGCCGGGTGGGGCGGTCTGGGGCTGATCGTGCTCACCTGCACCCAGCTGGGTGCCGGCACCCCCTACCCCGGCACCGCGGCGCTGCTGCCCGTGCTGGGCACCGCGCTGGTGATCGGCGCGGGCAGCGCGACGGGCGGCCTCGGGGCCGGCCGCGTGCTGTGCAAGCCGGCGATGCGCGCCATCGGGCGGGTGTCCTACTCGTGGTACCTGTGGCACTGGCCGGTGCTGTTGCTCATGCCGGCGCTGCTGGGCGAGCCCGCGGGGCTGCCGGCCCGGCTGACCGCGACCGCCGTCTCCGCCGGCCTCGCCGTGATCACGCTGCACCTGGTCGAGGACCCCGGCCGGTTCGCCGCCTCCCTGCGCCAATCGGTGACGGCCAGCCTCGCGGTGGCCGGCGCGGCCAGCGCGGCGGCGGCCTGCGCGTGCGTGCTGTTGCTGGCGTTGACGCCGGTGCCGGCGGGCCACGGGGTGGCGGCCCCGAAGGCCAACATCGTCGCGGTGCCCGCGCCGAACGTCCCCGCCGTCAGCCAAACCGAAGCGGCGGTGCGCCAGGCCCTCGCCCAGGTGCGCGAGGCCGTCGCCGCGTCCGCGGCGCTGCGGGCCGTCCCGTCCAACCTCGACCCGCCGCTCGCCAAGGCACCCGCCGACAAGGCCGCCGTCTTCGTCAACGGGTGCGTGCGCTCGTGGCGCGACGTCGGTCAAAGCGAGTGCGCGACGGGCGATCTCGCGTCACCGACGACGGTGGCCCTGATCGGCGACTCGCACGCCGCGATGTGGGAACCGGCCTTCGAGCGGATCGCCCAGCAGCGGCACTGGCGGCTCGAGGCGCTGGCCAAGGTGACCTGCCCGCTGCAGGAGCTCCGCATCACCAGCCCGTATCTGGGCCGCGAATACACCGAATGCGTCCAGTGGCGCGGCCAGGTCATGGACCGGCTGAAGGCCGAGCACCCCCGCCTGGTCGTGCTGGACATGAGCCGGCGCTACGGGGCCGATTTCGGTTTCACCTCATACGATCCCGCCTGGATCGACACCCTGGGCCGCACCGTGGAACAGTTGCGGAGCACCGGCGCCGCCGTGCTGGTCCTCGGGCCCGCCCCGGATCCGCACGGCCCGGTGCCCGCCTGCCTGTCGGGTCACCTCGACGACGCCACCGCGTGCGCGCCGGCCCGATCCGTCGCGCTCGACGAAGACGGCATCGGCGCCGAACGGGCGGCGGCCACCGTCGCCGGCGGGCAGTACGCCGACCTGACCGACCTGTTCTGCGCCGCCGACCGCTGCCCGGTGATCGTCGGCAACACCCTGGTTTTCCGGGATGACAACCACATCACGACCGAATACGCGCAACTGCTGACGCCGGTGATCGGTGCGCTGGCGGACCGCGCCCTGGCGGATGGGTGACGCGTAATGAACTTCTCGCCGCAGACGAACGTCATATCAGTGAAAGGTGTTTGGAGGTTTTCAAGATGACTCCGCTGCTGCTGATCTGCATTGCGGCCGTCGCGCCCGTCGCGGGCGTCGGCCTGATGCAGTTGCAAACGCGCCTGGAGCAATGGGACTACGAGCGCCACGCGGAAGACTAGCCTAAAGTCTTGTGCGCCTGAGGCTTTGGCTTGTCATCGAGACAGCTGCATGCCGATCAGCGGCGCGATCTTGTCCGCCAGATACTGATGCCCCGCGTCGTTGGGGTGCACACCGTCCGGGCCGATCAGGTCGGGCCTGTCGACGAACCAGCGATCGCCGATCGGATCGACGAACGTCGCCCCCGCGGCCCGCGCCGCGCCGTTGAGGACGTCGCGGATCTCCAGGACGGAATCGGGCACGTCGGCGGTCGGCCACGGCGGCCCGATCACCAGCAGCCGGGCGGACGGCGACCGAAGCCGCGCCAGAGCGAAGGTGTCGCGCACCTTGGCGGCCAGCAGCTCGGGGTCCTCGGGATGGAAGCCCTGGTCGTTGCGCGACCCGAAGAACACCACCAGCGCATCCTCGGGCTTGACCGCCCTGCCGGTCAGGTCCTCGAAGATGCTGCCGTGGTCGCCCGGCACGCCATAGCCGGCCCGGCCCTCGGCCGACACGTCCGGCACGACGCGCACGCCGCGCTGGGCCAGCGTGTGCCAGGCCAGGGCGGTCCACGATTTCGGGCCCAGGCCGCCCTCGTCGGTTCCGGTGGTGTAGGAGTCGCCGACCACGGCCACATGGTTCAGCCGCGAATCCAGGGTCATGGTTTGGTAGCCGCGAACCCGTGCCGGGTCCGCGAGGACGACGCCCGCCACCAGGGCGAGGCCGAGCATGAGCGTGACCAGGCGACTCACCGCTACCTCCCCCCCGAAAGTTGCGTCGTCGTGCGCCGCATCCAAATCAACGGAATCGTACGAGGAATTGGCGCGAACCGGGCGTCAATCCGCGCAATGGCGGCTGTGCGCTATCGCCATGGTATCGACGGATTCCGGGCTCGACCGATTCGCGCGCCGAGGTAAATCTCACACCGCGCGGGCCGAAATCGCTTCCCGCGCATCCTCGATCGGGCGAACCTTGGCGCTGACCGGGTCGGGTTTCGCGCTCGCGGGCCGGACGTCGACCATCCTGCGCATCCAGCGCCGGGCCGGCTCTTCGACGAAGTGATACAGCAGGATTGACATGCCGACGGCGATCGCGAACAGCCCGACGACGTTCCACTTCCACGGGTTGTCCTGCGGCGTGAGCTCGAACTGCTCGACCGCCCATCCCCAGGCGGTGTGCACCAGCTCGTGCGCCATGTACAGGCAGAACGAGATCTGCCCGCCGTACACCATGACCCGGGTGGACAGCATCCTCGGCAGGCCGCCCACGCCGATCGCCAGCGCGATGACCAGCGGAACGAACAGCATGTCGACCACGCCTCCGCTGTCGTTCTCCACAACCCCGCCGATCGGGTGCGCGTTGAACCAGTACAGGACGCCCACCATGGCCGCCAGGAGGAGCAGGGACACGTATCCCGCCACGCGGCGACCGCGATCGGTCAGCCGCAACCTGCGCACGGCGGCGCAGGCCAGCGCGCCGGCGACGAACTGGGTCACGATTCGCGGCAGCCAGCTCCACGGTGTGTAGAAGTGGCCACTGGCCAGCAGCATCACCACCGGCGGCAACGAGGCGGCGAACGCCAGCACCATGAGGCTCCGCGCCCTGGTCGCCTGCTTCATCCGCAGAATCAGCAGGACGAGCACGCCGAAGAGCAAGTAGGCCAGCCATTCCGCGCTGATCGACCACGCCGGCCCGTCCCAGCTGGAGTCGTCGAAGAACGGCTGGAACCACAGCTGGACGAGCAGGATCTGGCGCACGTAGCTGATCGCGGTGAGCTGGCCGGCGTCGGGCGACGGCACGTGCCCGACGTGCAGGGTGAAGATCACCCACAACGCGGCCAGGTGCAGCGTGACCAGATACACCGGCCACACCCGGGCCAGCCGCAGCCACAGGAAGTGCAGGGTGGCGCGCGTCGACCACGACCGGCCCATGCGGTCGAGGTAGTTCCAGGTCAGCACGAACCCGCTGAGGATGAAGAAGAGGTCGACGCCCTGGGCGCCGCAGTTGAGCACGGGCGCGAGGGCGTCGCGCAGGTCGGGCGACGCGTCGCCCAGCATCGGCCGGAAGTGAAACAGCACCACCCACACCGCGGCGACGATGCGCAGTCCGGTCAGGGCTTTGATCTCACCCCTGAATTCTGCGCCGCGCACGTTGCTCTCTCCGCCTGGACTCTCGCTGTTTCGTATCCCTTTGGGTACCGACTGACCGGGCGATGACAAGCCCCCCGACCGACAACCGGCAGCCAACGAAGCGTAACAGCGCGAGCGCGCCGATCGCGTGATGGGCCGTGGCGTGGCACCGGGCGTCGGTGGGTGCCCCGCGTTGCCGCGCGCAAGCCGGCGTCGTCGCTTTGGCCCAGGCCAGAACCCCCGAAAGTGGCTTCTTAGCAAAGAGTTAGGAGCGGCTTTCGGTCTCCTTAGATTTGGCGGGCACCTTTAGAGAACAGGACTCGGCGAATGGGGCGCTCATGACGATCACGAATGTCGCGACTCGGCACGGTTACGGCACGTTCGATTGCGGCGGCGCCCAGATTCGCGCGCACTGCCGTCACCTGGCGACCGTGGTAACCATCCGCGGCGACGTCGATGCCGGCAACGTCGACCGGGTCAGCGAGTACCTTTGGCGATTCACCCTCGGGAGCAACCCGGTGGTGCTCGACCTGACCGACGTGAGGCATTTTGCCGGGTCCGGGATCTCGCTGGTGCACCGGTTCGACGAGGACTGCCGCGCCGCCGGGGTGGAGTGGACGTTGGTCGCGAGCCCCGCGATCACCGGACTGCTGGGCGACCAGGGCGAGTTCCCGATCGCGCGTTCGCCGCACGAGGCGCTGCGCAACCTCGCCGAGGCCATCGTCAGCCGCCGTCAGCTCGTGCTGCCGCTCATCAAGAAGACGGCTTAGTTTTTCCGGGCCCGTCCCCGGAACGTGTTCCGATAACCCTGTGGCGACACCCCGGCGACCCGCCTGAACTGTTCCCTAAAGCTGGACGCTGACCGGAAGCCGACCTGGCGGGCGATGAGTTCGATGCTGTCGGGCGTTCGCTCCAACAGTTCCTGCGCGTGCCGGATCCGCACGCCGGTGACCCACTGCATGGGAGTTTGACCGGTTTCGGCCTGAAATCGACGGTTGAGGGTGCGGACGCTGCTGGACGCTTTGGCTGCGACGTCGACGAGACTCAGCTCCTCGCACGCGTGCTCCTCAATCCATGTCAGCAGCGGGCCGAGTTCAGTGTTGCCGGGCCGGCGGTTGCGCACGATGAACTGCGCCTGCCCGCCGCTGCGATGCAGCGGCGCCACCGCCAGCCTCGCCGCCTCGGCCGCAACCGCGGCCCCGTAGTCGCGGGCGACCATGTGCAGGCAGAGGTCCAGGCCCGCCGACGCACCCGCGGACGTGAGCACCCGCCCCTCGTCGACGTAGAGCACGTCGGCATCGAGCGTGACGGCGGGAAACGCGACCCGAAACTGCTCCGCGGCCAGCCAGTGCGTGGTCGCCCGCTTGCCGTCGAGCAGCCCGGCCGCCGCGAGTGTGAAGGCCCCGCTGCAGATGGAAGCGATCCGAATCCCCTTGGCGTACGCGGCTTTCAGTGCGGCGGTGACGTCGTTTGGGACCGGCGTCGTGACGTCGTTGCGGCCGGGCACCACGACGGTATCCGCCTCGGCGAGGGCGTCGATGCCCAGCTCGGTCGCGATGCGCATGGGGCCCGCGGTCACCACGGGCTCGGCGCCGCACACGCGAACGTCGTATCCGGGCGAGCCGTCGGGTAGGCGGGCTCGGCCGAAAACCTCGACGGGAGTGGCCAGGTCGAAGGCGACGGTGTCCGGCAGCGCCACGACCACCACACGGTGCATGTTGGCAATATACCGGCGAAACATGGCTGTTTGGCCACTGGCCTGCGGCGCCCACGTCGGCGAATCTCGTACGGGTGTATGCGCAGATCGTGATGTTCGACGGGTTCGACCCGCTCGACGTCATCGCCCCGTTCGAGGTGCTTGCCGCCGGCGGCGACGCGGTTGGCGGTGACCTCGTCGTCGAGCTCGTTTCGGCCGAGGGCGCGCGTCCGGTCGTCAGCGGCACCCGTCACCTGGCGCTCACGGCGGGCCGCCCGCTGGATCCCGGCAAGCCGGGATACGTCGTGGTTCCGGGAGCGAACGGGCCGATAGCGGGCGACCCGGACGACGGGGTCGCCACGATCCCGGTGCTGCTGGCCCGGGCGGCCGACACCGCACTGACACCCCTGATGCGCGAGGCGTTCGACAATCCCGCGGTCACGGTGGCGACCGTCTGCGGCGGCTCGCTCGTGTTGGCGATGAGCGGGCTGATCGAGGGCCGCCACGCGGTCACCCATCACCTCGGCATGGACCTTCTCGAAGCGGCGGGGGCGCACCCGGTGCGGGCGCGGGTCGTCGACGACGGCGACCTGATCAGCGCCGGCGGAGTCACCTCCGGCCTGGACCTGGCGCTGTATCTCTTGGAGCGCTCCTACGGGCCGCGGATCGCGCGGGCGGTCGAGGACATGTTCGAGTACGAGCGCCGCGGCACGGTGTGGACTCCGGCCGGGCGCGAACCGGTGGAGGTGTGAATGAGCGTGTTCGGTGATTGGGACGTCACCATCAAGACGCCGATCGGCTCTCTGGCGGTGTCCTACACCTTCGGCCAGGCCGTCGATGGCACCGTCGGGACGGCTACCTACAAGGGCGACACCGTTGCGCTGCAGGACATTTCGACAGATGGGGACCGAGTGACCTGGCGGCAGTCGGTGGCCAAGCCGATGCGGCTCAATCTGGCTTTCGACGTCGTCGTCGACGGCGATTCACTCGCCGGCCATTCGCGGGCCGGTCGGCTGCCGCGGTCGGCCGTCGTGGGCACGCGCAGCAGACGGTCCCCGTGCCCCTAGCCGCCGCAGCCGCGCGATGCCCAGCACCGCCAGCACTCCCGCGGTCGTCACCAGCACCAGGGCCAGCAATAGCAGCTGGGGGTTGTAGACCAGCGACGTGGTGAACGGCTGCCCGTCGGCGATGGGCGCGACGCGCACCGTGTGGCGCGCGTGTACCCAGGTGACCCCCGCACCCGCCAGCGCCGCGCAGGCCAGGGCGAGCGCGACCAGGGCCCGGACGCGGCCGATCACGACGGCGACCCGTCTTCGAAGTCGTCGTCGGCGAGGTCGGATCCGGCGGGCTCCACCCGCTCCTGAACCAGCGGCGTCAGCGCCGCACGCAGGTGACGATGGCGGCGCGCCCAGGCCTGGGCGGTGCGATCGTTGGTCAGCTTGAGGCCGATCCCGATCCGGCCGCGCGGCACACCCACCAATTCGCCGAGCGCCCGGGCGGACTGCCACCTCGCCAGCTCCTTGCCGGACGCCTCGTGGTGCTCCGGCGACGGATAAACCTTGACGATCTCGCGCACCAGGATGGTTTCGGTGCCCTGGCGCAAGGCGTCCTCGGTGAGCTCGACGGAGACGTGGATCCGCGCCGCCTTCACCTGCAACCCCACGAACGCCGACACCAGCACCAGGAAGATCGCCGGGACGACCAGCGACACCTTGGCGCCGCTCCAGATTTCGATCAGCACCATCGCGCCGGCCGACGCCGGGCCCAACGCCACCCACCACCAGCTCGCACCCGGCTCGTAGAACAGCGGCGGTGGTTCGGCGCCGTTCGCCGTGGTCTCCGATGTCAAAGCGCGCCCCGTCTCACGAAAGCCACCCCGCCGCGTCCGCGGCCCAATAGGTGAGCACGATATCGGCTCCGGCGCGCCGGATGCTCGTCAACGACTCCAGCGCGGCGGCCCGCTCGTCGATCCAGCCGTTGGCGGCCGCAGCGCAGATCATCGCGTACTCCCCCGAGACCTGGTAGGCGGCCACCGGCACCGGCGAGATCGAGGCCGCCGCGGACACCACATCCAGGTAGCCCATCGCGGGCTTGACCATCAGGATGTCGGCGCCCTCGTCGAGGTCCAGCCGGATCTCGCGCAGCGCCTCGCGGAAGTTGCCCGACTCCTGCTGGTAGGTGCGCCGGTCCCCGGACAGGCTGGAGCTCACCGCCTCGCGGAAGGGGCCGTAGAACGCCGAGGCGAACTTCGCCGCGTAGGCCAGGATCACCACGTCGGCGTAGCCCGCGGCGTCCAGGCCGTCGCGGATGGCGGCCACCTGGCCGTCCATCATTCCGCTCGGCCCCACCACGTGCGCGCCCGATTCCGCTTGTGCCACAGCCAGTTTGACGTAGCGGGCCAGGGTGGCGTCGTTGTCCACCCGGCCCCGGGCGTCCAGGACGCCGCAGTGCCCGTGATCGGTGAACTCGTCCAGGCAGGTGTCGGCCATCAGCACCGTGGCGTCGCCGAGATCCTTGGCCAGGTCGCGCAGCGCGACGTTGAGGATGCCGTCGGGATCGGTGCCGGCCGAGCCCGTCGGGTCCTTGTCCTGCTCGCGCGGCACGCCGAACAGCATCAGCCCGCCCACGCCGGCGGCGACGGCCTCTTGCGCGGCCGCCCGCAGCGAATCCCGGTCGTGCTGGACCACGTTCGGCATCGACGCGATGGGCCGCGGTTCGCCGATTCCGTCGGCGACGAACATGGGCAGCACCAAATGCCTTGGCTCCAAGGACGTTTGCGCCACCAGGCGACGCAACGCGGGGGTCGAGCGGAGCCGGCGCGGGCGCTGCCGCGGGTAGCTCACTAGCGCCTGCGGCTCTTCTTACGCGGCGGCGGCAACGCGCCCTCGGCCCGCAACCGCGCGGCGTGTTCGGCCAGGGCGTCGACCAGGGGGCCGACGGCGGCGGTTTCGGGCTGGACGTCGACCCGCAGGCCGAACTCGGCGGCGGTCTCGGCCGTCTTGGGCCCGATGCAGGCGATGATCGTCCGGGCGTGCGGCTTGCCGGCGATGCCGACCAGGTTGCGCACCGTCGAGCTGGACGTGAAGCAGACCGCGTCGAAGCCGCCCGTCTTGATCATTTCGCGGGTGGCCGCCGGCGGCGGCGCGGCGCGCACCGTCCGATACGCGGTCACGTCCTCGATCTCCCAGCCGCGCTCGCGCAACCCCTCGGCCAACGTCTCGGTAGCGATGTCGGCCCGCGGCAGCAGGACGCGGTTCACCGGGTCGAAAATGCTGTCGTAGGGCGGGAAGTCGTCGAGCAGACCGAGCGAGGACTGCTCGCCGGCCGGCACCAGTTCGGGGCTGATCCCAAAGGCGCGGACCCGGTCGGCCGTGGACTCGCCGACGCAGGCGATCTTCACGCCGGAGAATGCGCGGGCGTCCAACCCGAACTCGCCGAACTTCTCCCACACCGCGCGCACCGCGTTCGTGGAGGTGAACACCACCCACTGGAAGCGGCCGTCGACCAGGCCCTTGACGGCCCGCTCCATCTGGGCCGGGCTGCGGGGCGGCTCGACGGCGATGGTCGGCACCTCGATCGGCAGCGCGCCGTAGGAGGTCAGCCGCTCGCTCATCTCGCCGGCCTGGTCCTTGGTGCGGGGCACCAGCACCGTCCAGCCGTACAGCGCGCGGCTTTCCCACCAGTTCAGCTTCGCGCGGCTGGCCACCGTCTTGCCGATGGTCACCACGAGCGGGCCGGTCATCGGCCCGGCCGGGTCGGTGCTGCCCACGACGGCCGGGTCGGTCAGGCCGCTCAACGTGGTCTCGACCGAACGCTGCTGGCAGGTGGTGCCCTGCGCGGTCACCACGCAGGGGGTGGCCTCGGCCAGTTCGTGCTCGATCAAGGCGCGGGCCGCGTCGGCCAGGTGCGACGCGGTGGCCTGCAGGATCAGCGGGCCGGGAGCCGCCGCCAAAGCGTCCCAGTCGACATGCGGGTCGCGCACGTCGGCGACCGTGTGCGACGAGCCCAGCGGCAGGCCGGCGTAGGTGGGCACGGCGCTGGTGGCGGCCAGGCCGGGCACGATCTCGACGTGCAGGTGGCTGCGCGCGACGGCGTTCACCTCGGTGATGACGGCGTCAAGCGTCAGTGGGTCGCCGGCCACCAGCCGCACCACGTCGACGCCGGAACGGGCCTCGGCGACCAGCGTCTTGGCCACCTCCGCGGGCTCGCCCAGGGCGGGACGGACATCGGGGCCGGCCGAGATCACCGCGGGCGCCGTCTGGTTGGCGTCCCCGTCGGCGGCGCCTTCGGCGGTCGCGACCTCCGGACCCGCCGGCGCCGGGCCGGAGACCGGTGGCAGGTCCTTGCCGATCAGCGCGAGCACGGGCTCGGGCACGTCGGGGTCGGTGAACACCAGGGCGGCGTTGGCCAGCACCGAGGCGGCCCGTGTCGTCAACAATCCCGGGTCGCCGGGGCCGGAGCCCACGAACGTGATGTGGCCCGGTCTCGGCTTACGCCCTCGCGTCGTCATTGTCGCTCCCAAGTGACTCTCTTCAGTTTCCTCGCGCGGGGTCTTGCCGCGCCCCCCCAATCAGCTCTCGCGCGCCCAGCTCGAACAGCTCCGCGGCGACCGAAAGCCCTAGCTCTCGCGCCCGACCGGGAGTGCCGACTCCGGACGCCCGGATCACATCCGACCCGTCCAGCGCCGCCACACAGCCACGCAACGACAGCTCTTCGAAGACCCGGCCGTCGTCATCGATGGACTCGACCACTTCGGCGATCGCGCCCACCGGTGCGGAGCAACCGGCCTCCAGTTCGGCCAGCAAGGCTCGCTCCGCGGTGACCGCCGCGCGCGTGTCGGCGTCGTCCAACTCCGCCAGCACCGCCGCCAACTCGTCGCCGGCGCGGCATTCGACGGCGAGCGCGCCTTGAGCCGGTGCTGGCAACATCTGCACCGGCTCTAGCGTCTCGGTGACATCGCCGAGGCGGCCCAGCCGGGCCAGACCGGCCCGGGCGACCACGATCGCGTCAAGATCACCACTGCTTACCCTGTTCAACCTGGTATCAAGGTTGCCTCGTAGGGGGCGGATTTCCAAACCGAGACCCAATGCTCTAAGCTGTGCGGCCCTGCGCGGCGACGACGTGCCCACCAGCGAACCTGCCGGCAACTCCCCCAGCACCAGACCGTCCCGGGCCACGAGCGCGTCGCGGGGGTCGTTGCGAGGCGGTATCGCCGCGATGGTGAACCTCGGGTCGTCGGCGGTCGGCAAATCCTTGTGCGAGTGCACCGCGGCGTCGACGCGCCCGTCGACGATGGCTTCGCGCAACGCGGTGGTGAAGACGCCCACACCCAGGCTCTCGATGGGCGCCGACGACCGGTCGCCCGCCGTCGCGATGGTCACCAGCTCGGCGGGGTGGCCGTTGGCGATCAAGGCGTCCCTGACGACGCCGGCCTGGGTGGTGGCCAACAGGCTGCCCCGGGTGCCTATCCGGATCACGTGCGCCAATCGGCTACTCGCCAGACTGTTTTGGCATGCCGGCGTCGAAACCGCCTGGCATCACGGGCAATTCGCCGGCGGCGACGGCGTCCACAGCGGTCTGGTCGAGTTCGAAGAGTTCGCGCAGGGCCTCGGCGTAGCTGTCGCCGCCCGGGGCGCTGGCCAGCTGCTTGATCCGCACCGTCGGCGCGTGCAGCAGCTTGTCCACCACCCGCCGCACGGTGCGGGCCACCTCCTCGCGATGGGCGCTCTCCAGGCCCGGCAGCCGGTTGTCGAGGCGCAGCAGCTCGGCTTCGACGACGTCGGCGGCGCGCTGGCGCAGCGCCGTCACCGTCGGGGTGACCTCGGCCATCCGCTGGCCGGCCAGGTAGGTGGCGACCTCGGCGGCCACGATGTGGCGGGCGGCGTCGACGTCGGAGGCCGCGGCATGCGCCGACGGCTCGTGTTGGACGCGCTCCACGTCGACGACCCAGACGCCGGGCAGCCCGGCCACAGCTGGGTCGACGTCGCGCGGCATGCCCAGGTCGCAGATCACCAGAGGATGGTTGGCCTCGTCCCGGCGCGCGGTGGCCAGGGCGTGGTGCACGTCGGCCAGCGACACCACGGGGCTGACCGCGCCCGTGCAGCTGACCAGGACGTCGGCGTCCGCCAGCGCGTCGGCGAGCCGGTCGAGGGTCAGCGCCTCGGCGTGCACGCCGGACTCGCGGATCTTGCGGGCCAGCCGCTGCCCGCGGGTCAGGGACCGGTTGAGCACCAGAACGCGGTCGATGCCGGCCCGGGTGAGGTGTGCGGACGACAGCGCGCCCATCGCCCCCGCCCCGATCACCACGGCCGTCTTGCCCGCCAGCCCGCCGAGCCGCCGTTCGGCCATGGCCAGGGCGACCGACACCACCGACGCGCCGGCGGAGTCGATGGCGGTTTCGGAATGCACCCGCTTGCCCACCGACAGGGCCCGCTGGGCCAGCTCGTGCAGCACCCGGCCCACGGTGCGATTGGTCTCGGCGGCGGCATAGGCGCGGCGCACCTGTCCCAGCACCTGCTGCTCGCCGATCACCGCCGAATCCAGGCCGCTGGCCACGGCAAAGAGGTGTTCGACGGCGGCCTCGCTGTAGCGCACGTAGGCGTACTTGGTCAGGTCACCCATCGACATGCCGGAGTGTTCCGACAGCACCTGGCCGACCACCGCCAACCCGCCGTGGAAGGCATCGACGACGGCGTACACCTCGACCCGGTTGCATGTCGAGAGCACCATCGCCTCGGTCACCAGCGGCGACTGCAACACCCGATCGACGATCTTGACCTGATCGGCTTCGTCGATGCTGAGTTGTTCCAGGACGGAGACCGGCGCACTGCGGTGCGAAACCCCGAAGAGCAGGACGCTCACGGCAGCATCACCTGGCCAGCTCCCTTGCTTCTCCAGTAACTGAACTGGTGTCCACGGTAAACGTTAATCAGCTGGGCTACCAAATGAATGCCGACCGGCTACCGGGCCAGATCGGCCCGCAGGCGCGGCTCGTCCACTTCCCAGTAGCTGTGCTCGAGCCCATCCAGCAGCACCACCGGCAGACGGTCGCCGAACTCGGCCCGCAATCCGGGGTCGCCCGACGCCGCCGCGGCGTCGACGTCGGTGGTGGTCAGCTCGAAATCCAGCTCACCGACCAGTCCCTCCAGCCGTGCGCGCACCCGCTCGCAGAGGGTGCAGCCGTCTCGGGTCAGCAGCTCGACTCGCCGCCTGCTTGTCATGGGCTCCAGTGTGGCAGCGGCGGGGCATCTCCGGTGAATTGTGGGACCGCCCCGGGTTCACTAGCTTGCGGGTATGGGGGCTGATGGGACACTGCACGTCGATCCGGCGGTGATGCAGGACTTCGCGGTCTCGCTGGGCGGCGCCGCCGAGCATCTCATGGCCGAGCTCGCGGACCTCGACGATCAGGTTGGCCAGATGCTGGGCGGCTGGCGCGGCGCGTCGGGGGACGCCTACGGGTCGGCGTGGCAGCTGTGGCATCGGGGGGCCCGTGAGGTGCAGGCGGGCTTGTCGATACTGGCGCAGCTGGTGGCCCAGGCCGGCGGGCTTTATGGCGACAACGAGTCGGCGGCAGCGGAGACGATGCGCGGGGTTTACCGTGGCTGAGGCGTTTCGTGTCGACCCGGAAGCGTTGGCCGATGCGGTGCAGCGGATGTCCGAGTTTCAGCGCCGGGCCGAAGAGATGTTGACCGAAATCGATTCTCGCGTAACGCGTTTGCACGCCTCCTGGACGGGCGAAGGCGCGGCGGCACATGCCGAGGCGCATCGGCGTTGGGCCCGCGGTGAGGCGATGATGCGCGAAGCGTTGGCGCAGTTGCGGACCGCCGGCGCGACGGCGCACCGCAACTACACCGGCGCCATGTCGACGAATCTGGGCATGTGGTCTTGAGCTAATGGCCCCGCTGGCGTGCGACCCGGCGCCCTGTCGTTCGACGAGCTGACGGCAGAACTGCTGCAGGGGCTGCCGGAAAGCATTACCTCTCAGCTTCCGCTCTGGTGACCATAGGGTCGGCAATGGACAAGCTGCCCCGACAGCCCTCGGGCCCCTGACACACGTCAAGGCGCCCACGCCACCAGCCGGATAGGGTTGAATACCGGGCACCCGCTGGGCCACCGGGTGGCACAGCGATCTAGGAGGTTGGACGATGGCTTCCTCTGAGTCGGGCGGCGAGCACACCGGCCGCGCCGACCTGGATGCGCTGGTCGACAATGCGAGCGCCGAACGCGCGCTCGAGGACCTGCAGGCCGCGAGCGCCACCGACGAGGGTCGCCCCCAGCCGCCCATCGACCTGACCGCGGCCGCGTTCTTCGACGTGGACAACACCCTGGTCCAGGGGTCCTCGGCCGTCCATTTCGGCCGCGGGCTGGCCGCGCGCAACTACTTCACCTACCGCGATGTGCTCGGATTCATCTACGCGCAGGCCAAGTTTCAGTGGTTGGGCAAGGAGAACAGCAACGACGTCGCCGCCGGGCGGCGCAAGGCCCTCGCCTTCATCGAGGGCCGCTCCGTCGAGCAGCTGGTCGCTTTGGGCGAGGAGATCTACGACGAGATCATCGCCGACAAGATCTGGCCCGGCACCCGCGAGCTCACCCAGATGCACCTCGACGCGGGCCAGCAGGTGTGGCTGATCACCGCCACGCCGTACGAGCTCGCGGCGACCATCGCCCGCCGGCTCGGCCTGACCGGCGCGCTGGGAACCGTCGCCGAATCGGTCGACGGCGTCTTCACCGGCCGGCTGGTCGGCGAGATCCTGCACGGCCCCGGCAAGGCCCACGCCGTGCGCTCGCTCGCGATCCGCGAGGGCCTGAACCTCAAGCGCTGCACCGCGTATTCGGACAGCTACAACGATGTGCCGATGTTGTCGCTGGTGGGCACCGCGGTGGCGATCAACCCCGATGCCCGCCTGCGGGCCCTGGCCCGCGAAAGGGGCTGGGAGATCCGCGACTTCCGGACCGCTCGTAAGGCGGCCCGGATCGGGGTGCCGTCAGCGCTGGCCCTGGGCGCGGCCGGCGGCGCACTGGCGGCAGTGGCTTCCCGGCGTCAATCGCGCTGATAGGCTGCGCCGCTAGACGTAATCGAGCGGGGAGCAAGGCGGCATGACAGTCCCAGAATCGGCCCAAGGGCTCATCGGCAGCCACTACCGCGCACCGGACTACTTCCTGGTCGGGCGCGAGAAAATCCGGGAGTTCGCCCGGGCGATCAAGAACGAGCACCCGACGCACTACGACGAGTCCGAGGCCGAGGCGGCCGGATACCCGGCGCTGGTGGCGCCGCCGACCTTCCTGGCGATCGCGGGACGGCGCGTGCAATTGGAGATCTTCACCAAGTTCAACATTCCGATCAACCTCGCCCGAGTCATGCACCGCGACCAGAAATTTGAGTTTCACCGCCCGATCCTTGCGGACGATAGGCTGTACTTCGACACCTACTTGGACTCGGTGATCGAATCCCACGGGGCCGTAATCGTTGAGATCCGCAGCGAAGTCACAGACGCAGAGGGTAAACCGGTGGTCACTAGCGTCGTTACGATGCTGGGGGAGGCCGCACACCAGGACGCTGGCGCTGAAGAAACCGTCGCCGCCGTCGCATCCATATCAGCCGGAAAGTAGGGTCGATTCCCATGTCACAGGATGAATCGGGTGGCACGCAGCTGAAGCCGCCGATCGAAGCAGTCCGATCCCACTACGACAAATCCAACGAGTTCTTCAAGCTTTGGCTTGACCCGTCGATGACCTACAGCTGCGCCTACTTCGAAGAGCGTCCCAACATGACGCTGGAAGAGGCACAGTACGCCAAGCGCAAGCTCGCGCTGGACAAGCTCAACCTCGAGCCAGGCATGACGCTGCTCGACATCGGCTGCGGCTGGGGCGCGACGATGCGCCACGCGGTCGCCGAGTACGACGTCAACGTGATCGGGTTG
Source organism: Mycobacterium sp. NGS69 (assembly GCF_059812165.1). Classification (NCBI taxonomy): domain Bacteria; kingdom Bacillati; phylum Actinomycetota; class Actinomycetes; order Mycobacteriales; family Mycobacteriaceae; genus Mycobacterium; species Mycobacterium sp. NGS69. The sequence goes on from NZ_JCALCD010000003.1 coordinate 434,414, forward strand.
ACGCTCAGCGAAAACCAGTACGCCCACGACAAGGCGAAGTTCGAGGAGATGGACAGCCCGCGCCGCAAGGAGGTGCGCATCCAGGGCTGGGAGGAATTCGACGAGCCGGTGGACCGCATCGTGTCGCTGGGCGCGTTCGAGCACTTCGCCGACGGCGCCGGCGACGCCGGATTCGAGCGCTACGACACGTTTTTCAAGAAGTTCTACAGCCTGACGCCCGACGACGGCCGGATGCTGCTGCACACGATCATCGTGCCCAGCGCCGAGGAGGCCAAGGAGCTCGGCCTGACGTCGCCGATGAGCCTCCTGCGCTTCATCAAGTTCATCCTGACCGAGATCTTCCCGGGTGGCCGGCTGCCGCAGATCCAGCAGATCGACCATTACTCCTCCAACGCGGGCTGGAAGGTCGAGCGCTACCACCGGATCGGCAAGAACTACGTGCCGACGCTGACCACCTGGGCCGATGCCCTCGAGGCGCACAAGGATGAGGCCATCGCCCTGAAGGGGCAGGAGACCTACGACATCTACATGCACTACCTGCGGGGCTGCTCGGACCTGTTCCGCGATCAGTACACGGACGTCTGCCAGTTCACGCTCGTCAAGTAAGCGGCGAACCGCCCAGCGCCTCGGCGTTGGGCGCTAACCGAAGAAAATGTTGCGCCGGCCGGCCAGCAGCCGGTACAGCGTCTGCTGGATGGTCTCGCGCACCTGGTCGGTCAGCTCGAAGGTGACCATCGGGTCTTCGGCGTCGGAGGCGGCGTAGTCGTTCGTGTAGATCGGTTCGCCGAACGCGATGCGCCACTTCGACGGCAGCGGCACCAGCCCCGCGGGCCCAGCCAACGGAAACAACGGGGTGATCGGGAAATAGGGCAGCCCGAACAGCCGCGCCAGCAGCTTGACGTCGGTGAGCATGGGGTAGATCTCTTCGGACCCGACGATCGAGCACGGGATGATCGGGGCCTTGGTGCGCAGCGCCGCCGTCACGAAGCCGCCGCGGCCGAACCGCTGCAGCCGGTAGCGGTCCTCGAAGCGCTTGCCCAGCCCCTTGTAGCCCTCGGGAAAGACGGCGGTGAGCTCTCCCGCGGCCAGCAGGCGGTGCGCGTCCGTCGTGCAGGCCATGGTGTGGCCCGCCTTGCGGGCGGCTTCGCCGACCACGGGCAGGTCGAACACCATGTCGGCGGCCAGCAGCCGCAGGTCCCGCTGCGCCGGATGTTCGTCGTGCACCGCCACCGAGAGCATCAGCCCGTCGAACGGCAACACCCCGGCGTGGTTGGCCACCACGAGCGCGGCGCCCTCGCCGGGCAGGTTCTCGATGCCGCTGACTTCGACCCGGAACCAGGACCGGAAGAAGAACCTCAGCAAAGGCCGAACGATCGCACTGTTGAAGTGGGGATCGAACCCGAATTCGTCGACGGTGTAGTCGCCGGTGAAACGCTGCCGCAGGAAGCCGGCGACGGCGGCGACCTTTTGCGCAAGATCGTTGAGTGGCGCCTCGGCCGTCGACGTCGCACCCGCCGCGCGCCGATGTTCGTCGATTTCGCGGACGACCGCGGCGATTTGTTCGGCAGAGGCCCGACCCCGCGGATCGGTGAGCATCGAGGGATGTTGACGGGACGAGTCCGCCCGCTGATCGGCTCTCCGGCGAGCCGCTACCCGACCCCTATTTGTATGCAGTGGAATGACGTTCGCTCTGGTTTCGCCCGCCACGATACCTACCTGCCCCCACCCCATGGAATTGCATTTCGGCTTCCCCAGCGCTGCGCTAACGCTATGGCGCGACCCTCCAGGGAGCGTACCCGATCAGGGTCGATTATGGGAGTCAAGCCACGGCCGCGAACGTAGTCGTCGAACGCCCCGGCCGTCGTCCATTTCGGCTGGAAGCCGAGCTCCGTCCGCATTCTCGTGGTGTCCATCACGCGGCCGTAACTCAAGTAATTGAATTGATCGCGAGTGATTTCGGTATAGCGATTAGCCCGTCTCAGCGAATCCAGCGCCCACACCCCAAAACCGGGTACCGGCACCGGGATTCGGCCGGCCCGGCGAATCGCCTGCGACAGCATGATGATGCCGTCCGCGCCGATGTTGAACGTGCCGGCCTTGCCCGCCATCGCGGCGCGCTCCAGCGCGCCCAGCGCGTCCTGCTCGTGCAGCAGCTGCAATCGCGCGTCCCGGCCGAACATCGTCGGGACCAGCGGACCCGCCAGATACCGCGACAGCGTCGTGTCCATCGCCGGCCCGATCATGTTGGCCAGCCGCAGAATCGTCACCGCGATGTCGGGGCGGCGCCGGCCCAGGCCGCGCACGTAACCCTCGATGTCGAGGCTGTCCTTGGCGAATCCGTCGCGGAAGGGTCGGCGGCTGCTGCTGTCCTCGGTGAACATCACCGGATCGTGCGCCGTGGACCCGTACACCTCGGAGGTCGACTTCAGCACCACGCGCCGCACCGATGGCGCCTTCTGGCAGGCCGCGAAGAGTTGCATCGCGCCCATCACGTTGATTTCCTTCAGCGCCGCGGTCCCGCCGGCCCGGGGCACGTAGGACGCCGCAGCGGCGTGCACCACCGTGTCGACGTCGCCGTTGCGAATCACCTTGGCAATGAAGGGATTACGAATGTCGGCGCGAACGAACTCGGCGCGCCCCATGCGGCGGAGCATGTCCTTGCTGGGGGCGATCGCGTCGACCGCGATGACCCCTTTGATCAACGGGTTCTGGGCGAGCCGCGCGGTCAGGTAGCCGCCCAGAAACCGGCACGCGCCGGTAACCAGCACAACTTTGGGGTAGTGCACGGTGCCGCTCGTTCCGGCACCTTCCCCGCTCGACTGATCCACTCAAACAGCCTAACGGGCTGGCGAGACGACGGCGTTAAGGCGGCGTGACGGTCGACTGGGCCGGCGGGTGGTTACTTGCCGAGTTTTCTGCGCTGCACCCGAGTGCGACGCAGCAGCTTGCGGTGCTTCTTCTTCGACATTCGCTTGCGCCGCTTCTTGATTACTGAACCCATGAACTCCGCTATCTGACCGGGGACCTGCTCCTGCTTGACCCGGACACTTTACCCGGCCCTCAGCATGGAACACCAAACCGGCAACCGCGGCAGGTGACGGTCAGCCCGCGTCGAAGTACGAAGTCTCCAGCATGTCGTGGACGGCCTTGGCGTGCACCCGAAAGGAGCGGCCCACCCGGACCGCCGGCAGCTCGCCGTTGTGCACCAGGCGGTACACCGTCATCTTGGACACCCGCATCAGCGCTGCCACCTCGGCGACGGTAAGAAACTGTGTCCTGGCCTGCTGGCCATCGCCGGAACCGGAGTCCCGCCCCTTAGCAGCGGAATCTCGCGCCGATGGCCCGTTGGTAGACGTCATCGCAACCCAATCGTGTCAGGCTCGCGCAATGCCAGCGGCTTCCCCTCCGCTGGCACCCACACGTGCATACAAAGAGGAGAATAGCGGGACTAGTGGGGTTAATGGTACTGGTGAGGGACAATCAATCCGGAAATCTCAAATTATTCCGATGTAATTCTTAGCTGCTCAGAGCGCCTTTTCGCGGCCTGGACGGCCGCGTCGACGGCCACCCGCAATCCCCCTCGCTCCAGTTCGCGCAGCGCAGCGGCGGTCGTGCCGCCGGGCGAGGTGACGGTCGCGCGCAGCTGCGCCGCCGACGCGTCCGCGTGCATCCCCGGCGGCTCCCCCTCAACGGTGCGCTCGGAGTCCATCCGCTCGAGCAGCATCGCCGCCGAGCCGGCCATCGTCTGCGCGGTCAGGTCGGTGGCGACCTGCCGGCTCAGCCCCGCCGCGACGCCCGCGTCCACCAGGGCCTCCACCATCAGGAAGAAATACGCCGGGCCGGAGCCGGACAGCGCGGTCACGGCGTCCATCTGCGATTCAGGAACGGTGAGCACCCCGCCGACGGAGTCGAACAGGGCCGACACCTCCTCGAGCTGCGGTTCGGTGACGAAGCGGCCCTTGGCCAGCGCGGTCACCCCGGCGCCCACCACCGCCGCGGCGTTCGGCATCGCCCGGACCACGGGCGTCCCGGCCGGCAGCTTGGATTCGAAGTAGGTGATCGTGATCCCCGCGGCGACGGTGACGAACACCTGCTCGGCGCTGTCGGTCTCGGCCGCGCCGGCGGCCCGGGCCAGCTCCCCGAGCACCGTCTCGACGTCGGCCGGCTTCACCGCGACGACGACGAAGGTCGCGTTGTCCACCGCTTCCGTCACCGACGCCAGACGCACCGAATAGGTGTCCGCCAGGTACTTGGCGCGCTCGGGCACTCGCTCGGCCACCACCAGGTCTTTGACCTGCCGGCCGGCGCGCAGCAGCCCCGACAGCAGCGCTTCGCCGATGCTGCCGCCGCCGATGATCGCGATTCTTGCCATGGGAGGCAAGCATTCCAGACAGCGCGCGCTAGCGAGCGGCGGGCACCATCGCCAGCTGACGCGTCTGCACCACCAGGCGGCCCAGCTGGTCGACGACGATGTGGTCCTCGTCGAACCAGTCGTGCCCGATCTCCACGCAGGTGGCGATGATTCGCAGCCAGCCGTCGGCGGGCAGGGCGCGCAGGAAGGCCGTCAGCTGGATGGTGGGCGCCCACCCGGTGCGGTCCACGGCGAACGTCACGGGCGCCGACACATCCCCGCACATGAGCGCGAACAGCGCGTCCGGGGCCACGTCGCGGGGGCGGGCCCACATCTGGATCACCGGCGGGTGGCCGTCACGGGCCCGCATCGTCGAGAGCAGCGGCCGCACGTCGCAGCCCTCGCCAAGGTGCACCAGGCCGGCCAGCGGGTGGCCCGGGCCGATCGGCTCGACGTCGTCAGGCGGCTCGGGTGCCATCAGGTCGGCGACCGGGTTCGCCGAGAGCAGCGGCGCGTGCGAGCCGTCGGGGGGAAAATGCTCCGGCTGGCCGAGGTTGACCACGGCGTGCACCGCGGTGCGCTCGCCCTGCATGAGCTCGACGTCGACGACGCTGATGCGGCGGCCACGCTTGCGGAAGGAGGTCAACAGCCGCATCGGCCCCGGATCCGGCGCCCACAGGAAGCTCGCGGACACGGCCACCGGCTGGAGACCATCCGGGCCGCCACCGCACGCGGTGCGCGCGGCGTTGGCGCACAGCGCCAGCATCGCGCCACCGTGCACCTTGGGCCCGATCGTCCAGTGCTTGTCGAGCTCGCCCTCGTACACGCCGGGGCCGGCCTCCCGCAACGTCATCGCGGTGGTGAATAAGGCGGTCATGTATCTCCTGGCTGATCGTGAAAGATCACCGCATCAGGTGGGTGCGCGCGAATTGCAGCGATTCGGTGAGCATGGCTTCACGCTCGTGCGCCGAACGCGCGCTGGACGTGGACACCTCGAGGATGACGTGGCCGGCGAAGCGGCCGCCTGCCAGCATCTGGCACACCTCGGCGGTGGGTTGGGTGCCGCGCCCGGGGACCAGATGCTCGTCGGCGGGCAGGCCGCTGCCGTCGCACAGGTGCAGATGGGTCAGGCCCTCGCCCATCCGCTGGGCCATGTCCAGCGAATCGGTGCCCGCGGTCGCGGTGTGGGACAGGTCCAGCGTGTAATTCGCGTGGTTGCCGTCCAGCGGGTCGTAGGACGGCGCGAACGCCGAGATCGCCGGGCCCGGCCCGCCGCCCCGCCTGCGCATCCGTTCCAGGGACTGGCCGGCCCCGAAGAACCGGTCGGCCCGGAAAGGGAACATGTTCTCCACGGCCACCTTGACGTCGCTGGACGCCTCCAGGGCGGCGACCTGGTCGCTGAATCCCTCGGCGTAGCGCCGCTGCCACCGAAACGGCGGATGAACGACGACGGTCTGGGCGTCGAGCTGTTCGGCGGCCCGCACGCTGCGGTCCAGCTTGGGAATCGGGTTGGCGCCCCAGACCCGCTGCGAGATCAGCAGGCAGGGCGCGTGCACGGACAGCACCGGCACGCGATAGCGCCGGGACAGCTTCTTGACCGCGCCGATGTCCTGGCTGACCGTCTCGCTCCAGACCATCAGCTCGACGCCGTCGTAGCCGAGCCGGTCCGCGTACTCGAAGGCGGCCTCGGCCCGCAACGGGTAGACCGAGGCCGTCGACAGGCCGACTTTGATTGCTGGGCGCACTGTCGGTGTGTGGCGCCTAGCCCGACTGCAACGACAGCGCCAACGGTCCCAGGGTGATCAGCGCCCCGACCGCCACGGCGATCAGTGTGCTGGCAATGTCCTCGGTCTTACGGACCACCCGAACCCCCACCACCAGGCCGAGAATGACCAGCACCGACAGCACCAAAGCCACGATGCTGTTCCAGCGCCACAGCTCGTCGAACGCGACGAACAGCCCGGCGCCGAACGCGACGGCCAGCATCGACTGCAACACGATCAGCGTTCCCCGCCACAGCGCCGCAAGCCGGCCGGGCTCCTCCTCGCGCTCGGCCTCGATGCCGAGGCGGTCTTGGTCTTCCTCGGCGATTGCATCCGCGCCCCGCTCGGCGCCGCGGCGCCGCGCCACCTCGTCGGCGAGCGTCTGCCCGCCGAACAGCGTGGAATCGGACTGCAGGTAGGAGCGAACGTAGGCCGAGTCCTCGGACGCCGGTTCGGCGTCGCGGACCTCGGAGTCCATCACGTCCACCGGGACGTCGCCGTAGTGGTCGACCGGGTCCGGGCTCATGCCCTCGGCGCCGGACTGGCCGGTGCGGTCGGCGGGCACGTCGGCGTGCGGCAGGGGTCGCGGGTAGGCGCTGCGCTCGGGTCCCGTCAGCCGTTGCGGCTGCGGCGGCGACTTGGGCCAGCGCGGCTCGGGTTCGGACCAGTACGGGGCGTTGGGCCGGTCCTCGGCGACCTGCTCGGCGGCCGGCTCGCTGACCTGGACCGTTCCTTTGGCTGCGTGTTCGGTTTCGTCGCCACGGATGACGGGGATTTCGCCGGTGAGCTCGGCGACCGTGACCGCGTCGCTGTCGCCGCGCCGCCGGCGGCGGCGGCGGGTGACCGACGGCTCGCCGATCGTCCCATTCCTGGCCAGCAGTTCGGCCACCGAGATCGGCCGGGTGCCGGGGCTCTCGGTCTCGGAGTGTGGTCCGGTCATGATTTGTCGCCCTTCGATCGGTTGGCGTTCCGATCAGCCTTCTGGCCTCCAGCATCGCGCACGGAGCTGCCGACGAGGGAGGTTCCGTCAGCTTCGCTGTCGAGTTTTCGCAAGATGAGACCTTCCCGTAATGCCCACGGGCAGATATCCACCGCTTCGATCGACAGCACTCGCATACTCGCCTCGGCCACCAGGGCACCCGCCACGATCTGCGGTGCCCGCTCGGCGCTCACTCCCTCCAGTTCGGCCCGGTCAGCGGTCGTCATCCTAGAGATGAAAGATATGAGTTGTCTGAGGCCGTTTGCTGTCAACGTCCTCTTCACCCGGGGTCCGGCCGCCGATGGCGCGGCCCCGGTGAGCCGCGCCAGCGACCGGAACGTCTTGGACGTGGCGACCGCGAGATCGGGGGCGCCGGCGTCGAGCACCGTCTCACAGGCATCCGCGAGCTCTGCGTCCAGCCAGTCCCGCAGCATCGCCACGCGGCGCCGCCCGGGCGGATCGTCGGGCAGCCATTCGCGGGTCAATCGCCCCGCGCCCAGCGGCAACGACAGCGCCACCTCGGGCTCCTCGTCGACGCCGCTGGACATCTCCAGCGAGCCCCCGCCGATATCGAGGTTGATGATTCGCCCGGCGCTCCACCCGTACCACCGGCGCACCGCCAGGAACGTCAGCCGCGACTCGTCGACGCCGCGCAGCACCTCCAGCTCGACGCCGGCTTCTTTGCGGACCCGCGACAGCACGTCGTCGGAATTCTCGGCGTCGCGGACCGCCGAGGTGGCGAAGGCCATCAGCTCCTCGCAGCCTGAGCTGTCCGCGATCTTGGCGAACTCTTCGATCGTCGAGACCAGCTTGTCGGCGCCGCGCCTGGTGATCTTTCCCGAGCTGTCGATGGACTCCGAGAGGCGCAGGGTGGCCTTCGTCGAACTCATGGGTGTCGGATGCCCACCGCGGTGGGCGTCAACCACCAACAGATGAACCGTGTTGCTGCCCACGTCGAGCACACCTAACCGCACAGAAACAAACTAGTCGCGCCGCAGGGGGTGCGCCGCGGAGGGCGGCCGTGTGTCAGCGGGGTCACCAGGCGGAATCGTGGACTAACGTTGACAAAATGGCGAATTCGCACCCGGAACCGGGTCAAGAGGTCGAATTGGATTTCGCCCGTGAGTGGGTGGAGTTCTACGACCCGGACAACCCCGAGCACCTGATCGCGGCCGACCTCACCTGGCTGCTCTCGCGGTGGACGTGCGTGTTCGGCACCCCGGCCTGCCGCGGCACGGTCGAGGGCCGCCCCGACGACGGGTGTTGCTCGCACGGCGCGTTCTTGTCCGACGACGACGACCGCGCGCGGCTCGACGATGCGGTCAAGACGCTGACCGACGACGACTGGCAATTCCGTGAAAAGGGCTTGGGCCGCAAGGGTTATCTGGAACTCGACGAGCATGACGGCCAGCCCCAGTACCGCACCCGCAAGCACAAGGAAGCCTGCATCTTCCTGAACCGGCCCGGCTTCGCCGGCGGCGCCGGATGCGCACTGCACACCAAGGCCCTCAAGCTGGGCGTGGCGCCGCTGACCATGAAACCCGACGTCTGCTGGCAGCTGCCCATCCGGCGCAGCCAGGAGTGGGTGACCCTCCCCGACGGCACCGAAATCCTCAAAACCTGGGTCACCGAATACGATCGCCGCGGCTGGGGCTCCGGCGGCGCGGACCTGCACTGGTATTGCACCGGCGATCCGGCCGCCCACGTCGGCGCCAAGCAGGTCTGGGAAAGCATGGCCGACGAGCTCACCGAGCTGCTCGGCGCCAAGGCCTACGCCGAGTTGGCGGCAATGTGCAAGCGCCGCAGCAAGTTAGGTCTCATCGCGGTGCACCCGGCCACCAGGGTGGCCGAGTAGCCCGAGGCGTGGCTCAGGTCTCGTGGGTTTTCCGGTAGGACAGCACCATTCGCAGCGCGCTTGCGTTTAGGTAGCCCTCGACCGCCGCGGCGGCCGCCTCGGCGTCGCGCGCCAGCACCGCGTCGGTGATCGCCCGCAGGTCGCCGACCACCGGGCCGGCGTCGTCATAGGCCGCGGTGAGCTCGTGCTCGCGGCCGCCGAACGCGTGCTCGACCCAGCGATACATCAACCCCAGCGCACGGTTGCGGCTGCTGTGGATCAACACCCGGAAATAGGCGAGGTCGGCGGCCTGCAGCGCCGCGGGCCCGTCGGCGTCGGCCACCGCCGCCAGCGCGGCGCGCAACGCCTCGGCATCCTCGGGCGCGCCCCGTTGCGCCGCCAAGCGGCCGATCAGCGGGCCCAGCGCCGCCCGGATCTCCAGCAATTCGGCCAGGAACTCGGGGCCGAGTTTGCGTACCAGCGCCTCCACCACGGCGGGATGGGTGAGCGCCTCGGGGTCACGCACCACGTTGCCGCTGCCGTGCCGGGCCTCGATGAGGCCCATCTGCTGCAGGCGGGCCAGCCCCAGGCGCAGCGACGTGCGGTTCACGTTGAGCTGCTCGGCCAGCTCCCGCTCGGGCGGCAGCGTGGATCCGGGCGGGAAGACGCCGTCGAGGATGGCGTCGGCGATCGACGCAGCGATCTGTTCATCGACCCGCTGCCGATCCGGCGGTTGCAGCGCACTTGACTGGTTCATTGGCTCAACCAATATAGTGGACCAACCGGGTGTGGAGCATCAAGCACACATCCGCGTCGCGATCGGAGGTGAGCACATGGACGACGAGATGCGATCGGCCACGGCCCCGCGCTGGCGGGGCAAGGCCGGCCGCCTGGAGGTCTGGTACGCCACCCTGTCGGATCCGGTGACGCGGGCGGGGCTGTGGATCCACTGCGAGACGGTGGCCCCGGCGCGCGCGGCGGACGCCCCCTACGCGCACGGCTGGGCGACCTGGTTCGCGCCCGACGGTCCGCCGCGCACCGAGCGATTCGGCCCCGAACCCGCCGCGTCGGCGGCGGGCGACGCGTGGTTCGACGCGGCCGGGGTGCGCGCGGCCCCGGAAAAGCTGTCCGGGCGCGCCGGATCGCTCGCATGGGACCTGTCGTGGAAGGACGCCGGCACACCGCTGTGGACATTCCCTCGCGCGGCATGGGAGCGCGAATTGCTGCCCGGCGCCCAGGTGGTCCTCGCGCCCACCGCCGAATTCGCCGGCTCCCTGAGCGTCGCCGAAGCTGCGATCCCCCTCGACGGCTGGCGCGGCGGCGTCGCCCACATCTACGGGCACGGCAACGCCCGGCGCTGGGGATGGATCCACGCCGACCTCGGCAACGGCGACGTCATGGAGGCCGTCACAGCGGTGTCCCACAAGCCGGGGCTACGCCGCCTCGCGCCGATGGCGTTCGTCCGGTTCCGCATCGATGGAAAGGACTGGCCCACAAGCCCTTTGCCGTCGCTGCGGATGCGCACGACGCTGGGTGTGCGGCACTGGCAACTGGAGGGACGCATGGGCGGTCGCCGGGTGCTCATCCGAGTCGACCAGCCACCGGAGAGGTGCGTGAGCCTGGGCTACACCGATCCCGACGGCGGGCGCGCGGTGTGCACGAACACCGAGCAGGCCGACATCCACATCGAAGTCGACGACCGGCACTGGTCGGTGCTGGGAACCGGGCACACCGAGGTCGGGCTGCGCGGAGCCGACGCACCGGAGATCAACGAAAGGATCCCGACGTGAGTTTTGCTCTCGACCCGCCCCTGCTCTTCGCCGCCGGAGTGCTCATCGAGCGGCGAGTGCCCTCGGACCGCCGCGATCTGGCCGAGGCCGCCACGCTCGGCGTCTTCTTCGGCGGCTCGTTCGGGCTCTACAACAACGTGCCCGGCCTCGGAATGCTGTGGCGGCCGTTCCGCGCCCAGAACGGGCGCGACTTCATGTGGAACAGTGGCGTTTTCGGCGTCGACACCGCCCGCGCGGGCTGGCCGCTGCACGCCGCCGCGGGCGCCATCTTCGCCACCTACCCGTTCTTCATCAAGCTGGGGCGCCGGCTCGGACGCATCATATGAGCCGTCTCACCGCATCGTTCGGCGCCGCGCTGCTCCCCGAGGAGTGCGGCGGTCCGGCGCCGGCCCAGCTCGTCGAGCGCGTCGACCGCTACCTGCAGCGGCTGCCCGCGACCTCGCGGTGGGCCGTGCGGGCCGGATTGCTCTCGGTCGCCGCGGCCAGTTATCTCACCAGCGGCCGCTCGCTGTCACGGCTCGACGCCGGCCAGCGGGACCGGGTGCTGCGGCGGGTCGCGGCGCTCGGCCCTGACGCCGGTGCGGCCGTGGAGGCGATGAAGGCGGTCGTGTTGCTCGCCAACGGCGCCGAAACCTACGCGCCGGAACTGCTTTCGCGCGCCCAGCGACACGACATCGCGCGTCCCGACGCGTCGTTGAACATCACCCCCTCAGCCGAGAGCCGCTCCGTCGTCGCCGCCGACGCCGTCATCGTGGGGTCCGGGGCCGGCGGCGCGATGGTGGCGCGCACCCTGGCGCGGGCCGGCCTGGACACTGTCGTGCTCGAGGAGGGACGCCGGTGGACGGTCGAGGAATTCCGCAACGCCCACCCGATCGACCGCTACGCCGGTCTGTACCGGGGCGCGGGGGCCACCGTCGCCCTGGGCCGCCCGTCGGTGGTGCTGCCCATCGGTCGAGCGGTCGGGGGCACCACGGTGGTGAACTCCGGGACGTGTTATCGGCCGCCGGACGGCGTGGTGCGGCGCTGGCGCGACGACTTCGGCCTTGCCCTCGCCGATCCGGACCGGCTGAACGAGCGCCTCGACGACGTCGAGCGCACGCTGCGCGTGGCGCCGGTGCCGCTGGAGATCATGGGCCGCAACGGGCGTCTGCTGCTGGATTCCGCCGCGGCGCTGGGGTGGCGCGCGGCGCCCATCCCGCGCAACGCGCCGGGCTGCGAGGGCTGCTGCCAGTGCGCAATCGGCTGCCCGCGCAACGCCAAGTTCGGCGTGCACCTCAACGCGTTGCCGCAGGCGTGCGCGGCGGGGGCGCGGATCATCTCAGAGGCCCGCGTCGAGCGGGTGCTGCATCGGCAAGGGCGCGCTCGCGGGGTGCGCGCCCGCCGGCCCGACGGCACCGCGATCGATGTTCTTGCGGACACTGTGATCATCGCCGCAGGCGCCACCGAGACGCCGGGGCTGTTGCGGCGCAGCGGTTTTGGCGCGCATCCCCGCCTCGGGAGAAATCTCGCACTGCATCCGGCGATGATGCTGGCCGGGCGTTTCGACGACGATGTCGTCGCGTGGCACGGGGTGCTGCAAAGCGCGGCCGTCCACGAGTTCCACGAGTCCCATGGCGTGCTGATCGAAGCGACCTCCACGCCGCCGGGGATGGGCTCGATGGTCTATCCGGGCTACGGCGCCGAGCTGCTCGGCTGGCTGGACCGCGCGCCCCAGGTCGCGACGTTCGGCGCCATGGTGGCCGATCGGGGCGTCGGCTCGGTGTCCTCGGTGCGCGGCGAGACGCTGGTGCGCTACAACCTCGCCCGGACCGACGCGGCCAAGCTGATGGTCGCGATCGAGGCCATGGGCCGGCTGCTGTTCGCGGCGGGCGCCGTCGAGGTGCTGACGGGCCTGCCCGCCGCGCCGACGGTGACGTCGCTGCCCGCGCTGCGCGATGCGCTGGGCCGAAGCGACGCTCGCAGCCTGCACCTGGCCGCCTTTCACCCCACGGGTACCGCGGCCGCGGGCGCCGACGAGCAGCTGTGTCCGGTCGACGAAACGGGGCGCCTGCGCGGCGTGGATGGCGTGTGGGTCGCCGACGCGTCGATCCTGCCCAGCTGCCCGGAGGTGAACCCGCAGCTGTCGATCATGGGGCTGGCGCTGGGAGTTGCCGACGAGGTGGTCGGCGCCCGTGACAGTTGAGAGTGAACCCTGGGCTTCCATTGTGCGCGTACGGCTTTGACTGTGAAGATACGGCGGGATCCGGGCGATATATGCGCCCAGGATTCACACGCAAAGCCGAGGATTCACACACCCACACTCGGCGCGAGGGCAATCCGGCTCGCGTGGGTGCACGTGACCCGGCCAGCCGTGCACGCTAACGGCGACCTAGCCCAGTACCTGGATCACGTTTTCCGGATGCGCTGGCTAGCCGGCGAGCCGTAGGCCGCCGATGACGAGACCACCGAAGCGGGCTGGTTCGACCTCGACGAGCTGCCGCCGATGAGGGAGGACATGCGTCGGCGGATCACGCTGAGCGCAAGCGACGACGCCCCAACCGTTTTCGAGGCGGGCGGCTAGCCTTCGAGCTTGTATCCCAACCCGCGCACCGTGACCAGGTGCACCGGGTTGGCGGGGTCGGCCTCGATCTTCGAGCGCAGGCGCTTGACGTGCACGTCGAGTGTCTTGGTGTCACCAACGTAATCCGCACCCCACACCCGGTCGATCAACTGGCCTCGGGTCAGCACCCGCCCGCTGTTGCGCATCAGGTATTCGAGCAGGTCGAATTCCTTGAGCGGCAACGTGATCGTGTCACCGTTGACGGAGACGACGTGGCGCTCGACGTCCATGCGGACCGGCCCGGACTCCAGCACGCCATCGCTGATTTCGGAGTCGTCGTCGCCGCCACGGCGCAGCACCGCGCGGATCCGGGCGATCAACTCGCGCGCCGAATAGGGCTTCGTGACATAGTCATCCGCGCCCAACTCGAGGCCGACGACCTTGTCGATCTCGCTGTCCCGCGCCGTCACCATGATCACCGGCACGCTGGAACGGGCGCGCAGCTGCTTGCACACGTCGGTGCCGGACATGCCCGGCAGCATCAGATCGAGCAGCACGATGTCGGCGCCGCCGCGATCGAACTCGGCGAGCGCCGCGGGGCCGTCGGTTACCACGGTGGCCTCGAAGCCCTCCTTGCGCAGGAGGAATGCCAGAGGATCGGCCAGCGACTCCTCGTCCTCCACGATCAGCACACTGGTCATCGACTTAGTTCTTCCTCTCGTTGTGACCTGTTGGGCCGCACCTCGCGGCCCCGCGGTTGCTCGGGTTCCTCGTCGCCGTCTTTGTAGGCCGGAATCGAAAGCGTGAACGTCGATCCGGTTCCCGGCTTGCTCCACACGCCGATGCTGCCGTTGTGGTTGGCCGCAACGTGTTTGACGATCGCGAGCCCAAGCCCGCTGCCGCCGGTGGCCCGTGAACGCGCCTTGTCCCCCCGGAAGAACCGCTCGAAGACCCGTTCCTGGTCTTCCAGCGCGATCCCGATCCCGCGGTCGGTCACGGCGATCTCGATGTTGTCGCCACGGCGCCGACGGCTGATGGACACCGGCGAACCCGGGGGCGAATAGGCGATCGCGTTGGACACCAGGTTGGCCAGCGCGGTCACCAGCAGCGCTTCGTCGCCCAGCACCCGCAGGCCGCTGGGCGCGTCGGTCCGCACCTCGATATCGGCGTTTTCGGCGGCCACCTTGTGACGCGAAATCGCCTCCGACACAACGGTATCCACCTCGACGTCGGTGACGTTGGGCAACGGGTCGGCCCCTTGCAGCCGGGACAGCTCGATCAGCTCGGCGACCATGTCCCCCAACCGGTTGGCTTCCACCAGCACCTTTTCGGCGAAACGGCGAACCGTTTCGGAGTCGTCCGCGGAGGCCAGCAGGGCCTCGGCGAGCAGCGCCATGGCGCCCACCGGGGTCTTGAGCTCGTGGCTGACGTTGGCCACGAAATCGCGCCTGGTGGCCTCCATCCGGGCGTAGTCGGACTGGTCGTGGACGAAAACGACGGCGAACCGGCGGTCCTCTTCGCTCAGCAACCGTGCCTGCCCGTGCACCGACAGCCCGGAGCGGCCCGCCGCGCGTTTGGCCGGCCGCAGGTCGAACTCCACGTCGACGCCGGTGAGCGCCTGCTGCGCGGCCTGCCAGGCCTGGTCGTCGAGCTGCCGGTCGCGCACCAGGCCCAATTCCCTGGCCCGGTCGTTGAGATAGACGACGTCGCGGTGCGAATCCACCACCGCGGCTCCCAGCGGCATCAGCGCGACGATGCGTTGCAGCATCTGCGCGACGGTGATGCCCGTCCATTCGGTGGAGGATTGCTGACGGCGTTCGACCGCCCGCGGCGCCAGCCGGACCCCGGCCGCCACACCCACGGCCAGTGCCAGCACTGACAAGACCCCGGCCAGCAACAGCGCCGAGAACACACTCACAACAAAATCCTACAAATTTGGTGAACGCCGCCCTAGCGGAGCGCGGCCAAAATCGGACAAGTCACACCCTACGCATTAGGTGTTCCGCTTCCGTTTACGCGATGTTTGGCAAACAGGCCTTTAAAAGCTGCTGGTGGGCCCGGTGAAATTCAGCCGCGCCCCTGGCTGGCAACGGCGGCGGCCCCGGCTGCGGCCGCCTCCGGGTCCAGATAAGTTCCGCCCGGCAGCACCGGGCGCATGTCGGCGTCCAGGTCGTAGCGCAGCGGAATCCCGGTGGGGATGTTCAGCCCGACGATCTCGTCGTCGGACATTCCGTCCAGGTATTTGACCAGGGCGCGCAGCGAGTTGCCGTGCGCGACGATCAGCACCGTCTTGCCGGTCCGCAGGTCCGGGACGATGACGTCGGTGAAGTACGGCAGGAAACGGGCCACCACGTCGGCGAGGCATTCGGTCAGCGGCCCGCCGCCGATGTTGGCGTAGCGGGGGTCGGTGTCCTGGCTGAATTTGCTGCCCCGCTCGATCGGCGGCGGCGGCGTGTCGTAGCTGCGCCGCCAGGTCATGAACTGCTCCTCGCCGTAGCGCTCCTTGGTCTCGGCCTTGTTCAGGCCCTGCAGGGCGCCGTAGTGGCGTTCGTTGAGGCGCCAGCTGCGCCGCACCGGGATCCACAGCCGGTCGGCGGTGTCCAGGGCCAGGTGCGCGGTGGTGATCGCGCGACGCAGCAGCGAGGTGTAGAGCACGTCGGGCAGCAGCCCGTGTTCGGTCATCAGCTCGCCGCTGCGCACCGCCTCGGCCCGGCCCTTCTCGGTCAGCCCGACGTCGACCCAGCCCGTGAACAGGTTGAGGGCATTCCAGTCGCTCTCGCCGTGGCGGAGCAGCACCAGCGTGGCAGTGTCTCCCATGCCGGAAAGTCTCTCACGCGGCCGCCTCAGTCGTCGGAGTCGTCGTCTTCGTCAATCAAGTGGGCGAACGCGTGCAGGTTCTTCAGCGACTCCCCGCGCGACACCCGCCACTCCCACTCTTTCTGAATTGACGAGCGAAAACCCAGCTCCAGCAACGTATTAAAGTCCGAGTCCACCGCCTCGAGCACCTGGCCCAGCACGCGGTCGATCTCGTCGGCGTCGACCGACGCCAGCGACATGCGGCCCACCAGGTAGATGTCGCCGACGTTGTCGAGCGTGTACGCGACGCCGTAGAGTCGGCGATTGCGCCGGAGCAGGAACCGGTACACGCCCTCGTGGTTCTCGTCCGGCTTGCGGCACACGAACGCCTCAACGCGCACCGAATGCTCGCCGATGCTCAGGATGGTGTTGGTCTTGAGCTTGCGCTCCCCGGGCAGCTCCACCACCAGGCCCGGCAGCCCGCCGTGCGCCCCGGGGAATTCCGAGTAGGTCAGCCCGCTCGACCGCAGCGTGTGCTCGATCACGGCCTGCACGGTCGTGTTCATGCGTCCACCCCGCGGCGCGTGGTCCAGCGGCGGGGCTTGCGCATCGCCGCCCGGTCCCGGAATCGGCGCTGCCGCAGGGCGGTGAAGTCGCCGATCGCGCGCCGATAGCTGGCCAGCAGCGCGTCGGTGGTGTTCTCCCAGGAGAAGGTGGCCGCGTGCGCGGCGGCCGCGCGGCCCATCTCCTGCGCCCGCGGCATGGGCAGGCGCAGCAGGCGATCGAGGGCATCCGCCCAGTCACCGACGTCGTGCCCGGACACCAGGGCCCCGGAGATCCCGTCGCGCACCGCCACCGGCAGACCGCCGACGGCGGCGGCCACCACCGGAGTGCCGCACGCCTGCGCCTCGACGGCTACGAGCCCGAACGACTCCGAATAACTCGGCACCGCAACAAGATTCGCGGCCTGGAACAACGTGGCGAGGTCTGTGCGGGACTGCGGCGGCAGGAACGTCACCCGGTCGGTGATGCCGAGCTCGTCGGCCAGCCGAACCAGGCCGTCCGGGGAGGCCATCCCGCTGCCCGACGGGCCGCCGGCCACCACGATGCGCACCCCGGGCAGTTTCGCGGCGGCGCGCAGCACGATGTCGGGCGCCTTCAGCGGCTGGATCCGCCCGACGAAGGCCACCACGTCCTCGTCGAGCGGTAGGCCGAGCGCGGCCCGCGCGGCGCGGCGCTCCCCCGGCCGGAACACGTCCAGATCCACCCCGGGGTGGACCACGTCGATGCGCGCCGGATCGGCGTGATGAATCGAAATCAACTGCCGCGCTTCGTCTTCGGTGTTGACGATCAGCCGGTCCGCCTCGTCGACCACCTGCTGCTCGCCCACCGTGCGCAACGGCGGCTCGGGCGCATCCCCGTCCGCCAGGGCCGCGTTTTTCACCGCGGCGAGTGTGTGCGCGGTGTGCACCAGCGGCACCGCCCAGCGGTCCCGGGCCAGCCAGCCGACCTGCCCGGACAGCCAGTAGTGGGAGTGCACGATGTCGTAATAACCCGGCTCGTGCGACGCCTCGGCGCGCAGCACCGCGGCCGCGAACGCGCACAGCTGGGTCGGCAGGTCGTACTTGTCCAGGCCCTCGAACGGCCCCGCCACCACGTTGCGGACCAGCACGCCGGGCGCCACGTGGGCGACCGGCGGATCGGCCGACGCGGTGGCCCGGGTGAAGATCTCCACCTCGATGCCGCGGCGGGCCAGGTGCAGCGCGGTTTGCAGCACGTAGACGTTCATGCCGCCGGCGTCGCCGGTGCCCGGCTGGGCCAGCGGTGAGGTGTGCACCGCCAACACCGCAACCCGGCGCGGGCCGCTGCACCGGAGGACGTCGTCGTGCCGCACTCTCTCATCTTTACAGGACGGGCCCCCGCTCGACCCCAAGGGCGCTGTTCGCGCTAAGCGGACGACTCGTCCGCGGCGACCTCCCGCAGCCGGGAGTCCAGCGCCCCGGCGCGCCGCATCGCGCCGAGCGGGTCGGCGTACAACCCGCCCAGCGACACCGTCCCGGCCCCGGCCTCCTGCACCCGGTTGCCGAAGGCGGTGACGCGGATATCGCGCGGCGCCAGGACCGAGCTGGCGGCGAACGCCGCCGCCACGTGCTCCATCGCCTCGGGGTATTCGGTGAAGGCCTGGCCGCCGACCACCAGCTCGTCGGGGTTGAGCATGTCGCGCAGCAGGGCGACCGCCTCGCCGAGCACGCGGGCCCGCTCCGCCAGCAGCTCCCTGGCCTGCTGATTGCCGGCGCGGGCCACCCGCAGCAGGTCGGTCATCGCGGACGCGGACCCGCTGATGCGGGTCGCCGGGGCGACGCCGGGAAGGATCTTCAGCCGGCGGGCGGCGGCCAGGACCGCTTCGTCGCTCACGGTGGACTCCAGCTGGCCGGCGCCGCCGAGCAACTCGGAGTGGGCGGGCAGGGCCGCGATGGTGCCGGGCCCGCTGGTCGGGCAGTGCACCCGCCCACCGATCACCAACGCATAGCCCACCGTCTCGCGGGCGTAGACGTACAGGCTGGTCGGCGAGCTCGGCGCGAATCGCCGCAGGCCGAGCAGCAGCTCGGCGCCGGCCATGGCATCGACGTGCGAGGCCACCGAGACCGGCAGGCCGAGCGCGTCGGCCAGCACGGGCCCCACCGGCGCCTGCCGCCAGCCCAGTCTCGGGTGGTCGACGTGGCCGGTACCGCTGTCGACGGTGCCACCGATCGCCACCCCAACCCACAGCGCGCGGCGCCGGTGCCAGCGTCGCAGGTAGCGGCTGGCGCTCTCGGCCAGCGACGCGAGCGCGGGCCCGGCGGCGCTGAGCGGGGTCGGGGTCTCGACGGTGTCCAGCGTGCGGCCGAACAGGTCGGTCGCCACGATGCTGGTGGTGCGCGCGCCGATGTGGATGCCGAGCGTCACGAACGGCTCGTGGTTGATCTCCACCGGCACCCGTGGGCGTCCGATGGCGCCGGAGACGGCCAGGTCGGCGCGCTCGCGCAGCAGGCCGGCGTCGAGCAGCGCGATGACCTGCCGGTTAACCGTGGCGATGCTCAGCGATGTGACGCCGGCGATGACGTCACGGCCGACCGGCCCGCGCAGCCGGACGGCCCGGAAGACCGAAGCCGCGGCCGAATCGGAGATGTGCAGCGCCGGGGGCAGGATCTGGCGGTGCAACCGCAGGGGGGCCTTACGGCTGGGGGAATGTGTGTGGGTGAGAGTTGTCGAGCGCACGAGCGTCCTTTGTCCGAGTTCGAATGGCCGGCTTCGGCCACGCCTGAAAAGTCAGGAGCGGCAAAGTGCGCGGCAACAACACGCACTCGCCGCGCAAAGACACGCGGCGGTGTTGTCGAACAGGGCGCTGAGGTGCACTCCGAGAATTTAGCACGTTTATTAGAGTTATTCCGATGAACGGCAAAGGGGGGCAAAAACGGGTCGCGGTGGTCACCGGTGCGAGCTCCGGCATCGGCGAGGCAACCGCCAAAGTCCTTGCCGCCCTTGGCTTTCACGTGGTCGCCGTGGCACGCCGCGCGGAGCGGATCAACGCGCTGGCCGACGAGATCGGTGGGACGGGCATTGTGGCCGACGTCACAGACGGCGCCGCGGTGCAAGCGCTGGCGGACCGGCTCGGCCGGGTCGACGTGTTGATCAACAACGCCGGTGGCGCCCGGGGCCTCGAACCCGTCGCCGACGCCGACCTCGAGCACTGGCGGTGGATGTGGGAGACCAACGTGTTGGGCACGCTGCGGGTCACCCGCGCGCTGCTGCCCAAGCTGGTCGACTCCGGCGACGCCCTGATCGTCACAGTCACCTCGGTCGCGGCGCTGGAGACCTACGACGGCGGCGCCGGCTACACGGCGGCCAAACACGCCCAGGGTGCGCTGCACCGGACGCTGCGCGGTGAGTTACTCGGAAAACCGGTGCGGCTCACCGAGATTGCCCCGGGAGCGGTCGAAACCGAGTTCTCGCTGGTCCGTTTCGACGGCGACGAACAGCGCGCGGACGCGGTGTACACCGGGATAACGCCGCTGACGGCCGCCGACGTCGCCGAGGTGATCGGGTTCGTCGCCTCGCGCCCCTCCCACGTGGACCTGGACCTGATCGTGATGAAGCCGCGCGACCAGGCCAGCGCGACGCGGTTTAACCGCCGGGGCTAGGCGAGGTGGTGGTGGTCGTCGGCGTGCCCGACAGCGTCGGGGCGTTCGACGGGGTCACCGGCGCAGTCACCGGAATCTGAGTGGCCGGCGGGTGCGCCGTCGGGGGCGGCAGCGCCGACATCGCCACCCAGGTGTCCCAGTCCACGGCCCAGTCCCAGATGTCGCCGTCGGAGTAGGACAGCTGGATCGAGCTGCCGGTCACCTCGACCGGGTCGCCGTACATCGCGGTCGGGTAATACTCCGCGGCGTCCGCGGTCGACAGGTTGATGCAGCCGTTGGTGACGTTGCTGTTGCCCTGCGCGCCCGCGCTCGACGGGTTGGCGTGGATGAACTCGCCGTTGTTGGAGATCCGCACCGCCCAGCGCTCGTGGGCGTTGGTGTAGCCGGCCGCCGGGTTGGACATGTAGAAGTCGGCGTACTTCTCGGTGACCACGTGAATGCCGTTGCGGGTGACGTTGCGGGCCTTGTCGGCCTCGCCGTAGCTGCACGGGAAGTCCATGATGACGCCGGCGTCGGTGACGACCTGGATGCGGTGCGAGGAGACCTCGGCCTTGACGACCTGCTTGCGGCCGATCTGGAAGTGCAGCGAGATGTCGTCGGCGCCGAACGCGCCGTCCCCGAACGGCCGTCCGTAGAGCTTGGCGTCGACGTTGACGGTGGTGCCCGCCGGGTAGTACTCGCGGGGGCGCCAGTGTGCGCGCGCCCCCTGCGCCTCGTCGGGCAGCCAGGCCCAGCTGCCCTCGACCGGCGGCGTGGTGGTCACGGTGAGCGCCTTCTCGACGGAGGCCTTGTCGCTGATCGGCGCGTCGAACTGGATGATGATGGGCGCCGCGACCCCGACGGTCTGGCCGTCGGCCAGCTGGAAGGCCCCGCCGATCTTCTTGCTCGGCGCCACGGTGGTGAACTTGCCGCTCAGCGGGACCGCCTTGCCGTTGTGGCCGACGGCCGAACCGCTCCAGGTGTAGGTCGCGTCGTAGCCCAGCGGCTCGGTGGTCGTGTAGACCGTGCGGTCGGAGTTGAAGGACCCGGCGACCACCTTGCCCGACGAGTTCGTCAGCGCCACCTTCTGGAACCAGCCGTCGGTCACCTGGACGCTGATCGGCGAGATCGGAACCACGTCGGCGGCGGCGTCCGCCGGCTGGAACTTCAGCTGGGGCGCCGGCGGCTCCTTCTTGCTCTCGGCTTGCTTGGCCACGGTGCCGGCGCAGGCGGCCAACACGCTGGGGGCGAACACGCCGAGCCCGAGGGCCGCCAGGGCCAGGCGCCGGTTAACCGGCGGCGGGGAACTGGATGTGCTCACGACACCTAAAGATACCGGGAGAATAGACACCAACGGCGCCACGGCAATTCGGCGCCGACGTGCAGTGGCGGGAGATTAGCCGCTATAGCCTGCAGCCAAGCAGGACAGGCTCGGGTTTCAGTGTGATGCCAAACACAGCATGGACTCCGTCACGCACGGTTCGGGCCAGTGCGATGACGTCCTCCGCGGTGGCCCCGCCGCGGTTGGTCAGGGCGAGCGCGTGCTTGGTCGAAAGCCGGCAACGGGCCCCTTCATCCTGCGGATAGCCCTTGCCGAAGCCCGCCCGCTCCACCAGCCAACCGGCCGCCAGCTTGACCCCATCCGGCGCCGGATAGTGCGGAACCGGCCCCTCGACATCGCCGGCCAGCCGCTCGTAGGCCTCCGGTGCCACCACGGGGTTGGTGAAGAACGAACCCACGCTCCAGGTGTCGTGGTCGTTCGCATCGAGCACCATCCCCTTGCGTGACCGCAGCGTCAGCACCGCCTCGCGCACGGCGCCGGGGTCGGCGCGCTCGCCGCTGGCGACGTTCAACGCGGCCGTCAGCTCGCCGTAGCGCAACGGCGCGCTGCGGCCCGACGGATCCAGCGTGAACTCGACTTCCAGTGCCACCCAACGGATTTCGCCTCCCCGCTGGGAAGCCTTCTTGAAGACGCTGGTGCGGTACCCGAAGCCGAGCTCGTCGCCGGGCACCCAGCGCACCTCGCCGCTTTCGCGATCGAGTACCCGGACCCGGGTGATCGTGTCGGACACCTCCGCCCCGTAGGCGCCGACGTTCTGCACGGGCGTGGCGCCGGCCGACCCGGGGATGCCCGACAGGCACTCCAGGCCGCCCAAGCCGTGCTCGATCGACTTGACCACCACGTCGTCCCACACCGCACCGGCCTCGGCGCGGACCACGTTGCCGTCCACGGTGATGCCGTCGCCCGCCAGGCGCACCGCGGTCAGATCGGTCAACGTATCGGCGATGACCAGGTTGGACCCGCCAGCAAACACCAGCACCGGGGTCGCCCGGGCGTCCGAGTCCAACTGCCGCAATACCGCGACCGCCTGCTCGGTGCTGGCGCAGGTGATCAGGCGTCGCGCGACCGGCCCAACCCGCAAGGTGGTCAGCGGCGCCAGCGGCACCGTCTCATCGACACGCGCGCCGGCGAAGAGCGAACCGGCACCGCTCGTTTTCATGGCCCGTAACGGTAGCCTGGCCAGCTATGCCGCATTCATTCGAGTTGTCGGCCGAGTACGAGGAAAGCGTCGAAGAGGTGCATCGGGCTTTCCAGGAGGAGGGCTACTGGCGGGCCAGGCTGGCCGACATTCCCGTGGACGAAGCAAAGCTGGAGTCGATGCGGGTCGGCGGCGAGTCCGGACGGGACGGCACCGTCGAGGTGGTCACGCTGCAGGTGGTGCGCAGCCACAACCTGCACGCCGTCGTCAAGCAGCTGCACCGGGGCGACATCCGTATCAGGCGCAGGGAAACCTGGGGACCCCTCGTCGACGGCACCGCCATGGGCTCGATCGCGGTCAGCATCCTCGACACCCCGGTGCAGGTGTCCGGCCCGGGGGAACTGGCGCCGCTCGCCGACTCCGGCGGCGCCCGGCTGACCTGCCAAGTCACCGTCCAGGTGCGGATCCCGATCATCGGCGGCAAGGTGGAGCGGCTCATCGGCGCTCAGCTGGACGAGCTGGTCAGCCGGGAACAACGGTTGACCGCGGAGTGGATCGCCAAGAGCGCCTGAGCCGGGCCTAAGCTGGCGCCCATGCGAATCGCGCTGGCGCAGATCCTCAGTGGCAGCGACCCGGCGGCGAACCTCGAGCTGGTCCGCGAGCACACCCGCCGCGCCGCCGACGCCGGCGCGCGGCTGGTGGCTTTTCCCGAGGCGACCATGTGCCGATTCGGCGTCCCCCTGGCCCCGATCGCCGAGCCCGTCGACGGGCCCTGGGCGAACGGTGTGCGCGGGATCGCGACCGAGACCGGGATCACCGTGATCGCGGGCATGTTCAGCCCGGCCGGCGACGGACGCGTGAAGAACACGCTGATCGTGGCCGGGCCCGGCGCCCCCAACCGGCCGGACACCCACTACGACAAGATCCACCTGTACGACGCGTTCGGCTTCACCGAGTCGCGCACCGTCGCACCGGGCCACGACCCGGTGGTGGTCGAGGTCGACGACGTCCGGGTGGGATTGAGCGTTTGCTACGACGTCCGCTTCCCCGCGCTCTACACCGAGCTGGCCCGCCGCGGCGCCCAGCTGATCGTCGTCTGCGCGTCCTGGGGCTCCGGGCCGGGCAAGCTCGACCAGTGGACGCTGCTGGCCCGGGCCCGCGCGCTGGACTCGATGAGCTACGTCGCCGCGGTCGGTCAGGCCGATCCCGGCGAGGCCCTGACCAAGTCCGGGTCGGGCGCGGGCGCGCCGCTGGGGGTGGGCGGCAGCCTCGTCGTCTCACCGCTGGGCGAGGTGGTCGCCTCGGCCGGCGACGGCCCCCAGCTCGTGGTCGCCGACATCGACGTCGACCGGGTCGCCGCGGCCCGGGACAGCATCGCGGTGCTGCGCAACCGCTCCGACTTTGCTCAGGTGGATAGGGCAGAATCGGTTGGGTGACGAACCCACAGGGCCCACCAGGACCACCGAACGAGGGCCCGTCGACATGGGCGCGACCCGGCAACCAGGGCCCCTTCGGCCAACCCCCGACTGAGCGGCCGACCGAACGCATCAGCACCGGCGGCCCGGCGCAGCAGGCGCCGCCGCCGACCGCCGCGGGTCAGCAGACCGAGCAGTTGGCCGTCCCGCACCAGAACCCGCCGCGACCCCCCTACCCGCCGCCGCCCGTCCCGCCCGCGGGCCCGACGGAGAAGCTCGCCACCCCCGACGAAGAGCCGGCACCGGTGAAGAGAAAACGACGCCTCCTTCGCGACCCGCTGTCCATCGCGCTGATCTGCATCATCGTTTTCGCGCTCCTCATCGCCGCGCTGATCGGGGGCGAGCTGTACGTCCGTCACGAGGCGAACTCCAAAGTCGCCCAGGCGGTGGCGTGCGAGGTCAAGGACCAGGCCACCGCCTCCTTCGGCGTGACACCGCTGATGCTGTGGCAACACGCCACGAAGCACTACACCAACATCTCGGTGCAGACGGCCGGCAACAACATCCGCGACGCCAAGGGCATGAAGCTCAACCTCAACATCCGCGACGTCCGGCTCCAGTCGAGCGCCAACTCGAAAGGCACCATCGGCTCGCTGGACGCCAACATCACCTGGACCAATGACGGCATCAAGCAGTCGGTGCAGAACGCGATCCCGGTCCTGGGTCCGTTCGTCACCAACAGCGTGACCACTCACCCGGCCGACGGCACCATCGAGCTGAAGGGCATGCTCGACAACATCACGGCCAAGCCGGTGGTGTCCGGCACCGGGCTGCAATTGCAGATCGTCAGCTTCAACGCGCTGGGCTTCACCATGCCGAAGGAATCGGTGCAGTCGACGCTGGACGACTTCACCGCGCAATTCACCAAGAACTACCCGCTGGGCATCCACGCCGACAGTGTGCAGGTGACCGATACCGGTGTGACGGCCCACTTTTCGACGCAGAACGCCAGCATCCCGAACGACAACACCACCGACCCCTGTTTCGCCAACCTCTGAGGCTAGGCCCCGGCGAGCCCGTCGAGCACCGCGCGGGTTCCCGATAGACCGAGGCGGGTCGCGCCGGCCTCCAGCATCGCTAGCGCGTCGGCGGCGGTGCGAATGCCGCCGCTGGCCTTGACGCCCAGCCGCCCACCGACGGTCTCGGCCATCACGGCGACGGCATGCACCGACGCCCCGCCCGCCGGGTGAAAGCCGGTCGAGGTCTTGACGAAGTCGGCGCCGGCGTCCTCGGCGGCGCGGCACACGTCCGCCAGCGTGCCCACACCCGCCCGGGCCAGCAGCACCGCCGACTCGACGATGACTTTGAGCACCGCTAGCGGCACCGCGGCGCGCACCGCCTCGATATCGGATCGCACGGCGGCGACGTCGCCGGCCAGCGCGGCGCCCACGTCGATGACCATGTCGATCTCACCGGCGCCGGCCGCCACGGCGAGCGCGGCCTCGTGCGCCTTGACCGCCGGCACGTGCTTGCCCGACGGAAAGCCCGCCACCGCCGCCACCCGGACGCCGGGACCGGCGGCCTGCGACGCCACCGCGACCATCGACGGCGAGACACACACCGCGTAGACCCCGAGGTCGCCCGCCTCCGCGACCAGCGCGGCCACGTCGGCGCGGGTGGCCTCGGGTTTGAGCAAGGTGTGGTCGATCAGGGCCGCCAGCTGGGCCCGCGAGGGTCTCGCCACCTAGAAGCCTTCTTCCGGACCGCCGGGATTGCAGCCGGTGGCGAACATTTCGGCGTCGTCGACCACCGGGCGCCACGGCTCCAGGTTCCAGCTCGTCTTGCCCGGTTGTAAGAACTCGGCGAGCTGCCAGTGGCAGACGAACTGTGCGCGCATGCCGGGGGTGTCGGAGTCCGGCGACAGCGCGAGCACCTCGGCCCAGGCCTCGTCGGCCTGCGCCGCGGTGCCCGGTTGCCTGGCGGCCAGCCGCCCGGATGGGGTCGGGAAAACCCGCAGGCTGGACAGGCCCTGCCAGCGGGACCACTGGGTGTGGTCGACGAAAGGGGGTGACGGGGTGGCGTCGGCTCGAGCGACGGGCGCGGGGGCCGGCGGGACCAGCAAGGCGACCGAGACCAGTGCGGGGGCGGCCAGCAGGGCTCTCATCCCGCTAGCGCGACTTGCCCTGAATCTCGAGGAGTTTCGGCCGCACATCGACCAGATACACGCCGGCGGCGCAGGCGGAGATCGCCATGCCCAGCACGCCGAACACGAAGCTCAAGACGGACGAAAGTGCCACTGCCACGCCGAGGATCACCAACCACACCGGCTTGGTCAGCTTGTCTGCGGCGGTATAGGCGTCGGTTCGCTGCAGCGCGGCGTGCACGAAGGCGTACACCGCCGTCAGCGCGACGGCGATCTGCAGGACGAACATGACGATGCTCACGGCGTGGGTCACGCATCAAGGGTATGCGGGCACCGTCCAAAACGTCGACTCCGAGTTGTCCGGGGACAACTCGGAGTCGCGCGTGGAGGCTACTTCTGGGTGACCTTCTTGGCCGAGGCCTTCTTGGCCGGAGCCTTCTTGGCCGCAGCCTTCTTGGCGGGCGCCTTCTTGGCCGGGGCCTTCTTGGCCGATTCGGCCTTCTTGGGAAGGTCGATGCCGACCAGCTTGGCGGCGCGCTCGCCGACCGCGCGGGTCTGCGTCGCGACGGTGCCGAGCGCCTCCTGGGTCAGCTCGACGGCCTGGTCGACGTAACCCTCGGCGCGCGCCGAGGCGTCCTCGAAGGGCCGCTGGCTGCGCAGGCGCTCCAGGGCGGCCTCGCCGCGGTCGACCAGCTCGTTGTAGCGGCTGGTCGCGGCCTCCAGGTAGCCCTCGGCGGCCTTGCGCAGCTCGTCGGAGGTGAAGCGCTCCCGCAGCTCGGTGAACTGCTCGGGCAGGTCCTCCTGAAGCTTGGACAGGCGGGCGCGGCGCTCCTCGACCCGGCTGCGGGTCTCGGTGCGGGTCTCTTCGGCCCGCTCGCGCAGGTTGGTGATCAGGTCGTTGACGGTGGCCAGCGCCAGGTCGGCCGCGCCGAGCGCCGCCAGCAACGGGGCCCGCAAGTCCTCGACGTTCGGGTTTTCAGCCATGGTGTTTCCTTTCATAATTTGTTTCTTATCGGGGCTACTGCGTGTCTGATCTGGAAGAAGGGCAGGCGGGGACTGGGTCAAGACCCGCGGATTGACGTGGCCCGCATCTTGCCGGGGGAACCTCCTGATTGATCGGGTCGGCTGATCGAGTTCGCAGCGTGGGCCGGGCATCCGGACTTGGTGGGCCTGGCGTCAAACCCCTTCCCTTCGGGTAACCAAGCGGCTTGGCATCTATGCGTCACCAAGTCATCGGTGTCACTGGCGCGACTGCGAATGCCTCACTCGTCGCTGTCGGATTCGCTGGGACTCTCCTCGAAATTGGATTCGTTCTGCTCGGCGAATGACGCGTAGATGTCGAGCAGGATCTGCTTCTGGCGCTCGGTGATCGCCGTGTCGGTGATGATGGCGTCGCGCACCTGGTTCTTGTCGCTGGGCTCGAGAATCCCGGCCCGCACGTAGAGCACTTCGGCGGAGATCCGCAACGCCTTCGCGATCTGGCTCAGGACGTCGGCGGACGGCTTGCGCAGTCCGCGCTCCACCTGGCTCAGGTACGGATTGCTGACGCCGGACCGCTCGGCCAGCTGCCGCACCGAGACTTGCGCGTTCTCACGCAGGTCGCGGATGAAGCTGCCGAGGTCGGAGGCCATATCGGAGGCCGCCGTCGACACCTTGGCGGAGAGCTTCTCCTCCTGCGGCATCGCTACTCCTCGGATCGGTTGGCGTGACTTATGGCCCCAGCCTACGACCCAGTGCTTGCTTTTGCAAGCACTTGTTAGCACCCCTAGAAAAGCAGCTGCGCGACGGCGTAGATGATCAGCCCGGCCAGCGACCCGACCACGGTGCCGTTGATCCGGATGAATTGCAGGTCACGGCCCACGTGCAGCTCGATGCGCCGGCTGGCCTCCTCCGCGTCCCAGCGCTCGATCGTGTCGGTGATGATCGCGGTGATTTCCACCCCGTACTCCGAGACCAGGTGCTGGGCCGCCCGCACGATCCAGTTGTCGACCTTGTCGCGCAACTCGGCGTCGTCGCGCAGCGACTCGCCGATCTGGACCACGGTGTCGGCGATGCGGGTCCGCAGGGTGCTGGAGGGGTCGTCGACGCCCTCGAGCACCAGCCTCTTCAGCGTCTTCCACGCCGTCGCCGCGGCGTTGGCGATCTCGTCGCGCGCCATCAGCTGTTCCTTGACGGCGTCGGCGCGCGCGATGGTCTCCGCGTCGTTCTGCAGGTCGTCGGCGAACTCGAACAGGAAGCGCGTCGCCGAACGGCGCAACTCGTGGTCGGCGTTGCGGCGCACCTTGTCGGTGAAGTCCATCAACTCGCGGTGGATCCGGTCGCCGACGAGGTGGTCGATGAACCGCGGCGACCAGCTCGGTGAGTCACGCTCGACCACGCGCTGGATCACCTCCCCGGCGTTCAGCGACCACTGGAACGCCCGGTCGGCCAGCAGCTGGATCAACGCCTCCTGGCGGTTCTCGGCCAGCAGGGTCGCCAGCACCCGGCCCACCGGCGGGCCCCATTGCGGTTCGGCGATGCGACGCACGATCATCCGGTCGATCACCTGCTGGACGTCCTCGTCGCGCAACAGCTCCACCAGCACCCGCAGCACCGTCGCCGTCTCGCCGGCCACCCGCTCGGCGTGCGCGGCCTCCGAGAGCCATTTACCGAGCCGGCTGGGCACCTGGGCGTCGCGCAGCTTGGTCTCGACGACGGGCGGCGACAGGAAGTTCTCCCGCACGAAGGTTCCCAGGCCCTCCCCGAGTTGGTCCTTCTTGCGCTTGATGATCGCGGTGTGCGGAATGGGTATGCCCAGCGGGTGCTTGAACAGCGCCGTGACCGCGAACCAGTCGGCCAGCGCGCCCACCATGCCGGCCTCCGCGGCCGCACCGACGTAGCCGACCCAGGTCGCCGTGATGGCGTGGGCCTGCGCCCACCGGCAGGCCAGGAACAGGCCCGTGGCGCCGACCAGGAAGCTCAGGGCAACCATCTTCATGCGGCGCAGCGCCACCCGCCGCTGGGCGTCGGCCTCCGGATCCGCCCCGGCGAAGGATTCCGCCAGGGAGGTGCGGAGCTGCCCGGCCGGTGCGTCGCCGCCGGGTGAGGCTCGGTGTGCCACCACACCATCATGTATCCCCGCCGCCAGTTAGTGTTACCGCGCTGCTGGGACGGCCCGCGCACGCCCGGCCCATCCGCCAAAACGGCCCGCGCAAGCCGTAGTATCGGGGGCGTCTGATGAGTGGGAAGCGGCGAGATTGGCAGAGCGGATCCCGGCTGTGGCCGTGAAGACGGATGGTCGCAAAAGGCGCTGGCACCAACATAAGGTGGAGCGCCGCAACGAGCTGGTCGACGGCACGATCGTGGCGATCCGCCGGCACGGCCGCTTCCTGAGCATGGACGAGATCGCGGCGGAGATCGGTGTCTCCAAGACCGTGCTGTACCGCTACTTCGTCGACAAGAACGACCTGACCACCGCGGTGCTGATGCGCTTCGCGCAGTCGACGCTGATCCCCAACATGGCGGGCGCGCTGACCTCCAACCTGGACGGCTTCGACCTGACCCGCGAGATCATCCGGGTGTATGTCGAGACCGTCGCCGACGAGCCGGAGCCCTATCGGTTCGTGATGGCCAACAGCTCGCCGACCAAGAGCAAGGTGATCGCCGACTCGGAGCGAATCATCGCCCGAATGCTCGCCATGATGTTGCGGCGCCGCATGCAGGAGGCCGGGATGGACACGGGCGGCGTGGAGACGTGGTCCTACATCATGGTCGGCGGCGTGCAGCTGGCCACCCACTCCTGGATCTCCGACCCGCGGATGAGCGCCGACGAGCTGATCGACTACCTGACCATGCTGAGCTGGAGCGCGATCTGTGGGATCGTCGAGGCGGGTGGGTCGCTGGAGAAGTTCCGCGGGCAGCCGCACCCCTCGCCGATCCTGCCCCCGCGAGAGTCATGAGATGGGCGCCCGATGACTGACGTGAGCGCGGGCTCGCGCCTGCGGTCGTGGGCGTACGCGCTTCGCACCACCAACCCACCCCCGGATGGGCCGGTCGACGCCGTCACGCGGTGGCTCGTGGTGACCCGGGCGGCGGTGCTGCCGATGACCCTGGTCGCCGGCCTGGTGGCGGCCCTGCTGGCGGTCGGCAAGCCCGGGCTGGACTGGCGCTGGCTGGCCGTTGCCGTGCTGGGCATCACGCTGGCGCACACCGCCAACAACCTGATGAACGACCTCTACGACACCCAGGTCGGCACCGACAGCGCCACCTACCCGCGCGCGCTGTACGCCCCGCACCCGGTGCTCTCAGGGCTGATCAGCCGCCGCACCCTCGTCCTGGCGATCCTCGTGGTCAACGTCGCGGATCTGGCCATCCTGGTGACGCTTGCCTGGGCGCGGGGGTGGCCGGTGGTGGCGTTCGCGCTCGGCGGGTTCGCCCTCAGCGTCGCCTACACGGCGCCACCGCTGCGGCTGAAGAAGCGCGGCCTCGGGGAACCGGACGTCTTCGTCGTGTGGGGCCCGCTGATGGTGTGCGGCACCTACTACTCCGCGGTGGGCACGGTCGGTTGGGACGTCGTCGTGGCATCGCTGCCCTACGGCTTGCTGTGCACGACGGTGCTGATGGGCAAGCACATCGACAAGATTCCCTACGACGAGCCGCTGGGCATCCGGACCGTGCCCGTGCTGCTCGGCGAGGCGCGGGCCCGGACCGTCACCCTGGGCATGATGGTCGGCTTCTATGTGCTGGTGGCCGTCGCCGTCGCGGTGGGGGCGATGCCGTGGCCCGCGCTGATCGTCGCGTTGGCGCTGCCGCGGCTGGCGAAGGTGTGGCCGTATTTCCGCCGCCCGAGGCCCGACGAGCCGCCACCGAATTTTCCGGTGTGGCCGCTGTGGTACGCGGCGCTGGCCTGGGTGCACGTGCGCCAGGCGGGTGCGCTGCTGGTCCTGGGGCTTGCGGCGGGCGCCGTGTTGCACACCGCTTTGTGACCCACGTGTGACGCAAAGCCGACTTCGGCGATGCGACTTGTACGGCCTTAACGGCTAGCATGCAGGGGATGCATCGGGGGTGAACCCGGGGCGCCTGGTCGCCAGGACGCCCGGAACCCGAGATACAGAAAGGCTTACTGCTCATGTCTGTGCAGCTCACGCCGCATTTTGGGAACGTGCAAGCGCACTACGATCTGTCCGACGACTTCTTCCGGTTGTTCCTCGACCCCACCCAGACCTACAGCTGCGCCTACTTCGAGCGGGACGACATGACGCTCGAGGAGGCGCAGATCGCCAAGATCGACCTGTCGCTGGGCAAGCTCGGGCTCGAGCCGGGAATGACGCTGCTCGACGTCGGTTGCGGCTGGGGCGCCACGTTGCGGCGCGCCATCGAGAAGTACGACGTCAACGTCGTGGGCCTGACGCTGTCGGAGAACCAGGCCGAGCACGTTCAGCAGACGTTCGACCAGCTGGACACGAAGCGCTCGACGCAGGTGTTGCTGGAGGGCTGGGAGAAGTTCGACGAGCCCGTCGACCGCATCGTTTCCATCGGCGCGTTCGAGCACTTCGGCCGCCAGCGTTGGGGCCACTTCTTCAAGATGGCCTACCGGGTGCTGCCGGCCGACGGCGTCATGATGATGCACACCATCACCCGTCCGACCTTCAAGGAGGCCAGGGCGCAGGGCACTCCGTTGACCCATGAGGTCGTTCACTTCACCCAGTTCATCCTGGCCGAGATCTTCCCCGGCGGATGGCTGCCGACGATCCCGTCGGTCGAAGAGCACGCGACCGACGCCGGTTTCAAGGTGAGCCGGATCCAGTCGTTGCAGCTGCACTACGCGAGGACGCTGGAAATTTGGGCCGCGGCGCTCGAGTCCAACAAGGACGAGGCCATCGCGATCCAGTCGGAGCAGGTCTACGACCGGTACATGAAGTACCTGACCGGCTGCGCCAAGCTGTTCCGCCAGGGCTACACCGACGTCAACCAGTTCACCTGCGAGAAGTGACCGACGGCGCCGGCCGGGGCCGGCGCCGCCCGGTAGGTGACCGCGGACGCTACTTGGTCAGGGTGAACTGGCCGACGTTGCTGATGCCTTTGCGGAAGAAGTCCTCGCAGCCCGTCAAATAGTGCATATAGCGCTCGTAGACCTCTTCGGACTGGATGGCGATCGCCTTTTCCTTGTTCGCCTCCAGATTGGCCGCCCAGATATTCAGCGTCCGTTCATAATGCTCACGCAGTAATTGCACTCTTTCGACGGAAAATCCTGCCGCCGGCGCCAGCGCTTCAATGTCTTCCTGCGCCGGCAACTGACCGCCCGGGAAAATTTCGGTGTAGATAAATCGCGTGAATCGCACGTCGCTCATCGTCAGCGCGATACCCCGCTCGTGCATCTGCTTCTGTGAATGCGCCAAGATTGTGTGCAGGAGCATCCGGCCGTCATCGGGAAGGACGTCATAGGCGCGGTCGAAAAACGCGGGCCAACGCTCCGCCTTGAACGCTTCGAATGCCCCGATGCTGACGATCCGGTCAACCTTGTCGTCGAACTCTTCCCAGCCCTGCAGCCGCACTTCGACGTTGCGCTCGGTCGGGATTCCCGCCAGCCTGGCCTTGCTGTACTCGAACTGGTTGCGGCTGAGCGTAATTCCGATCACGTTGACATCGAATTTCTCGACCGCCCGGTGCAGCGCGCCGCCCCAGCCGCAGCCGACGTCGAGCAGCGTCATCCCGGGCTCGAGGTTCAGCTTTCCCAGCGCCAGGTCGAACTTCGCATTCTGAGCTTCCTCGAGGGTCATATCGTCTCGCTCGAAGTAAGCGCAGGTATAGCCCATTGTTGGGTCTAGGAATAGCGCAAAAAACTCGTCCGATACATCATAGATAGATTGCGACTCTTCGTAATACGGCTCCAACGAAGTCATGGTTGCCCGATACGCCTCTCGTTTGTTTGACCCGGAGGATAATATCGGATGCGCAGATCGGCCGCTACATGGCCGCCCGGCCGCGTCAGTAAATATAAAAACCTTGACCGGATTTTTTCCCCAGCCGACCGGCCTCCACCATGCGCAGCAGCAACGGCGGCGGACCGTATTGCGGTTCTTTGAATTCTTCGAACATTTTATCCGCGATGAGTTTGAGGGTGTCGAGGCCGACGAGGTCGGACAGCCGCAGCGGGCCCATCGGGTGCGACAGCCCGGCGACGACGGCCTTGTCCACGTCCTCGACGCTGGCGAAGCCGGCCTCCACCATCCGGATCGCCGACAGCAGGTAGGGCACCAGCAGCGCGTTGACCACGAAGCCGGACCGGTCCGAGCAGCGCACCACCTGCTTGCCCAGCACCGCGCCGGCGAACTGCTCGGTGCGGGCGGCGGCGGCCTCGTCGGTGACCAGCGTGCTCACCAACTCGACCAGCGGCAGCACCGGGACCGGGTTGAAGAAGTGCAGACCCAGCACGCGCTGGGGGTTCTTGGTGGCTGCGGCGACCTTCATGATCGGGATGCTGGAGGTGTTCGACGCCAGCACGGCGTCGGGATCGGTGACGACCCGGTCCAGTTCGGCGAAGAGCTCGGCCTTGACGGCCTCGTCCTCGACGATGGCCTCGATCACCAGTTGGCGGTCGGCCAGGTCTTTCAGATCGGTCGTGAAGGTCAGCTTGCCGAGCGCGCGGTCCCGCTCCCGCTCGGTCACCTTGCCGGCGCTGACGCCCCGCTCCAGCGACTTGACGATGCGGTTGCGCCCCGCCGTGATCAGGGCCTCGGTCGGCTCGTACACCGTTACGTCGACTCCCGCGCGGACGGAGACCTCGGCGATGCCCGAGCCCATCTGCCCGGCACCGACAACCCCGACCCGCTGGATCGCTGCGTCGCTCACTTGTTGTCTCTCTCCCGAGTCGTATTGTCATGCACCGCAATAGGCCCCGCCCAGCGTGGCCGGGCGGGGCCTATGCTACTTCAGCCGCGAGCAGACGCAGACTCGCATGATCTCAATCGCAAACGTGCGATTCTGCGTCTGCTGGCCGGCAGACTAACTCAGTGGAACTGGCCCTCTTCGGTCGAGCCGGTCAGCGCCGTGGTCGACGAGGTGGGGTCCACCGTGGTCGCGATCCGGTCGAAGTAACCGGCACCGACCTCGCGCTGGTGCTTGGTGGCGGTGTAGCCACGCTCCTCGGCGGCGAACTCGCGCTCCTGCAGCTCCACGTAGGCGCTCATCTGGTTGCGGGCGTAGCCGTAGGCCAGATCGAACATCGAGTAGTTCAGCGCGTGGAAGCCGGCCAGCGTGATGAACTGGAACTTGAATCCCATTGCGGCAAGCTCCTTCTGGAACTTCGCGATGGTGCCGTCGTCCAGGTGCTTGCGCCAGTTGAACGAGGGTGAGCAGTTGTACGCCAGCATCTGGTCGG
This sequence comes from Mycobacterium sp. NGS69, assembly GCF_059812165.1. Lineage (NCBI taxonomy): Bacteria > Bacillati > Actinomycetota > Actinomycetes > Mycobacteriales > Mycobacteriaceae > Mycobacterium > Mycobacterium sp. NGS69. Next base: position 469,023 of record NZ_JCALCD010000003.1, read on the forward strand.
GGAACTCCGCCTTCACCGACTCGGAGAACTTGCGCGCCAGCTCGAGGTCCGGGGTGCCGGTCTCCATCCAGATCAGGTCGGCGAACGGAGCGTAGGCCTTCGCCCGCGCGATGCAGGGCTCGATGCCGTTCTTGGTCCGGTAGAAACCCTCGCGGGTGCGCTCGCCCGTGATGAACGGCTGGTCGCGCTCGTCGACGTCGGACGTGATGAGCGTCGCCGCCTCGGCGTCGGTCCGGGCGATCACCACGGTCGGAACGTCGCAGACGTCGGCGGCCAGCCGGGCCGAGGTGAGCGTGCGGATGTGCTGCTGGGTCGGGATCAGCACCTTGCCGCCCAGGTGACCGCACTTCTTCTCCGAGGCCAGCTGGTCCTCCCAGTGCGAACCCGCGACACCGGCGGCGATCATGGCCTTCTGCAGCTCGAAGACGTTGAGCGCGCCGCCGAAGCCGGCCTCGCCGTCCGCCACGATCGGGGCCAGCCAGTTCTCCACCGACCGGTCGCCCTCAACCTTGGCGATCTGGTCGGCGCGCAGCAGCGCGTTGTTGATCCGGCGGACCACCTGCGGCACCGAGTTGGCCGGGTACAGGCTCTGGTCGGGGTAGGTGTGACCGGACAGGTTGGCGTCACCGGCGACCTGCCACCCGGACAGGTAGATGGCCTTCAGGCCGGCGCGCACCTGCTGTACGGCCTGGTTGCCGGTCAGCGCACCCAGCGCGTTGACCCACTCCAGGTCGTGCAGCTCTTCCCACAACACCTCCGCGCCGCGGCGGGCCAGGGTGTTCTCCTCGACGACGCTGCCTTGTAGCGCGACGACGTCCTCGGCGGTGTAGGTGCGCGTGACGCCCTTCCACCGGGGGTTCGTGTCCCAGTCGTGCTGGATCTGCTCGGCGCTCTTGGGGGTGCCAACGACAGACATTGGGCTTACTCCTTAAACGGTCATCATTACTGAGTTAACGCTGAACGGTCCACGCCAACCGGCTTGCGACGGTAGCTATGGCTCAACTTCACTGGCGTGCTAACTCGAAGATGGCACACCTCGTTCCTGCAGGTCCACCCGTTTCATTTGCGAATTTCCGCCACAAGATCGTGCGAGTTTGCAAACCTTGCGAAGATGAACGCTAACTGAACCGTTACAGAAGCTACCGGTCGGTAACCATATTTCAGCAGGTCAGAACGGGAATTGATGAGACCGGAGGTACCGCTACAAAGCGAAGATCGCGGCGACGGCTTTCGTCTCGTCTCCGACGGCGTATGTGAGCGTTGTAACAGCGCGATCGGCCAAGTTGGGACCGAATTGATCGGTCGAGCCGGCCGGGTGGACGTGCGAGATGATCTCCAGCTTGTCGCCCAGCGCGACCGGCGCCTCGTGCTCGATCGTGGTGCGCAACGGCCACCGCAGCAGCTCGGGGTGCGACGCCAGGTAGTCCTCGACGACGCTCCAATACACCGAGTTGTTCATGTGGTCGAACAGGTCGATGTCGGTCACCCGGACCGGGAACTCGTGGATCTCGGTCGCGTCGTCGCGGCTGCCGGGCTTGAGGTAGCCCTTCCACTTCAGGCGATTCACGGAGGTGGTCTTGTGCAGGCCCGCCAGGAAGTCGTCGGCGATGCGCGACGGCATCTGGGTCTCCCGGTTGATGTTGATCCAGAACGCCTCGGATTCGATCAGGCCTCCCTTGCGTCCGTCGACGCGGACCCGCATCTCGCACCAGCGGTTCGAGGTTCCCGAACACCAGCGCCGGCACCGCAGCATGTCCTGGAACTCGATCGGGCGGATCAGGTCGACCATGGTGCGCCGGACGATCCACAGCGGATGGGTCTCCTCGAAGCCCATCTCGCGCAGCTGGTCCTGGCCGATGTCCTGGATGTGGCGGGCGGCCGCGTCCAACCGCAGCCGGCCGGTGCGGTCGATGTCGCCGACCCGCAGCGGCCACTCGCGACCGAACACGTCGGGATGGCCGTCGGGAACCGGCATCAGTTCTTTGTCCAGGCTCACGGCGTCCCTCCCTCCAGATCGCTAACCCAGGTTAGCCCCCATACCCGACGCGAATAATGCCAAATCGCAACTCGGGATCACCAATCATGACCCGAAGGCGCCGCGGTGCCAACTCTGCGAACCGGGCCTTCGCAGCGCCGGGTACGCTTCGTTAGGTGGCCAAAACTTTCGTCGGCTCCCGCGTTCGGCAACTCCGCAACGAGCGCGGGTTTTCCCAGGCCGCGCTGGCCCAGATGCTGGAGATCTCGCCCAGCTACCTCAACCAGATCGAGCACGACGTTCGCCCGCTGACGGTGGCCGTGCTGCTGCGGATCACCGAGGTGTTCGGGGTGGACGCGACCTTCTTCGCCTCCCAGGACGACACCCGGCTGGTCGCCGAGCTGCGCGAGGTGACCATGGACCGCGACCTGGACATCGACGTCGACCCGACCGAAGTCGCCGAGATGGTCAGCGCCCATCCCGGGCTGGCCCGCGCGGTGGTCAACCTGCACCGGCGCTACCGGATCACCACCGCGCAGCTGGCCGCGGCCACCGAGGAGCGGTACTCCGACGGCAGCGGCAGCGGGTCGATCACCATGCCCCACGAAGAGGTGCGCGACTACTTCTACCAACGCCAGAACTACCTGCACGAGCTGGACACCGCCGCCGAGGACCTCACCATCAAGATGCGGTTGCACCACGGCGACCTGGCCCGCGAGCTGACGCGCCGGCTCACCGAGGTGCACGGGGTGCACATCGTCAGGCGCATCGATCTCGGCGACACCGTCCTGCACCGCTTCGACCCCGGCACCAAGACGCTGGAGATCAGCAATCACCTCTCCCCGGGTCAGCAGGTGTTCAAGTTGGCCGCCGAATTGGCCTACCTGGAGTTCGGTGACCTGATCGACAGCCTGGTCGCCGAGGGCAAGTTCACCAGCGAGGAGTCGCACACTCTGCTGCGGCTGGGGCTGGCCAACTACTTCGCGGCGGCCGCGGTGCTCCCCTACCGCCAATTCCACGACGTCGCAGAGAATTTCCGCTACGACGTCGAGCGGCTGTCATCGTTCTACTCGGCCAGTTACGAGACCATCGCGCACCGGCTTTCGACGCTGCAACGGCCGACGATGCGGGGCGTGCCGTTCTCGTTCGTCCGGGTGGACCGCGCCGGCAACATGTCAAAACGGCAGTCGGCCACCGGTTTTCACTTCTCCTCCAGCGGCGGGACGTGCCCGCTGTGGAATGTCTACGAGACCTTCGCCAACCCCGGCAAGATCCTGGTGCAGATCGCCCAGATGCCCGACGGGCGCAACTACATGTGGGTGGCTCGCACCGTGGAGCGCCGCGCAGCGAGGTATGGTCAGCCCGGTAAGACCTTCGCGATCGGGCTGGGTTGCGAGCTCCGCCACGCGCACCGGCTCGCCTACTCGGAAGGACTCGACTTGTCGGGTGATATCGCCACACCGATCGGCGCGGGCTGCCGGGTGTGCGAGCGCGACAACTGCCCGCAGCGGGCGTTCCCGGCGTTGGGCCGCGCGCTGGATCTGGACGAGCACCGCAGCACCGTGTCGCCGTACCTGGTGAAGCAGCCGTGACCGCGCCGGCAGGCCGGATCCCGTCGGGCCGGTTCCGCGAGCTGGGGCCCATCAACTGGGTGATGGCCAAGGCGGCCGCGCGCCGGATGGGGGTGCCGGAGATGCACCTGTTCACCACCCTGGGACAGCGCCGCGCGCTGTTCTGGACCTGGTCGATGTACAGCGGACGCCTGCTGCGGGGCCGGCTGCCGGCGATCGACACCGAGTTGGTGATCCTGCGGGTCGCGCACGTGCGTGGCTGCGAATACGAGCTGCAGCACCACCGCGGGATGGCCCGCCATCAGGGCCTGGACGACGACCTGCAGGCCGCCATCTTCGCCTGGCCCGAGAAGCTGGACCGGGTCGAGGCGCGCCTGACGGTGCGGCAGCAGGCGCTGCTGGCGGCCACCGACGAGTTCGTCAAGGATCGCACGGTCACCGAGGACACCTGGCGGCAGCTGGCGACCCACCTGGATCGGCGCCAGCTCATCGAATTCTGCTTGCTGGCAAGCCAATACGACGGGCTGGCCGCGACGATGTCGGCCCTGGCCATCCCGTTGGACAAGCCCAGCTAGAAGTACACGTCGGCCAGCACCGCCAGCGTCAGCGCCAGCGGCGCGACCGGTAGGCCGAAGCCGAAGCCCGACCACGCGTATTTCCCGCGGCGGCGTTGCACGAGTCCCCACAGCACTGCGCCGACCGCGAGCGCGGCCGAGCCGAGCAGCACCGTCGGGGCCCACTGGCCCACCGCCGCGTTGTCGTCGGCTAGCGAAAAGGCCACCAACCACAGGGCATAACCCGCGGCGACGCCGCCGATGACGCCAATCACGGTGTCGCTGCGGATCATTGGCAAGCTCAGAAGTTGATCATGTGGCCGGTCAAGCCGTGGAAGCATTCCTGCAGCGCCTCCGACATGGTCGGATGGGTGTGCACGTTGCGGGCCAGCTCGGTGGCGGTGAGGTCCCACTTCTGGGCCAGTGTCAGCTCGGGCAGCAACTCGGACACGTCGTGGCCGATCAGGTGTCCGCCCAGCAGCTCGCCGTACTTGCTGTCGGCGACCAGCTTGACGAAGCCGCTGGGGTCGCCCACCCCGTGCGCCTTGGCGTTGGCGGTGAACGGGAACTTGGCGACCACGACGTCGTAGCCTTCGTCGCGGGCCTGCTCCTCGGTGAGCCCGAAGCTCGCGACGTTGGGCTGGCAGAAGGTCGCGCGCGGCAGCATGCGGTAGTCGCCGAGGGCCAAAGTCTCGGCGCCGGCGATGGTTTCGGCCGCAACCACGCCCATGGCCTCGGCGACGTGGGCGAGCATCAGCTTGCCGGTCACGTCGCCGATGGCGTAGATGTGGTCGACGTTGGTGCGCATGTAGTCGGTGATGCCGATCGCCTTGCGGTCGGTCAGCGCGACGCCGGCCGCCTCCAGGCCGTAGCCCTCGACGTTGGGCGCGAAACCGATGGCCTGCAACACCTTTTCGGCCTTGAGGTCCTCGGACTTGCCGTCCTTGCTGACGGTGACGGTGACCACCGAGCCGTCGTCGTTGATGGCCTCCACCAAGGTTGCGGTCAAGACCTTGACGCCCAGCTTCTTGAACTGCTTCTCGATCTCCTTGGACACCTCGGCGTCCTCGTTGGGCAGCGCGCGGGGCAGGAACTCGACGATGGTGACGTCGACGCCGTAGTTCTTCAGCACGTAGCCGAACTCCATGCCGATGGCCCCCGCGCCGGCGATGACGATCGACTGCGGGAGCTCCCGCGTCAGGATCAGTTCCTCGTAGGTGACCACGTTTTCCGACAGCGACGTTCCCGGGACCAGCCGGGTGCTGCTGCCGGTGGCGATGATGACGTTGTCGAACGTGACCGTCGCTGGATTTTCAGCGCCGCCTTCATTCAATTCGACGGACAGCGTGTGCGCGTCGGTGAACCGGCCGTACCCGTGGATCTCGGTGATCTTGTTCTTCTTCATCAGGAAGTGCACGCCGGCGACGCGGCCCTCGGCCACCTTGCGGCTGCGGTCGAAGGCGACGCCATAGTCGAAGGTCGCCTCGCCGCCGATGCCGAAGGTCTGGGCCTCCTTGGTGAAGATGTGCGCGAGTTCGGCGTTGCGCAGCAACGCCTTGGACGGGATGCAGCCGACGTTGAGGCAGACTCCGCCCCAGTACTTCGGCTCGATGATCGCGGTGTTCAAGCCGAGCTGCGCGGCGCGAATGGCCGCGACATATCCGCCGGGACCGGCCCCGAGGACGACGACGTCATAGTGGGAAGTCACGAGCCCTACCCTAATGGGCTAGTACGGGATGATGCCGATCAGGCAGTGGCCGGTGTGGGCGCAGTAGTAGTAGCCGTACAGGGGCGCCGCGGCGGCGACCGAGGCGAACGGCCCCGACATCACCGCGAGCGACAGCGCGGAGACCAGCGGCCTGCCCTCCGCCATCGCCAGCAGCACGCCGCCCACCGCGCAGGCCACGACGTACACCAGGACCGTGAACACCGCGGGCGTCTTGTCGATCGAGTGATACCACCAGTAGAAGAGCCCGAGCCCGACCACGCCCGCCACGATCCACCCGCCGAAAAGCACCAGAACCAGGTGCCACCACCGCAGGTATTGGTAGCGGCCGGGGACGGTGACCGGTTGCACCGGCAGGCCGCCGCCATCGGCCCCGGCATCCTCCTCGGCGGCCTCCTCCTTGACGTCCGGGGCGGGCTCGGCCTCCTCGGCCGGCCGCGGACCGGTCGCATCGTCATCGTCGTCGGAGAAGTCCGGCACCCACGATTGCGTGCCGGTGTCCTCGTCGTCAGCCACCGGAGGTCACCCGCAGCGCGACGAGCACGCCGAACCAGCCCGGCCCGAGCGACAGGATGAACGCACCCAGCGCGGTGACCCAGCGGCGCCCCGAGAACAGGACCGTCAGCAGGCCGAGCGCGGCGGGAGCCCCGAGCACCAGCGCGATGACGACGTCGGGCCGGATCCTCGCATGGACCGACACGGTGAGCGCGACCCCGGCCAGCACGCCGACCGCGCAGCCCATCAGCATGGCGCCGGCCAGCGGCCGGGGGCGCGGGAGCGGGATCACGCTGACGAGGGTAGCGCCGTCATCCGGCGTCGACGGCCACCACGCGCCCGCGCGCCGCCGGGCGTTCGCCGCGCTCGTAGGCGGCGCCCGTGATGACGGGTTCGGCCGCCAGCTCGGCCTGCTCTTCGTCGGTGAACACGCGCCCACGCGACAGGAATCGCACGCCCTCGGGCGCCTCCAGGCTGAACCCGCCGCCGCGTCCCGGGACGACGTCGATGACCAGCTGGGTGTGCTTCCAGGTCTGGTACTGCGGGCCCGAGATCCACACCGGCACGCCGTCCCCGACGTCGAGCACACCGAGCAACACGTCGCGGTCGCCGACCAGGAAATCTCCGCACGGGTAGCACATCGGCGACGACCCGTCGCAGCAGCCGCCGGACTGGTGGAACATGACCGGGCCGTGCCGCTCCTGCAGGCGCGCCAGCAGGTCCGCGGCCCCGGCGGTGATCACCGCACCGCAGGCCATCAGAAGAATCCCTGCGCCTTTTCGGAGTACGACACCAGCATGTTCTTGGTCTGCTGGTAGTGGTCGAGCATCATCTTGTGGTTCTCCCGGCCGATGCCGGACTGCTTGTAGCCGCCGAACGCGGCGTGCGCCGGGTAAACGTGGTAGCAGTTGACCCACACGCGGCCGGCCTGGATGTCGCGTCCGGCCCGGTAGGCGGTATTGCCGTCGCGGCTCCACACGCCGGCGCCCAGGCCGTAGAGGGTGTCGTTGGCGATCGAGATCGCGTCGTCGTAGTCGGTGAACGACGTCACCGCCACCACCGGCCCGAAGATCTCCTCCTGGAAGATCCGCATCTTGTTGTTGCCGGCGAAGATCGTCGGCTGCATGTAGTAGCCGCCCGCGAGGTCGCCGCCCAGCTCGGCACGCTCGCCGCCGCAAATGACCTGCGCGCCTTCGTTTTTGCCGATTTCGATGTAGGACAGGATCTTTTCCATCTGGTCGTTGGACGCCTGCGAGCCCAGCATCGTCTCGCTGTCCAGCGGGTCGCCCTGCCGGACCGCCTTGGTGCGGATCGCGGCCAGCTCCAGGAACTCGTCGTAGATGTCGGCCTGGATCAGGCTGCGCGACGGGCAGGTGCACACCTCGCCCTGGTTGAGGGCGAACATGGTGAAGCCCTCCAGCGCCTTGTCCTGGAAGTCGTCGCCCTTGGCCATGACGTCGGAGAAGAAGATGTTGGGGCTCTTGCCGCCGAGCTCCAGGGTGACCGGGATCAGGTTCTGCGAGGCGTACTGCATGATCAGCCGCCCGGTGGTGGTTTCGCCGGTGAACGCGACCTTGGCGATCCGGTTGCTCGACGCCAGCGGCTTGCCCGCCTCGGCGCCGAAGCCGTTGACGACGTTGAGCACGCCGGCCGGCAACAGGTCACCGATCAGCGACATCAGGTAGAGCACCGAAACCGGCGTCTGCTCCGCGGGTTTGAGCACCACCGCGTTGCCGGCGGCCAGCGCCGGCGCCATCTTCCACGCGGCCATCAGGATGGGGAAGTTCCACGGAATGATCTGTCCCACCACCCCGAGCGGCTCGTGGAAGTGGTAGGCGACGGTGTCCTCGTCGATCTGCGACAGCGAACCCTCCTGCGCGCGCAGGGCCGCCGCGAAATACCGGAAGTGGTCGGCCGCCAGCGGGATGTCGGCGGCCAGCGCCTCGCGGACCGGTTTGCCGTTGTCCCAGACTTCGGCCACCGCCAGCGCGGCCGTGTTCTCCTCGATGCGGTCGGCGATCTTGTTCAGGATCGCCGCCCGCTCGGCGGGCGCGGTCTTGCCCCACGCCGGGGCCGCCGCGTGCGCGGCGTCCAGCGCCTTGTCGATGTCGGCCTCGTCGGAGCGGGCGACCTCGCAGAAGGTCTGGCCGGTCACCGGCGTCGGGTTTTCGAAATAGCGGCCGCCCGCGGGGGCCACCCACTGGCCCCCGATGAAGTTCTCGTACCGGCTTTCGTACGACATCAACGCTCCGGCGGCGCCCGGACGTGCGAAAACAGTCATCTGCCCGCTCCTCGTTCGACCCTGTGTAACACACCTCACACTACCGCCGGGACCAGAATGGCTGCCATGACGAGCTCCCAAGACCCCTACCTCTGGCTCGAGGACGTGACCGGCGACGACGCGCTGGCCTGGGTACGCGCGCGCAACGAGCCCACCCTGGCCGAGTTTTGCGACGCGGAGTTCGAGCGGATGCGCGGCGAGGCCCTCGAGGTGCTCGACACCGATGCCCGCATCCCGTATGTGGTCCGCCGCGGCGAACACCTCTACAACTTCTGGCGCGACGCCGCCAACCCGCGCGGGCTGTGGCGCCGCACCACGCTGGACAGCTACCGCACCTCTTCGCCGGAGTGGGACGTGCTCATCGACGTCGACGAGCTGGGCCGCACCGACGACACGAAATGGGTGTGGGCGGGCGCCGGTGTCATCGAACCCGACCACACCCGGGCGCTGGTCGGCCTGTCCCGCGGCGGCTCGGACGCGTCGGTCGTGCGCGAATTCGACATGCTCACACGCGAATTCGTTCCCGACGGGTTCGAACTGCCCGAGGCCAAGTCGCAGGTCGCCTGGGCCGACATCGACACCGTGCTGGTGGGCACCGACTTCGGTGCCGACTCGCTCACCGAGTCCGGCTACCCGCGCGTGATCAAGCGATGGCGGCGCGGCACCGGTCTGGCCGAGGCGCAGACCGTCTTCGAGGGCGCCCGCTCCGACGTCCGGGTGTCCGCCTCGGTGGACCGGACGCCGGGCTTCGAGCGCACCTTCCTGAGCCGGGCGCTCGACTTCTGGAACGAAGAGGTCTACGAGCTGCGCGGCCCGGAGCTGATCCGCATCGACGCGCCCACCGATGCGGGCCTGTCGATGCACCGCGAGTGGATCCTCATCGAGCTGCGCACCGACTGGTACCTCGGCGACGCGACGTACGCCGCGGGTTCGCTGCTGGCGGCCGACTACGACGAATTCCTCGCGGGCACAGCGCAATTGCACGTGGTATTCGAGCCCGACGAGCACACCGCGCTGAACCACTACGCCTGGACGAAGGACCGCCTGCTGATGGTCACGCTGGCCGACGTGGCCAGCCGGGTGGAAATCGTCACCCCGCGCGACTGGCGCCGCGAGCCGGTCGCGGACATCCCGGCGGCGACCAACACCGTCGTCGTCGCGGCCGACGACAAGGGCGACGAGTTCTTCCTCGATTCCAGCGGGTTCCTCGCGCCGTCGCGCCTGATGCGGGGCACCGGCGAGGGGCCGCTCGACCCGATCAAGTCGGCCCCGGCGTTCTTCGACGCCGAAAACCTGTCCGTGTCACAGCATTTCGTCGCGTCGGAGGACGGCACCTCGATCCCGTACTTCGTCGTGCGGCGCAGCGATGCCGACGGGCCCGGTCCCACGCTGCTGAGCGGGTACGGCGGATTCGAGACCGCCAACACGCCGGCCTACAGCGGCGTGCTGGGCCGGCTGTGGCTGGCCCGCGGCGGCAGCTACGTGTTGGCCAACATCCGCGGCGGCGGGGAGTACGGGCCCGGCTGGCACACCCAGGCGATGCGCGAGAACCGGCACAAGGTCGCCGAGGACTTCGCCGCGGTGGCAACCGATTTGGTGGACCGCGGCGTCACAACCGTCGGGCAGCTGGGCGCCCGGGGCGGCAGCAACGGCGGGCTGCTGATGGGCATCATGCTGACCCAATACCCGGAGCGGTTCGGCGCGCTGGTCTGCGACGTGCCGCTGCTGGACATGAAGCGCTACCACCTGCTGCTGGCCGGGGCGTCGTGGATGGCCGAATACGGCGACCCGGACAATCCCGACGATTGGGCGTTCATCTCCGGTTACTCGCCGTACCAGAACATTTCGCAGGCCCGCGACTACCCACCGGTGCTGATGACCACGTCCACCCGCGACGATCGGGTGCACCCCGGCCACGCCCGCAAGATGACGGCCGCCCTGCAGGCCGCGGGCCACCCGGTCTGGTACTACGAGAACATCGAGGGCGGGCATGCCGGCGCCGCCGACAACGAACAGGTCGCGTTCAAGTCGGCGCTCAGCTTCTCCTTCCTGTGGCGCACGCTGTCGGCCGGACTAAGATCTAAGGTGATCTAACTGATTTTGTCGAGGAAGGCGTGCATCATGCGAGCACTGAGGTTCATCGGCGTGGCGACGTTGACGGCCGTCGCTCCCATCGCGATCCTCCTGGGAAGTGGCCCGGCGCACGCCGATACCGACCTTGGGAAGCCATGCGCGCCGGAGGGCGCGAAAGTGTGGGGCAATCCCGGCCCGATCTACTGCGAGCGCCAGGCGGACGGGCAAACGCAATGGGTGTCCATTCCCGTCTCGGCGATGTGCGTGGCGTTCTGCGTTAACCACCCCTAGAGGTCTAGATCCTCGCGCCGGTTCCGGCGACCGATCAGCCAGGCGACAACGACGACTGCCATCGCGAGCCCCCCGTACCTCAGCGCCGACGGCCACCAGGCTTCGGCGTGCTGGGCGGGCGCCTTGAGAGCGGCCAGCGCCACCAGGTAGCTGCCGTTGTCGGTCGGCCCGGCGCCCGGTAGCGACTGGGTCCTGGTCACCCTGATCTGGGCCGGGCTGCTGGGATCGTTCACCTGACCCCAGGCCAGGGTCGAGTCGTCGAGCAGGAAGGTGTCCTGGCTGCCCGCGGGCTGGCCGGCGTCGTGCCCCAGCACCACCACTTGACCGACCGCCACGGTCTGGTTGGCCGCGACGACATCGGCGGCGACGTCTTGGTACACCTCCGGGGGCGCCGGCGGCTGGTAGCTCGGCGGCGGCGGGCCGCTCGACCCCGACGGCGGTATCCAGGCCCCGCCGTAGAAGCTGCCCGACGCGACGTGGCTGTAGCCGACCGCGGTGAACGGGACCACGCCGGCCGCGGCGGCGTCGAGCACGATCCGGCCCCCGGCCGGCACGAACGCCTCCCGATAGGCGCCGTCGTAGAAGTAACGGAAGGTCATCGCCTCGCTGAGCGGGTTGAACAGGGCCGGGCGGTGGTCGTCGTCGTAGTCGACGTAGTCCCAATGCCGGGGGCGCACCAACTCCCGGTTGTCGGCCTTGATCAGGTCGACGTTGCCGCCGTGGGCGTCGACCACGTTCTGCACCTGGCGATTGAAGTCGTACACCTGGCTCGGCGGCTCCAGGGGGCTGGCGGGGTTGATCCGCGTCGCCGGGGCGGCCTTGGCGTCCGTGACCGCGTTCGGCGGCGCGTCCAGGCCCTTCGGCGGCGCCACCACCGAGGCGTTGCCCGCCGCGCCGGGCGGCAGTTTCGGGGTCTGCACCGCAACCGGGGTGGGGGTCGAGGGGCTCGGCGGAACGGCGCGGGGCGGTTGCACCGGCGGCGCGGGTTCCAGCGGAAGCGGCTCCGGCGTCCACACCGGCACCCTGCTCGGGGGCGGCTGGGCGGAGCGGGGCGGCGCGGCGGCGTAGCAGACGTTCGCGGTGTGGTACTCCTCCACGTACGCCAAGCAGTTCTGGCAGGACGCGGGGTTCGACCCATCGCCGGCGCACGGAGCCGCTTGTGCCACGCCGGGCGAGGTGGCCGGCACGGTCAACGGCGCCAGCGCCAACACGACGGCCGCCGCCGTCGCGATCACCTTGCCCATTGCTCCCTGGCCGATCAACCTGGGCAGCCGGTTACGTTCGAACGCCGCCCCGCCCACTGGCCGACCTTCCCACCCCCACCTGGTTGGACATGCTAGCGGCCCGGGCTGTGGGGGCGGGTTCGGGGCGGCGCGCCTCGGCCGGCCATAGGATCGTCGCGTGGCGGCCACCGAACGCATCGAACTCACCCTGCTGGCGACCGGTTTGATCTTCATCGTGGTGGGGGCCGCGCAGGCGCGCTACCGATTCATCAAGGAACGCCGCCCCGCTCGCCGGTTCTACTGGGCCACCTCGATCATCGGCATCGTCTCGTTCGCGGCCGGGGTGGGCAAATTCTGGCCCAACGCCGTCGTCGTGGCGGTCATCTTTTCCGCGGTCGTTGCCTTCTCGGCGTACCTGACGACGCCGTACCTGAAGATCGGCGGGCGAATTTACGCTTCGTCGCCGGAAAACCGGCAGCCCGACCCTCCGGTCGAGGAGCGCTAGCCCACACTTGGGCCATGCCGACACCCAATTTCGAAACCCTGCTGTACAGGACGGCCGGCCCCGTCGCCACCATCACGCTGAACCGCCCCGAGCACCTCAACACGATCGTCCCGCCCATGCCCGACGAGATCGAGGCGGCCATCGGGCTGGCCGAACGCGACCACGAGATCAAGGTCATCGTGCTGCGCGGCGCCGGTCGCGCGTTCTCCGGCGGCTACGACTTCGGCGGCGGCTTTGCGCACTGGGGCGACGCGATGATGACCGACGGCCAGTGGGATCCCGGCAAGGACTTCGCGATGGTCAGCGCGCGCGAGACCGGGCCGACGCAGAAGTTCATGGCCATCTGGCGCGCCTCCAAACCGGTGATCGCGCAGGTGCACGGCTGGTGCGTCGGCGGGGCCAGCGACTACGCGCTGTGCGCCGACATCGTGATCGCCAGCGAGGACGCGGTGATCGGCACTCCGTACAGCCGGATGTGGGGCGCGTATCTGACCGGCATGTGGCTCTACCGGCTGAGCCTGGCCAAGGCCAAGTGGCACTCGCTGACCGGCAGGCCGCTGACCGGCGTCCAGGCCGCCGAGGTCGAGCTGATCAACGAGGCGGTGCCGTTCGAGCGGCTCGAGGCGCGCGTCGCCGAGATCGCCGCCGAGCTGGCACGAATCCCGTTGTCGCAGTTGCGGGCGCAGAAGCTCGTGGTCAACCAGGCCTACGAGAACATGGGCCTGGCCTCCACACAGATGCTGGGCGGCATCCTCGACGGCCTGATGCGCAACACCCCCGAGGCGCTCGAATTCATCGAGACGGCCAAGACGCAGGGCGTGCGCGCGGCGGTCGAGCGCCGCGACGGCCCGTTCGGCGATTACAGCCAGGCCCCGCCGGAGCTGCGGCCGGATCCCCGCCACGTCATCGTGCCTGATCGCGACCGATAGTGAGATGAACTACGAATATGGCCCGGGCCCCCCATCGGCCCCGTGAAAGTGCTACCGTAACGACTATGTCTCGGCTGAGTTCCGGCCTGCGCGCAGGCGTCGTTTTTGTTGCTTTCCTGGTAGCCATGAGCATCGCGGCTGCGACGTTCCCGAAGACGGCCGCGGCCGATTCCACCGAGGACTTCCCCGTTCCCCGCAGGCAGATCGCGACCACCTGCGACGCGGAGCAGTACCTGGCGGCCGTGCGGGACACCAGCCCGGTGTACTACCAGCGGTACATGATCGACTTCAACAACCACGCCAACCTTCAGCAGGCAGTGATTGACAAAGCGCACTGGTTTTACTCGCTGTCGCCAGAGGACCGCAGGACTTATTCCGAAAACTTCTACAACGGCGACCCGCTGACCTTCGCCTGGGTCAATCACATGAAGATCTTCTTCAACAACAAGGGCGTCGTCGCCAAGGCCACCGACGTGTGCAACCAATACCCACCCGGCGACATGTCGGTATGGAACTGGTCCTAGATCCACTCTGGCCTTTATTCACGCGCCGGTTTAAACTCGGCGACTGTCGGGAATCGTTTATTTCCCCGCTTTTGGGGACAAATCAATAGTTCTTGACTGGTATTCCGCGCAATTGGGGACACCGGTCCGCTCGACCACCTTTTACAGGATTGACAACATGCGCATGCCGGGATGCTGCGACCCCTCGGGGACGCGATGAGCGCGGTAGACCCCCAGTCGGACGCGCTGGCGACGCTGGACTGGCAGGAGATCACCTGCCAGGCCGAGGGCGGCTGCGCCAACCGCGCGACGCACATCGTGTACCGGCACGCCGTGGACCAATGCAACCGGCCGAATCTCGACCCGTCCGGCAACATCGTCGAGATCCTGTGCATCGGTTGCCTGCGCCGGCTCAAGACCCAGGTGCTGGCGCAGGTCGACCGGATCAACCGCTGCCCGGGCGGCTACTGCCTGACGTGCGGGGCGCCGGTGCACAAGCTCTCCGACGTCATGCGCAAGATGGTGCAGCTGCGCACCTACGCCTGAGCCCGCTTCAGCAGCGTGAAATGCCTTCCGGCCTAACGGGATCCCTTCATGGGAGAGTCAGCGCGGTTGTACCACTCCACCCGCCGGGCGCTCCTCGACGCCGCTGAGGATCAGCTCGCGCACGGCGGGACGCGGTCCGTATGGCCGCAGCATGGTGCTGGCCGGCCGTGGGCGCACGTGCTGCGGCCACCAGAACCAGCGGCCGAGCAAGGTGGCCAGCGACGGTGTCATGAACGACCGCACGATCAAGGTGTCGAACAACAAACCCAGCGCGATCGTCGTACCCACCTGGGCCATCACCAGCAGCGGGCTGAACATGAACGTGGCCATGGTGGCGGCAAACACCAGACCGGCGGAGGTAACCACCGAGCCCGAACCGGCCATCGCGCGGATCGTCCCCGTCTTCAGCCCGGCGTGGATTTCCTCCTTGAACCGCGATATCAGCAGCAGGTTGTAGTCCGAGCCGACCGCCAGCAGCAGGATGATCGCCATCGCCAGCACCATCCAGTGCAACTTCATGCCCAGGATGTACTGCCATAGGAGCACGGAGAGTCCGAATGAGGCGCCCAATGACAGCAACACCGTACCGACGATCACAACGGCCGCCACGACGCTTCGGGTGATCACCAGCATGATGATGAAAATCAGTGTGGCTGCGGCAATTGCGGCGATCAGCAGGTCGATGTCAGAGCCGTCGTGCATGTCCTTGTACGTCGCGGCGGTACCGCCGAGGTACACCTTGGAGCCCTCCCAGGGCGTGCCCTTGATCGCCTCGTGCACGGCCTGCTTGATCGGTTCGATGTGGCTGATGCCTTCGGGACTCGCCGGGTCGCCTTCATGGGAGATGATCAAGCGCACGGCGTGCCCATCCGGCGAGATGAAGTTCTTCAGACCCCGCGCGAAATCCGGGCTCTTGAACGCCTCCGGCGGAAGGTAGAAGGTGTCGTCGTTCTTGGCCTTATCGAAGGCATCGCCCTGGGCGGTGGCGTTGTCGGACTGCGCTTTCGCCTGTTCGTTGAGACCCGTCGTGGTCGCGTAGTTCGACATGACGGTGTCGAGGTTGCGCTGCTGGCTCTCGATCTGTGGCGGTATCAGCGCCACCAGCTTCGGCTGAATCTTGTCCAGCTTGTCCAGGTTCGCGCTGAGGTTCACGATGTTCTGCGCCACCTGGTCGATGCCATCGAGCGCGTTGAAGATCGACCGGATCGCCCAGCAGGCCGGAATGTCGTAGCAGTGCCTCTCCCAGTAGAAGTAACTGCGAATTGGCCGGAAGAAATCGTCGAAGTTGGCGATGTCGTCGCGCAACGACTCGGTGATCTGCACGGTTTCCCTGGTGAGCCTGGTGGTTTCGTGCGTGGTGTTGCTCAGGTCCTGGGTGACCTGCATCTGCTCATGCAGCGTCGCCATCGTCTTGCGTAGCTCGTCCGCCTGCTTGAGCAGGTTTGCCGCCTGCTCTTCCTGATAGTGCTGGGTCTGGATCCGCCCTGCGGCCTGTGCACCCATCTGGAAACCGAGGGTGCTGTGGTCGAGCGGCGTGCCCAACGGTCGGGTGATGGTCTGCACCCGTCCGATGCCGGGGATGTGGAACACCGCCTTGGCAACCTTGTCCAGGATCAGGAAGTCGGCCGGGTTACGCAGGTCGTGATCGGTCTGGATCATCAACAGCTCGGGATTGAGTCGAGCCTGGTCGAAGTGCCGGTCGGCCGCGGCATAGCCGAAATTGGCCGGGGTGTCCGCCGGCAGGAAGTGGCGGTTGTCGTAGTCCGTCTTGTAACCGGGCAGGGCGAGCAGACCAACCAATGCGATCCCGATGGTCACCGCGAGAACCGGCGCGGGCCAGCGGACGACCGCGGTGCCGATGCGACGCCAGCCCCGGGTCGCCAGCTTGCGCTTCGGATCCATGAGCTTGAAGAACGACGCCACGGTCAGCACTGCAGGGCCCAGCGTCAACGCCGCGAGCACCGCTACCAACATGCCGATGGCGCACGGTGCGCCCAATGACTGGAAATACGGCAATCGGCAGAAGCTCAGGCAGTACATCGCGCCGGCGATGGTCAGGCCCGACCCGAGCACGACATGCGCGGTGCTATGGAACATGGTGTAGAAGGCTTGTTCGCGGGTCTCGCCGAGACCGCGGGCCTCGTGGTAGCGGCCGACCACGAAAATCGCGTAGTCCGTTCCGGCGGCGATCGCCATCAACACCAACAAGTTGTTGGCGAACGTGGAGAGTCCGATGATTTCGTTGTTCGCCAGCAAGGCAACGACGCCCCGAGCCGCGGCCAACTCGATGAACACCATCGCCAGCATGATCAGCATGGTGGTGACCGAGCGGTAGACGAACAGCAGCATCACCACGATCACCAAAAAAGTGACAAGAGTGACGAGCGCGACGCCCTTCTCGCCCGCGTGGGACTGGTCGGCGAAAAGCGGACCCGGGCCGGTGACGTACGCCTTGATTCCCGGCGGCGCGGGCACCGAGTCCACGATCTTGCGCAGCGCCAGGGCAGACTCGCTGGCCTGCCCGCTACCCATGTTGCCGGTGAGGTAGACCTGGACGTACGCGGCCTTTTGATCGTGGCTCTGGGAACCCGCCGCCGTCAGCGGATCACTCCAGAAATCCTGGACGTGCTGAACGTGTTGCTTGTCTTGCTCGGCGCGCCTGACGATCTCGTCGTAGTAGCGATGGGCTTCTGCCCCGAGGGGCTTGTCGCCCTCCAGCAAGATCATGGCGGAGTTGTCGGAGTTGAATTCTTTGAACGTCGATCCGACCTTCATCGTCGACTGAAAGGATGTCGCGTCAGTCGGGCTCATCGAAACCGAGTGGGTCTTGGAGACGGCCTCCAGCTGCGGGGCCGCAGTGTTGGTAATGAAGACGATGCCCAGCCACACCAGGACGATCGGCAGGGCGAGCCGGTGGATCATCCGCGGCAGGAACGGCGGGATCAGCGGCTGATCGACGCGCGGCGGTGCCTGGCCTGGCTCGCTCATGCCGACTTGTCCAGGCAGTAGACGAAGGGGTTCACGGTTTCGTTGGCGTCCGAGCGATTCGGGGCCTTGATGACGTCACCGTGCCCGTCGTGGTTGTTCACCACGAATTGGCAGGCGATCCAACTGCCGTCGCCTTGCGCCACCAGGTTTGCCGGGATGCCGGGCTTTGTTGAACTCAATATTTTGCTCCAGGGCAAGGGCACGTTGAGGGCCTGCTGCGGATGGGAGTTTTCGTCGAGGTAGTTGATGGTTGCCGTGCTGCCCGGTGAGCCCCACACCTCGAGCGTGATCGTCTTGGCGTTGAACTCGTCGAGGACCTCGCCCGAGGTGCCGCCACCGAACGAACCCTTGTGAACGCCGAAGACGCCGTGCAATCGGAACACCACGAATCCCGACACCGCGACCACGGCCACGATCGTGAGCACCAGCCAGAAACGGCCCAGCAGCCCCTTCTTCTTGGCGCGCTTCGGGGCGACCTTGTTGCCCTCGTTGCCGGCGGAGCCCTGTTTCATCAGCGGCTCCGTCCTCGGCTCCGGCGCCGAGCGGTCGGACAGCTCGGCATCGTTCGCACCGGTTGCAGTTCGCCAAGCCATGGCGCTCATGCCTCCCTGTCTGGTCGTGGTGACTCGGTGACGAGGCCGATGCACGTTGCCGTGAGCACCCGGGTGAGCGCCGACGGGAATTCAATGTTCCACTCGGGCACCAGCACCTCCGGCTCGTCGGCGTAGGCGTTGGTGAGCCGCTCCGGCGGATTGGCGATGTGCCAGAAGGCGGCGGCCAGCGAGTAGGCGGCGATCAAGATGTCGAAGGAGCCGGACCGGCCGAGCGCCGGCAGCGCGCGTTCGATCGCGTCGGCGAGCGCGACGGCGGCCGCGGAAATGGTGCGCCTGATGTCGACGACCCGCTCGACCTCCACCTCGTGCTCGAGGTGCAGATGCAGGTTGGCGAGCAGGTCGCAGAACAGCGGGTCGGCCCCCAGCCCGTTGGCCAACGTCTCGGCGACCCGCGCCGGTGACATCGGACCGGGCTCGCCGAGCTGCTCGCACACCGTGTTCGACCAGCGCACCCAGCCTTCGGCGGCGAGGTGCAGCAGGACCTCCTTGTGCGAGGTGAAGTAGCGGCGCACCGCGGAATAGTGGATTCCGGCGCGTCCGGCGACGGCGGTCAAGGTGACCGACGCGACGCCCGTCTCCAGCGCGAGTGACCGTGCGGCTTCGACGAGTGCCGCCGCACGCTGGCGCTTGTTCTCCTCCGTGCGGGCGCGCTGGAAGGTCAGTTGCGCCATCGGGCGAGGATAACGCACATTGCGTGATTTGTATAACGCACGCCGTGTGATTTGTCCCCGGCCACAGCTCGCAGTCGATTTCCGGTTACGCACGTGATATGCGTTACACTCCAGGGCGCGAGGGGAAGGAGTCAACGGTCCCGGACCGGGCGGCAATTCGGCCGTGATTTACTTAGGTAAGCCTTGGCTGTTCTCACCGGGATCGGCGGACGGGCGCAGCGCGGCGATCCGTAGTTGACCACGTTCGGCGGCGACGGACCGCACGCAGAACTACCGACCGCTGAAAGGGATTCCAATTTTCAAGGTGCTGTCCCGAACGTGGATTCCACTGGTCATCGTGGCGGTCGTGATGGTCGGTGGCTTCATCGTGTATCGGGTCCACGGCTACTTCGGCTCGGAAAAGCGCGAATCGTATGCCGACAGCAACCTGCAGAATCCCAAGCCGTTCAACCCGAAACGGATCGTCTACGAGGTGTTCGGGCCGCCCGGAACGCTCGCCGACATCAGCTATTTCGACGTGAACGCCGACCCGCAGCGCATCGACGGGGCGCCACTGCCGTGGACGCTGCGCGTCACCACCGACAAGGCGGCCATGATGGGAAACCTCACGGCGCGGGGCGATAGCGACAACATCGGCTGCCGCATCACGGTGGACGACGTGGTAAAGGCCGAGCGTATTTCCAACGGGGTCCACGCCTTCACCTTCTGCGTGGTGAAGTCCGCGTGACCACTCGATTCGCCGGATTCGCCGGCGACACCCACACCGAGCGGCCGTTCATCGCGCGGACCATCCACACCCTCGCGGTGCCGATCATCCTGTTCTGGGTGGGCGTCGCCATCGTCCTGAGCCTGTTCGTCCCGTCGCTGGAAGTGGTCGGCCAGGAGCGGTCGGTATCGCTAAGCCCAAAGGACGCACCGTCTTTCGTGGCGATGAAACAGATCGGCCACGCGTTCAACGAAGGCGAGACCGACAGCTCGGCGATGATCGTGCTGGAGGGCAGCCAGCCCCTCGGCGACGACGCCCACCGGTACTACGACACCATCATCCGCAAGTTGCGCGACGACAAGGCGCACGTCCTGAGCATCCAGGACTTCTGGGGCGATCCGCTCACGGCGGCGGGCGCGCAGAGCAACGACGGCAAGGCCGTGACCGTGCAGGTCAATCTCGCCGGTAATCAGGGCGAGCCGCTGGCCAACGAATCCGTCGAATCCGTCCGCAAGATCGTGAACAGCGTGCCCGCGCCGCCCGGGATCAAGGCGTACGTCACCGGGGTCTCGGCGATGGCCGCGGATCTGCATCACAGCGGCGACAAGTCCATGGTCAGGATCACGCTGACGACGGTCGCGGTGATTTTGATCGTGTTGCTGTTCGTCTACCGGTCGATCCTCACCGTGATCCTGTTGCTGATCACGGTGGGCTTCGAATTGACCGCGGCGCGCGGGGCCGTCGCCGTGATGGGGCACCTCGGGCTCGTCGGGCTCTCCACCTTCGCGGTCAGCCTGCTCACTTCGCTGGCGATCGCGGCCGGCACCGACTACGGCATCTTCATCGTCGGCCGCTATCAGGAGGCACGCCATGCCGGCGAAGACCGTGAATCGGCCTTCTACACCATGTACCGCGGGACGGCCCACGTCATCCTGGGCTCCGGCCTGACCATCGCCGGGGCGATGTTCTGCCTCAGCTTCGCGCGGATGCCGTATTTCCAGACCCTCGGCATTCCATGTGCGGTGGGGATGCTGCTCGCGGTGCTCGTCGCACTCACGCTCGGCCCCGCGATCCTCACCGTCGGCAGCCGGTTCGGCGTCTTCGACCCCAAGCGCAAGCTCGGGGTGCGTGGCTGGCGCCGGGTCGGCACCGCGGTGGTCCGCTGGCCGCTGCCCATCCTCGCCGTCACGTGCGCCGTCGCCCTCGTCGGTCTGCTGACCCTGCCCGGCTACCGGGCCAACTACAACGACCGCGAGTACCTGCCCAGCACCATCCCCGCCAACGCGGGCCTGACCGCCGCGGATCGCCACTTCTCCCAGGCCCGGATGAAGCCGGAGATCTTGATGATCCAGGCGAACCACGACATGCGTAACCCGACCGACTTCCTGGTGCTGGATAGGTTGGCAAAGGGCATCTTTCGGGTCCCGGGGATCTCCCGCGTTCAGGCCATCACCCGGCCCGACGGGACGACGATGGACCACACGTCGATCCCGTTCCAGATGAGCATGCAGAACGCCGCTCAGACGCAGACCATGAAATACCAGCGCGATCAGATGGACAACATGGTCAAGCAGGCCGACGAGATGACCAAGACGATCGCCAACATGCAGCGGATGTACGACTTGATGACGCAGCTCGTCGGCACCACCCACCGCATGGTCGGCGACACCGAACAGATGCAGCAGATCACCAACGAGCTCCGGGACCGCATCTCGGACTTCGACGATTTCTGGCGGCCGATCCGAAGCTACTTCTATTGGGAGAGGCACTGTTTCGACATTCCGATCTGCTGGTCGATTCGCTCGATATTCGACGCGCTGGACGGCCTGGACCAGATCGACGAGAAACTCAACACGCTGGTGGGTGACATCAAGGACCTGGATCGGCTGATGCCGCAGATGGTCGCCCAGTTTCCGCCGATGATCCAGACCATGGTCAACATGCGAACCATGATGCTGGACATGCACAGCACCATGTCCGGGATCTTCGACCAGATGGACGAGATGAGCGACAACGCGACGGCGATGGGCCACGCCTTCGACGCATCCAAGAACGACGACTCGTTCTATCTGCCGCCAGAAGTGTTCAAGAACAAAGACTTTCAGCGCGCCATGAAGAACTTCCTGTCCCCCGACGGGCGCGCGGCGCGCATGATCATCCTGCATCGCGGCGATCCCGCGTCGGCCGAGGGCATCGCCAGCATTGACAAGATACGCACCGCGGCCGAGGAGTCGCTCAAGGGAACCCCGTTGGAGGACGCGAAGATCTACGTGGCCGGCACGGGGGCCGTCTTCAAGGACATCGCCGAGGGCGCCAAATGGGACCTGGTGATCGCCGGAGTTTCCTCCCTGTGCCTGATTTTCATCATCATGCTGATCCTGACCCGCGCGCTGGTCGCCGCCGCGGTAATCGTTGGCACGGTGGCGGTTTCGCTGGGCGCCTCGTTTGGGCTGTCGGTGCTCGTCTGGCAGCACATCCTCGGCATCGATTTGCACTGGATGGTGCTGGCGATGTCCGTGATCGTCTTGTTGGCCGTGGGCTCCGACTACAACCTGTTGTTGGTCTCCAGGTTCAAGCAGGAAATTCATGCCGGCCTGAACACGGGCATCATCCGGTCGATGGGCGGCACCGGCAAGGTGGTGACCAACGCGGGCCTGGTGTTCGCGTTCACGATGGCGTCCATGGTCGTCAGCGACGTGCGGATCGTCGGTCAGGTGGGCACCACGATCGGGCTGGGCCTGATGTTCGACACGCTGATCATCCGCGCGTTCATGACCCCGTCCATCGCCGCGCTGCTGGGCCGCTGGTTCTGGTGGCCGATGCGGGTGCGCTCCCGGCCGCTGCGGTTCCCGTCGCAGCCGGTGCAGCCCCATCCGCCGGACCGCTCCCTGGCCTACAGCGACTGATCCGTAGCCGCATCATCTCCGAATAACAGCCATGCCCACCGTCGCGTTGATCGGATTCCTCGGCGGCCTGATCACCGGCGTCTCGCCGTGCATCCTGCCGGTGCTTCCGGTGGTGTTCTTCTCCGGGGCCGGCAGCACCCGTGACAGCAGCCCGGCGGCCCGGCCGTACCTGGTGATCGCCGGGCTGGTCTGCAGCTTCAGCGCGGTCACCCTGGCCGGCTCGGCTTTGCTGTCTGCGCTGCACCTGCCGCAGGACGCGATCCGCTGGGCCGCGCTGGTGACGCTGACGCTCATCGGCCTCGGATTGATCTTCCCGCCGCTGGCGCACCTGATCGAGCGCCCCTTCGCCCGCATCCCGCTGCCTGCGCTCGGCCCGAATAGCCTGAGCCGAAACGGTTTTGGGCTGGGCCTGACGTTGGGCGCGCTGTACGTGCCGTGCGCCGGGCCCGTGCTGGCGGCCATCGTCGTCGCCGGCGGCACCGCGTCCATCGGGCCGCCGGTGCTGCTGTTGACGGCGGCGTTCGCGATCGGCACCGCGCTGCCGCTGCTGGTTTTTGCGCTGGCCGGGCGGCGCCTGGCCGAGCGCGTCGCCGCATTCCGCCGCCGGCAACACGTGATCCGGGTCGCCGGCGGAATCACCATGATCGTGCTGGCCGTGGCGCTGGTCTTCAACCTGCCCGCCACGCTGCAGCGCGCCGTCCCCGACTACACAACGGCGATGCAAAGGCGCGTAGGCGCCGCGGACATCCAGGCAATTCGGCGCCAGCTGGGCGAGGCGGTGCAGGGCCAGCTGGCCGACTGCGGCGGCGATTTTGGCGGCGCCGCCGCCGAACTGCAGCAATGCGGGCCGGCACCCGCCGTCACGGGGATCACCGAGTGGCTCAACACCCCGGGCGGCGCGCCGGTCGACCTGGGCTCGCTGCGCGGCAAGGTGGTCCTGATCGACTTCTGGGCGTACTCATGCATCAACTGCCAGCGCGCCATCCCGCACGCGGTGGGTTGGTACGACCGGTATCGCGACGCGGGTCTGGTCGTCATCGGGGTGCACACGCCCGAGTACGCGTTCGAGCGGGTTCCCGCCAACGTGGCCAGCGGCGCCGCCGCGCTGCACATCGCCTACCCCGTCGCGCTGGACAACGACTACGCGACGTGGAACGCCTACCAGAACCTGTATTGGCCGGCCGAGTACCTCATCGACGCCAACGGGACGATCCGCCACACCAAGTTCGGCGAGGGCGACTACGACACGACCGAAAAGCTGATCCGCGAGTTGCTCAGCGCCGCCAACCCGGACGTCAAATTGCCCGCCCCGACGAACGCGGTGGATGCCACCCCGCGGACCAGGCTCACGCCGGAGACCTACCTGGGCGCCGGCAAGGCCGTCAACTACGGCGGCGCCGGCGACTACCGGGCGGGCACCGCCACGTTCGCCTACCCGGCGACGCTGCCCGACGACAGGTTCGCGCTGCGCGGCCGCTGGACGCTGGACGACCAGGGCGCCACCGCCGAGAGCGACGACGCCGCCATCCGGCTCAACTACACCGGCAAGAGCGTCTATGTGGTCGTGGGCGGCACCGGCACCATCACCGTGACCCGGGGCGGCCAGACGACCGCGACGCCGATCGGCGGGCCGCCCACCCTGCACCAGATCGTCTCCGACGACACCGCGCACCGCGACGAGCTGGACATGCGGGTCGGTAAAGGCCTGCAGGTGTTTTCGTTCACATTCGGTTGAGCCCGTCCGGCGCGCCGGTGGCTCCGAATAACGGGTGTGGATCAGCCAGAAAGCCGCTCCGTCGCGGTGATCGGCAGCGGCGTCGCCGGCCTCACCGCCGCCTACGTCCTGTCCGGACGCGACCGGGTCACCCTGTACGAGGCCGACGCGCGACTCGGCGGCCACGCGCACACCCACTATGTGGACGACGGTGACGGCCGGGTCGTAGCGGTCGACTCGGCGTTCCTGGTGCACAACGACCGGACCTACCCCACGCTGTGCCGATTGTTCACCGAGCTCGGCGTCGCGACCCAGGAGTCCGACATGTCGATGTCGGTGCGCGCCGACGACATCGGGCTCGAATACGCCGGCGCCCTTGGTGTTCGGGGCCTGTTCGCCTGCCGGCAGTCGCTGCGGCCCCGCCATCTGCTGATGCTCGCCGAGATCCTCCGCTTCCACCGCGCCGCGACCGGCCTGCTGCAAGACCCCGCCCAGGACGACCTGGAGACCCTGGCGGCCTTCCTGAACCGGCACCGCTTCTCCCCGCACTTCGTCGACTACTTCATCACCCCGTTGGTTGCCGCGGTGTGGTCCTGCGCCGCGGGCGACGCCCTGCATTATCCGGCCCGGTACCTGTTCGTCTTCCTCGCCCACCACGGCATGCTGTCGGTCTTCGGCTCCCCGACGTGGCGGACCGTCACGGGCGGCTCGGCGAATTACGTGCGGGCCATCGCTTCCCGCCTGCATCGGGTGTCTACCGGGACGCCGGTGCACTCGCTGCGCCGGCTGACCCACGGGGTGCTGGTGCGCGCGGGCGGGGAGGCGCCGCGGATCTTCGACGCCGTCGTCGTCGCGGTGCACCCCGATCAGGCGCTGCTGCTGCTCGACGGCGCGACCCCGCGGGAGCGCGCCGTCCTGGGCGCCATCGGTTATTCGACCAACCGGGCGCAGCTGCACACCGACGAGTCGGTGTTGCCCCGCCACCGCCGCGCCCGCGCCTCGTGGAACTACCTGGTGACACCCGGAACGGACCACGTGGTGGTCAGCTATGACATCAGCCGGCTGATGCGGCTGGACGCCAAGCGCCGCTATCTGGTCACCCTGGGCGGCCGGGACCGGGTCGACCCCTCCTCGGTGATCGCCGAGATGACCTATAGCCACCCGCTCTACACACCGGAATCCGTTGCCGCCCAAGCCAAACTGGCCAGCCTCGACGACGATCGGGTGGTGTACGCGGGCGCCTACCACGGCTGGGGATTCCACGAGGACGGCGCCGCGTCCGGGCTGCGCGCGGCTCGCCGGCTCGGCGCCGATTGGCCCGCCGCAGCCCGGCGCGAGGCGGTGGCCTCGTGCTGACGCCCGCGATCTACCGCACCACCATCACCCATTCGCGGCGGGCACCGGTGCACCACTCCTTCGAATACCGAAGCTACAGCTGGTATGTCGACATCGACGACCTTCCCCGCCTGCCCTGGTGGCTGCGGCCGTTCGCGCGATTCCATGCCGAAGACCACTTTTCGGGCGATTCGAGCGGCTCGCTGCGCGAAAGGCTCGGCGCCTTCTTCGCCGGCCACGGGCTGCCGCCGCCCGAGGGCCGCGTCACCGCCCTGCTGCAGCCGCGCGTCGCCGGCTACGTCTTCAACCCGCTGAGCATCTTCTGGTGCCACGATCGGGACGGCCGACTGTGCCATGTGATCGCCGAGGTGCACAACACCTACGGCGAGCGGCACGCCTACCTGTTGCCACCGGCCGATCTGCCCGTCGTGACGGCGAAGAACTTCTACGTCTCGCCGTTCAATCAAGTCGACGGCTACTACTTGGTGCGGGCGCCGAGACCGGGCGACGAGGTGGACGTCACCGTGGACCTGCACCGAGACCGCCGCCCGGCGTGCCCGGTCTTCACCGCCAGCCTGCGCGGGCTCCGCCGGCCGGCCACCACGAGACAGGTCGCCGTCATGCAGTTCATCGCGCCGCTGGCACCGCTGACGGTGTCCGCACGGATCCGGATACAGGGGATCAAGTTGTGGTTGCGTCGAGTTCCGGTGGTATCGCGATGAGCGTCGCGACCGTCGAAACACCCACGGCGGCAATCGATCCGGTCCGCTGGCCCGCGGTCGTGCGCGTGCCGTCGGGCCCGCTTGCCGCGGCGTCGGGCGTCGTCGCCGGCCGGCTGCTGCGGCGCGCCGCGGCCCGCCTGCCGCTGCGCCTGGTCTACCCCGACTCCACGGTCGTCGGCGCGGCCGACCCGACGGCGCCGACCCTGTTCATCCACCGGCCCGCGGCGCTGGCGCGCCGCATCGGGCGGTACGGCCTGGTCGGCTTCGGCGAGTCCTACATGGCCGGCGAATGGTCGTCGAACGACCTCACCGGCGCCCTGACGGTGTTGGCCGCCTCGGTGGCCGACCTGGTGCCGGCCACCCTGCAGTGGCTGCGGCCGCTCGCTCCCGCGTTCCGGCCCCGTTGGCGCGCCCCCAGCCGGGAGCGGGCCCGGCGCAACGTCGCCGAGCACTACGACCTGTCGAACGAGTTGTTCGCCGAATTCCTCGACGAGACAATGACATACTCGACCGCGCTGTTCGACCGGCTGCCGGCCGCGCCGGAGGACCTGGCCGCCGCGCAACGCCGCAAGATCGACCGGCTGCTCGACGCGGCCGGGGTGCGACGCGGCAGTCACGTCCTCGAGATCGGCACCGGCTGGGGCGAGTTGTGCATCCGGGCGGCCGCCCGAGGCGCGCGCGTCCGCTCGGTCACCCTGTCGGTCGAGCAGCAGCGGCTGGCGCGGCTGCGGGTCGACGCGGCGGGCCTGTCGGACCTGGTGGAAATCGAGCTGTGCGACTACCGCGACGTCACCGGCAGCTACGACGCGGTCGTCTCAGTCGAGATGATCGAGGCTATCGGATACCGTTCGTGGCCAACGTATTTCACCGCGGTCGAGCGTCTGGTGCGGCCCGGCGGGCGCGTCGCGATCCAGGTGATCACGATGCCGCACGACCGGATGCTGGCCACCCGCAACACGCACACCTGGATCCAGAAGTACATCTTTCCCGGCGGGCTGCTGCCGTCCCCGGAGGCAATCTCCGCTATCACCGGGCGGCACACCGGATTACGCACCGTCGAGGCGACCTCGCTGCGCGCGCACTACGCCGAGACGCTGCGGCTCTGGCGCGAACGGTTCGTGGCGCGGCGAGATGCGCTGGCGTGCCTGGGTTTCGACGAGGTGTTCGCCCGCATGTGGGAGCTGTACCTGGCGTACTCGGAGGCCGGGTTCCGGTCGGGCTACCTTGATGTGTATCAGTGGACGTTCACCCGGGAGGGCGGCCGATGAACGCATCGAACCTCGTCAATCTCCTGCAGGTCAGCGCCGCCTCGCTGCTGGCGCTGGCCGCCGTGCACACGGTTGCCTTCGCCGTCGGCAGGCGGATCGGGCGCTACAACGTCGTCGACGTGGCGTGGGGCGTGGGCTTCGTCGCCATCGCGGCCGTCGCCGCCGCGCTCGGCCACGGCGACGCGACCCGGCGGTGGCTGCTGCTGGCGCTGGTGGCGATCTGGGGGCTGCGGTTGAGCTGGCACATCCAGCGCAAGACCGCAGGCAAGGGCGAGGACCCCCGCTACGCCGCCCTGCTCCGGGGCGCCACCCTCGCCCAGATCGTCCGCAAGGTCTTTGTGCTGCAAGCCCTGATCACCTGGTTCGTCTCGGTGCCGCTGCAGCTGTCGTCGGTGACCGGTCCCACGGTGGGACCGTTCAGAGCGGTCATGGCGGCGGGGGTGGCGGTGTGGCTGGTGGGATTCGCGTTCGAAGCCGTCGGCGATCAGCAGCTGCGGACCTTCAAGTCCGACCCGGCGAACCGCGGCGCGGTGATGGATCGCGGCCTGTGGGCCTGGACGCGTCACCCCAACTACTTCGGTGACGCGGCGGTGTGGTGGGGATTGTGGCTGATCACCATCAACGGCTGGTTGCCTCTGGTCACGGTCGGCTCGCCGCTGCTCATGACGTACTTCCTGGTGCATGTGAGCGGCGCGCGGCTGACCGAGAAGTTGATGGCCGGGCGCCCCGGATTCGACGAATACCGGGAACGGACGGCGTATTTCTTTCCCCGGCCACCGGGATAGGCGGACCGATGGCGGGCGTTAGGCTACCGATCGATGAGCAACGAGCTGGACGCCCTGCTGCGCCAGGTCGCGCGCGGGGACGGCGCCGCCTTCGCGACGGTCTACGACCTCACCAAAGCTCGGGTGTATGGACTGGTGACGCGGGTGGTGCGTGATCCCGGCTACGGCGAGGAAACCACCCAGGAGGTCTACCTCGAGGTGTGGCGCACCGCCGCGCAGTACGACCCCGCGAAGGGGTCACCCCTGGCCTGGCTGCTGACCATCGCGCACCGGCGGGCCGTGGACCGGGTGCGCGCCGAGCAGGCCGGCAGCAACCGCGAATCCCGCTACGGCGCGGCCAGCGCGGAGCCCGCCGCCGACGTCGTCGCGGACTCGGCGATCGCCGGTGACGAGCGCCGCCGGGTGACCCAATGCCTGGAGGGGTTGAGCGACGCGCAGCGGCAGTGCATCGAGCTGGCCTACTACCAGGGGCTGACGTACAGCGAAGTGTCTCAGCGGCTGGCCGCCAACTTGTCGACGATCAAATCGCGCATCCGCGACGCGCTGCGCGGCCTGCGTAATTGCCTGGATGTGGCATGACCGCGCCGACGACGATGCAGAGCGCAGCGATGCTGAGGAGCGGCGCTGATGACTGAGTCGACCGAATTCGAGCTACTCGAGCTGGCCACGCCGTATGCCCTGCACGCGGTGTCGGAGGCGGAGCGCGCCGAGATCGAGCGCCGGGTCGCCGCGGCGCCGCCGCCGGTGGCCCAGGCCTTCAACGACGAGGTCCGTGCCGTCCGCGAGACGATGGCCGTGGTGTCGGCGGCGACCGCGAACGAACCGCCGCCGCGCCTGCGCGCGACCACCCTGTCGGCCGTCGCACCGGACAATGTCCGCCAGATGCCTTGGCGCAGAACGATACTGGCTTCCGCGGCGGCGGCCGTCGTGGTGGGCGCCGCGGCGTTCGGCGCCGGGGTGCTGATGCGTCCCCCGGCGAAGCACACGGTCGCCGAACAGGTTCTGTCGGCCCCGGACGTCCAGACGGTCTCGCGTCCGCTGGCCAACGGGACCGCGACGGTGATGTTCTCCCGCGACCGCAACGCGGCGGTGCTGGTGATGAACAACGTGCCGCCCCCGTCCCCCGGCACCGTCTATCAGATGTGGCTGATCTCGGCCAACGGCCCGACCTCGGCCGGAACGATGGACGCGGCGGCGGTGTCGCCGTCGACGAAAGACACCCTCACCAACATCGGCGCCTCCACCGAACTCGCGTTCACCGTCGAGCCCGGCAAAGGTTCGCCGCAGCCGACCACCCCGATCCTGGCCGAGCTGCCGCTCAGCTAGGCCTTCCTGATGAGGCCGCCCAGGATCGCGACGAGCACACCCGCGGCGACCAGCCCGGCGCCGGCGACCAGCGTCAGGTCGAGCCAGTCGCGCAGGCCGGACTCCGCGTGGGCCACCATCGCCTCGGCGATCTGGCGGATGTTCCCGGTGGTGCGATTGAGCGCGTCGTCGACGTAGCGGCCGCCGGCCTCGATGCCCGCCCAGCCCGCCCCGCCGACGAGCAGCGCCGAAACGCCCAGGCTGGTCAGGGCCTTGCCGCGGCGGCGCGCGGCGGCCAGCGTCAACAGCGCACACAGGCCGCTCAGGGCCGCCGCCCCGGCGCTGATCCACGGCCCCCACCTGGCCAGCGGGCTCAGCTGCCCCGCCCGCACCGAGGAGGGCATCGACTCCGTGAGCGGAACCGTCAGGTTGGCCGGCACCGTCACGTGGTGTCGGGCCAGCACCTGCTGCATGGCGGCGTCCTTGAGCATCGGCGCCACGTCGATCGCCCATTGGGCAGACCCGTCGGCCGTGAACAGGTAGCGATGCGCCGCCCGGTTCGCATCGGCGAACAGCGGCGGGAATCCCGGCCCGGCCGTGAAGGCGGCGGCCACACCGTGCACCTCCGCGCCGTCCACGGGGAAATGCCCCCCGCCGTGCGCCGTGATCAGCGCCATGGCCCGGGTGGTGAGCTCGGCCGCCATGGCCGACTGCAAGGCGGGATCGCCGGCCGCGCGCTGCGCCAGCGCGGCGTAGCCGTCCTCGCTGACGAGGTTGCGCTGCGCCCAGGACGCCGGGATCGTTACGGCCAGCGCGAGCGTGGCGGCCAGCCACAGCACCAGGGTCGCGGCGAATCGCACGCCCTAGAACCTACTGAATCCCCCGCACATAGGCGGCCTGCCCGAGGTGCTGGGCGCAGTCGTCGATGATGCTCACCAGCCGCGCGCTCGCCGTCACCGGCGGGTCCCAGTTGGTGTCGACGACGCGGGACAGCTCGTCGGCGGTCACGCTGGCGATGTATTCCAGGGTCAGCTTGTGCACAGCGTGGTAGTAGCCCCTCAGCAGCTCGGCCGGCGCCTTGACCTTCGCCACCTCGTCGGGGCCGTGCCCGTAGCCGGTGTCGTTGCGCGGCAGGTCCAGCCCGAACCGGTCCACCCAGCCGTCGCGGGTCCACACCTGCTCGACGCCGGCCACATGGGCGAGCTGGATGTCCTGCACCCGTGCGCTGTGCCAGATCAGCCAGGCGATGCTGTTGGCGTTCGGCGTCGGGCGGTAGTCGGACACCTCATCGGTCAGCCCTTCGGCGAGCTCGTCGACGTGCTCGATCAACCGGGTGAACGCGTCGCGAAGCAACTCTTGTGTGGCGGCGTCACTTTCAGCTCCCATGCGCCCGACCCTACGCGCCGTGCCAGACCGCCTCGACGTTGTTGCCGTCGGGGTCGCGCACGAAGGCGCCGAAATAGCCGGGGTGATATTCGGGCCACAGCCGCGGCTCGTGCAACGACTCGGCGCCCCGTTCCACGGCCGCCCGGTGGAAGGCGCGCACCGCGTCGTCGTCGGCGGCCTCGAAGGCCACGTGGACCTCGCGGTTGGGGCCCATGCCCGCCCCGTCCGCGATCCAGAACGACGGCTTGCCGTCCCGGCCGTACCCGATGGCCGGGCCGACGTCCATCTGCCGCGAGAATCCGAGGACCGCCAGCACGTGGTCGTAAAAATCCTGCGATTTCGGATAATCGGCGCAATTGATTCCGAAGTGATCGATCACAGAAGAGATCCTGGCACGACGCACCGACGCGGTCGTAGATTATTTAGATGACCTACGACCTGATCATCCGCAATGGCACCATCATCGACGGGCTGGGCGGGGAGCCGTATGTCGGCGACGTGGCGGTGCGCGACGGGGTGATCGCGGCGGTCGGGTCGGTGAACGGGGACGGCGCGACGCGGGAGATCGACGCCGCCGGCCTGCTGGTCACGCCGGGTTTCGTCGACCTGCACACCCACTACGACGGCCAGTCCATCTGGTCGGAGCGGCTGACGCCGTCGTCGGCGCACGGGGTGACCACGGTGGTGATGGGCAACTGCGGGGTCGGCTTCGCGCCGTGCCGCCGGGCGGACCACGACGTGCTCGTCGACGTGATGGCCGGCGTCGAGGACATTCCCGGCGTCGTCATGACCGACGGCCTGCCGTGGAACTGGGAGACCTTCCCCGAGTACATGGACGCGCTGGACGCGGGCAAGCGCGATATCGACGTGGCCGCCTACCTGCCGCACTCCCCGCTGCGGGTGTACGTGATGGGTCAGCGCGGCGCGGACCGCGAGCCGGCCACCGCCGAAGACCTCGCCAGGATGCGGGCGCTGGCCAAGGAGGCGATCGAGGTCGGCGCGCTGGGCTTCGCGTCGTCGCGGCTGACCATCCACAAGACCGAAAGCGGTTCGCCCATACCGAGTTACGACGCCGCCCGCGAGGAGATCGAAGAGATCGCCCGGGGTGTGGTCGACGGCGGCGGCGGGCTGCTCCAGTTCGTGCCGGACATCCCGGCCGGCGGCTACCAGCCCGTGCTGCAGACGGTGTTCGATGTGGCCGAGGACGTCGGGTTGCCGGTCACCTTCACCCTGGTCGTCGCCAACGCCGGCGACCCGACGTGGCCGGACGCCATCACCATGATCGAGAAGGCCAATTCACGGGTGGGCGGCGATGACCCCCAGGTGACCGCGCAGCTGCTGCCGCGCCCGATCGGGCTGATCATCGGGCTGCAACTGTCCGCCAACCCGTTCGTGCTCTACCCCAGCTACCGCGAGATCGCGCACCTGCCGCTGGCCGAGCGGGTCGCCGAGATGCGCAAGCCGGAGGTCCGGGCCCGCATCCTGGCCGACAAGCCCGGCGTCGGTCACCCGATTCTGTACGTGGCCCAGATGTGGGACTGGATCTTCCCGCTGGGCGACGACCCCGACTACGAGCCCGACCCGTCGACAAGCGTCGGGGCGCGCGCCCGGGCCCGCGGGGTCGACCCGATGGAGGAGGCCTACGACCGGCTGCTCGACGACGAGGGCCGCGCCATGCTGTTGGTCGCGACCAGCAACCTGCAGGGCAACACGCTGGACACCGTCGGGGAGCTGCTGCACCGCGACGACGTGGTGCTGGGGCTCGGCGACGGCGGCGCGCACTATGGGATGATCTGCGACGCCAGCTACACGACGTACTTCCTGGCCCACTGGGCGCGCGACCGCAAGTCCGGGCGGTTCACCGTGTCGGAGGCCGTGCGCGAGCTGACCTCCGTGCCGGCCCGCGTCGCCGGGCTGGGCGATCGCGGCCGCATCGCCGTCGGCTACAAGGCCGACCTCAACGTCATCGACCACGCCGCCCTGCGGCTGCACAAGCCCGTCATCCGGCACGACCTACCCGCCGGGGGCCGAAGACTGGACCAGACCGCCGAAGGATATGTGACAACGGTCGTTTCCGGTGAAATAATTGCCGAAAATGGCGTTCCGACCGCCGCGCGGCCAGGGAAGTTGGTCCGGGGCCGAAAGCCCATTCCGGTACCTGGTCGATAACGCCACGAAGGGCCCCCCATCCCGGTTAAGTTGGGTCAGTGACAAGCCCGCATTTTGCGTGGTTGCCGCCAGAAATCAACTCGGCACTTATCTTCGCCGGTCCCGGGGCGGCGCCGCTGCTCGCTGCGGCCGCCGCGTGGGACGGGTTGGCCGAGGATCTGGCGTCTTCGGCTTCGTCATTCTTCTCGGTGACAAACGATCTGGCCAACGGTTCGTGGCAGGGTGCGTCGGCGGCCGCGATGATGACCGTGGCGACGCAGTATGTGAGCTGGCTCAGCGCGGCGGCGGCGCAGGCCGAGGCGGCATCGAGCCAGGCCGCGGCCATCGCGGCCGCGTTCGAGACGGCGGTGGCGGCCACCGTGCAGCCCGCGGTGGTCGCGGCAAACCGCTCCCTGGTGAAGGCCCTGGCGTCCACGAACTGGTTCGGGTTCAACATCCCGGCGATCATGGACACCGAGGCGGCCTACGAGGCGATGTGGGCCGCCGACGTGGCCGCGATGTTCGGCTACCACGCCGACGCGACGGAGGCGGTCGCACAATTGGCGCCCTGGCAGCAGGTCCTGCAGAAGCTCGGTTTCAGCTTCGCCAACGGCCGAATGAGTTTCGGTCCCATAACGATGGGCAATTCGAACCTCGGTTTCGGAAACAGCGGCAGCCTGAATGTCGGCTCCGGAAATTCGGGTAACAACAACTTCGGCCTCGGCAACCTCGGAAATAACAACTTCGGCTTCGGCAACAGCGGCAGCAACGACTTCGGGATCGGGCTGACCGGGAGCAACCAGATCGGCTTCGGCGGCTTCAACTCGGGCAGTGGCAATATCGGGTTGTTCAACTCCGGCACCGGCAACGTCGGCTTTTTCAACTCCGGTAGCGGAAACTTGGGCATCGGGAACTCGGGCGTCTCGAATACCGGTTTCCTGAATTCGGGTTCGGTCAATGCCGGCATTTTGAACGCCGGGACCGCCAACACCGGTGTCTTCCAAGGCGAAGGGCTGGGCAGCGCGGAGGCGGCCAATTCCAGCCATTACATGACGGGCGGCGTCAGCGCGGCCAACCTCAGCTCGGGGCTGCTCAACTCGGTCAGCGCGTCGACCGGCAGCCTGGGTCCGGCCGCGGCCGGATCGAGCCTGCTCAGCAACGCCGGCTTCTCCGCGCCGGCCGACGCCTCCGCCCTTGCCAGCGGCCTCGAAGCGGGCCACGCGAATTCCGCGGTCAGCGCGGCGAGTGGTCCCACCGCCACCCCGCCGGCCCTGCGAACCACGACGGGCGCCCCGTCGGGGTTCTTCGCCGCCGGCAACGGCGAACCCGGCGTCCGCAGCCTGCCCGGCCGCGAGTCGAACATCCCCAGCTCCGGCTTCTTCAACAAGGCCGAGCGCGGCCCCGACGCTCCCGCCCCTGGGACCAGGGAGCCGCTGCTAACCGACTAGCGGCCTATCCTCGAAGCCATGCGCACGAAGAAAAAGGTCGACGTCGAGCGGCTGGCCGCGGCGCTCAGCGACTTCCCGTTCGCGTATCTGATCACCGTCGGCGAGGACTATCGCGTCCACACCGTGACGGTCGAGCCGCGGCTGCGCGACCGCGCCGTCCTCGACGTGGGGCTTATCGGCGGGCGCACCCGCGAAAACCTCGCCCACTGCCGCGACGTCACCCTGCTGTGGCCCCCGCGCGAGCCCGGGGGCTATTCGCTGATCGTCGACGGCAGCGCGCAGGTGACCGAGTCAGCCGACGACACGGTCCGCCTGGGCGTGGTGCCCGAGCGCGCGCTGCTGCACCGCGAGGCCGACTCCCCCAGCGCGGCCAAAGGCTGCCTGCACGACTGCGTGGTGTTCTCGCTGCCGGCCTAGCGTTTGGCGCCGCGGCATTGAATGTGAGCTGAGGGCGTTGAGTGCCACGCTACGGCGGAAAAATCGCCGGAATCCCGCCCTGGCTTCACACGGAAAGCCGTAGGTTCAAACTCACCGGAAACACGAAAAGGCCCGGCCCCCGAAGGGACCGGGCTTCTTCGTAGCTGCGGACTTAGAAGTCCATGCCGCCCATGCCGCCGGTCGGGTCGCCCGCGGGAGCGGCCGCCTTCTCCGGCTTGTCGGCCACGACGGCCTCGGTCGTCAGGAACAGCCCCGCGATGGACGCTGCGTTCTGCAGCGCCGAACGGGTCACCTTCACCGGGTCGGCAACGCCGGCCTTGAGCAGGTCCTCGTACTCATTGGTGGCGGCGTTCAGCCCCGTACCGGCCTTCGAGTTCCGGACCTTCTCGGCGACCACGCCGGGCTCCAGCCCGGAGTTGAAGGCGATCTGCTTCAGCGGAGCCTCCAGCGCCACCTTGACGATGTTGACGCCGGTGGCCTCGTCGCCGGCGAGCTTCAGCTCGTCCAGCGCCGGTGCCGCCTGCAGCAGGGCCACGCCGCCACCGGCGACGATGCCCTCCTCGACGGCCGCCTTGGCGTTGCGGACCGCGTCCTCGATGCGGTGCTTGCGCTCCTTGAGCTCCACCTCGGTGGCAGCTCCGGCCTTGATCACCGCAACACCGCCGGCCAGCTTGGCCAGGCGCTCCTGCAGCTTCTCGCGGTCGTAGTCGGAGTCGCTGTTCTCGATCTCGGTGCGGATCTGGGCCACCCGGCCGGCGATGGCGTCCGGGTCACCGGCGCCCTCGACGATGGTGGTCTCGTCCTTGGTGATGACCACCTTGCGGGCCTTGCCCAGCAGCGAGATGTCGGCGGTCTCGAGCGACAGACCGACCTCCTCGCTGATGACCTGACCACCGGTGAGGATGGCCATGTCCTGCAGCATCGCCTTGCGGCGGTCACCGAAGCCGGGGGCCTTGACGGCCACCGACTTGAAGGTGCCGCGGATCTTGTTGACCACCAGGGTGCTCAGGGCCTCGCCCTCGACGTCCTCGGCGATGATCAGCAGCGGCTTACCGCCCTGGATGACCTTCTCCAGCAGCGGGAGCAGGTCCTTGACGGTCGACACCTTGGAGCTGACCAGCAGGATGTAGGGGTCCTCCAGGACCGCTTCCTGACGCTCGGCGTCGGTGACGAAGTAGCCCGAGATGTAGCCCTTGTCGAACCGCATGCCCTCGGTGAGCTCGAGCTGCAGGCCGAAGGTGTTGGACTCCTCGACGGTGATGACGCCCTCGTTGCCGACCTTGTCCATCGCCTCGGCGATCAGGTCGCCGATCGACTGGTCGCCCGCGGAGATGGCCGCGGTGGCCGCGATCTGCTCCTTGGTCTCGACGTCCTTGGCCGACTTCAGCAGGGTCTCGGTGATCTTCTCGACCGCCTTCTCGATGCCGCGCTTGAGAGCCAGCGGGTTGGCGCCGGCCGCGACGTTGCGCAGGCCCTCTTTCACCAGCGCCTGGGCCAGCACCGTGGCCGTCGTCGTGCCGTCACCGGCGACGTCGTCGGTCTTCTTGGCGACTTCCTTGACCAGCTCGGCGCCGATCTTCTCGTACGGGTCCTCCAGCTCGATCTCCTTGGCGATGGACACGCCATCGTTGGTGATCGTGGGGGCACCCCACTTCTTCTCCAGGACGACGTTGCGGCCCTTGGGGCCCAACGTCACCTTTACCGCGTCGGCGAGGGCATTGAGGCCCCGCTCGAGGCCGCGACGGGCCTCTTCGTCGTACGCAATTGTCTTGGCCATTGCGAAGTGATTCCTCCGGATTGGGGATGACTACGTTCTGGCCGGGCGCAGTGCCCGCGACGGACGACCAAACTGGTCTCACCGTCCCGACCTAGCACTCACCGGTGGCGAGTGCCAAAGTCATTCTTAGCACTCGCCTATGCCGAGTGCAAGAACGGCCCGGGCGTTATCGCTGCGCGCGTAAACCGTCGACGACGACGTCGGTCACCCGCCCGGCCAGCGCGGGGTCGTAGGCCTCCATCGCCTGGCATCCGACCAGGATCGCCTTCAGATCCCGCATCTCGACGTCCCGGCGCGCGGCGCCCGCTTCCTGCGCGGCGTGCAGCAGCTCGCCGAGCATGGCCTTGAACGCGTCCTCGGCCTCGGGAGCGGCGCAGGCGATGTCGATTCCGTACCCGGCCAGGGCGTCGACCAGTCCGCGGTCGGCCGCGCCCCACTGCAGCACCATGGAGCGCAGGAAGGCGAAGAGCGCTTCCCCCGGGCCCTCGGACTCCAACAGGGCGCGCCCGTCATCGACGAGGCGATGCATCCGGTCCTCGATCACCGCCCGAAAGAGCGCCTCCTTCGTGGGGAAGTGCCGGTAGACCGTGCCGGCCCCGACGCCGGCGCGCCGGGCGATCTCGTCGATCGGCACGGTCAGGCCCTCGGCGGCGAAGGTGTCGTAGGCGACGTCCAGCACGCGCGCACGGTTGCGCGCCGCATCGGCGCGCAGCGGCCGTGCGGGTTGCGCCACAAGTTCACCTCGGATCGGTTGACAAAGCGGGGCGGGCGTTCCGTATAGTGTGCAAGCAACCGGAGCGCTCGCCCCGTTTACCTTACTAGTTTTAGGAGCTTCCCATGGCCAAGTGGGCCGCCGCGGACATTCCCGACCAGACCGGTCGCGTCGCCGTCGTCACCGGGGCCAACACCGGCCTTGGCTACGAGACCGCCCAGGCGCTCGCCGACCACGGCGCCCACGTGGTGCTCGCGGTGCGCAACCTGGAGAAGGGCAAGGACGCCGCGGCCCGGATCGCCGCCAAGAGCCCCCACGCCGACGTCGCGCTGCAGGAGCTGGACCTGACGTCACTGGACTCGGTCCGCGCCGCGGCCGAGCAGCTGCGCTCCGCCCACGACCGCATCGACCTGCTGATCAACAACGCGGGCGTCATGTACACGCCGAAGGAAACCACCGAGGACGGCTTCGAGATGCAGTTCGGCACCAACCACCTCGGCCACTTTGCGCTCACCGGCCTGCTGCTGGACCGGCTGCTGCCCGTCGCCGGCTCCCGGGTCGTCACCGTCAGCAGCATGGGCCATCGCATCCTCGCCGACATCCACTTCGACGACCTGCAGTGGGAGCGGCGCTACAACCGCGTGGCGGCGTACGGACAGGCCAAGCTGGCCAACCTGCTGTTCACCTACGAGCTGCAGCGCCGGCTCGCCCCGCATGGCACGACGATCGCCGCCGCCGCCCATCCCGGCGGGTCGAACACCGAGCTGGGCCGCTACACGCCCGCGGCGTTCCGGCCGCTCGTCAACGTGTTCTTCAGCGTGATTGCGCAGGACGCGGCCATGGGCGCGCTCCCGACGCTGCGCGCCGCGACCGACCCCGGCGTGCTCGGCGGCCAGTACTACGGCCCCGACGGGTTCGCCGAAACCCGCGGCTACCCGAAAGTCGTCGCGTCCAGCCGGAAGTCGCACGACGCCGAGTTGCAGCGGCGGTTGTGGGAGGTCTCGGAGCAGCTCACCGGCGTGGTCTACCGGTTCGACTGAGGGGGTAACACTGGAGGCATGTCCCTCGCCGTTCCGCCCTACCCACCGCCCCGCTACACCAAGGACGAACCGGAGGTCAGCGCGTGGCTCAAGCGTGCCGACGAGCCGCCCGACCACGAGACCTTCGGGACGAAGTACCACTACCTGGCCAACCAGCAGGCCACCGACGGCGACTACGGCCTGTACCGGGTCGACATCGCCCCGGCCGGCGGCGGCCCGCCGGCGCACTATCACCGGGCGATGTCCGAGGCGTTCTTCGTCCTGTCCGGGACGATGAAGCTCTTCGACGGCAACGAGTGGGTCGACGGCCACCAGGGCGACTTCCTCTACGTCCCACCCGGTGGCGTGCACGGATTCCGCAACGAGGCGGACGCGCCCGCATCGGTCCTGATGCTGTTCGCGCCCGGCGCGCCGCGGGAGGCGTACTTCGAAGGCTTCGCGGCGCTGGCCGACATGACCGACGACGAACGCCGGGAGTGGTTCATCCGCCACGACAACTATTGGGTGCAAGAGCCGGGTTAATGCTCGGCGAACATTCGGTGTTGAGCGGTAATGACCGGCCGCGCCGCGACGTAGGGTTTGGCCGTGCAGGCCAAGAAGCCGCAGTCGAAGCGGGAAGCGGCGTGGGCGCGGACCAAAATCGAGATGGCGCGCAGCGCCCCGATCAGGGCCGCGGAGCGGGTCAAGCGGGTGAGGCAGGGCAGCCGGCCGCCATCGCCAACTGCCTTGCGGCAAGCCGAAATTGGGGCGCCGGCCCGGCACCGGGGCGAGCGCGGGGTGCGCATCGTTCACCGCCACCGCGCCGCGCCGGCCGCTAACCAGCGAATCGGTAATCGCCGTCGACCAGCTCGCGGGTCCGCTCGAAGAACGTCCGGCCGCTGTAGGGCAACTGGGTGACGACCTTGCCGCTGGGGTGCCGGAAGTAGTTGGTGCAGGCGAGCCAGACCTTGCCCGTCATCGCGGCCTGGATCTCGTCGTTGTAGCGGCGCTGCGCCGCGGGCGTGACCTCGATCGTGCGCGCGCCGCGGTCGCCCATGACGTCGAGAATGTGGCGGACGAACGTCGTCTGCGCCTCGTGGATGTACAGGATTGAGTTGACGCCGTTGGTGTTCGGGCCGTACAGCGTGAAGAAGTTCGGATACCCGGCGATCAGGGTGCCGAGGTAGGCCTCCGCGCCCCCGCTCCACTCGTCGCGGAGGTGGCGACCGCCCGACCCGTACACGTCGATGCTCGCCAGGTAGTCGGCGGCCTTGAACCCGGTGCCGTAGATGACGGTGTCGACGCGGTGCTCGACGCCGTCGACGGTGCGCACCCCGCGCTCGGTCAGCTCGGCGATGGCGGTCGTCTCCAGGCTCACGTTGGGCAGGGCGAACGTCGGGTACCACTCGCGCGACATCAGGGGTCGCTTGCAGCCGACGGGATAGTCCGGCGTCAGCTTCGCGCGCAGCTCGGGATCGGCGACCTTGCGCATCAAATAGCTGCGGGCCAGCTCGGTCGCCTCGCGCGTCTGCGTGGCGTCGACGTCGAAGTCGGACGACTCGTAGGCGTCGAACGCCTCGTCGCGCAGCTTGCGCGCCATCTCGGGGTGGCGCTCGAACTCCGCGTGCTGCTCGGGCGTGAACGGGAAGTCGAACCGCGGCGCGATCCAGATCGGGGTCCGCTGAAACACGGTGAGGTGCGCGGTCTCTCGCGCGATCGCGGGCACATACTGAATCGCGCTGGCGCCCGTTCCGATGGACGCGACCCGCTCCCCGGCCGTCGGCTTGCTGTGATCCCAACGCGCCGAATGGAATTGGCGTCCGCGGAACCGGCGCGCGCCGGGGATGCCGGGGACGTTCGGCACGTCGAGCATCCCGACGGCGCTGACGACGACGTCGAAGTGGTGCTCGGCGCCGTCGTCGGTGCGCAGCTTCCAGCGCCGCTCCCGGTCCGACCAGCGCACCGTGTCGATCGCGGCGTGGGGGCGCAACCGCGACGCCAGCTGGTGGTCGGCGGCGACCTTCTCGAGATAGGCCAGGATCTCGGGCTGGTTGGCGTAGGTCTTGCTCCAGCGCGGGTTGGGCGCGAACGAATACGAGTAGAGGTGCGACGGCACGTCGCAGGCCGCGCCCGGAAACGTGTTGTGCCGCCAGGTCCCGCCGAAGCCGTCGGCCCGGTCGAAGATGGTGAAGTCGTAGCCGCCCTCGGCCAGCTGGATGCCCATCGCGATGCCGCCGGCCCCCGCGCCGATGATCCCGACGCGCGGCTTCACCCCCATTGCGCGAAATACGGTCGCTCGGGGCGGCTCTTTTCCACCAGGATGAACACCACGCCGAAGGGGTCGACGAACCAGGTGGTGCGCACCCGCGCGACGTCGGCGATCCCGCTGACCAGGAAGCGCACTCCTTTGCCCTCCAGTTCGGCGCGCGTGGCGTCGAGGTCCTCACAGATCAGCCCCACGTGCGAGAGCCCGGGGTCGGTCAGGGCCCGACCGGCACCGGCCGAGCCGTCGACGTTGAGGTATTCGATCACCTCGAGCACCCGGTCGCCGTCGTCGCCGAAACCGACGATGGCCGCCTTCATGCTCGGGTCACCGACCAGCTCGCCCATGTCCTCGCGAATGGCATTACCGCTCATGACATACGGCGGCGAGAGCACACGCAGGCCCAATACGTCCCGGTAGTACGCCACCGCAGCCTCGCAGTCGCGTACGCACACCCCGGTGTGGGCCAACCCGGTAATCACGTTCTCAACCTTACGTCGGAGGCCGCCGATCGGGGAGGGCCGATAATGGCCGGGTGCGGTCAGTCGAAGAGCATCAGCGAGTCGTTGCGGAGATGATCGGCGCCCGCCCGGCGGTCGCGGTCGCGCTGGCCGAGGCCCAGGGCATGGTGCTGGCCGAGGACGTGGTCGCGTCGCTGGCGCTGCCGGTGTTCGACAACTCCGCGATGGACGGATACGCGGTGCGCGCCGAGGACGTCGCGGGCGCCACGCCCGAGCACCCGGTGGTGCTGGAAGTGGCCGAGGACATTCCGGCCGGCCGCATCGACGAGCTGGCCCTGCAACCGAAAACCGCGCACCGCATCATGACGGGCGCGCCCCTGCCGGCCGGCGCGACGGCCGTGGTGCCGGTCGAGGACACCGACGGCGGCGTCGAATCCGTGGCGATCCGGGCGCCGCGCCCGGTAGGCGCCCACATCCGGCGGGCCGGCGAGGACGTCGCGCCCGGCACCACCGTCCTGCGCGCGGGCCAGGTGGTCACGCCGGCGGTGCTCGGCCTGGCGTCGGCGCTGGGCATGGCGGAGCTGAAAGTCATTCCGCGCCAACGGGTCCTGGTGATGTCCACCGGCTCGGAGCTGGTGGCGCCGGGGGCGCCGCTGCGGCCCGGGCAGATCTACGAGTCCAACTCGATCATGCTGGCCGGGGCGGTGCGCGAGGCGGGCGCCGAGGTGATCGCCGTCGCGACCGCCGAAGACGATGTCGCGCAGTTCAGTTCGATCCTCGACCGCCACGCGGCCGGCTGCGACCTGATCATCACCAGCGGCGGCGTCAGCGCCGGCGCCTACGAGGTCGTCAAGGACGCGTTCGGGCGGGACGGCGACCAGGGGGTGGAGTTCGTCAAGGTGGCGATGCAGCCGGGCATGCCGCAGGGCATCGGGCGGGTGGCGGGCGCGACGATCGTGACGCTGCCCGGCAACCCGGTCAGCGCGCTGGTGTCCTTCGAGGTCTTCATCCGTCCCGCGCTGCGCCGGGCGATGGGCCTGCCCGACCCGGAGCGACCGCACCGGCCCGCGGTCCTGGCCGAATCGCTGACCTCGCCGCGCGGCAAACGCCAGTTCCGGCGGGCGATACTCGACCGCGAATCCGGCAGCGTCACCAGCTACGGTCCGCCGGCCTCCCACCATCTGCGGTGGCTGGCGTCGGCGAACGCGCTGCTGGACATCCCGGAGGACGTCGTCGAGGTGTCCGCGGGGACCGAGCTCCAGGTCTGGGATCTGAGTTAACCCCCGGGCTCCGTAAGATGGCCGCGTGGCAAGACGCCCCCCCACCGTCGGCCCGACCGCCGAGGACCCGGCCTTCAGCCCGCAGCACGCCCTCGAGTTGATGCGCTCCGCCATTCCGCCGGTTCACCCGGCCGGGCGGCCGTTCATCGCCGCCGGCCTGGGCGCGGCGCTTCTTGGGCGCAACCACCGATGGCTGCGCCGGGCGGGCCTGCTGGCCGCCGGCGCCTGCGCGGGGTTCTTCCGCCATCCCCCGCGGGTGCCGCCCTCGCGGCCCGGCGCCGTCGTCGCCCCGGCCGACGGCGAGATCTGCGTGATCGACGCGGCCGCCCCGCCGGCCGAGCTCGGCATGGGCGACGCGCCGCTGCCGCGGGTCAGCATCTTCCTGTCGCTGCTGGACGCCCACGTGCAGCGCGCCCCGGTGAGCGGCGAGGTGATCGCCGTGCAACACCGGCCGGGCCGCTTCGGCTCGGCCGACCTGGCCGCGGCGAGCACCGAGAACGAGCGCACCAGCCTGCGGATCCGGACCGACGCCGGCGCCGACGTGGTGGCGGTCCAGATCGCCGGGCTGCTCGCGCGCCGCATCATCTGCGACGCCCGCGTCGGGGACAAGCTGTCGATCGGCGAGACCTACGGCCTGATCCGGTTCGGCTCCCGGCTGGACACCTACCTCCCGCCCGGGACGGAGCCGCTGGTGAAGGTGGGCCAGCGCGCGGTCGGCGGCGAGACCGTCCTGGCCGAACTGCGATGACCGACAAGCGCCGGGATAGGCGAACCGCCAGCCTGCAACTTTTGCCCAGCGCGATGACGGTGCTGTCCATCTGCGCGGGCATGACGTCGATCAAG
Source organism: Mycobacterium sp. NGS69 (assembly GCF_059812165.1). Taxonomy (NCBI): domain Bacteria; kingdom Bacillati; phylum Actinomycetota; class Actinomycetes; order Mycobacteriales; family Mycobacteriaceae; genus Mycobacterium; species Mycobacterium sp. NGS69. The sequence goes on from NZ_JCALCD010000003.1 coordinate 512,484, forward strand.
TTCGCCCTCGACGGCAAGCCCATACCCGCGATGGCGCTGATCGCCGCGGCGGCGATCCTGGACGCGCTCGACGGACGAGTGGCCCGCATCCTGGGCGCCCAGTCGCGGCTCGGCGCCGAGATCGATTCGCTGGCCGACGCGGTGAACTTCGGGGTGACACCCGCGCTGGTGGTCTACGTGATGCTGCTGTCGAAGTGGCCGGTCGGCTGGGCGGTGGTGCTGCTCTACGCGGTGTGCGTCGTGCTACGACTGGCGCGGTACAACGCGCAGCAGGACGACGAAACCCAGCTCGCCTACCAGCATGAATTCTTCGTCGGGATGCCCGCTCCGGCGGGCGCGGTCTCCATGATCGGCACAATCGGCCTCAAGTTGCAGTTCGGCGAGGGCTGGTGGACGTCGGTGTGGTTCCTCGCGATCTGGATCACCGGGACGTCGATGCTGATGGTCAGCGCGATCCCGATGAAGAAGCTGCACACCGTGGCGATTCCGCCGAACTGGGCGGTTCCCCTGCTGGCGGTGCTCGCGGCCGTCGCGGCCGCCGCGGTGCTGGAGCCCTACATCCTGATCTGGGTGATCATCATCGCCTACCTGTGCCACGTGCCGTTCGCCGTACGCACCAAGCGCTGGCTCGACAAGCACCCGGAGGTCTGGGACGACCAGCCCAAGCAGCGCCGCGCAGTGCGGCGCGCGAACCGCCGGTTGCAGCCGAGCCGCCGGTCGACGACGCGGCTGGGGCTGCGGAAGCCGGGCGGGCGCCTGCGATGATGCCCGACGGCGGCGCCCGTCAGCTCACCCTCACCGCCAGGCTGAACACCTCAGCCGTCGACTCACGCCGCGGCGTCGTCCGCATACACCCGAACGCCGTTGCGGCCCTTGGTATCCGGGAGTGGGACGCGGTTTCGCTGACCGGGTCGCGGACCACCGCGGCCGTCGTCGGCCTCGCCGGCCCGGACACCCCGGTCGGCATCGTGCTGCTCGACGACGTGACGCTGTCCAACGCCGGGCTGCGCGAGGGCACCGCGGTGATCGTCAGCGCGGTCACCGTCTACGGCGCGCGGTCGGTGACACTGTCCGGCTCGTCGATGGCCGCCACCTCGATCACGCCGGTCACCCTGCGGCAGGCGTTGCTGGGCAAGGTGATGACCGTCGGCGACGCCGTGTCGCTGCTGCCGCGCGACCTGGGTCCGCCGTTCTCGACCTCCGAGGCCACCCGGGCGCTGGCCTCCTCGGTCGGGATCAGCTGGACCTCGGAACTGCTGACCGTCACCGACGTCGACCCGCAGGGACCGGTCAGCGTGCAGCCGAACTCGTTGGTCAGCTGGGGAACCGGGGTCCCGGCCGTGGCCGGGCCGCGCGAAGAGCTGCCCACCGGCACCCCGGAGATCCTCGTCGAGGAGCTCAAGGGCTCGCAGCCGCAGGCCGCCAAGCTCGCCGAATGGCTGAAGCTCTCGCTCGACGAGCCACACCTGCTCGAGAGCCTGGGCGCGACCACCAACCTCGGTGTGCTGGTGTCGGGCCCGGCCGGCGTGGGCAAGGTGACGCTGGTGCGCGCGGTGTGCGACGGCCGCAGGCTGGTCGAGCTCGACGGGCCCGAGGTGGGCGCGCTGGCCGCCGACGACCGGCTGAAAACCGTTGCCGCGGCCGTGAAGAGGGTTCGCGACGGGGGCGGCGTCCTGCTGATCGCCGACGTCGACGCGCTGCTGCCGGCCACCGCCGAGCCGGTGGCCGCCCTGATCCTCGGCGAGCTGCGCGCCGCCGTCGCCACCGGCGGCGTCGCGTTGGTCGCCACCTCCGCGCACCCCGACCAGCTCGACGCCCGGCTGCGCGCCCCCGACCTGTGCGACCGCGAGCTGGGCCTGCCGCTGCCCGACGCCGCCACCCGCGAGGCGCTGCTGGAGGCGCTGCTCAAACCGGTGCCGACCGGCGCTCTGAACCTCGACGAGATCGCCGGCCGCACGCCGGGTTTCGTCGTCGCCGACCTCGCCGCGCTGGTGCGTGAGGCCGCGCTGCGGGCGGCCTCGCGGGCCAGCGCCGACGGGCAACCGCCGAAGCTGACCCAGGACGACCTCGTCGGCGCGCTGACCGTCATCCGGCCGCTGTCCCGCTCGGCCAGCGAGGAGCTGACCGTCGGCAACGTGACGCTGGACGACGTCGGCGACATGGCCGAGGCCCGCCAGGCCCTGACCGAAGCGGTGTTGTGGCCGCTGCAGCATCCCGACACCTTCGCCCGGCTCGGCGTGGATCCCCCGCGCGGCGTGCTGCTCTACGGGCCGCCCGGCTGCGGCAAGACGTTCGTCGTCCGCGCCCTGGCCAGCACGGGGCAGCTGTCCGTGCACGCGGTCAAGGGTTCCGAGCTGATGGACAAGTGGGTGGGCAGCTCGGAAAAGGCGGTGCGCGAACTGTTTCGGCGGGCCCGCGATTCGGCGCCGTCGCTGGTCTTCCTCGACGAGGTGGACGCGCTGGCGCCCCGGCGCGGGCAGAGCTTCGACTCCGGCGTGACCGACCGGGTGGTCGCCGCGCTGCTGACCGAGCTCGACGGCATCGACCCGCTGCGCGACGTCGTGGTGCTGGGCGCCACCAACCGGCCCGACCTGATCGACCCCGCTCTGCTGCGCCCGGGCCGGCTGGAACGGCTGGTGTTCGTCGAACCGCCCGACGCCGCGGCCCGCGGCGAAATCCTGCGCACCGCGGGCAAATCCATCCCGCTGAGCGACGACGTCGACCTCGACGAGGTCGCCGCCTCGCTCGACGGCTACAGCGCCGCCGACTGCGTCGCGCTGCTCCGGGAGGCCGCGCTCACGGCCATGCGGCGCTCCCTCGACGCCTCCGACGTGACGGCCGCCGACCTCGCCACCGCCCGCAAGACCGTGCGCCCCTCGCTGGACCCCGCGCAGGTGGAGTCCTTACGCGCGTTCGGCAAAACTCTCTAGCACCGCGCGGGCCGACGCCGCGACGTCGGCCTCGAGCCAGGGCGGCATCGGCTCGTCATGCGCGTGGCGACGGACGACGGCATACGGCAGGTCGGCCACCGCGCGCGCGACGGCGTCGACCGATCGCCGGTCGCGTCTTCCGTACAGTTGCTTCGCCAGGACCGAAAGCCGTTCGGTCAGAGGCGCATTCATCGCGGCGAGCGTCTCCCGGAACGCCGCGTCGGGCTCGTCGTCGAGCAGGTCGGTGGGCCGGATGGTCAACAACAGCCGGGCGTCCTCAGGGAGCTCACGGGCGAAGCCGACGGCGGCCACGGCCATCGCCACCGCCGCGTCGACGGCCGTCTCGCCCTCGGCGCCCAGCGCCCGCGCCTGGAAACGTTCGAGCGCCCGCAGCCACGCCGCTGTCAGGATGCCGTCGCGGTTGCCGAACCGGTGATACAGCGTGCCGGCGGGTGCGCCGCTCGCCTGCGAGATCGCCGCGACGCTCGCCGCCCGCGGTCCCCCGTCGAGCACCAGTGCGCGGGCTGCGTCGAGGATCACATCGGTTTCGTGCTTCCGCGGTGGCGCCATGATCTAGTACATTCCTTCTATATGGAACGATTACCCTATATCGATGAGCATGCCATAACCGTGAACGCGAATCGCGACGACACGTGGTCGGCGCTGCTGCGGGTGATGTGCCGGGACCCGCGCGACCCGTCGACCGTGCCGCCGGGCTTCGTCCTGGACCGGGCGCAGCGCCCGGAGCTGTTCGCGCTCAAGGGCCGCCACCCGTTCGCGGTCTACCGGCTGGTGTTCGAACTGGACGCCGAGTCGGCGGATCGCACCAGGCTGCGCGCGCTGACGTGGGCGGCCTTCCCCGGTGTTCACGGCAAGGCCTATCGCGCGCTGGTCATCGGAACCGGCGGACACCGGATCGCGGTGCGCGCGATGCTGAGACGCGTTGCGGCGGCGGCGCTCGCCGGCAGCGGGGACGACTACACGGACGTCTTCGAAGTCCCCATCCCCCAAGGCGATTCGCGCACAGCGGAACGGGCGCTGCGCGACGCGGTCGGGCGCAAACCGGGCCCGGGTGGAAGCCTGGTGCTGTGGGTCCACCGCCACGTGCTGCGGCTTCGCCTGGGCCCGTACTCCTCGCCGGATCACATCATCGGCTGGCCGATCACCCGTTCGGATGACGACGAGATCGTGCTGACGTCGGGCGGGCCGCTGATACGGGGCCGGCTGACGCTGCGGCGCCGAAATGGTCGCACCATGCTCATCACCGGCGTGCACTACAACCGGATCGCCGCCCGAACGGTGTGGGCCGTGGTCGGCCCCGTGCACCGGGCCGTGGCACCGGGGCTCGTGAAACGCATTGCGGCACACGCGTGAACCGTTCGGCTCGCCGGCTCGTGAGGAACTGCTGTAACCCCGTTGGCTACTAACCAGCATCCGAGATTCACCGAGCAGAGCAGGACCGGTTTCGTGAAGTTCCCTGATGTCGCCCCGACGACGCGGGTCATGACGGTGGCGATCATGGTCTCGATGGTCGTGTTCCTCGACGGCACCGTCGTGAACCTGGCCTTGCCGGCCACGGAACGCGACATCGGCGGGGGCATGTGCACCCAGCAGTGGGTCGTCGACGGCTACCTGCTGGCCGTGGCGGCCATGGTCCTGCCCGGCGGCGCCATCTCCGACCTGTTCGGGCGGATACCGGTGATGCGCTTCGGGCTGGCGGCCTTCGGGTTGGGCTCGGCGCTGGCGGCGACCGCGGGCACCCCGTCGATGCTGATCACCGGGCGCCTCGTCCAGGGATTGGGCGGCGCCTTCCTGGTGCCCGGTTCGCTGGCCCTGATCAACTCGACGTTCGCGCCCGGCGACCGGGCCGCCGCGATCGGATCCTGGACGGCCTGGACCGGCACCGCCTTCGCGGTGGGGCCGCTGCTGGGCGGGCTGGCCGTCGACTTCCTGGGCTGGCGCTGGATCTACGTCCTGTCGGCGCTCCCCATGGCCGTCGGTTTTGCGCTGACGTATTGGCTGCGCGGGCTCCCCGGACCGTCCGGACACGCCCGGCTCGACGTCGTCGGCGCCGCGCTGTCGGCGGTCGGGCTGGCCGCCACGGTGTACGCCCTGATCGAACAGGGCCGGCGGGGCTGGGCCGACGCGCTGGTCCGGGCGGCGCTGGCGGTGGGCATCGCGGCGCTGCTCGCGTTCGTGGCATGGCAGCGCCGCGCGCCCCACCCGATGGTGCCGCTGAGCCTGTTCGCCGCGCGCAATTTCGCCGGGGCCAACCTCGTCACCGCGTTCGTCTACGGCGGCATCACGATGGGTTCGCTGGCGATCGCGCTGTACCTGCAGGAGGTCGCGGGGTACTCGGCCACCGCCTCGGGCCTGATCACGCTGCCCAGCCCGATCATGTCGTTGCTGTTCGCCCGCGGCGTCGGCGGCTTGGCCGCCTGGATCGGCCCGCGCATCTTCCTGATGGCGGGTCCCGCGGTGGCCGGGCTCGGGCTGCTGCTCATCCGCCCCACCGCGCACGGACTGCACGCAATCACCGACGTGTTGCCGGGCCGGATCGTGCTGGCCGTCGGCATGGTCCTTGCCGTCACGCCCCTGACCGTGGTCAATCTGTCCGCCGTCAAGTCCGCGCACAGCGGGATCGCCGCCGCGATCCAGAACGCGACGGGGCGCACCTCCGCGCTGGTCGCGGTGGCCTGCGTCGGGGTGATCACCGCCAACCGGCTCACGGATGCCAGCTTTACCCGGCTCATCGTCGTCAGCGCGGCGCTGTTCTTCGTCGGCGCCGCCGTCGGCGGCCTGGCCATCCGGAACGGGCACGCGTCGGCCGAGCCCGCCACCGACCTCCCGATGGAGCTCAACCCCGCGCGCTAGCACTACTGTCGTCGAGCATGACCGAACGTCGCACCGCCCTGCAGGTCGTCGAGGGAATCGACCTGTCCGGCAAGACATGTGTGATCACGGGTGCGTCGTCCGGGCTGGGCCGCGAGTCCGCACGCGCGCTCGCCTCCGCGGGCGCGCACGTCGTCCTGGCCGCCCGCAACCCCGACGCCCTGGCGCAGACGGCCCGGTGGGTGACGGCCGAGGTGCCCGGCGCCCGGGCCTCGACGGTGGCGCTCGACCTCACGACGCTGGCCGGCGTCCGCGCGGCGGCGGGCGCGATCCGCGACATCGCGCCGGCGATCGACGTCTTGATGAACAACGCCGGTGTCATGTTCACGCCGTTCGGCCGGACCGCCGACGGCTTCGAAACGCAAATCGGGACAAACCATCTCGGGCACTTCGAACTCACCAGGCTGCTCGTCCCGCAACTGGCGGCCGCCGGGCAGGCCCGCATCGTCACCCTGTCCTCCGGCGGCCACGTCATGGGCGACGTCGACTTCGACGACCCCAACTGGGAGGCCCGACAGTACGACAAGTTCGTCGCCTACGGCGCGTCCAAGACGGCGAACATCCTGCACGCGGTGGAAGCGGACCGGCGGCTGCGCGGCTCGGGCATCCGCGCCTACGCCGTCCATCCGGGCACCGTCGCCACCTCCCTGGCGCGCTACATGTCCCGCGCGGACTTCACCCAGCTACGCACAATGGTCGCCGCCCGCGCCGCCACGCGCGGCGAACCGAGCGACGGCGCTCTGGACCTCGCCACGCCCGAACAGGGCGCGGCCACCCAGGTGTGGGCCGCGGTCGGCCCGGAGCTGGCCGACAAGGGCGCGCTGTACTTGGAAGACTGCCGGATCAGCGACGCGGCCGCCTCCTACGCGCGCGACGGCCGGCGCGCGGCGGACTGGTGGCTACTCTCCGAGACGCTGTGTGACAGAGCGTAATTCCGTGTGCATCCAGACATTTGTGTGTGCGCCAGGGGCGGTGTTTCGGCCAAATTTCCGCCCTGGATGCACACGCGAGTGCGCCAATGCACACTCGGCTCGCTCACGGCTCCGGCAGCGGCGTCCAGTCGGCAGACAGCCGTGAGCGAAACCGCGGCGCGCGGCGATCCAGGAAGGCGCTGACCCCCTCGCGGGCGTCGGCAGTGCCCATTACGCGGTGGTGCAGCCGGGTTTCCAGCGACGCCACCTGTCGCGGGGTGTAGTTGTGGATTGCGGCATCCCACAGCAGTCGCTTGCACAACGCCGCGGACATCGGGGCGACGTGGGCCGCGATGTCGCGGGCCATCTCCACCGCGTGGCCGAGCACCCGCTCGGCGGGCAGCGCCCGATTGGCGACGCCCAGCGCCACCGCCTCGGCGCCCGTGAAGGTGCGCCCCGTCAGCAGCACCTCGGCGGCCACCCCCAGGGTGGCCAGATGCGCCAGCGTCCAGTGCGACATGCAGTCGGGTATCACGCCCCGGCGCACTTGCACCACACCGTATTTGGCGTCCTCGGCAACCAAGCGGATGTCGGCCTGCAGTGCGATCGTCAGGCCGATCCCGATCGCGTGACCGTTGAGCGCGGCGATCACCGGCTTGCGCAACTCGAACGCGGGCGGGTCGATCGGCGACGCCGAGAACGCGCTGGCGTCCGCCGGCGCGTCGAACGGCGAAATGTTGCCCGAGAAATCCGCCCCGACGCAAAAGGCGCTGCCCGCTCCGGTTACCACGATGGCGCGGACGTCGTCGTCACCGTCGCAGTCGCGGTACGCCCGGCTCAGCAGGGCGCCCATCTCGGCGGTGTAGGCGTTGAGATGTTCGGGGCGATTCAGCGTCAGCACCGCCACGCCCTCGTCGATGTCGATCGTCACGTCGGCGCTCATCGCATTGCCCCCTATTCGGACAGCTGGAACTCCACCAGGTCGGCAAGTGCGTCCACGGCCTCGCGCAGCGCGGTGAAGCGATCGGCGGCCGACGGCGCCGACAGCACGGAGTACCGGTCGGCGGCGCCGATCGGGATGCGAGAAGCCAACGCGAACAGGCGTTGTCCGGGATCCGTTTCGCGCGGGCCCAGCAGGACCTCGCGCTCCGGCAGCCGGACATCGCGCGCCTGCGCGATCCGTTCGAACACGGCGATCACCCGATCCTCGAGGTCGAGCAGCTGCGCGCCGGTGACCGGATCGCCCGGTTCGTCGGGCCAGAGCGTCACGGTCGCACGCGGGTACGGGTCGTCGGGCAGCCACTCGCGCACCCGGATCCGCTCGCCGGTGCGACAGCGCAGCGCGTAGCGGCCGGCACCGAGGTCGGCGTGTTCGTCGATCCGCGACAGGACGCCGACGTCGCAACGCGCGTCGCCGCCGCCGACCTCGCGGCCCTGCGCGATCAGCACGACACCGAACGGCTCGTCGCGGTCGAGGCAGCGCCGCACCAGCGCGCCGTAGCGCGGCTCGAAGATGCGCAGCGGCAGCTCCTGCCCGGGCAGCTGCGCCGACTCGAGCGGAAACATCGCCCGCTCAAGGGGTTCGGTGTCACCCATCAGATGTCCAGCTCGGCCACCAGCGCGTCGACGACCGCGCGCAGGTCGCCGTCGTGCTCCTCGGCCACCCGTCGCTGCCGCTGATACGACGCGCCGCCGTGGTAGATGTCCGAGACCGCGGCCAGTTCGTCGACGCAATGCAACGACTTGGCGATCGGTTCCAGCCGGGTCAGCACGTCGTCGAGGTCCTCGGTGACCAGCCGCTCGTTGCTCTCGGCGTCCAGGATGATCACCGCGTCCAGGCCGTATCGCGCTGCGCGCCACTTGTTTTCCTGGACATGCCAGGGCGGCATGATCGGCAACGGGTCGCCGGCGTCCAGCCGGCGGTCCAGGTCCACGACCAGGCAATGCGTCAGGGCGACCAGCGCGCCGAGCTCACGCAGGTTGGGCACGCCGTCGCACACCCGCACCTCGAGCGTGCCCAGGTGCGGCGACGGCCTGATGTCCCAACGGATCTCGTCCATGTGGTCGATGATGCCGGTCTTCTTCTGGTCGTAGACGAAGCCTTCGAACTCCGCCCAGGTCTGAAAGTGAAACGGCAGCCCGGCGGTCGGCAGCTGTTGAAACATCATCGCGCGATTGCTGGCGTACCCGGTGTCCTCTCCGGCCCACCACGGCGACGACGCCGACAGCGCCAGCAGGTGCGGGTAGTAGTTGAGCAGCGACGTCATGATCGGCATCACCTTGTTGGCCGACGAGATGCCCACGTGCACATGCACTCCCCAGATCAGCATCTGCCGGCCCCACCACTGGGTGCGCTTGATCAGCTCGGCGTAGCGCGGCGCGTCGGTGAGCTTCTGCGCGGACCATTTGGCGAACGGGTGCGTGCCGGCGCAGAACAGCTCCATGCCGCGGTCCCGGACGATCCTGCGCGCGGGCCCCAGGGTCTCGCGCAGGTCCTCCATCGCTTCCGCGGCACAGTCACAGATGCCGCTGACCACCTCGACGGTGTTGCGCAGCAATTCCTTGTGCACGCGCGGGTTTTGGCCGATCTCGGCGATCACCGCGGGGGCTTCGTTGCTCAGGTCGCGGGTCTTGGCGTCGATGAGCGCGAACTCCCACTCCACGCCGATCGTCGGCCGCGGCGAGCGGGCGAAGTCGATGTGGGCGCGGGCCCTGCTAGCCGGCACCGATGACACCGCACGCCACCCGCTTGCCGGCGTCACCGGTCGTCATCGTCATCTGGTCGGGGCCCGGCGTTCCGTTGGTCTGGTTGTAGCGCTCTGACGGGATGTTGGCGAAGTTGTCGGCGCCGGCGTGGATGACGATCGCGGTCTTCTCGCCGGTCAGCAGGTCCTCCATCGCGAAGGCGTCCGTGGAGGTCACCAGCATGCCGACCCCGTCCTTGCGAACCTGAAGCGAGGTCAGGTCGCCGCTGGCGGGCTCGGTGGAGTGCCCGGGCGCCTGGAAGTGCCCGCCGGCGGACAGAAAGTCGCCGGGCGCCCCGCCGGTCGGGGCCGTCGAATTGGCCTCGCACTTGCCGACCTTGTGGATGTGCACGCCGTGGAAGCCGGGCGCGAGGTGGCCGGGGCCGCTCGTCGCGATCGTGATGGTGGCATAACCGTTGCTGAAATCGAACTTCGCGGTCGCCACCTCGACCCCGTCGGGCCCCTTCAGTTGGGTGGTGATGCTCCGCCCCGCGGGCTGCTGTTGATCGCCCTCGGTGCCCGCGCTCGCCGTCGGCGCGCTCGACCCGGTCCACACCGCGGGCGTGGTGCCGGGGACGGTCGAGGCGTGTTGGGGCGATGCGCACCCCGCCACCAATGCGATTGCGGACACGGCGGCGGCAGCGGCATTGCGGTGCTTGGACATAGCGAGCAGCCTATCCCGAGCACTCCCAGATTTCCGAGCAGCGGTCCTCAGCCCGTCACCAGGACGATGACCCCGGGCGGCTGGTCCTTGAGCGCCGGAATCCGCGGCTGGACGGGCGCTCCCAGCTTCTGACCCACCGCGTCCGCGGTGGCGTGCTCGCCCTCGGCATCGGTGTAGTACACGGTCGTGGCGGTGACGTCGGGGATCGTCAGGTTTCCGACGTCGGTCACCTTGAACCCGGCGCCCGTCAGCTGATCCTTCGTCTTTGCGGCCACGCCCTCTTTGGACGAGATGTTGTAGACGTGCACCTCGGCCTGGTTCGCTGGGGCGGCGCTGGTGGTCGTGGCCGGCGCGCTGGTGGTGTTGGTGACGCTGGTCGCCGCCGACGACGACTCGTCATCGGACTTGCCGGAGGAACTGAGCGCCTGCCACCCGAGCAGCAGGAAGATGACGCCCAGGAACAACAGCACCATCACCATGGCCCGAAGGGGAAGGCCCGTGGAGTCGGGCACACGCTCTTTCATCGAGCCCCACTGTAGCGAGTCAGGTCACCTCGAAGCCGAGTCGGCGGGCGGCCCGCGCCTTCTGCCGGCTCGCTCGCAGCCGCCGCAGCCGCTTCACCAGCATCGGGTCGGCGGCCAGCGCCTCGGGCCGATCGACCAGCGCGTTGAGCACCTGGTAGTACCGTGTCGCCGACATCGAGAACAGTTCCTTGATGGCGTCCTCTTTGACCCCGGCGTATTTCCACCACTGGCGCTCGAACGCCAGGATGTCGTGTTCGCGACGGGTGAGGCCATCGGCGATTTCAGCGTCGTCCCCCGATCGATTTGCCCGCGCCATGGCGCTGTCCATATCCGCTTCCCCTGGACCCTTCCGGCGATTCTCAACGTGCTCGAATGACATGACTTACATAGGCGTTTCAAGGGCATGTTGCGCGCGAATATTGAACCACGCCGCGAACCCTCAAGCCGTAATCCAGACCCGCGAGTCGGCCGATTGGCTGCGATTGCCCGGCTCCCCCGGAGGCCGCGGCGGGTCACGAATAAGCTAGCCGATCATGGCAGTCGTACCCATACGCATCGTCGGAGATCCCGTCCTGCACGCTCCGACGACGCCGGTGGCCGTCGCCGCCGATGGCTCGCTGCCGGCCGACCTGCCCGAGCTGATCGCCACCATGTACGACACCATGGACGCCGCGCACGGCGTCGGGCTCGCCGCCAACCAGATCGGCTATGGCCTGCGGCTGTTCGTCTACGACTGCTCCGAGGACCGCGGCCTGACCGACCGCCGCCGCGGCGTCGTCATCAACCCGGTCCTGGAAACCTCCGAGATTCCCGAGACCATGCCCGACCCGGGCGACGACGACGAGGGCTGCCTGTCGGTTCCCGGCGAGTCGTTCCCCACCGGCCGGGCGAAGTGGGCGCGGGTGACCGGACTCGACGCCGACGGCAGCCCGATCACCATCGAGGGCACCGGCCTGTTCGCGCGGATGCTGCAGCACGAGACCGGGCACCTGGACGGCTTCCTGTACCTGGATCACCTCATCGGCCGGCACGCGCGCGCCGCGAAACGGGCCGTGAAGTCACACGGCTGGGGCGTTCCGGGACTGTCGTGGCTGCCGGGCGAGGGGCCGGACCCGTTCGGTCACTGATGGTCTCGTGGCCGGACCTGGGGACGCGGGTGACGGTTCGCTACCGGCTCCCGGCCGGATCGGTCCCGCCGCTGACCGACGCGGTCGGACACCTGCTGGCGGTCGATCCGCTGGTGCGGGTGCGCACGAAAACGGGCGCGGTGGTGCAGTTCGCGCCCGCCGACGTCGTCGCGCTGCGGGCGCTGACCGACGCGCCGGTGCGCACCTCCGACATCCGGGCGCTCGAGCACGCGGCCGCGGCGGCCTGGCCCGGCGCCGAACGGGCCTGGGTCGACGGCTGGCTGCTGCGGGCCGAGCCGGGAGCCGGGCTCGACACCAATTCGGCTGTGCCACTTGATATTTCGGCTCACGTTTCCGCCGTCCCGGCGATCGTCGACTGGTATCGGCAGCGGGACCTGGAACCTTGGCTGGCCGTCCCCGATCGCCTGCTGAGGATCCCGCCCGGGGTGCCCTGCGAACGCGCCGACCGAATCCTCGTGCGTGACCTCGCGGGTGTCACGCCGGGACGGCGGCGCGGCGTCAGCTGGCGCGCGGCGGTGTCCGAAGCGCCCGACGGCACCCGGTGGCTGTGCCTTTCGGCCGACGGACCGGCGCATCGCGATTGCGAGACGCTCTTGGCCTGGGGCGCCGGTCGCGGCGCCACCCGCGGTTACCTGCGGGTCGGCGACGACGACGCCGACAACCTCGCGCTCGCCGCGACCCTCGGCTTCCGGCCGCACCACCGCCGCAGCTACATCCGCGCGATCGATACCGTCTAGCCATGCCCGACGGCACGGTGCGCCTCGCCACCTGGAACGTGAATTCGATTCGCACGCGCCTGGACCGCGTCCTCGACTGGCTGGCCCGCGCCGACGTCGACGTGCTCGCGATGCAGGAAACCAAGTGCGCCGACGGCCAGTTCCCCAGCCTGCCGTTCTTCGAACTCGGCTACGAGGTCGCCCACGTCGGCTTCAACCAGTGGAACGGCGTGGCCATCGCCTCACGCGTCGGCCTCGACGACATCGCGATCGGCTTCGACGGCCAGCCCACCTGGACGTCCAAACCGGAGGTCGCCGCCACGGCGGAAGCCCGCGCGCTGGGCGCCACCTGCGGTGGCGTGCGGGTGTGGAGCCTGTACGTGCCCAACGGCCGCGCCGTCGGCGACCCGCATTACACCTACAAGCTGAATTGGCTTGCCGCGCTGCGGGATGCGGCGCAAGGCTGGCTGCGCGACGACCCCGCGGCACCGATCGCGCTGGTCGGGGACTGGAACATCGCCCCGACGGACGAAGACGTGTGGAGCACCGAATTCTATGCCGGCGCCACCCACGTCTCCGAGCCGGAGCGCCGCGCGTTCGACGCGATCGTCGACGCGCAATTCACCGACGTGGTAAGGCCTTTCACGCCGGGCCCGGCCGTCTACACCTACTGGGACTACACCCAGCTGCGGTTCCCGAAGAACCGGGGCATGCGCATCGATTTCATCCTCGCGTCGCCGGCGCTGGCCGCCCGCGTGACCGCCGCGCAGATCGTCCGCGACGAACGCAAGGGCAAGGCCCCGAGCGATCACGCACCGGTGCTGATCGATGTGAGCCACGTTTAAGATCCATGTGACCCCGGTTGAAGAAGTTGCTCGTTGTACGCGCGTTTGTAACGTGGCAGGCTTTCGCCCTATAGATGCAGAGAACAATTTCGTTGTTGCTGTTAACCTCGCGTTCAACGGATACACGGGTTGCCACGCGGTTCCCAGTGAGAGCGATGAGATACCAGGGAGTGATCATGGGTGTCGTCGGTGGGGCAGTACGCAGCGTGGGCAAAACGGTGGGTCGCGCGGCCGACGCGACCACGGCGGCCGCGGGCGCCGTGGGGGGCGCCGCGGTCAACGGAATCGTCGGCGGTGTCACGGGAGCCGCTGAGGGCGTCAAGCGCGGCATCAGTAGCGGCAGTCACTCGACGCCGGCCGCCGCCCTGGCGCTCGGCGCGATCGGCGTCGCCGGTCTGGTCGAATGGCCGGTGCTGCTGGCCGTCGGGGGCGGGGCGCTCCTGTTGCACCGGATGAATCGCAAGCCCGGCAACGGCGCGGCGCCGAAGGCGAACCTCAAGCCGGTGCCCTCCGAGCCGTCGAAAAAGGCGGTGCCGCAAAAGGCCGCCAGCAAGCCCGCGGCCAAGAAGGCGGCCGGGCGTCGCGCCGGTTCCGCCGAATTGCGCAGCACCAACTAAGAATCGTCCGGGGAGCCCTTGAGCATCGTCACGTCGTTACCACGATCGACGCCGCTGCGGGCTCTGACCGGACTGGCACAAGAGGCCCTTCACATCGCGGCGATTCCGCTGCGCGAGGGCGCCAGGGCGCTCACCGGCGACCTTCCCGCCGAAACGCTGAGCCGGCGCTGTTGGCGCGGGAAGGACCGGGCCTGGATCGAGGTGCGCGGCCTCGAAGACGCGAGCTCGGATGAGTTGGGCCGGGCCGTGCTCGACGGCCTGCGCGACCACGCCGGCGTGACGTCGGCCAGCCTGAACCATCCGTTGTCGCGCGTCGTCGTCACCATCGGCGACCCGGACACCTCGCTGCGTGACCTGTGCCGCGTCGTCGACGACGCCGAAAAACGTTGCCGCTCAACCAACAACGCGCCCGCGACGGCTTTGCCGGGCGACGGCGTGGTGGCGGCGACCCGGGCCGTGACCGTGGCCGCCAACGCGGCCGGGCTCGGCATCGCACTGGCCGGCCGCGCGCTGCATTGGCCGCGGTTGCCGGTCGGCGTCCAGGCGCCCATCGTGGCGATCGACTACCAGCCCTGGCTGCGGCGCCTGCTCGAGGACCGCATCGGCGGCCCCGCGACGGACACCGTGCTGACGCTGGCCATGGCGGCCGCCGAAACCGTCACCCTCGCGCCGGCGTCGCTGTCGGTGGGCCTGCTCATGCAATCGATGAAAGCCGCCGAATGCCGCGCCGAGGCCCGGGCCTGGCGCCGGCACGAACCCGAGCTGGCCCGCCACGCCGACCAGCCGCCCACCGACGCGTCGTCGCCGAGGCCACCGCGGGCGCGGGTGGTGGAGCGCGGCGCAGCCGGCCGCTTCGCGCTCGTCCAGGCGCTCGGCGCGGGACTGGTCGCCGTGACCACCCGCAACCCGAACATGGCCGCCACCGCGGTGCTGGTGACCGCCCCCAAGGCCAGCCGCACCACCCCGGAGGCGTTCGCCGCCGCCCTGGGACGCGGGTTGGCCGACCGGCACGCCGTCCTGTCGCTGCGGCCGGACGCGCTGCGCCGCCTCGACCGCGTCGACGCGATCGTCATCGACCCCCGGGTGTTGTGCACCACCGGCATGCGGGTGGCCCGCATCCGCGGCGCCGACGACCGCGAGCTGTCCGCGGCGTGGAACCGCGCCCAGCTGGTGCTGCAGAACAACGGCCAACGGCCCGGCTGGCACCGGGTGCCCGGGATGCCGGCCAGCGAGCCGCACGCGGCGGTCGAGGCGCTTTTCCGCCCCACCCACGACCCGTTGGCGTCGGCCGTGGTCGCCGAGGCGCACCGCACCGGGGCGGACCTGGTGTCGGTCGACGTCGATTCGCTGGGCGAGCTGCGGCCCGCCTTCGACGAAATCACCCCGCTCGGCAACGGCTCGATCGACGACGCCCTCGCCCACGCCGTCGTCGAGCTGCAACGGGCGGGTCGCACGGTTGCCGTGCTGTCATCGGCTGGCGCGCGGGCGCTTTCGGCCGCGGACGTGTCGCTGGGCGTGCTGCCGCAGCCCGGCGGCGGGGCGCCGCCCTGGTGCGCGGACCTGCTGCTGCCCGACCTGGCGGCCGCCTGGCGGGTCCTGCACGCGCTGCCGGCCGCCAAGGCCGCCACGCAGCGCGGGATCGGGATATCGGCCGGCGCGACGGCCATGGGATCGCTGCTGATGATCCCGGGCGTCCGCGGCCTCGGGCCCGGCCCGGTCACCACCGGCGCCGCGGCCGGCGCGCTGTCCGGCTACCTGCTGGCGCGCGGGATCATGACCGCGGACACGCCGCGGCCGGCCGCCGTTCACGAATGGCACGCGATGTCGGTCGAGCAGGTGCGCAGGGCCCTGCCACCGCCCCCGTCGGAGGTGGACGCCTCGCCCGCAGGGCAGGCCCAGGCCCCGCCCAACGCGGTCTGGCAGCTCCTCAAGGCCGTCCGCGCCGAGCTGACCGACCCGCTGACCCCGGTGCTGGCGCTCGGGTCGGCGGCCAGCGCGGTGCTCGGGTCGCCCGTCGACGCGGTCCTGGTGTTTTCGGTGCTGACCGGCAACTCCATCCTGGCGGCCAGCCAGCGGCTGCGCGCCGAGAACCGCCTCGACCGCCTGCTGGCGCAGCAGGTCCCGCCGGCCCGCCGGGTCGACACCGGTCCGGACGGCGAGCGGACCTACACCGACGTCATCGCGGCGCAGTTGCGCCCCGGCGACGTCATCGAAATCCGGACGCACGAGGTGGTGCCCGCCGACGCCCGGATCCTCGAGGAGGTCGACGTCGAGGTCGACGAGTCGACGCTGACCGGCGAGTCGCTGTCGGTGGAGAAGCAGGTCGACGCCACGCCGGGCGCCGAGCTCGCCGAGCGCCGTTGCATGCTGTACGCCGGGACCACCGTCGTCGCGGGCACCGCGGTCGCCGTGGTGACCGCGGTCGGGGCCGACACCCAGGAGCGCCGCGCCGCCGAGCTGGTGTCCGGCGACACCTCGTCCGACATCGGCCTGCAGCACCAGCTCAGCCAGCTCACCAACCGGGCGTTCCCCGTCAGCGTTACCGGCGGCGCGCTGGTCGGCGGGCTGGGGCTGCTGCGCGGCACCGGCCTGCGCCAGGCGGTGGCCAGCGGCATCGCCATCGCCGTCGCCGCGGTCCCCGAAGGAATGCCGCTGGTGGCGACGCTGGCGCAGTCGGCGTCCGCGCGGCGGCTGACCAAGTTCGGCGCGCTGGTCCGCGTTCCGCGCTCGGTGGAGGCGCTCGGCCGCATCGACGTGGTCTGCTTCGACAAGACCGGCACGCTCAGCGAGAACCGCCTGCGGGTGGCGGAGGTCCGCCCGGCGCCGGGGCAGACGCCCGAGGAGGTGCTGCGCCACGCCGCGCACGCCGCCCCGGCCGCCAACGGCAGCCCGCACGCGCACGCCACCGACGCCGCCATCGTCGAGGCGGCGCTGCGTTCGCTCGACGGCTCGGCGCCCAGCGGGGAAGCGGACGCGCACCTGCCCTTCCGCTCCGGGCGGTCGTTCTCCGCCTCGGTCACCGGGACCGAGCTGACCGTCAAGGGCGCGCCCGAAGTGGTGCTGGCGGGCTGCGAGAACACCGGCTCGAAGATCCAGAAAGTGGTCGGCGAACTGGCCGCCGGCGGCCTGCGGGTGATCGCGGTGGCGCAGCGTCGGCTGACGGCGAAACAGGCCGAGGCGATCCGGGACGACCCGGACGACATCGCGGACTTCTGCCACGACGGGCTGACGCTGACGGGCTTCCTCGGCCTGTCCGACACCCCGCGCGCCGAGGCCGTCGGCCTGCTGGCGAACCTGCGCCGGCAGGGTGTCGGCGTCAAGCTGATCACCGGCGACCACCCCATCACCGCGCTGGCGATCGCCCGGGAACTGGGCCTGTCCGTGACCGACGAGCAGGTGATCAGCGGTTCTGAGTGGGATGCGCTGTCGCGCAAGGACCAGGAGCGCGTCGTGACCGAGCGGGTGATCTTCGCGCGGATGACACCCGAGAACAAGGTCCAGGTCGTCCAGACGCTGGAGGGTGCCGGCGTGCTGTGCGCGATGGTCGGCGACGGCTCCAACGACGCCGCCGCCATCCGGGCCGCCACCGTCGGCATCGGCGTGGTGTCCGGCGGCAGCGACCCGGCCCACATGGCGGCCGACGTGGTGCTGGTCGACGCCCGGATCGAGGCGCTGGTGCAGGCCATCGAGGAGGGACGCCAGCTCTGGCAGCGGGTGCAGGCGGCGGTGTCCGTGCTGCTCGGCGGCAACGCCGGCGAGGTTCTGTTCGCCGTCATCGGCGCCGCGATCACCGGCACGTCGCCCCTGAACACCCGGCAGCTGCTGCTGGTGAACATGATGACCGATGCGCTGCCGGCGGCCGCCCTGGCGGTCAGCGAGCCGAGCACGCCGATCGACCCGGGCATCCGAGGCCCCGACCAGCCCGCGCTGTGGCGCGCGGTTGCCATCCGCGGCGTCACGACCGCCGCGGCGACGACGGTGGCGTGGGCGATGGCCAGCGTCACCGGGCGCCCGCAGCGGGCCTCGACCGTGGCGCTGGTCGCGCTGGTCGGCGCGGAGCTGGGCCAGACGTTGCTGGATTCTCACGCCCCGCTGGTGGTGCTGACGGCGGTGGGCTCGCTCGGCGCGATGGGAACGCTGATCAGCATCCCGGTGGTCAGCCAGTTGCTCGGCTGCACACCGCTTGGTCCCGTCGGCTGGGGACAGGCTCTGGGGGCAGCCGCCGGGGCGACCGTCGCGATAGCCGTTCTGAACCGGGTTTCGGATGGTTGGGGCAGCCCGCACACGCTGCCACCAGGACCTGACTCGACGAACGGCGAGCCGGCCGATCGGACTGCCGAATCTCGACCACCCCGACCCGCCACAGCAGCGCATAGAGTTGCACCACGGGCACCTTCAGCACCAAAGCGATCGACGAAACCAGGGGGTCGGACACGGAGTCGGTCGTCGACATAAGTCCGACGTTGGTCTCAGTACCGGGCGGGGCGGCAAACCCTTCGTTACCGAAAGGCGAATCATGGCCGAAAAGAAAACGCGCAAGGGAACCTCGCAGCGCGAAGCCGTGGAGAAGATCCGCGAGGGTGAAACGTTCGTGGTGAACGTGCCGGTGGTGGGCCAGGTCGAGATCCCGCGCCCGGAGCAACTGGCCTACTACGGCGGCCTGGCCGCCCTGGCGGCATTCGAACTCATCGACTGGCCCGTCGCGCTGGTCATCGCCGCCGGCCACGTGCTGGCGAGCAACCACCACAACCGGCTCCTCGAGGAGCTCGGCGAGGCCATGGAAGAGGCCTAGGCACTCCCCGCGCCGTCGAACTCCAGCGTGACCCGGGTGCCTCCCGGGGTGCGAACGGTGGCGACGCGGTCGGCTAGCCCGCCGATCAGGGTGAGGCCCCGCCCGCGCCGGCGGCTGCGCAGGCTGGCCGACGAATCGCCGACCCAGCTCCCGGTGTCGCTGACGGTGACCGCGACGGTGTCCCCGCGCACGAAGGCCTCGACGGAGACCGTCCGCCGCGGCTCGCCGCGGCTGCCGTGTTCGATGGCGTTGGTGACCACCTCCCCCGTCGCCAGCAGGACGTCCTCCTCGCGGCGCGGCACGGTGGCGATGCTGTCCAGCCACCCCCGCAGCTGCCGGCGCGCGACGGGGATCTGCGCCGGCACCGCCGGCAGCACGGTGGCGAAGCTGCGCGCCGCCGTGTGGCTCGGGCGCAGGGCGAGCACCACCACGTCGTCGCGATAGCCCGCCGGCGGGGTCATCCGCGCCAGGAGCTCGGCACACACCGATTCGACCGGCAGATCGGCGCAAAGGGCGGCCGCGGCCTTCAGGCGGGCGAACCCGTCGTCCAGCGTCTCCCCGGCGCGCTCGATGAGTCCGTCGGTATAGAGCAGGATCAGGCTGCCCGGCGCCAGCTCGGCCGTCGCGGCGTCGTGGGCGGACGGGTTGTCCGAGCCGTTGTCCGCGACGGCCACCGGGGGCCGCCGACCCGACTCGAGGTACACCGGATCACCGTCGGGGGGAACGAGCAACGGGTACGGGTGCCCGGCGCAGCTGTAGCTGACGGTGGCGCCGCCCGCGCCGATATCGACCAGTGCGTAGGCCACCGTCGCGCAGCGGGCGCCGGTGACGCTGGCGGCGTAGCGGTCCAGCGCGCCCAGCACCGCGACCGGCTCGGCCGCGCTGAGCGCCGAGGCCGCCACCGCGGCGCGCAGCCTGCTCATCACGATCGCGGCGGCCAGGCCGTGCCCGACGACGTCGCCCACCGATATGCCGATCTGGCCGGCGCGGCCCAGCGGGGTGACCGAGTACCAGTCGCCGCCGACGCGCATCGCCTCCCCGGCCGGCTGGTAGACGGCCGCCACGACGGCCGCGGTCGAGCCGCGATCCAAGTCGAGCAGGTGCTCCTGGAAGTCGACGGCGATCCGGTGCTCGCGCGCCATGACGCGCACCCGGTCCACCGCCGACTGGGTGAGCGCGGCCACCCGGCGGAACGTGTCGAGTTCCGCCGCATCGAATTGGCGCGGCGTCGGCCACAGCAGGGCCAGCACGCCGATAACGCGACCTCCGTTGTCCCGCAACGGATGAGCGACGCACGCGCGGACGCTTGCGGCGGTGTCGCGCACCGCGTGCTCATAGCGCGGGGGCAGGTCGAAGGTGTCCATGACGACCATCGGCTCTCCGGTGTTCACCACGTCGACCCCGAGCAGCGGGGCGTCGAGCGCGGCGACGTGGTAGCGGTCCCGCACCTCGGCGGGCACGTCACCGGCGTACTCGAACCGGACGTGGCGCTCGCCGTCGAACAACCCGATCGTCACGGCGGGGGGATCCGCCGAACCGGGGCCCGCGTCGATCAGCGCGCGCAATATTCCGGCCACCGAGTCGGTCGCCTGCAGCGCGGAGTCGAGCGGCGCCAGGTCGAGCGGCGCCTCGCGCCGCAGGCGATCGCGCTCGCGGGTGACCGCGGACAGCCGCGACGCCACCCGGTCCACCAGCTCCTGCGACCGGAACGGCTTGGGCAGGTAGTCGTCGGCACCCGCGGCGAAGCCCTCGTCGACGGCCTCCGCGCCGGCCCGCGCCGACAGCATCAGGACCGGCGTCGCCGCCAAGTCCGGATCCGCGCGAAGCGCCGCGACCACATCGAAGCCGCTGAGGCCCGGCATCATGATGTCGGTCACGATCGCGTCGGGGCGCAGCTCCCTGGCCGCGGCCAGCGCCGACCGACCGTCGGCGACCAAAACCGTTTGCCAACGGGGCGATAACACGCGCTCGAGGTGGGCTCGCATGTCGGCGTTGTCGTCGGCGACAAGCACCAATTGGCGCGGCCCGTCAAGCGCGGCGGCCGCCGCGCCCGGGTCCGCGACGGGAGTCAGCCACTGACGCGCCTCGGCCACGTACGGGTTGCTCACGTCCCGCGCCCCCACGGGGGACTGGGGCGCGCCCGCGACCGATCGCGGCAGCCGGATGGTGACCGTGGTGCCGCGATCCGGTTCGCTCTCGATCTCCACCGTTCCGCGTTGCAGCTCGACGAGGCCGCGCACCAGCGACAGCCCGATGCCGGCGCCCTCCACGCTGCGGCCGCGGATGTTGTCGGCCCGGTAAAAGCGCTCGAACAGGCGGTCCAGGTCCTTCGGGCCGATCCCGACCCCGGTGTCTCGCAACGTGATTCGGCAATCCGCTGCCTCGGCGCGCACCTCGACCGTGATCGAGCCGCGCAGCGTGTACTTGACGGCGTTGGAAAGCAGGTTGAGCACGATGGTTTCCCACATGCCCGGGTCGACGTCGGCAAGCGCCGGGCCGCAGTCCAACACGAGGTCCAGGCCGGCCCGCTGGCACAGCTCGGTGAACGACGACGCGATGTGCTCGGTGAGCGCGCCGACGTCGGTGCACACCAGTTTCGCGTTCGCCCGGCCCGCCTCGATGCGCGAGAAATCGAGCAACGAGTCGACCAGGCGCTGCAGGCGCCGCGCGTTGCGGGCCGCCGTGGTCAGTCGATCCTCCAGCGCGCTTTCCGGCGGTGCATCGGACAGCGCGTCCTCCAGCGGGCCGAGCAAAAGCGTTAGCGGCGTGCGAAATTCGTGGCTGACGTTGGTTAAAAACGCCGTCTTGGCGCGGTCCAATTCGGCGAGCGCGTCGGCCCGCAGCCGCTGCTGTTCGTAGGAGTTGATCCGCGCGAATGTCGCCGACAGCTGGTCGGCCAGCAGCTGGCAGAAGCCGCGGTACTGCTCGTCGAGCGGGCAGCGCGGGTTGATGCCGACCACCAGCGCCCCGGCGGTGGTGCCCTCGCCCAGCGGCAACACCAGCGCCCGCTCCGGACAGTCGCCACCGAGGATCGCCTCGATCCCGGGAACCGCCGCAGTTACGTTGCCGATCTCCGACTTCGACCCGGAATCGGCCAGCGCCGGAAGCGATCGCGGCAGGACCGGCAGCACCGACGCCGTCGCGCCCCGCAGGGCGAGCTCGCCGTCCGCGTCGGCGACGTAGGCGGCGATGAACGGCACGTCCGCGGGCTGGGCCGCACACACCGCCGCGGCCGCGGCCACCGCGTCGTCGATGGTCTGGGTGCCCATGGCGGCGGAGGCCACGTCGTTGAGCAGGTGCAGGCGCCGCTCCCCCATCACCCGCTCGGTCGTTTCGTTGACCGCGCAGAAAATCCCGGAGACGTCGCCGCCGTCGCCCATCAGCGGGCCGTAGGTGAAGGTGAAATACCGGTCCAGCCGCCGGCCTTCGACCACCATCGTCAGCAGCAGGTCGTCGGACCAGGTGGCCTTGCCCGTCGCGATGACGCTCGCCAGCATGGGGCTGATCGAATCCCAGATGTCCCACCACACTTCCCGGCCGGGCCGGCCCAGCGCGGACGGGTGCTTGTCGGACAGCGCCGAGATGTACGCGTCGTTGTAAACCAGGAACAGATCCTGCGACCCCAGCCACAGCACGATCGGGAACCGCGACGTCAGCGCCGTCACCGTTGCCGCCCGGAACTCGGCCGGCCACCCCTGCGGCGATCCCAAAGGGTGTGCGGCCCAGTCGAACTCGGCAAACCGGCGGCCCATCTCGCCACCCAGGGCGACCGCGGCCGCGAGGTCGGCCGGCAGCGGGTTCATTGCCGGCGTTCGCGTTGCAGCGCGTCGGAAAGCGTCGGATAGACCTCGAGGATGCGATCGAGCTCCGTGACCTGGATCGGCCGCAGAACCTGGTCGTTGTCAGCCACCAGTCGCACCGACGTGCCGGCTTCCTTCCCGCTCTCGTGGCAATCGAGCACCGCGTTCAACGCCGCGCTCCCGAAGAAGGTCACCGGTTGCAGGTCGACGATCACCAACCGGGCCGGGTGCTTCGCGGCCACCTGCAGCGCGGCGATCAGATGGGGGGTGAGCTGGTCGACGGTGCTGGAATCGACATCGCCTTTGACGCGAACGAGTACGGCGTCCTCCCGGGCCTCGTGGTCAACCGCCAACAATTCCATGCCTTCCACCACCTCGAGCAAGCCGAAGTCCTTCCCTGGGCGTCGCCGCGACGCCCCGAATCAGCAGCATGCCCAGGAAAGAATGTTTCGAAGCCTAGCGATTACCCGGAAGTCTCCGGCGGAATGCGTTCGTGCACCGTCAGCAGCAGGTGGTCGAACTGACTTTGGACGGCGGCGCTGGGGGCGGGCAGCGTCGTGACGTCGGCGAGCAATTGCTTTGCCAGCGAGCGCAGCTTCACATTGGTCTCCTGCGAGCGCCACTGCAGTACGCGGAAGGCTTGCTCGGCGCTGACGCGGTACACGTACATCAGCACGCCCTTGGCCTGTTCGATGGCCGCGCGGTTCTCGAACAGGTCCGGCAGCGCCTCGTCGAGCACTTCCTGGCGCGCCTCGTCGAAGGTGTCGGTGAGGTCGATGTAATACCCGGCCGTGCCCACCACGGCGCCGGAATCGTTCAGCATGCGGTCGGCCACCACGATCGCGTCGTGCACGTTGCCCGCGGTGTCGAGAAAGCGGTGGCGGCTGGAAAACGACTCCTCGGACCGCAGGGCGTAGTCCAGCAGGTCCTGGACGTGGGCCCGATCCTCGGGATGCTTGTGCGACAGCAGCAGTTCGGTCGTCGGCGCCACTTGGCCGGGTTCGTAACCGTGCATCCTGGCCACCTCGTCGGACCATTCCCAGCGCTGACCGACGAACCAGAAGCGGAAGGCGCCGACGTTCAGGTACCTGGTCGCGGCCTCGATTGCACCGGTCGGCTGCGTCGGGCTCTCGGCGGGTTGCACGTTTGCATCCTCCCACCAGGTGGGTACTCGCGGCTACCGCCAAGGGGGTAACGTCGCGGACGGACCAATCCATTAGACGCGGGAGCGCACGCCGAGTGCGCTGAGAGGACGGCTCGGGGCCGTCGACCGTACGAACCTGACCGGGTAATGCCGGCGTAGGGAGATGAGAATGACCACCACTATCGAGCCGTCCGTCACCACCGGACCCATCTGGGGCAGCAGCAAGGCCTACCGCGAGCTCGACGGCGGCGCGCGGGTGCCCTTCCGCAGGGTCAACCTGTCCACCGGGGACCACTTCGACCTCTACGACACGTCCGGGCCCTATACCGACCCGGACGCGGCGATCGACCTGGCGGCCGGGCTGCCGGCGCGGCCCGGCGTGGTCCGCGACCGCGGCACCCAACTGCAGCGGGCCCGCGCCGGGGAGATCACCGCCGAGATGGCGTTCATCGCGGCCCGCGAGGGCATGCCCGCCGAACTGGTGCGCGACGAGGTGGCCCGCGGCCGCGCGGTGATCCCGGCCAACCACAACCACCCCGAGAGCGAGCCGATGATCATCGGCAAGGCGTTCGCGGTCAAGGTCAACGCCAACATCGGCAATTCGGCGGTGACGTCGTCGATCGCCGAGGAGGTCGACAAGATGGTGTGGGCCACCCGCTGGGGCGCCGACACCATCATGGACCTGTCCACCGGCAAGAACATTCACGAGACCCGCGAGTGGATCCTGCGCAATTCGCCGGTGCCGGTGGGCACCGTGCCGATCTACCAGGCGCTGGAGAAGGTCAACGGCGATCCGACCGAGCTCACCTGGGAGATCTACCGCGACACCGTGATCGAACAATGTGAGCAGGGCGTGGACTACATGACCGTGCACGCCGGCGTGCTGCTGCGGTATGTGCCGCTGACCGCCAAGCGCGTCACCGGCATCGTGTCCCGCGGCGGGTCGATCATGGCGGCCTGGTGCCTGGCTCATCACCAGGAATCGTTCCTGTACACCAACTTTGCCGAACTGTGCGACATCTTCGCGCGCTACGACGTCACCTTCTCGCTCGGCGACGGGCTGCGGCCGGGCTCCATCGCCGACGCCAACGACGCCGCCCAGTTCGCCGAGCTGCGCACCCTGGGCGAGCTGACCAAGATCGCGAAAGCCCATGGCGCACAGGTGATGATCGAGGGCCCCGGGCACGTCCCGATGCACAAGATCGTCGAGAACGTGCGGCTGGAAGAGGAGCTCTGCGAGGAGGCCCCGTTCTACACGCTGGGCCCGCTGGCCACCGACATCGCGCCGGCCTACGACCACATCACGTCGGCGATCGGCGCGGCGATCATCGCCCAGGCCGGCACCGCGATGCTGTGCTACGTGACGCCCAAGGAGCACCTGGGGCTGCCGGACCGCAAGGACGTCAAGGACGGGGTGATCGCCTACAAGATCGCCGCCCACTCGGCCGACCTGGCCAAGGGGCACCCCCGCGCCCAGGAGCGCGACAACGCGTTGAGCACTGCACGTTTCGAGTTCCGCTGGAACGACCAGTTCGCGCTGTCGCTGGACCCCGACACCGCGCGGGAGTTCCACGACGAGACGCTGCCGGCCGAACCCGCCAAGACCGCGCACTTCTGCTCGATGTGCGGTCCCAAGTTCTGCTCGATGCGCATCACCCAGGATGTCCGCGACTACGCGGCCGCGCACGGCCTCGACAGCGAGGAAGCCATCGAGGCGGCCATGGCCGAAAAGTCCCAGGAGTTCGCCGAGCACGGCAATCGGGTGTATCTGCCGATCACCCAGTGAATTTCCTGCCCTTAGCCGCACCGGGCGCCACGCCGTTGCGCGTGCTGACCGTCGCCGGCTCGGACTCGGGCGGCGGCGCGGGCATCCAGGCCGACATGCGCACCATGGCGCTGCTTGGCGTGCACGCCTGCGTCGCGGTCACCGCGGTCACCGTGCAGAACACGTTGGGGGTCAAGAGCTTTCACGAGGTTCCCGACGACGTCGTCGCCGACCAGATCGAGGCCGTGGTCACCGACATCGGCATCCAGGCCGCCAAGACCGGGATGCTGGCGTCGTCGTCCATCATCGCGGCGGTGGCCGCAACCTGGCGCCGGCTCGGGTTGACGGTGCCGCTCGTCGTCGACCCGGTCTGCGCGTCCATGCACGGCGACGCGCTGATGGCGTCCTCAGCCCTGGATTCGCTGCGCGGCCAGCTGTTTCCGCTCGCCACGCTGGTGACACCGAACCTCGACGAGGTGCGGCTGCTGGTGGACATCGAGGTGACCGACGCCGCGTCGCAGCGCGCGGCGGCCAAGGCGCTGCACGCGCTGGGCCCGCACTGGGTGCTGGTCAAGGGCGGCCACCTGCGCTCCTCGGAGCGCAGCTGCGACCTGCTCTATGACGGCGCCGACTTCCACGAGTTCGACTCGCCGCGGTTGCCCACCGGCAACGACCACGGCGGCGGCGACACGCTCGCGGCCGCGGTCGCGTGCGCGCTGGCGCACGGGTTCACCGTGCCCGACGCGGTCGAGTTCGGCAAGCGCTGGGTCACCGAATCCCTGCGCGCGTCCTATCCGTTGGGCGGTGGCCACGGCCCCGTCTCGCCCCTGTTCAGGCTCTCGTGAACCTGGACGGGATCGCGGGCGTCGCGCATGAACCGGACGGGCCACCCGCCGGTGTCGTGGTGTTGACCCACGGAGCCGGTGGCGACCGGGAATCGCCCCTGCTGCAACAGGTTTGCGACGAGTGGGCCCGGCGCGGCTGGCTCGCGGTGCGCTACAACCTGCCGTACCGCCGGCGCCGGCCCAAGGGCCCGCCGTCCGGTTCGGCGGCCGGCGACCGCGAGGGAATCGTCGAGGCGATCACGTTGTGCCGCGGCCTTTCCGCCGGCCCGCTGATCGCCGGCGGGCACTCCTACGGCGGCCGGCAGACGTCCATGGTGGTGGCAGCCGGCGAGGCCGCGGTGGACGTCTTGACACTGTTCTCGTATCCGCTCCACCCCCCGGGCAAGCCGGAGCGCCCGCGCACCGAACACCTTCGGAACATCCGGGTGCCCACCGTCTTCACCCACGGGACGTCCGATCCGTTCGGCACGCCCGACGAACTGCGCGCCGCCGCCGCGCTGATCGCCGCGGCGACCGAGGTCGTCGAAATCACCGGCGCGCGCCACGACCTGCGCTCGAAGACCCTCGACGTGCCCGCCCTCGCGGTCGAGGCCGCGCTGCGACTGGTCCGCTCAACATGACCTTCGAACCATGCAGGAAAAACTTCGTGTCGTGGCCGGTCCTGATCTTCGCCAACATCTGCATGACGTGATTTAGACAGTTAAAACTGGACAGTTTCAACTGTCTAATTTAGGATCGGGTCATGGACGGCATCACCGACTCGGCCGTGGCGGCCGCCCGCGATCTGCGGGTGCTGTTCAGCCGGCTGCGGCGCCGGCTGCGGAGTCTGGGGGTCGACGAGGACCTCACGCCGTCCCAGACCGCGGTACTCACCCGCCTCTGGAAAGAGGGAGCGTCGTCGGCCAGCGCGCTGGCCGGTGCCGAAGGGGTGCGGCCGCAGTCGATGGCCACGATCGTGGCCGCGCTCGAGCAACGCGGGCTCATCGACCGCACGCCCGACCCCGAAGACGGCCGCCGCCAGGTGGTTTCGCTGACCGCCAAGGGCCGGCGGCGCGCCGAGAGCGATCGCCGGTTGCGGGAGGAATGGCTGGCGCGCGCCATGGAGGAGCGGTATTCCGAACGGGAACGCCGCATCATCCTCGACGCGCTGTCGCTGCTCGAGCGTCTGACCGAGTGACGAGACGAGGAGATACCGCAATGGAATTGGGCGTTCACTTCATCGATTTTCTGCCGGGGGATCCGGCGAAGCTAGGCCCGACGCTGGCCGGCGCGGCCAAGGCCGCCGAGCAGGGCGGGGCCACGCTGTTCACTCTGGCCGACCACTTCTTCCAGATGGAAGCCGTTGGGCGAGCAGAGGATCCGTTCCTCGAGGGCTACACGTCGCTGGGATTCCTGGCCGGGCAGACGACGACCATCGACCTGGCCCTGCTGGTCACCGGGGTCACCTACCGCTACCCGGGCGTGCTGGCCAAGACGGTGACGACGCTGGACGTGCTATCGGCGGGCCGGTCCATGCTCGGCCTCGGCGCGGCATGGTACGACCGCGAACACGCCGGCCTCGGGGTTCCGTACCCGCCGCTCGGCGCGCGGTTCGAGATGCTGGAAGAGGCGCTGCAGGTCTGCCTTCAGATGTGGAGCGACAACGATGGGCCCTACAACGGCAAGCATTATCGGCTGGCCGAGACGATCTGTGTGCCGCAACCGATTCGGCGACCGCCGATCCTGATCGGCGGCGACGGCGAGAAGAAGACGCTGCGGTTGGTCGCCCAGTACGCCGACGTCTGGAACAGCACGACGAACGACGTCGAGGCGCTCAAGCACAAGGTCGACGTGCTGAACCGACACTGCGACGCGGTGGGCAGGGATCCCGCCGAGATCCGCAAGACCGTCGGCTTTTTCGACGATCCCTTCACCGACACCGACGCGTACCTGAAGACGGTCGAGCGTTATGCCTCGCTCGGGGTCGAGATGATCAACACCGGTCCCGTGCCCGGCAACCCCGACCCGGTCGGTTTCATTCGCCGGCTCGGCGACGAGGTGGTTCCCCGGATCGCCGAAATCGCCTGAGCCTAGCCGGGATAGCGCGAGTAGCAGGCGTCCATGTTGCCGGCCACGCCGCCGCGGAACGCCGCGATCCGGGTGAAGCCGGCCGGCACGCTGGTGCCGTCGGCGTCGCTGGCGACCAGGTGGTTGATCAGCAGGCCGGAGACGGCCTCGTCGAGATCGCCGGCCGTCAGCACCAGCTGCTTCTGGGACGGCAGCTCGATGGGTTCGGCCATCTTGCGATGCACGACGCCGGTCAGGCACGCCGTGCGCAGCGCCGTCCACGGGCTCTGCATCGCCAGGCCGCGTTCGTGCTGCACCGCCAGCGCGTACCTCGACATCACCATCGACAGCGCGGTGTCGTCCCCCTGCGGCAGGGTGCGCTCGTTCTCGGCGGCGACCTTGCCCGCCTTCGCCAGCCCGGGCAGGTCGATCACGATGGTGTTGGTCGCCGGACAGTACGACGCCGGCGGGCTGGCCTTGGCGTCGGGGCAATCGGCCGGCTTGTAGGACAGCGTCGGCGGGCTCTTGGGGGAGAAGATCTTCCCCAGCAGCTCCATCAGCGTGGACAACGTGTCCTCGTTGATCGGGACCTCCCCGGTCTCGGGGTCGCCGCTGGTGTCGGTCCGCAGGGCGGTCGGCAGGTCGCCGCGGCGCTGTGCGATTTCCTGCTTGTTGATCCCCGCGCACGCCGAGGCGCCGTCGATGAAACCCATCTGGAAGGCGCTGATCCGGTCCAGGGCGGAACCGTGTTCGTCGTCGTTGCTGGTGTCGGTGTCCAGGACCGGGTCGCGGGTGGTGATGATTCCGGCCAGCACATGGTCGAGCCCGTCGGCGGTGCTCAGCGTGAAGCGCGGCGACTTGCCGTCGGCCACCCAGAACAGGTACACGCCCGCGAAGCAATCGGCCTGCTGTTCGCGGACGATGGTCGGGTCCGTTCTGGTGACCAATTTCGCCATCTGCTGCAAGGCGTGCCCGAATTCGTGCGCCAACACGCCGTTCACGGACATGTCACCGAAATAGCGTTGCGCGATGGCCATGAACACGCCGCGGTCCCAGGCGATCAGGTTGCAGCGCGAGGTGAAAAAGGCGTTGACGAGCTTATAGGTCTCGCTATGGCAAACGATCGGGCTGCTCGGATCGTCGGAGTCATAGGACACCATCTTGGCGACCGGGATGAAAGTCCCTTTCAGCGATTCGCTGTACACCGACTTCCAGTAGTCCTCGATGTCGTTGATGGAGAGCAGGGACAGCTTGTCGATCGGCCCGTTGTCGGTGTTGACCACCGTGCCGGTGGGCGCGGGTGCGTTCGCGCGGATCCCGCTGGGGCCGCTGGTCGCGGGCAGGCCGCCCACCCGGAAGGGGTCGTTGAGCATGGACAGGGCGCGCCCGTCGACGAACGTGGAGCAGCCCGCCACCACGAGTACCGCCCCCGCGCAGGCGATTGCCGCCCTCAGACGTCGACTCGGCCCGCGCACATTCATGACAAACCTCATCCCGACCGGGCTGCAAGGCAGCATCAAAGGGATCTCATTCTAGATGGCCCGGCTAACTATGCCAGCCCAAATTTCAACGGGCCAGGCGGTATTCATCCCCTAAATTCGGGTCCTCCGACCACGCCTTAAAAGGGCGGCGGTTCGTCGTCCTCATTGGGCGGGGCGGGTCCCGGGTAGCTCCAGGTTTCGGCCTGGCGGGCGGTGCGGGCCTCGCGGTTGTGTCGGCGTTCGGTGGCCACGTAGCGGGCCCGGTTTTGGGCGCGGGTCCTGGTGCGCGACGGCATCTTCGCGGTGCGCCCGCCGCCGCGCTCGGCGGATGCGCCCCGGCGGCATGCCGGGGTGGGCGCGCACAGGCCGGGAAACAGCAGCGCGCTGCCGGGGAAGGTGACATAGGTGTGTCCGCCGGGCAGCCACCAGATGACGGTGCCATCGGGCAGCTGTTGATCGCGCCAGCCCCAGAAGGTCTTCAGCAAATGATGAAGCCGGCACAGGCATTTCAGGTTCGAGGCGTGCGTGGCACCCCCGTCGGCATAGGGAATCGTATGGTCCACATCGCAGTCGATGGCCGGGCGGTCACAGCCCGGCGCTCGGCACGTCAGATCCCGGCAGCGCACGAAATCGGCAAGCTTGGTCGACGGGGTGTAGCCGGGCTCCGGATCGGTCGGGGCGAAAAGTGGCCTCAGCGTGGCGGTTTTGGCCAGTTCCGCGACCAGCTCGGCGGGAATCAGCTCCTCGCCGCCCAGGATGGCCGCCGGCGTCGACCCACGACCCTCGATGGCGGCCCGCTCGGCGACGACATGGATCACCACCGGACTAGGGGCACGCCCACCCGCGGCGCAGTCGGGCGTCCCGCACCGGCAGCCCAGCCGATCGGCCCCGGCGGCCAATGCCCCGAGCGCGTCGGCGCGCCGCTGATCACGCGTGCGCGGATCGGCCTCGCACACGCTGGCGGCCAGGGCATCCAGGCGCTGCTCGAGCGCGTTGGCGTCGGTGCTGAACAACCGGCCGTAGATCTCCGACATCCCCGGCTCGGTTTCCCAGATCGACACCTCGCGCCGCTGGAGGCGGTCCTTGTTGCGGCGCACCGCATCCGGGTCCGCGGCCGCGACCACCCGATCGATCTCGCCGGCCAGCCGGCCCCGCGTCATCGACGGCCACCGCGGCGCACACACCGCGAACTGGGCATCCACCCGGGACAACACCTGCGGGTCGGTGATCAGATCGGTGCGATACACCAGCGTCTGAAACAACCGGTAATCGATGTCGCCGGCCCGAAACACCGCGGCCACCGCCGGCAGCCGCTGCCGCATCGCCAAGGCGTAGCGCAGGTAACTGCCCGCCATCGCCAGGCTGGTCCGAAACGCCGCGGCCACTTCGGCACCCACCGCCGCCCAGGTATCCACCGCCCAATCGGCTTCTTCCCCGCGCTGGGCGCGGCGCAGCTCGAACAACTCCCCGATCGCATCCAACCGATCCGCCGCCGCCCGCGCCTCGGCCCGCCCTGCCCCACACATCCGCCCAATCAGCGCCGCAGAACCCTCCGTGACCGGGGGCTCCCAATAATCGTGCAGGCGAGTGTCGAACATATGTTCGAGTATGCCACGGCCGTCCGACAACCTCGCCGGCAGCTACGGCACCCGCGTGCGATGCCGCTTGTCGTGCGGCGGGACGCCGTTGACGCCGCCGATCGACTCCGCGTAGGTGCCCACCGCGAACGCCACGCCGGAACCCATGACCGCCAACGCGTCCCGGTTGACGGCGTCGACGGTGTCCCGCGGGCTCTGGAAGTTGGGGTCGAACGGGACGCCCGCCTGACCGCCCCACAGGCGCGCCTGCACCGTGGTCTTCAGCTGCGTGGCGCCGGCGGTCAGACCGCCGACCGGCACGCCCGCGACCATGAAGGGGTGGTAGTCCGTCATGGTGCCCAGCGGCATGTCGGCGGGCCGCTTGCCGGCCAGGTTGAGGTAGCCGCCCAGGGTGCGCTCGATGCCCGCCGAGCCCTCGGGCACGTCGCCGAATGCGATGCCGGGCGTGGGCGGACCGGACTGGTCGCCGTCGTCGGTGAAGAAGCCGGCGTTCGGCGAACCAAGCATGGTGAAGTCGAGGTACATCGCGATGTCGTTGAGCTGATCGCGGTCCATCCCGAAGACGTAGTCCATCACGCCATTCAGGCCGTCCTCGTCGGCGCCCCAGAACACGAACCGCACCGCGTTGTTCACCGCCGCCAGCGGCCCCAGCTGCAGCGCCGTTTCCAGCACCGCGGCCACGCCGGTCCCGTCGTCGTTGATCCCCGGACCGTCGCGCGGCCCGTCCAGATGCGCGCCGACCACGATCGCCTCATGCGGGGAGCCGGTTTCGGTCTGCGCCAACACGTTTCGCGACGAGATGGTGCGGTTCTCGGCGTCCAGCACCAGGCGCACCGGCGCGCTGTCGTGGGCGAGCGCAGCGGCGCCGTTGGGGCCGACGACGGCGACCGGCACGGTCAGCTGCTTGAAATAGCCGGGGCCGAACAGCGTCGGCGGGGCGCCCTGCCCATTGGGCGCGCTGAGCACGATCAGCCCCGCCGCGCCCTTGGCCACGGCGCTGTTCTGCTTGTCGACCACCGAGCAGCCGGCGTCGTCGACGACGGCGATCGCGCCGGCGGGCAGGGCGGCGGGGTAATCGCCGACGGCGCAGCCCGACGGCCGCGCCGGGTGAACCGGCGGCCCGGTCAGGCCGCCGGGCGGCGTACGGACCAGCATCGACGCCTGGTCGACCTGATAGGTGCGGCCGGCCACCGTCAGCGTCGGCTTACCCGGTGAGACGTTGTAGAGCCGGTCGAATTGCGGGGTCATGACCTTAAAGCCCCTGTCCCGCAACGCCTTCGCCACGTAGTCGACGCTGGCGTCGAACCCCGGGGTGCCGTCGGCGCGGTTTCCGCGGTTGGTGTTGGCGACGGCCTGCAGCGCGCGCAGGTGCACGAGCATCCGGTCCGCGGTCACCTTTGCCGCCAGTCCCCGGGCCAGATCCGGAGCCGCCTGCGGCGCGGGTCGCGACGGCGAGCACCCCGCTACCAAGCCGATCAGCGTCAGCGCCGCGGCCAGCCGGCGGATCATGGCTTGTTGAGCGTGTGGCGGGTGCGATCGGCCAGCACCGGCACGCCATTCCGGCCGCCGAGGTCCTGCGCGTAGAAGGCCACCGCGTAGGCCACACCGCCGCCGTTGATGCCCAGCGAGGTGCGGTCGATGTGGTCGAGGATGTCGGTCTTCTGGTGGTAGTTGGGATCAAAGGGCTGGTCGGCGGTCCCGCCCCAGAGCTTGGCCTGATCGGCGGACATCTTGGTCTCGGCGCCCGAGAAGAGGCCGCCCGACGGGATGCCGGCCAGCGTGAATCCGTCGTAGTCCGAACGCCCATCGAACGACGTGTCCTGGGCGGTCTTGCCCGCCGACTTCAGGTAGGCGACCAGGGTGCGCTCGATTCCGGCCGAGCCTTCCGGCACCACCGGCTGGCCGCGGGCGTCCGCCGGCAGCGACTGGTCCCCGTCATAGGTGAAGTAGCCGGGATTCGGCGATGCGAGCATGTCGAAGTTCAGGTACAACGCAATGTCTTTGAGCCCGTCGAGATTCAGCGACTCGACGTAGTTGCGCGACCCGATCGTTCCGAGTTCCTCCGCACCCCAGAAGGC
Organism: Mycobacterium sp. NGS69; assembly: GCF_059812165.1. Lineage (NCBI taxonomy): Bacteria > Bacillati > Actinomycetota > Actinomycetes > Mycobacteriales > Mycobacteriaceae > Mycobacterium > Mycobacterium sp. NGS69. Next base: position 546,024 of record NZ_JCALCD010000003.1, read on the forward strand.
GAACCGCACCGCGTTGTGCACCGGCGGCGAGTTCCCAAGCTGCACCGCGGTTTCCAGAACGGCGGCCACTCCAGACCCATTGTCGTTGATGCCCGGACCCTCGGGCACGCTGTCCAGGTGCGCGCCCGCCATCACCACGTCGGTAGTCGACCCGGTCTTGGTCTGCGCGATGATGTTGCGGGCCTTGACGTTTTGGACGCTGGCGTTGAGCTTGATGGTCGTCGGCCCGGGCTGACCGCGCAGCTGCAATCCGGTGGACTTGGTGACACTCACCACCGGGATCTTCACGTCGGTGTCGGGTCCGAGGGTGCCGCCCATCTGCTGCTCGTCGACGTTGTCGGCGACGATCATCGCCACGGCGCCGCGCTGCGCCGCGACATCTTCCTTCTGCGCGAACGGGCAGGTGCCGCGGTCGACCAGCACCACCGCGCCCTGCACCCGAAGCCCGTCGAAGTCGACAGGCTTGCAGCCCGGGTCGTGCTCCGGGGGCACCGCCACCAGCGGCCCGCTCACCCCGTCGGGCGGGGTGCCGCGGCTGAACTCCAGCGCGCGCGCCTCCACGGCCGCGCCGCCGACCGTCACCTCGGGCTTGTCGCCGTGAAACACCCGCGCCGAGAACTCGGGCGTCTGGACGTCAAAGCCGCTCTTGCGCAACGTATCCACCACGTAGTCGACGCTGGCTTCGTAGCCGGGAGTGCCCACCGCGCGGGTGCCGTTGTTGGCGTTGGCGATGTCCTGGAGCTTCGTCAGATGCGCCATCATCGCGTCGGCCGCGACCTTTTTGTGCAGGGCGTCGGCGAAATCGGCCGCGGCGGGGTCACCGGTGGCCTGCTGCGAGCTGTCGCGGTGATGATGGCAGCCGGTCAGAGAGGCGGTCAGGGCGACGACGGCGAGCACCGCCCTGAGGCTAGACATACAGCGCGGTGAATGGCGCAAAGGGCAGATTGCGCACCACAAACCAGGCCGTGACCAGCGCCAGCGTCACCGCCGCCGCCCAGCGCTGGTGCTGCCAGCCCCGGACCGGCCGGCCCGTCACCCGGCCGTAGGTCCAGGCCGCATACGCCCACACCAGCAACACCAGCGCGACCAGGCCCAGCGCGTTGAACCTGGCGGCCGCCGACACGTTGCCGTGCATAAGGGAATACAACATTCGCGCGCTGCCGCAGCCCGGGCAGTCGATGCCCAACAGGGCCTTGGTGGGGCACACCGGCAGCGGCCCGCCCGGGGTCGTCGGATCACCCACCCAGGTGGCGGCGCAGACCAGCGTGGTGGACGCCGCCACCAGGAGCGGCGCACCCAGACCGAGGCGCGCCGACCCGGGGCGGGTCACCATGATCGCAACGCCGGCTTAGAACATCGCGGCAAGCGCCGCATTGGTGTTGGTGTTCAGCGCACCAACCGCCATCAGGATGGCGTAGATGACACCGACAACCACACCGACGACCACCGACCAGATCACCCATTTCTTGGCGCTGTCGGCGGACGCCTGAGCCTCGGCGTAACGCCCCTGCGCCCACAAACCATTGACCTGGCTGGATTTGACGATCGCCACAATCCCGAAGGGCAGACAGCAGAACAGCGTCACCAGAATCGACCACACCAAGTAGTTGTTCGGCGCTTGCCCGGCAGGTTGCTGTGGCGGGTATCCGGGCGGAGGGGGCGGCTGTGTCATGGATTCTCCAGTCGAGGCGAGTTAGCTGGCGTCGAGCGGTGCTTACCATACCGGAGCGGCGCCGCGAGGGCACTATCTCCGCGAAATTCGCTATTTCCGGCGGCGCCGTGACGGATCCGCCGGCCGCGTCGGCGTTGCCACCCGCCGCGTCGACCGGGCCCCGGGGGTTCGAAAGTCACACACTTTCAACCGCTTTCCCGATCACATACCTTTGGCCGCCGGTGCCGTCAATGATGACCAGACAGATAATTTCCAGCGGAATGTATTGCATGGACAGGACATAGCCCTACGATCCCTTTAGCGGAAGCACTATTTCCGGTGACGACGCACCGTTAGGAGCCAAAGATGTCTCATCTCAGCAAGGCGCTGCGTGCCGCGGCGGCCACCCTGACCGCGGGCGGTTGCGCGATCGCCGGTGCCGCCACGGCGGCCGGGGACCCGACCAATACCGGTAGCTCCTCGGACATCAACACGCTGGCCGCCGTGCTGTCGAAGGGCTACGGCCTCAACAACTGCACCGCGGGAAACCTCGACGCCGGTGAACTCGCCGTGCTCACGTGCGGGCAGAGCCCCGACCCCGGCGGCCCGATCCAGGCCAGGTACATCCTGTTCAACAACGCCGACAACCTGGCCGGCTCGTTCAAGACCAGCATCAAGGACGACGTGCTGACCGCCTGCGGGGACGCCGGCCAGTCGCCCACGACCTGGCATCAGGGCAGCAACAACGCCAACTCCGGATCGGTGGCATGCGGGACCTATCAGAATGCCGCAGAGATCATCTGGACCACGGACGCGAAAAACGTCCTGAGCCTCATTCGTGGCTCGAACAACGATGTCCCGGCGCTTTACCAGTGGTGGCGCGCGAACGGCTGACGCCCGAAAGATGCTCGGTTGCTTGGTTTTCCAACTCAACGAAGGAGTTCAGAATGTCCCCTCTCACCAAGGCGCTGCGGGCGGCGTCGGCCGCGGCGCTCATGGGCGCCTCGGTCATCGTCGGCACCGCCACGGCGACCGCGGACCCCGGCACGGGTAGCTCGGCGGACATCAACACGCTGGCCGCCAATCTGTCGAAGGGCTACGGCCTCAACAATTGCCAGCCGGCCCCGCTCTCCGGCCCGATCCTGGCCGAGCTCGACTGCGGGCAAAGCCCCGACCCCAACGGCCCGGCCGCCGGCGTCTACCAGCTTTACAGCAACGGCAGCGACCTGGCCGCCGCGTTCACCGGCGGCATCAACGGCGTGTCGCTGAGCCCGTGCGGGGACAACGGCCAATCGCCGGGCACCTGGCACACGGGCAGTACCGGCGCGACGGCGGGACAGGTGGCGTGCGGAACCTACAAGAGCGCCGCGGTCATCACCTGGACCACCGACGCCAAGAACGTGTTGAGCCACATCCGCGCGTCCAACACCGACGTCAACGCGCTCTACCAGTGGTGGCGCACCAACGGCTGACCTTCTACAGTTGCGCGGCAAGTAATTCCGCGACCGCGCGCATCCCGGCGCCATTGGGGTGCAGCGGGGCCGGCCGGCCCGGCAGCGACACGACGTAGCGCGCCGGGGTGGTCGTCCACGGCTCGGCCGACCAGGCGTGGTGCTCACGGCTGGCCGCGGCGGCGCCGACGACCTCGCAGCCGGTCGCCGCACCCGCGTCGGCGGTGAGGCGTTCGAGGGTCGCGGCCACGTGCCGCCCGAGGTCGGCGTCCGCCTCCGACAGCGGCGGGGCCGGCGTACCCGCGGGCGGCAGGATGGTCAGGTAGTCGACGAAAACGATCCGGGCCTTCGGCGCGCGCTGCCGCAACGCCGTCCCCACCGCACACAACGAATCGAACGCGCCGGCCAGCGCCCGGTCGCGCGTGTCGCGGTCCAGCAGTTCGGATATCAGCCCGCCGAGCAGCGGCAGGCGCCGCGCGGCGGGCGGCAGGGAGGCGGCCATCAACAGCGGAACGTAGCCGACGTCGTTGCCGCCGACCGTCACCGTGACCAGGGCCTCGGAGCCGTCCAGCGCGGTGATCTGCGGCGGCCGGCCGTGCTGGCGCTCGGCGAGCACGTGGGCGGTGGTGGCGCCGGAAAAGGTGACGTCAACCAGTTCCAGGCTCAACCGTTCGGCGACCAGGTGCGCATAGTTGCGGGCCGATCGGCCCGAGAACCGCGGGGCGTCGGCGGCCCGGGGCCGGATGCCGGGGCCGGCAGCCATCGAACTGCCCAGCGCGACATAACGTTTCATCGTTCGGGCGAGGACGCCTGCGCCCAGAATCGTTTGGGGATCCGCCCGGCCCGCCGCGCCAGGTATCCGGCGGTGACGGCCCCGGCCATGGCGGCGGCCATCGCGGGCGGGTCGGCGGCGCGGGTCACCGCGGTGGCCAACAGCACGGCGTCGCAGCCCAGTTCCATCGCGAGCGCGGCGTCGCTCGCGGTGCCGATGCCGGCGTCCAGCACCACCGGGACGCCGGCCCGCGCGACGATCATCTCGATGTTGTGCGGGTTGGTGATGCCCAGGCCGGTGCCGATGGGGGCGCCCAGCGGCATCACCGCCGCGCAACCGGCGTCTTCGAGCCGGCGCGCCAGCGCCGGGTCGTCGTTGGTGTAGGGCAGCACGACGAACCCGTCATCGACCAATTGCTCTGCCGCGCGGACCAATTCGACGGCGTCGGGCAATAGCGTGCGTTCGTCGGCGATCACCTCGAGCTTGACCCAGTTGGTGTCCAGCGCCTCGCGGGCAAGCTGCGCGGTGAGCACCGCCTCGGCCGCGCCGCGGCAGCCCGCGGTGTTGGGCAGCGGCGTGATGCCCAGCCGGTTGAGCAGGTCCAGCAGTCCGGTGCCGCCCTCGGCGTCGACGCGGCGGATCGCCACGGTGGTCAGCTCGGTGCCCGACGCGATCAGCGCCTCTTCCAGCACCGCCAGGTTCGTCGCCCCGCCGGTGCCCATGATGAGCCGCGAGGCAAAGCTGCGATCCGCGATCGTCAGTTTCGAATCAGCCACCTTGCACCGCCGTCACCACCTCGAGTCGGGCACCATCGAAAAGCGTTGCGGCCCAGTCGGATCGCGGGAGCACCGCGTCGTCCATCGCCACCGCGATGCCGCGGCCGGGAAAGCCCAGCGATTCCAGCAGCGCGGCGACGGTGGTCCGCTCGTCGACCTCGACCGGTTTCTCGTTGACCGTGACGATCATGGCCGGGCTCCGACCGGGAGCAGCTCGGCCACAACCTGTTCGGCGGTCCACGGCGCCAGCAGGAACCCGGACCTGCCGTGGCCCGCCGCCACCAGGGTTCGCTCGTCCACGCGTGCCACGATGGGCAGGTTATCGGGTGTCATCGGGCGCAGCCCGGCCGCGCACTCGGCCAGCTCGTACTCGCCGAGCGCCGGCAGCACCGCACACGCGTCGTCGAGCAGGTCACGCACCCCCGACACCGCCGGCGCCGTGTCACGCCCGTGCTCGTATTGGGTGGCGCCGACGACCACCCCGTCCGGGCGCGGCACCAGGTACACCTGCCGCCCGTGCACCCGGGCGCGAATCACCCGCTGCGGCAACGGCATACATCCCTTTCGCCAGCGCAGGCGCAGCACCTCGCCCTTCACCGGCCGCACCGGCAGGCCCGGCAACAGCGCGGGCACGTCGATGCCGTTGGCGACCACCACCGCGTCGGCCTCGACCCGGGCGAGGTCGCTCACCGGCCCCGCCAACCGCACCCCGAGGCGTTCGCAGTCGCGGCCCAGCGCGTCGAGGACGGCGCGGTTGTCCACCGCCAGCTCGGTGGGCGCCCGAAAGCCATGCCGGATGCCTTGGGCCAGCAGCGGTTCCACGTCGCGGGCGGCCGGCTCCCACACCACCGGATGGCCTTGCCCGGACAACCAGTCGGCGACGGTGCGCAGGTCCGCGACGTCGGCGCGGTCGACGGCCACCACCAGCGACTCGCGGGCGGTGATCACCTCCGGCGGCCAGCCGTCGGTGAAGCCGCCCTCGCGCCACAGCCGCAGCGAGTCCAGGCCCAGCCGCAGCAGCCGCTCCTCGCCGGGCCAGCCCTCGCTGTGCGGGGCGAGCATGCCGCCCGCCACCCAGGACGCGCCCGGCTCGCCGGTGTGGTGCACCACCACCGACCATCCGGCCCGCGCCGCGCGGCGCGCCACCGACAGCCCGATGACGCCGCCGCCGACGACGGCCAGTAAGTCCGGCATCCTTTGCTCCCTTCGCCGGCATGACCCGGATCAGGTGTGACGGTAAGGGCGCGCGCGCCCACTCTCAGCCCCCGGTCGCTGGGACTCCCGTGCTCTTCGGGTTCCACGCTAGCGCGCTAGCGTCGCGGTGTGCACCAACCGTCCGCTCGTCTCGCGTCGGCGAGGCTGTATCTGTGTACCGACGCGCGCCGGGAGCGCGGCGACCTGGCCGAGTTCGTCGACGCCGCCCTGGCCGGTGGGGTCGACATCGTCCAGCTGCGCGACAAGGGGTCGGCGGGTGAACGGCGGTTCGGTCCGCTGGAGGCCCGCGGCGAGCTGGCCGCGTGCGAGATCCTCGCCGACGCGGCCCGCCGGCACGGCGCCCTGTTCGCGGTCAACGACCGCGCCGACATCGCCCGCGCGGCCGGCGCCGACGTGCTGCACCTGGGCCAGGGCGACCTGCCGCCGGCCGTGGCCCGCGACATCGTCGGGCCGGAGGTGCTGATCGGCCTGTCCAGCCACGACCGGGACGAGGCCGCCGCTGCCGCCGCCGAGGGCGATTACTTCTGCGTCGGGCCCTGCTGGCCCACCCCGACCAAGCCGGGCCGCCCGGCGCCCGGTCTGGACCTGGTGCGTGCCGCGGCCGAACTGTCCGGGGACACGCCGTGGTTTGCGATCGGCGGCATCGACGCGCAGCGGCTGCCCGAGGTGCTCGGCGCCGGCGCGCGCCGCGTCGTCGTGGTGCGGGCGATCACCGCGGCGCAGGATCCGCGGGCTGCGGCCGCGGCGCTCAGGTCGGCGCTTGCAGCAGCGAGCTGATCAAGCGGCTCAGCTGCGACGGCTCCTCGTCGGCGGCACCCGGCATGCACCACACGAAGACGCCGGCCTCGACCTCGAGGGTGCGCGGCAGGTGATGGCGCCGCTCGTCGCCGTGGTCCAGCGGCAACAGGGCCGGCTCCGTACGCAGCCGCTGCCAGCTGGCGGCGAAGCCGGGGTGCAGCGGCAGGTCGGCCACCTTGCTCTCGGCGACCCAGCGCATCTCGGCGCTTTCCCGGTTGGGCACGGTGTCCAGCAGCTCGGGCGCGTCGGCGACGACGGTGGTGTAGGTCCAGGCGGTGCCGCCGAGCCCGGCCACCTCGGCGGTGACGACCGTGGCGCGCACGGCGAGCCGCTCGGCCGGCAGGCCCGCCTCCTCGTGCGCCTCGCGGACGGCGGTTTGCTCCGGCGTCTCGTGGCTGTCCCGGGCCCCGCCCGGCAGACCCCACGTCCCGCCCTGATGGCTCCACACGGCCCGGTGCTGCAGCAGCACCGCGGGCGTGCCGTCGGGCCGCGGCGCGCGCAACAGCAGGCCGGCCGCGCCGAAGCGGCCCCAGTAGTGGGCGCCACTATCGGAGACCACCCATCCGTCACCGTCGCCGTGCACGTGATCAGGATATGCAGGCGACCCCGGCGGTCAATTGACTCGCCTCCCCCCATCCGCCGGAACATTCTCTTAGAATTCCTTTATCCCGTGGGCCGAAAGTTATGAGGGCTGATCAGACGTGACGGTTGAGCTGGCGCACCCGTCGACCGAACCGAAGGGGTCGCGGTCGCCGGCCGAACCGGCCCATCCCCGCTGGTGGTTCATCTCCACCACGCCGGGGCGCATCCTGACGATCGGGATCGTGCTGGCGGCCCTCGGCGTCTCCAGCGCCTTCGCCACGTCGACGACGATCAACCACCGCCAGCAGGTGCTGTCGACCGTGCTCAACCACACCGAGCCGCTGTCGTTCGCCGCGGGACGGCTCTACACCACGCTGTCGGTGGCCGACGCCGCGGCGGCCACCGCGTTCATCGCGCAGGCCGAGCCGCGCCCGGTCCGGCAGCGCTACGAGCAGGCCATCACCGACGCCGCGGTGGCCGTGACGAGGGCGTCGAGCGGGCTGACCGACGAACCGCTGGTGCAGTTGCTCGGCCGGATCAACGCCGAGTTGGCCGTCTACACCGGGCTGATCGAGATCGCGCGGACCAACAACCGGGAGGGCAATCCCGTCGGGTCGTCGTACCTGTCGGAGGCCTCCGGGCTGATGCAGTCGCGCATCCTGCCCGACGCGGCACAGCTGTACCAGGCGACCACCGATCGGGTGGACAGCGAAACCACCGCGTCCACTCACTTCCCGGCCCCGGTGATCCTCGTCGTCGCCAGCACGGTGGTCTTCGGCGCGTTCTCGCATCGCTGGCTGGCGCGCCGCACCCGGCGCCGAATCAACCCAGGGCTGGTCGTCGGCGCCCTCGGTATCCTCGTCATGGTGGTATGGGTGGGAACCGCGCTGACCATCTCGACGGCCGCGAGTCGCAGCGCCAAGGACACCGCCGCGGAGTCCCTGCGGACCGTCACCAACGTCGCCATCACCGCGCAGCAGGCGCGGGCCGACGAGACGCTGTCGCTGATCCGCCGCGGCGACGAGGAGATGCGCAAGCAGTCGTTCTACCAGCGCATCGACTCGATGCACGAGCAGCTCGACCAGTACATGTCGCGCAGCGACGCCGTCGACAAGCCCGACCTGCAGGGCGCCGATCAGCTGCTGTTGCGCTGGCGGCAGGCTAACGACCGGATCAACTCCTACATCTCGGTCGGCAACTACCGCGCCGCCACCCAGGTCGCGCTGGGCAGCGGCGAGGACGACTCCACCCCGGCGTTCGACAAGCTCGAGGACCAACTCGGCAAGGCGATGGACCAGAGCCGCACCCACCTGCGCAACGACGTGCTCAACGCGCGCAGCGGGCTGTCCGGCGCCCAGGTCGGCGGCGTGGTGCTGTCCCTCGGCGCGGCCATCGCCGTCGCGCTGGGCCTGTGGCCGCGGCTCAAGGAGTACCGGTGATCCGGCGCTGCCTGGGGGCGCTCGCCGCGGTCGGCCTGCTCGCGGGCTGCGGCCACACCGAGTCGCTGACCGTGGCCACCGCGCCGACCCTGCCGCCGCCCACGCCGGTCGGCATGCAGCAGCTGCCCCCAGAGCCGCCGCTGCCGCCGGACGACCCGAGTCAGGGCTGTGACCTGACGGCGAGCCTGCGCCCCTTCCCCAACAAGGCCGAGGCCGACGCCGCCGTCGCCGACATCCGCGCCCGCGGCAGGCTGATCGTCGGGCTCGACATCGGCAGCAACCTGTTCAGCTTCCGCGACCCGATCACCGGCGAGATCACCGGCTTCGACGTCGACATCGCCGGCGAGATCGCGCGCGACATCTTCGGCGCCCCCTCGCACGTCGAGTACCGCATCCTGTCGTCGGACGAACGGGTCACCGCGCTGCAGCGCTCGGAGGTCGATGTCGTCGTCAAGACCATGACCATCACCTGTGAGCGGCGCAAGCTGGTGAACTTCTCCACCGTCTACCTCGACACCAACCAGCGCATCCTGGCCCCGCGCGACTCGCCGATCGTCAGGGCGGCCGACCTTTCCGGCAAGCGGGTCTGCGTGGCCCGGGGCACCACGTCGCTGCACCGGATCCAGCAGATCGACCCGGCGCCGGTCATCGTGTCGGTGGTCAACTGGGCCGACTGCCTGGTGGCCATGCAGCAGCGTGAGATCGACGCCGTCAGCACCGACGACTCGATCCTGGCCGGGCTGGTGGAGGAAGACCCGTACCTGCACATCGTCGGGCCGAACATGGCGACCCAGCCCTACGGCATCGGCGTCAACCTGAACAACCCGGGCTTGGTCCGGTTCGTCAACGGCACGCTGGAACGCATCCGCCGCGATGGGACGTGGAACACGTTGTACCGCAAGTGGTTGACGGTCTTGGGGCCGGCGCCCGCCCCGCCCACGCCGAGGTACGTGGACTGATGGCCGAGCCGATGGATGCCGAAGAATCCCGGGCGCCGGACGTGCAGACGGGCGCGGCCGCGGAATCGCGGCCGCAGGCCACCCAGGCGCTGTTCCGTCCCGACTTCGACGACGATGACGACGACGACTTCCTCATCCCCGGCATAGACACCGAGGCGCCGGAGCGGGTGACGGTGGCCACGCGGGTGCTGCCGCCGACCCGGCAGCTGGGCGGCGGGCTGGTCGAGATCCCGCGCGTGCGCGACATCGATCCGCTCGAGGCGCTGATGACCAATCCGGTGGTGCCGGAGGCCAAGCGCTTCTGCTGGAACTGCGGAAAGCCCGTCGGCCGCTCCGGCTCCGAGGGCAAAGGCGCGTCGGAGGGCTGGTGCCCCGCCTGCGGGAGCCCGTATTCGTTTCTGCCGCAGCTGAATCCGGGCGACACCGTCGCGGGCCAGTACGAGGTGAAGGGCTGCATCGCGCACGGCGGGCTGGGCTGGGTCTACCTGGCCGTCGACCACAACGTCAACGACCGCCCGGTGGTGCTCAAGGGCCTGGTGCATTCCGGCGACGCCGAGGCGCAGGCGATCGCGATGGCCGAGCGGCAGTTCCTCGCCGAGGTGGTGCACCCGCAGATCGTGCAGATCTTCAACTTCGTGGAGCACACCGACCGGCAAGGGGAGCCGGTCGGATACATCGTCATGGAGTACATCGGCGGGCAGTCACTGCGGCGCAATCTCAAACACGGGAAATCCGAGAAGCTTCCGGTCTCCGAGGCCATCGCCTACCTGCTCGAGATCATGCCCGCACTGAGCTACCTGCATTCCATCGGCCTGGTCTACAACGACCTCAAGCCGGAGAACATCATGCTCACCGAGGAGCAGCTCAAGCTGATCGACCTGGGCGCGGTGTCACGGATCAATTCGTTCGGATACCTTTACGGCACACCGGGTTTCCAAGCGCCTGAGATCGTGCGGACGGGCCCGACGGTGGCCACCGACATCTACACGGTCGGGCGCACGCTGGCGGCGCTGACGTTGAACCTGCGCACCCGCAACGGCCGCTACGTGGACGGGCTGCCGGACGACGACCCCGTGCTGAAGAACTACGACTCGTTCGGCCGGCTGCTGCGCCGCGCCACCGACCCGGATCCGCGGCGCCGGTTCTCCACCGCCGAGGAGATGTCGGCCCAGTTGATGGGCGTGCTGCGGGAGGTGGTCGCCCAGGACACCCGGATCCCGCGGCCCGGCCTGTCGACGATCTTTTCCCCGAGCCGTTCGACGTTCGGGGTCGACCTGCTGGTCGCGCACACCGACGTGTACCTGGACGGCCAGGTCCATTCGGAGAAGCTGACCGCCCGGGAGATCGTCACCGCCCTGCCGGTCCCGCTGGTGGATCCGGCCGACGTCGCCGCCCCGGTGCTACAGGCGACGGTGCTGTCCCAACCGGTGCAGACGCTGGACTCGTTGCGCGCGGCGCGGCACGGTTCGCTGGACGCCGACGGCATCGAGGTGGCCGAGTCGATCGAGCTGCCGCTGATGGAGGTCCGCGCGCTGCTGGACCTGGGCGACGTGGCCAAGGCCACCCGCAAGCTCGACGACCTGGCCGAGCGGGTCGGCTGGCGGTGGCGGTTGGTGTGGTACCGGGCCGTCTCCGAACTGCTGACCGGCGACTACGAGTCGGCCACAAAGCATTTCACCGAGGTGCTGGACACCTTCCCCGGCGAGCTCGCGCCCAAGCTGGCGCTGGCCGCCACCGCCGAGCTGGCCGGTAGCACCGATGTGCACAAGTTCTACGAGACGGTGTGGAAAACCAACGACGGCGTGATCTCGGCCGCTTTCGGGCTGGCCAGATCCCTTTCGGCCGAAGGCAATCGCGAGGACGCGGTGAACACGCTGGACGAGGTGCCGCCCACCTCAAGGCATTTCACCACCGCGCGGCTGACCAGCGCGGTGACGCTGATGTCCGGCCGCTCCGCCGGCGAGATCACCGAGGCGCAGATCCGCGACGCGGCCCGACGCGTCGAGGCGCTGCCGCCCACCGAGCCGCGGGTGCTGCAGATCCGCGCCCTGGTGCTGGGCGGAGCGATGGACTGGCTGCAGGACAACGAGGCCAGCACCAATCACATCCTCGGCTTCCCGTTCACCGAACACGGCCTGCGGCTGGGCGTCGAGGCGTCACTGCGCAGCCTGGCCCGCGTCGCCCCCACGCAGCGGCACCGCTACACGCTGGTCGACATGGCGAACAAGGTGCGTCCCACGAGCACGTTCTAGGTTTGTTGCGCTCACCGGCTTCGCGTGTGAATCCTGGGCGCTGCGTGTGAATCGTGGGCGGGAAAATCGCCCAGATCCCGCCACCGGCTCACACTCAAAGCCGTCAGTTCACACGCGACGGCCGATGAGTTCGCGTGTGAATCCTGGGTTTTCGGTGTGAATCGTGGGCGTAAAAATCGCCCAAATCCCGCCACTGACCCACCCCCAAAACCGTCAGTTCACACGCGACGAGTCAGCATGCAGCCCAACCGCGTTCGCTCATCGCCGCGCGGACTCGGCGCACAATATTCGCGCGGTGGTCCTCGGCGACGACCCGGACGATGATCCAGCCCATTCGCTCGAGCGTCTCCAGGCGCTGGATGTCGTAGACGTACCGCCGACGGTCGGTCTGGTGTTGATCACCCTCGTATTCAATCCCCACCAGGTACTCCTCCCAGCCCAGGTCGATGTGAGCGACTGGCATGCCGTCCACGCCGAGCACCGGGATCTGGGTCTGCGGCCGAGGCAATCCGGCATCGATGAGCAGCAGCCGCAGATAGCTTTCCCTCGGCGACGCGGAGCCGGGGTCGACCAGCTCCAGCGCGGTCTCCAGCCGCCGGAGCCCGGGCGTTTGGGAATGGCATTTCGCGATGCGCAGCACGTCGTCGACCTTAAAACCCGTTGCGCGCGCTAGGTCGTCGAGCCGAACGACCGCCGAGCGGATGGCGCCCCGCCGGCCGATGTCGAAGGCGGTGCGCTCGGGTGTGGTGACCCTGCGCCCGTCCATCACCTGCGTCTCGCAGTCCAACAGCGCATCGCGCCGCGTCAGCACGCCGCGCGGCGGGCGGGTGTTGGACTGGTTCAGCTCGATGGGCACATTGTCGGGAATCCACTTGGAGCCGTGCAGCGCCGCGGCGGCCGCCCCCACGATCGTCGCCTTCCCGCCAGACCACAGCCAGGCGGCGGAGATCCGGCGCTCGAGCGAAAGCTGAGCGCCGTTGGACAGGTAGACGTTCGGGAAGACCGCACGATAACGGGTCCGCAGTTGGTGCCGGCTCAACGCCCCGGATGACAACGCCTTGCTGCCGATAAACGGTTTCCCCGATTCCATGCCGGAACGGTCGCACGCCGATGGGTAACGGCGTTTACAGCTATCCACAGGGCGGGTGTGAAATGGTGGCTTTCCGTGTGATTCGAGGGCGGGAAACTGGCCGCGATCCCGCCACCCGTTCACACGCAAAGCCGTGGGCGCACGCACAGCCCAGGCATAGGTTCGTGCCGCACAGTTATGGGCATGCCGGGGCAGTCCACGCGGTGGATCACCACGGCCCGCGCGCTGCGCCGGGCCGGGTTCGGCGTGACGGGGCCCGAGGTCGACGCCGTCGCCGCCCGGGACTGGCCGGAATACGTCGACGCCATCCTGGCCGCCGACCCCGACGCGGACCCCGGCGCGGCGGCAACCCCGATGCCCGCCCTGGAGGCGCCGCGTGCGCCCGGAAAGGGCGCGCCACAGGCGGCCCGCAAGCAATACAACGCCGCGCTGTCCGAGCAGCAGCGCGCGCTGTCCGATTGGTGGCTGGGCCGCATGGTCAACGTCGGGCAGCCGATCCACGAGAAGCTGACCCTGTTGTGGCACAACCACTTCGCCACTTCCGCGCAGAAGGTTCGGGTGGCCGCGTATATGGCCGCGCAAAATCAGAAGCTGCGTACCGGGGCGCTGGGCGATTTCCGCTCGCTGGCCTACGCGATGCTGACCGACGCCGCGATGTTGCGCTGGCTCGACGGGCAGGCCAGCACGGCCAAGGCACCCAACGAAAACCTGGCCCGCGAATTCATGGAGCTGTTCGCGCTGGGCCATGGCAACGGCTACACCGAGGACGACGTGCGGGCCGGCGCGCGGGCGCTGACGGGGTGGGTGATCGGCGCCGGCGGCCAAACCGCGGTGGTGCCCAAACGCCATGACCCGACGGCCAAGACGCTGTTCGGGTCCTCCGGCAACTTCGACGCCGCCGCGTTCTGCGACGCGGTGCTGGCGCAGCCCAAGTCGGCGGAGTACGTCGCGGGTCGCCTGTGGCAGCAGCTGGCCTCTGACGACCCGCCGTCGCGCGGGGCGCTCGACCGCCTCGTCGGCGCATACGGCCCACGGCGCGACCTGCGGGCGCTGACCCGGGCGATCCTCACCGACGCCGAGTTCACCGGCGTGCGAGCCACGCGAGTCAACACCCCGGTCGAATGGCTCGTCGGCGTGCTGCGGGCGCTGCGCGTGCCGATCGGAAATCCCGCGCAGCGCAAGCTCGCCGACGCGACGCTGCGGGCGCTGGGACAACGCCCGTTCTACCCGCCGAGCGTCGGCGGCTGGCCCCGCGGCCAGGTGTGGCTGTCCACCGCCAGCGCCGGGGCACGCCTGCGCGCCGCGACGCAGTTGGCGCACTCGGGCGACCTGTCGACCGTCGAAAGCGCCGCCCCCGCCGACCGCATCGACGCGGTCGGCTACCTGATCGGCGTCGGCGACTGGTCGGACCGGACCGCCGACGCGCTGGCCCCCCTGGTGCGCACGCCTCCGCAGTTGGTCGCGGCCGCGGTCAACACGCCCGAATACCTGACGTCGTGAGACCGACCATGCCCGAAATCAATCGCCGCAAATTCCTGATCGCCAGCGCGGGCGTCGGCGCGGCCGGCCTCCTCTCGACGGCGGTGGCCGTCGAATGGCCCGACCTGATGCGCGCGGCCCGCGACCGGCCGCTGCCCGAGGGCGCCGGCGTGCTGGTGCTCGTCACGCTGTACGGCGGCAACGACGGCATCAACACCCTGATTCCCTACGGGGACAACGCCTATCACGACGCGCGCCCCGAACTCGCGTACGCCCCGGGCGACGTGATCCACCTCGACGAGCGGCTCGGGCTGAACCCGGCGATGAAGGGGCTGGCGGGGCTGTGGAGCCGGCGCCAACTGGCCATCGTGCGCGGCGTCGGCTACCCCAAGCCCGACCACAGCCACTTCCGTTCCATGGACATCTGGCAGACGGCGTCGCCGGCCGAGCCGGTCGCGACCGGCTGGATCGGCCGCTGGCTCGACGCCACCGGCGACGATCCGCTGCGTGCCGTCAACGTCGGGCCCGTCCTGCCGCCGCTGGCGGTCGGCGAAAAGTGCACGGCAGCGGCGCTTTCCCCGGGCGGGATGCCGGGCAAGGCCCAGCAATTCGACGGCATCATGGCCGCGCTGGGCGCCGACGACCCCGAGGACACTCCGGCGATGGCCGCGGTGCGCAAGGCCTACCGCGCCGCGCGGACCGCCAACGGCGCGTTTGAGTCGGTGAAACCCGCCGCCAAGGGCCGCAATTCGCTGGCCGCGCAGCTGGGCGTGGTCGCCGGCGCGGTCAAGGCCCGCGTCCCGACCCGCGTCTACACGGTGCAACTGGGCGGCTTCGACACCCACGCCGACGAACGCGAAACCCAGCAGCGGCTGCTGCAGACGTTCGACGAGGCGGTCGCGCCGTTCCTGCAGCAGGTGGGCGATCCGAATGTGGTCGTGATGGCGTACTCCGAGTTCGGCCGCCGCGTCCACGCCAACGCGTCCCAGGGCACCGACCACGGCACCGCCGGCCCCGTCTTCGTCGCGGGGGCGCCCGGCGGGCCTGTTAAAGGCGGCTTCTACGGCGAGGAACCCAGCCTCACCGACCTCGACGATGGGGACCTGAAGTACACCACCGACTTTCGCGACGTCTACCACGAACTGCTGACCCGAACCGTCGGGACCGACCCCACGCCGTCGGTCGGGGCGGGACGAAACAGCCTGGGCTTCCTAACCGCTTAGCGCGCGCACGCAGTCGCGGGCGATGGCCAGCTCCTCGTTGGTCGGTATCACCAGCACGGCGATCGGCGACGATTCCGCGGAGATCTGCCGCGCGCCCCGGCCGCCGCTGAGGTTGCGGCGCTCGTCGAGCACGACGCCCAGCTCCTCCAGGCCCGCCACGGCGTCGCGGCGCACCGCCGGGTCGTTCTCGCCGATCCCGGCGGTGAAGCTGATGACGTCGGTGTGGCCCAGCACCGCCAGGTAGGCGCCGATGTACTTGCGCAGCCGGTGAATGAACACGCTGTAGGCCAATTGCGCGGCGCCGTCGCCGGATTCGATCATGGCCCGCAGCCGCCGGAAGTCGCGCTCGCCGGCCAGGCCGAGCACCCCGGACCGCTCGTTGAGCATGGCCTCGATGTCGTCGACGCCCATGTTCGCCCGGTGCCACAGGTAGCTGACGATGCTGGGGTCGATGTCGCCGCTGCGGGTGCCCATCACCAGGCCCTCCAGCGGCGTCAGGCCCATCGAGGTGTCGATCGGCCGGGTGCCGGCGATCGCGGACGCCGAGGACCCGTTACCCAGGTGCAGCACAATCTGTTTCAGGCCGCCGAGCGGCCGGCCCAGGAAGGCGGCGGCCTGTTCGCTGACGTAGCGGTGCGACGTGCCGTGGAACCCGTAGCGGCGGATCTGCCACCGTTCGGCCACCTCGCGGTCGATCGCGTAGGTCGCCGCCGCGGGGGGCATGTCGTGGAAGAACGCCGTGTCGAACACGGCCACGTGGGGGAAGTCGGGCAGCAGCTTGCGCGCCACCTCGATTCCCTTGAGCGCGGGCGGATTGTGCAGCGGGGCCAATTCGGACAGCTTCTCCAGTGCGGCTAGCCGCGCGTCGTCCATCAGCGTCGGCCGATAGAACTCGTTGCCGCCGTGCACAACCCGGTGCCCCACCGCCATCAGCCCGCAGGTCCGCAGGTCGATGCCGTCGGATGCCAGGGTGTCGAAGGCACGCTGCAGCGCGGCCTCGTGGTCGGGAACGCCGGATCCGTCCTCGCCGATCCGCTCGATGTGGCCCGACGACCGCGCCGCGCCCGAGTCCGGCTCCGCCAGTTGGTACTTCAACGACGACGAGCCGGAGTTGATCACCAGCACCAGCCGGCTGCCGCTAGCCATGGGTGGCCTGCGCCTGGATCGCCGTGATCGCCACGGTGTTCACGATGTCTTCGACCAGCGCGCCGCGGGACAGGTCGTTGACCGGCTTGCGCAGCCCCTGCAGCACCGGGCCGATCGCGATGGCCCCGGCGCTGCGCTGCACCGCCTTGTAGGTGTTGTTACCGGTGTTGAGGTCCGGAAAGATCAGCACGGTGGCGTGCCCGGCCACCGGCGAATCGCGCAGCTTGGTCGCCGCCACCGACGGCTCTATCGCGGCGTCGTACTGGATGGGCCCCTCGACCAGCAACTCGGGATCGCGCCGTCGCACCAGATCCGTTGCCGTCCTGACCTTCTCGACGTCCGCGCCGGTGCCGGAGTCGCCGGTCGAGTAGGACAGCATGGCCACCCGCGGCTCGATGCCGAACTGCGCGGCGGTGCGCGCGGAGCTGATCGCGATGTCGGCGAGCTGCTCGGACGTCGGGTTCGGGATGATCGCGCAGTCGCCGTACACCAGCACCCGGTCGGGCAGGCACATGAAGAAGACGCTGGACACGGTGGAGACGTCGGGAACGGTCTTGATGATCTCGAACGCCGGCCGGACGGTGTGCGCGGTGGTGTGGGCGGCGCCCGACACCATGCCGTCGACGGCGCCGTTATACACCAGCATGGTCCCGAAATACGTTGCGTCGCGCATGATCTCACGGGCGTGCTCGACGGTGATGCCCTTCGCCTTGCGCAGCTCCGCGTACTGGTCGGCGAACTGGTCAAGCAACTCGCTCGCCAGCGGGTCGATGACGTGCGCGCCGTCGAGGTCCACACCGAGTTCGGCCGACCGCAGCCGGATCCGCGCCTCGTCGCCCAGGATGGTCAGGTCGGCGACGCCGCGCTGCAGCAGGCGGCCGGCCGAGCGCAGGATGCGGTCGTCGTCGCCCTCGGGCAGGACGATGTGCCTGCGATCCGCCCGGGCCCGCAGCCGCAGCTGGTAGGTGAACATCTGCGGGGTGACCACGGTCGGTACCGAAATAGCAAGCTGGGTAAGTAGATCCGCGATGTCGACGTGTCGGTCCATCAGCTCGAGCGCGGTGTCGATCTTGCGCTGCGACATCGCGGTGACCCGGCCGCGGGCCGAGGCGGCCGCGCTGGCGGTGTCGTAGGTGCCCAGCGCGGTGGCGATGATGGGCAGGCGCAGCCGCAGGCCGCTCACCAGCGCGGCGATCGACGGATGCAGTTCGAACCCGCCGTTGAGCACCAGGCACGACAGCGACGGAAACCCTTCCGCCGCATGGGCGCTGGCGACGGCGAGCACCACGTCGGAACGGTCGCCGGGGGTGATGACCGCCATGCCGTCGCGCAACCGTTCCAGCACGTGATCGGCGGTCATCCCGGCGACCAGCACGTCGGTGACCTCGCGGTCCCGCAGCGACGCCTCGCCGCTGACCGGAGTCCCGCCCACGGCCCTCTCCAGCTCGGCCACCGTCGGCGCGCACAGCAGCGGCGCCTCGGGCAGCACATAGCTGCGCTGGGCGAAGGTCTCCAGCGCCTCGGCGACCTCGCTCAATCGCGCCGGGTCGCACCGGTTGGCCACCACCGCCGCGGTGTGGGCGTGCTGGGCGATGAGCTCGGCCAGGCACACCTCGACGACGCCGGCGACCTCCTTCGGGGTCCGGCCCTTGCCGCTGACCGTCAGCAGCACCGGCGCGCCGAGGTTGGCCGCGATGCGCGCGTTGACCGAGAGCTCGGCCGGCCGGGTGACGTCGGTGTAGTCGCTGCCGACGATCACCACCACGTCACAGGACTGCGCCATCGCGTGAAAGGCGTCGACGACGGCGGCGATCGCGGCGTCGCCGTCGGCGTGCAGCTGCTGGTAGGTCACCCCGACGCACTGCTCGTAGGACAGGCCGGCGGTGGTGTGCTCCAGCAGCAGCTCGAGGATGTAGTCGCGGTCCTCGCCGAGGCGCGTGATGGGCCGGAACACGCCCACCCGGGCGACGGTCGCGGTCAGCCGGTGCAGCAGCCCCAGCGCGATCGTCGACTTGCCGGTCTCCGGCTCGGGTGCGGCGATGTATATCGCCGAACTTTCAGCCAAGTCGGCGCAGCCTGGGCGCCAGGTCCTTTTCGAAGAGCTCCAGGAACCGGCGCTGGTCGTGACCCGGCGCGTGGAACACCAGGTGGTTGAGGCCCCATTCGACGTATTGCCCGACCTTTTCGACGGCCTCGTCGGGATCCGACGCGACGATCCAGCGCTTGGTGATCTGCTCGATCGGAAGCGCGTCGGCAGCCTTCTCCATCTCGATCGGGTCGTCGATGCTGTGCTTCTGCTCGGCGGTCAGCGAGAGCGGCGCCCAGAACCGGGTGTTCTCCCGGGCCAGTTCCGGGTCGGTGTCGTAGGAGATCTTGATCTCGATCATCCGGTCGATGTCGTCGGCGTTCTTGCCCGCCGCCTCGGCGCCCTCCCGCATCGCGGGGATCAGCTTGTCCTTGTAGAGCTCTTCGCCCTTGCCGGAGGTGCAGATGAACCCGTCGCCGGCGCGCCCGGCGTACTTGGCCACCTGCGGTCCGCCCGCGGCGATGTAGATCGGGATACCGCCCTCGGGCACGTCGTAGATCGAGGCGCCCTTGGTCTTGTAGTACTCGCCCTGGAAGTCGACGCGGTCGCCGAGCCACAGTTCGCGCATCAGCCGCACCGACTCGCGCAGTCGCGCGTAGCGCTCCTTGAACTCCGGCCACTCGCCCTCGTATCCGGTCGCGATCTCGTTGAGGGCCTCGCCGGTGCCGACGCCGAGGAAGATCCGGTTCGGGTACAGGCAGCCCATGGTGGCGAAGGCCTGGGCGATGACGGCGGGGTTGTACCGGAAGGTCGGGGTGAGCACCGAGGTGCCCAGCACGATCCGCTCGGTGCGTTCGCCGACGGCGGTCATCCAGGCCAGCGAGAACGGCGCGTGCCCGCCCTTGTGCCGCCACGGTTGGAAGTGGTCGCTGACGGTTGCGCTGTCCATGCCGTGCGCTTCGGCGGCG
This sequence comes from Mycobacterium sp. NGS69, assembly GCF_059812165.1. NCBI lineage: Bacteria > Bacillati > Actinomycetota > Actinomycetes > Mycobacteriales > Mycobacteriaceae > Mycobacterium > Mycobacterium sp. NGS69. The sequence goes on from NZ_JCALCD010000003.1 coordinate 565,851, forward strand.
ACGGCCAGTTCGACGAGCTCGCGGGGTGCGAATTGTTCGGCGGACGCCTTGTATCCGAGTTTGAGTTCAGCCACGGGTTATTTCTACTCCTACACTCGCGGGCATGGCGCAGCTAGTTCAGGTCACCGATACCGTCTACCTCGCCCGGGGCCACGCCGTGAACTGGACCCTGGTCGTCGACGGCACCGGCGTGCTGCTGATCGACGCGGGTTACCCCGGGGATCGCGAGGACGTGCTGGCGTCGCTGCGCCAGCTGGGTTACGCGCCGGGCGACGTGCGCGCCATCCTGTTGACCCACGCGCACATCGACCACCTGGGCTCGGCGATCTGGTTCGCCCGCGAGCACGCCACCCCGGTGTACTGCCACGCCGACGAGGTCGGGCACGCCAAGCGGGAGTACCTGGAGCAGGTGTCCATTTTCGATGTGGCACTGCGCATTTGGCGGCCGCGCTGGGCGGTGTGGGGAGTTCATGTGGTGCGCAACGGCGGGCTGATCCGCGACGGCATCCCGTCGACGCGGCCGCTGACCGCCGAGGTGGCGGCGGGCCTGCCCGGCAACCCGACGGCCGTCGCGACGCCGGGGCACACCGGCGGGCACTGCTCGTACGTCGTCGACGGCGTGCTGGCCAGCGGCGACGCCCTGATCACCGGCCATCCCCTGCTGCGTCGCGGCGGCCCGCAGCTGCTGCCGGCGGTGTTCAGCCACGACCAGGCCAACTGCCTGCGCAGCCTGGAGGCGCTGGCCGCGCTGGACACCGAGGTGCTGCTGCCCGGTCACGGCGACGTGTGGCGCGGCCCGATCCGCGAGGCGACGGAGGCGGCGCTCAAGCGGGCGCAATGACGAACTGGTCGGCGAGCTAGCGCGCAGCGACGTACTCGGGCAAGGCGATGTCGTCGCGGAATTCACTCCTGATGAGCCGGTCGGCGACCCACGGGATGTCCAGCAATTTGGATGCCTGATTCCGGGTCCACAATCCGAGCGCCGTCTTCGGCGCGAACATCGAGGCGAACGCGCGCGCCGACCGCTGCCTGGCCTCGACGATCGGACGCAGCCGGCGTTCATAGCGCAGAAACGCCTCGCGGTGATCGGCATCGGCGCGGCTGAGTTCACCGGCCAGCACGTAGCCCTGCACCATCGCCAGACCCGTCCCCTCCCCCGCCAACAGCGAGACCGCGGCCGCGGCGTCGCCGATGAGCGCCACCCGCCCCTGCGACCAGCGGTCCATGACGATTTGGCTCACCCGGTCGAAATACACGTCGGGGGCGCCGTCGAGTTCGCGCAGGATCTCGGGGCATTCCCACCCGGTGTCGCCGAAGACTTGACGCAGTGCGGTCCTGACCTCCGGCAAGTCCCGCGGGTCGGGGCCGCGCATGTGCTCGGCGGTGAAAACGAAGAGAAATAAAGTCTTTTCGCCGCGCATCGCGAACCGGGCGATCATTCGCCCGGGTGTGGTGTAGGCGAGGTAGACGAGTTCGTCACGCGGCTGGTAGCCCTCGACCTCGAAGGCGGCCACGCGGTAGCCCAGGTCGGCCTCGAACCGAGATTGCGGCCCGAACACCAAGCCCCGCACCGGCGAATGGATGCCACCGGCGCCGACGACCAGGTCGAACCGCCTCGACTTTCCGCCCGCGAACGTGACCCGGACCCCTGCGCCGTCTTGCGTGATGGCCGAAACGCTTTCGCCGAACAGGGTTTCGACATGCGGGTCCATCGAGCGGTGGATCATGGCGGCCAGATCACCGCGCGGCACGGTGACGAAGCGGCCATCGAGGTTGCGCTGGAACGACTCCGCCGAAAAGCCGCCCACCTTCCGTGAATTCCGGTCCACCAGGCGTAGCTCCCGGACCACGTAACCGGCGGCGTGCAATTCGGGGGTAAGCCCCATCCGCTCGGCGACGGAATAGCCGCCACCCCAGAAATCCACCACGTAGCCGCCCGTGCGCAGCCGCGGCGCCTTTTCTATCAGGGTCGGCTCGTGGCCGTAACGCCAAAGCCAGTACGCGAGCGTTGGGCCGGCGATGCCGGCTCCGACGATGGCGACCTTCATGCGCACACCCCTCTCCTGCGCATCGCCAACCACTATAGCATAGTGCAACAGTTGCATGTAGAAATTAAGCGGAGCCGTGGTCGAATCGCGATGACACCCGGGCCAACCGGGTACCCGTTGGGCATGCCAGCTAACGAAACTTTCCAGCAAGCGGCCGAACGCATTTACCACGACTGGGACAAGGCACTCAGCGAAGACGACGTCGACGCGCTCCTGGCGCTCTACGCCCCCGACGCCGTGCTGGAGAGCCCGGCGGTTCCGCTGACATTGGGCACCGAAACCGGAATAGTCCACGGGCGCAGCGAATTGCGACCGCTGCTCGAGCGGGTCGCGGCCCGCAAACCGCCGTTGCGGACCTACCACCGGACCGGCTACCTGACCGACGGTGCGCGGACGATGATGTTCGAATACCCGCGCGACTCGCCCGACGGGGAGCAGATGGATTTTGTCGAGGTCATGGAGATCGCCGACGGGCTCATCCAGCGCCATTGCGTCTACTGGGGCTGGCGCGGGGTGAAGGTCATCCAGGACGACGCGTACCACAAGTAGGGCGCGTTACAGCCCCAGGTGCTCCCGCAGCGTCTCGCCGGCGTACTCGGTGCGGAACGCGCCGCGCTCCTGCAGCACCGGCACCACCCGGTCGACGAACTCGTCCAGGCCGTGCGGCGTCAGGTGCGGCACCAGGATGAAACCGTCGCAGGCGTCGGCCTGGATGTAGGTGTCGATGGCATCGGCAATGTGACTCGGCGTGCCGACGAACTGCTCGCGGCTGGTGACGGCGATGACGAGCTCGCGGATCGACAGGTCCTCGGCCTCGGCGCGTTCGCGGTACCGGCGCGCGACGGCGACCGGGTCGCCGTGCCGGACCCGGCCCTGGGTGATGGCGCTGTCGACGACGGGATCGAAATCGGGCAGCGGGCCGTCCGGGTCGTGGTCGGACAGCTCGCGGCCCCACACCTGTTCGAGCATCGCGATCGCCGTCGCGCCGCTGACCTGTTGGTGGCGGATGTGCCGCGCCCGGTCCTGCGCCTCGGCATCCGTGTCGCCGATGACGAACGTCGCCGCGGGAAAGACCTTGAGCCGGTTGGGATCCCGGCCGCAAGACGCGGCGCGGCCCTTGACGTCGGCGTAGTAGCGCTGACCGTCCTGAAGCGACCCGTGCAGCGTGAACAGCGCGTCGGCGTTGCGGGCGCCGAACGCGCGGCCGTCGTCGGAGTCGCCGGCCTGCAGCAGTATCGGGTGGCCCTGCGGCCCCGCGGGCAGCGTGGCGAACCCGCGCACGTCGAACTGGGGGCCACGGTGCGCGACGCTTCGGATCCGGTCGGGATCGACATAGACCCCGGCCCCGACGTCGGCCAGCACGGCGTCGGGCGCCCAGCTGTCCCAGAACTGGCGGGCCACCGACAGGAACTCCTCGGCCCGCTGGTAGCGGTCGGCGTGGTCGAGGAAGCCGCCGCGGCGGAAGTTGGCGCCGGTGAAGGCGTCCGACGAGGTCACCATGTTCCAGCCGGCGCGCCCACCGGACAGGTGGTCCAGCGACGCGAATTGCCTTGCCACCTCGAAGGGTTCGTTGAACGTGGTGTTGATGGTTCCGGTCAGCCCGATCCGGTCGGTGACGCCCGCGAGCGCGGCCAGCACGGTGAAGGTGTCCGGGCGGCCCACCACGTCGAGGTCGTAGATGCGGCCGCGGTGCTCCCGCAGGCGCAGCCCCTCGGCCAGGAAGAAGAAATCGAACAATCCCCGTTCGGCGGTGCGGGCCAGGTGCACGAACGACTCGAACTCGATCTGGCTGCCCGAGCGCGGATCGGTCCACACCGTGGTGTTGTTGACGCCCGGGAAGTGGGCGGCCAGGTGAATCGGCTTGCGCTGCTTGCCCTCCCGCACGCTCATCCGGTGAGCCCCCAGCGCTTGGCGATCAGTTCGTGCGAGCGCAGCCGGTCCTCGTGGCGGTGGGTGACGGAGGTGATGACGAGCTCGTCGGCGCCGGTGGCGCGTTGCAGCGTTTCCAGCCGCTCGGCGACCTCGTCCGGGTTGCCGACGAATTGCGTTGCTATGCGGTCGATCACGACCTCCAGCTGCTCGTCGGTCAGGGGCTCGCACTGGCCGGGATCGGGATAGGGGATGGCGCCGCCGCCGGCGCGGATCGAATACACCCAGTGGCCGTAGCTGGACGCCAAATGCTTTGCGGTGGCGGTGTCGTCGGCGACCACGATGTCGGCCGACACCACGACGTAGGGTCGCGGCAGGCATTTCGACGGGACGAACGCGTCCCGGTAGGCGTCGATGGCGTCCAGCGCGGTCGCCGGCGTGAGGTGGTAGCTGGCCACGAACGGCAGCCCCCGCGCGCCCGCCGCCTGGGCGCTGCGTCCCTTGCTGCTGCCGAAGATCCACGGCGTCAGGGCGGAGCCCTCGCCGGGCACGGCGTGCACGTCGAACCCGTCGACCTCGTAGGTGCCGGCCAGCATCGCGATGATGTCCCCCAGCTGTTCTTCGAAGTCGGGCGCGACGGCCTCGGGCTGCTGCAGGATCGCCTGGGTCGCCTGCACCCGTCCGCTGCCCAGCAGCTTGCGCAGGTCGAACGGTGGCGGGATGACGACGCCGTCGACCTCGCGCCACTCTCGGGACGGTTCGGGTCGGGGCGGCTTCGGGGTTCGCGGCTTGGTGATCCGCCGCTGCGCCGAGCGGCCCAGGCCCAGGTCGATGCGCCCGGGATGGAACGCGTCGAGCATGCCGAAGCTCTCCACCACCGCGGCGGCCGTGGTGTGGCTGAGCTGCACGGCCGCCGAACCGACACGAATCGTGTTGGTGGCGGCCGCGATCTGGCCGATCAGCACGGCCGGTGCCGCGCTGGCGACGGCGACGAAGTGGTGTTCGGCGATCCAGAACCGGCGAAAGCCCCACCGCTCGGCGTGCTGGGCCAGCTCGACGGTGTTGCGCAGGGCGGTCGCGGCATCGCCGCCCGAGCTGATCGGCGACAGGTCCAGGATCGACAGCGGAACCGGGGTCATCGGTGCACCGCCGCATACCGATTGGGCGCCACGGGCAGGCCCAGGCGCGCGCGCAGGGTCTCGCCCTCGCGATAGCCGGTGCGGAAGAGCCCGGCCCGCTGCAGCAGCGGTACCACCTCGTCGACGATCACCGGCAGGTCGGTGGCGTTGACGGCCGGGCGCAGGCGCGCCCCGTCAATGCCCAGCCGCCGCCAGTCCAGCAGCAAATCCACCAATTCCGTTGCGGTGCCGCCGAAGACGAGCGCATCGGAACGGAAGTCGCCCGCGCCGTCGAACGAAACCACCACGTCGGCAAGGGCTTTCAGGTGCGAGCCGCCCGCCGCGCGCAGCTCGGCGAGGATGCTTTGCACCGAGTCGCCGTCGGTGGGCGTGATGAAGACGACGTCGGCGCCGGCAGCGGCGAATTCGTAGGCGGGGCCGGCGTGCGCCAGCGCGGCCACCACGGGCTGACCCTGGGGTGGCCGCGGCGTGATCGAGGGCCCTTTCACCGAGAAGTATTTCCCGGTGAAGTCGACGTAGTGCAGCTTGGTCACGTCGACGTAGCGCCCCGTGCTCGCGTCGCGGATGATGGCGTCGTCCTCCCAGCTGTCCCATAACCGGCGCACCACGTCGACGTACTCGCCGGCCTCGTCGAACAGGGGAACCCCGGAGACGTCGCGGCGGCCGAACAGGGCCGCCTCGTGCGTGGTGGCGCTCACCCGCGGCTGCCAACCGGCCCGGCCGTGCGACACGAAGTCAAGGGTCGCAATGGATTTGGAGACGTGGAAGGGCTCGGTGTGGGTGACCGTGGCCACCGGGATCAGCCCGATGTGCCGCGTGACGGGGGCGATCCGCGCCGCGACCAGCACGGCGTCGGCGCGCCCGGTCAGCCGATCCGGATGAAGCCGCGCGCTTCGCCCGATCTGCGGCATCAGGGTGTCGTCGATGGTCAGGAAGTCCAGCAGCCCGCGTTCGGCCGTGGCCGCCAGCCCGGCCCAACACCGACCGTCCAGCACCGACGGCGCTCCGGCGGCCAAGGCCGCCCGCCACGCCTGGGGGTGCCACCCGTATCCGTCTAGCGCGACGCCCAGATGAAACTGGCCGCTCATCGCAACCACTTCTCGAAGGCGATCGGGAGGAACGGGCCCCAGTCCGGCAGCGGATCGGGGGCGATGCGGGTATAGCCCGTCGCGTCGTAGAGCGCCGCGGCCTCGGGTTGCCGGTTGCCGGTGATCAGGTAGAGCCGGCGGTACCCGCGCGCGGCGGCCTCGGCTTCCAGCGCCGCCAGCAGCGCCCGGGCGTAACCGCGGCGCCGATGCGCGCTGTCGGTCCAGATCCGCTTGAGCTCGGCGGTGTCGGCGTCGTAGCGCCGAAACGCCCCGCCGGTCACGGGCGCGCCGTTCACCACCCCGATGAGCAGGCCGCCGTCGGGCGCCGCCAGCTCGTCCGCCGGCACGGGCAGCCAGGCCAGGTGCGCGTCGGGTGTGCCGCCGTATCGCTGCGTGTACTCGACGGCCAGCTCGGCCAGCAGCGGCCGCGCCAACGGGTCGTCGTGCGTGGCCGCGACGAACCGGAGCTGGGCGGTGGGCGTCACGTAATCATCTAACGTTTCCGACGCCCACCCATTCCACCCAGCCCGGACGGATCCGTCTTACTGGCCGGGGGGCATCAGCACCGTGTCGATCATGTACACCGTCGCGTTGGACGTGTGCACGCCGCCGCAGACCAGGCCCGCGTTGTTGACCCGCAGGTCGTTGCCCTGACCGGCCACGGTCAGCGGCGCACCCTGCAGCGTCGGGTGCACACCGCCGACCGTCCCCGGGCTCAACTGACCCTGCACCACGTGGTAGGTCAGGATGCCGGTCAGCAGCTGCGAGTCCGTCTTCAGCTTGTCGATGGTGCCCGCCGGCAGCTTGTCGAACGCGGCGTTGGTGGGCGCGAACACCGTGTACTGGCCGTTGTTGAGGGTCGAGACCAGGTTCACGTTCGGATTCAGCTTCCCCGACAGCGCCGATGTCAGCGTGGTCAACATCGGGTTGTTCGACGCCGCCGTCGCCACCGGGTCGCGCGACATTCCCAGCACGGACCCCGGACCGCTCGGATTCTGCTTGGCATAGTCCGCGCAACCCGTTCCGATCAGATCATTCGGGTTGTCGGCGGTGGCCGTAACCGTCGGCATCGCGGCAACGGCGATGGCCGCGAGACCCGCCGCGGCAAGTGTTTTCGCACCCCTGCTCATCATTTGCTTTCGACTCCTTCGTCACAGGCGGCCCTGCGCCGCCGTCTTCTGATGGAACACAGGTCATTCGGAGCGGCGGCACCGGCGGATGGGGCGCAACGAAAAATTTCAGGAAATGAACCGTTAAGTTCATTAACGAGTAGCGGTGACGTATCCCGGCATGAGATTCACGTCCCGGGGGCGGCCGCGCCAGGAATCGCTCAAGCCGAGGCCGGCGAACAACTCGACGACGTTGCGCTGGATTGTCTCCCAGCCGTGCGCCGCCAGATACTGGGGGACGTAACGGTATTCGCCCGGGTGCGTCAGGCTGGCCAGGTCGACGTCGAGGCCGTGCAGTCGCCAGCCCTCGACGAAGGCCTGCCGCGCCGCCTGCCGTTCCGGCGTCCAGGTGGCCATGTGATCGGCAGAGAAGCGGCTGCCGGGCGCGCTCGCCTCGCTGACGCCCAGCAGCAACCGGTGCTGCGCGTCCGGCGGCAGGTAACCGACGAGCAGTTGCTCGGCGATCCAGGCCGTCGGCGTCGCGGCGTCAAAACCGGCCCGCCGCAGCGCCGCCAGCCAATCCTGACGAAGGTCGACGCCGATCTCGCGCCAGTGCGCGGCCGGCCGCGCGTGCAACCCCCGCAGCACCTCGCCCTTGAAATCGAGGACGTCCGGCCGATCGATCTCGTACACCGTGGTCCCCGATGGCCACCACAGCCGATACGGCCGGGTGTCGAGGCCGGACCCCAGGATCACCACCTGGCGAATGCCGGAGCGGCCCGCGTCGGCGAGAAACTCGTCCAGGAACCTGCCATAGGCCGCCTGGACGTTGATGAGCCCCGTCGTGATCGGGTGGCCGCCGTCGTCGGCGGCGTACCGCTCGTCGTCGATCACCTGGGTGAAATATGGCACTCCCGCGGCGCGCACCAGCGGCTCGGCGAACGGGTCATCGAGCAGGCCCTTGTTCGTGGCCACGGCCCTGACGACCGCGTCGAACGTGGTGGTCAGGCCATCCCCGGAGGCCGGGTTCCAGCTGGCGGGCGCCATGGTCTGCTCAGGCGTCGGATCGGCGCCGCAGGGCCAGGCCCACGGCGGCCCGCCAGCCGAGCAACAGGACCGCGGTGACCGACGCGGCGACCACCACGAAGCTCGCCGCCACGCCCGCCGAGCTGGCTTTGCGCAGCAGCATGCCGACAACCACGGTGGACAGCCAGACAATCACACCGGTGGGGGCGACGGCGGTGGGTCGCCGCCAGCCGCGGGACAGCAGCCACCCAAGGACGGTCCCGGTCAGAAACGGCCAGGCGGTGGTGGCGAGGCCGCCGATGGTCAGCCCTTCGGCGTGGCTGCGGCGGCCGGCGGCGCAGAACACCAGCACGGCGACGACGTCGACGAGCAGGTAGGCCATCCGTCGCATGCCGCGAGACTACCGGGGTGGCAGGCTGGCAGCTATGAGCACTGATGCACCGCCCGCCTTCGACCGGGACGACCCGCTGGGCCTGGACGCCTCCCTGTCCGGCGACGAGCTCGCCGTGCGCGACACCGTGCGAAAGTTTTGCGCCGAGCACGTCCTCCCCTACGTCGGCGAGTGGTTCGAGATCGGGGACCTTCCGGTCCGCCAGCTGGCCAAGCAGTTCGGCCAGCTCGGACTGCTCGGGATGCATCTGCACGGCTACGGCTGTGGCGGCGCGTCGGCCGTGCACTACGGCCTGGCCTGCACCGAGCTGGAGGCGGCCGACTCCGGCATCCGGTCGATGGTCTCCGTGCAGGGCTCTTTGGCGATGTTCGCGATCTGGAAGTTCGGGTCGGAGGAGCAGAAGCAGCAGTGGCTGCCCGGCATGGCCGCCGGCGAACTGCTGGGCTGCTTCGGGCTGACCGAACCCGACGTCGGAAGCGATCCTGCGGCGATGAAAACCCGTGCACGCCAAGATGGTTCGGACTGGGTGATCAACGGCCGCAAGTTGTGGATCACCAACGGCTCGGTCGCCGACGTGGCGATCGTGTGGGCGGCCACCGACGAGGGGATCCGCGGCTTCGTCGTACCGACCAAGACCGCGGGCTTCACCGCCAACACCATCCACCACAAGCTGTCGCTGCGGGCCTCGATCACCAGCGAGCTGGTGCTCGACGACGTGCGCCTGCCCGCCGACGCGATGCTGCCCGGAGCGACGGGTTTGCGCGGCCCGCTGTCGTGCCTGTCGGAGGCGCGGTACGGGATCATCTGGGGATCGATGGGCGCCGCGCGGTCGGCCTGGCAGGCCGCGCTCGACTACGCCACGCAGCGCACCCAGTTCGGCCGTCCCATCGCCGGGTTCCAACTGACGCAGGCCAAGCTCGTCGACATGGCGGTCGAACTGCACAAGGGGCAGCTGCTGTCGCTGCACCTCGGCCGCCTCAAGGACGGCGTCGGGCTGCGCCCCGAGCAGGTCAGCTTCGGCAAGCTCAACAACACCCGCGAGGCCATCAAGATCTGCCGGACCGCCCGAACCATATTGGGCGGCAACGGGATATCGCTGGAGTACCCCGTCATCCGGCACATGGTCAACCTGGAATCGGTGCTGACCTACGAGGGCACGCCGGAGATGCACCAGCTCGTCCTCGGCCAGGCCTTCACCGGCAGCGACGCGTTCCGCTGATAGGAGAACCGCTCATGAGATCTGTCGTAAATCGGATCGGCGTTGTGTTCGCCGCGTGCGGGCTGGCGCTGTCGGTTCCCGTCGCGACCGCCGATCCCGTCACCCTGCCGCCGATGACGTCCGGCGGCGGCGGGTCGATCATCGGCGGGGGCAACAACTCCGGGATTGCGCAGCAGTTGACGGGCCTCGGCAACCCGAACGTGCAGGAGGTTGACGGCTCGGACGCGGCCCAGTTCATCACGGCCGCCGCCGCGGTCAGCAATCCCCAGCTCGCAGCACCCTTCGGGCTGCTCAAGCGGGCGCTGGCGTGCCAGACCAACAACGCCGGATTCGGGGCGCGCGCCTACCGGCGCAACGACGGGCTGTGGGGCGGCGCGATGCTGGTCGCCTCAAAGAGCACCACACCAAACGTCGACGCCCTGAATGCCTGCGCCAAGACCAATTGGCGCAAGCCCACCACGGGTTCGGACACGGCGATGTGCAACAGCGGCTGGACCACGCCCAACTCCTTCGACAGCCGCCGCAGCAACGCGGAGGCCTATTACATCTTCCTGGCCGGCACCAACGACGACTTCTGCAACCAGCTCAACGGGAAGTACAAGACCAACGCCGCGGCGTGGCCGTTCTAGGCGTTGCGCTAGAAGGGCGGTGGATCGGCCGCCATGCGGGCTTCGTTGATGCCGCGTTCCCAGCTGACGCGGGCGGCGCGGTCCTGGGCGCGGGTTCGTTGCCGGGTCGGCATCATCAGTCCGCGCCGATCCTGCGGCTGCGTCTGGTTGGGAAGCGTCAGCTTTCCCGTCGGGACGGCTAGAGCCGGAAAGTACAGGGCCCCAACGGGTTTGGTGACGTAGGTATGCCCAGTCGGGGATGTCCAGACCAGCGTGCCGTCGGGCCGCTGACGATCACCCCACCCGGGGAAGAAGGTCTTCAGCAGATGGTGATACCGGCACAGCAGCTTGAGGTTGGACGGGTGCGTGGGCCCCAGCGGAAACGGCACGGTGTGGTCGATGTCGCAGACCTCGGCCGGGGCGTCGCAACCGGGAAATCGGCAGGTCAAGTCCCGCAACCTGACGAACTCGGCCAATGCCGCTGACGGCCGGTACCTGGACTCGGCGCCACCCTGCGGGACGACGAGGGGCTTCACCTTGGCGGCACCGGCCAAGTCGCGCAGCACCGTCGCGGGCACCGGGCCAAACCCGGGCAGGAATCCCGGCGCTTCCGAATCTCCTGTGACGGAGGACTGTTCGGCGAGGACGTGGATCATCACATTGGTCGCGGCCCGCCGCGCCGCGTCGCACTCCGGCTGTCCGCACTGGCAACGCAGCACCTCCAGGCCGGCGGCCAGGGCGCCGAGGGAATCGGCGCGGCGCTGGGCCTTGGTCCGCGGATCCTGACGGCACACCGAGGCGGCCATCGCGTCGAGCTTGCGCTCCAGCGCGGCGCCGTCGGTGGCGTGCAGCTGCGCCCACACGTTGGTCAACCCGGGAGCGGTGGGGGCGACCTCGACGTATCGATCCTCTTCGCGCTGCCCGGGCACCCGCCGACCCGCCGGGTCGAAGCGGACCACCCACATGTCGATGCGCTCGGTCAATTTGCGCTCCGACAGCCGCATCCACCACTTGACATGCTTGGCCACCGCGGCGTCCAGCCCAGCGATCAGCTCCGGATCCTCGACCAGATCGGTGCGCCACACCACCGCGGCCACCAGCCGGAAATCGATCTCGCCGCGCGCGAACACCTCGGCCATCCGGGGCAGCCGCTCGCGCAACGCGATCGCATACCGCAATCGCCCGGCGGCCCGACCACGGCTGATCCCCAACGCCGCGGCCACCTCGGCGACCACATTTTCATGTCCGTCGATGGCCCAATTGCGCCGATCGATGTCGTCCTCCGGCGCCCGACGCGCATACAACTCACCGATGGCCGCGAACTCCCGCGCCCACATAGCGTTCTTCTCGCGCGCCGCGGTCGTCAGGGCGTCCACCACGCCGGCGTCATTCATCGAGTCGAACATACATTCGATTATACAAGCGTCCCCGACAACATAGGGTGGTGATGGGCTGCGGGGACCACGACACGAAGGGGTAGGCATGTCGCGCCATCACGTCGTCATCGTCGGAAGCGGATTCGGTGGCCTGAACGCGGCGCGGTCGCTCAAACGGGCCGACGTCGACGTCACCCTGATCTCGAGGACGACCACTCACCTTTTCCAGCCGCTGCTCTACCAGGTGGCCACCGGGATCCTGTCCGAGGGCGACATCGCGCCCACCACCAGGCTGATCCTGCGCAAGCAGAAGAACGTCCGGGTGTTATGGGGCGACGTGGAGGCGATCGACCTGACGGCGCAGACGGTTACGTCGCACCTGATGGGGATGCAGACCGTCACGCATTACGACAGCCTCATCGTGGCGTCCGGCGCCCAGCAGTCCTATTTCGGCAACGACGACTACGCCGCGTTCGCGCCCGGCATGAAGTCCATCGACGACGCCCTGGAGCTACGCGGCCGCATCCTCGGCGCCTTCGAGGCCGCCGAGGTCGCCACCGATCCGGCCGAGCGGGAGCGGCGCCTGACGTTCGTGGTCGTCGGCGCCGGCCCGACGGGCGTCGAGCTGGCCGGCGAGATCGTTCAACTCGCCGAGCGCACCCTGGCCGGCGCCTTCCGGACCATCACGCCCAGCGATTGCCGGGTCATCCTGCTCGACGCGGCGCCCGCGGTGTTGCCGCCGATGGGCGCCAACCTGGGCCTCAAGGCGCAGCGCCGGCTGGAGAAGATGGACGTCGAGGTCCAGCTCAACGCGAAGGTGACCGCGGTGGACTACATGGGCATCACGATCGAAGAAAAGGACGGCGGCCACCGCCGCATCGAATGCGCGTGCAAGGTATGGGCGGCCGGCGTGCAGGCCAGCCCGCTCGGCAAGATGATCGCCGACCAGTCCGACGGCACCGAAACCGACCGCGCCGGAAGGGTTGTCGTCGAACCCGACCTCTCCGTCAAGGGTCACCCGTACGTCTTCGTCGTCGGCGACCTGATGTCGGTGCCCGGCGTGCCGGGCATGGCCCAGGGCGCGATCCAGGGCGCGCACTACGCGACGGCGCTCATCAAGCTTTCCCTGAAGGGACACGACGACCCCGCCACCCGGAAACCGTTCAAGTACTTCGACAAGGGCAGCATGGCCCTCATCTCCCGCTACAGCGCCGTCGCGAAGGTCGGCAAGCTGGAGTTCGGGGGCTTCATCGCGTGGTTGGCGTGGCTGGGACTGCACCTGTACTACCTTGTGGGCCACCGCAACCGGATCGCCGCCATGTTCTCCTGGGGCATTTCCTTCCTGGGTCGTACGCGCGGCCAGATGGCCATCACCAGTCAGATGATGTACGCGCGACCGGTGGTGGACTGGGTGGAGAAGCAGGCGCAGGAGGGGACGCTGGCCGCGGTCGAGCGCATCGAAGCTGCCGAGAAGGCAGCGGGTTAGTCGAACAAGCCCTGCGATTCCGCATCCAGCTCATTAGGATCTCGTTCAATCGCTTCGCGACCCATTTTCAACCGACTTCGCCGAACTCGATGTCCGATCGAGCTTTAGGAGCTTGACATGTCCTTTCTCAGCGCGGCCACCGAAGAACTGGCAGCAGCCGCCGGCAGCCTCTCGAATATTGGCTCCGGCATCAACACGGCTACCGCCGCGGCGGAGGCGCCCACCGCGAGTGTGTTGGCCGCGGGCGCTGACGAAGTATCCGCTGCGCTCGCCCAGCTGTTCTCTGGTCACGCGGCGGCCTATCAGGCCTTGGCCGCGCAGGCGTCGAACTTCCACAATCAGTTCGTACAACTACTCTCCGGCAGCGGCGCGCAGTACGCGACCGCCGAGTCCACCAACGCGCAGGCCGCCGCCCTGAACGCGATCAACGCCCCGGCGGAATCGTTTTTCGGCCGGCCGCTGATCGGCAACGGCGCCAACGGCGCCACACCGGGCGCCAACGGACAGGACGGCGGCCTCTTGTGGGGCAACGGCGGTAACGGCGCGGCCGGCAATGCCGGCCAGAACGGCGGCAGAGGCGGGTCCGGCGGGATCCTGTTCGGCAACGGCGGCATCGGCGGCGCGGGCGGCGCGGGAGGCCTCGGTGGCAACGGCGGGTCGGGCGGGCTCTTGTTCGGCGACGGCGGCAACGGCGGCGGCGGTGGGGGTGCCGGTGGCGGGATCGGCGGGACAGCCGGCTTGCTCGTCGGCAACGGCGGTAGCGGAGGCAACGACTTCACCACCACTGGCGGCCACGGTGGCACGGCCGGGAGGGCCGGATTCCTCATCGGCAACGGAGGTAACGGGGGCGGGGGCGGGGCCAGCGGGCAGGCAGCCGGCGCCAACGGTGGGTTCCTTTACGGCAACGGCGGTGACGGCGGAGCCAGCGCTACCGGAGACGGGGGTGCTGGGGGATCCGCCTGGTTGATCGGCGACGGTGGGGCCGGAGCACTGGGCGAAGGTGGCCTCGGCGGTGTCGGCGGTAACGGCGGACTGCTGTACGGCAACGGAGGCGACGGAGGTCGCGGGATCCACGGCGGCGCGGGCGGATCGGCGTTCCTGCTGGGCAACGGCGGGAACGGCGGCAATCCGGACGGCGCCGCCGGCCGTGCCGGGTTGCTGTACGGAACCCCTGGGCAACCCGGCTAACTCAACGCCTGATCGATATCGGCGATCAGGTCGTCGGGGCCCTCCAGCCCGACGGAGATGCGAACCACGTTGTCGCCCAGCCCGATCGCGGCGCGACCCTCCGGACCCATGGCGCGGTGCGTCGTGGTCGCCGGATGGGTGATCAGGGATTTCGCGTCGCCCAGGTTGTTGGAGATGTCGATCAGCCGCAGCTTGTCCAGCACCTCGAAAGCCCTTTGCTTGGCTGCGCTTTCGGCACAGTCGAGCGCGAAGGTGATCACCGTTCCGCCGCCGGTCATCTGGCGCTTGGCCAGGTCGTATTGCGGGTGCGACGTCAGGTAGGGGTAGCGCACCCAGCTCACCGCCGGGTGGGTCTCGAGGAACTCCGCGATGCGGTGCGCGGACGCGTTGCAATGTTCGACCCGAACCGCCAGCGTCTCAAGGCCTTTCAGCAACACCCAGGCGTTGAAGGCACTCAGCGCGGGGCCGGTGTGCCGCATCAGCTTCTGCACCGGGCCGTCGATGTACTCCTTGTCGCCGAGGATGGCGCCGCCCAGCACCCGGCCTTGCCCGTCGATGTGCTTGGTCCCGGAGTACACCACTACGTCCACGCCGAGCGGGAAGCCCTGCTGCAGCAGCGGTGTGGCAAAGACGTTGTCCAGCACCACTTTCGCGCCGGCGGCGTGGGAAAGCTCGGTCACCGCGGCGATGTCGACCAGCGACTGCATGGGATTGGACGGGGTCTCGAAGAACACCGCCTGCGTGGGCACCGACAGGGCCCGCTCCCACTGCGCGAGGTCGTCGCCGTCGACGAAGACGGTCTCTACCCCCCATCGCGGCAGAATCTCGTTGCACACAACGAAGCAGGAGCCGAACAGGCTGCGCGCCGCGACCAGTCGGTCGCCGGCGCCCAGCAGCGCGCCCAGCGAGGTGAAGACCGCGGCCATGCCGCTCGCGGTGGCGAACGCCGCGGGCGCCCCCTCGATCAGGCGCAACCGCTCCTCGAACATCGTCACGGTCGGGTTGCCGTAGCGCGAGTAGACGAAGTGGTCCAGCTCGCCGGTGAACGACCGCTCCGCCACCGCCGCCGACTCGTAGACGTAGCCCGACGTCAGGAACATCGCCTCGGCGGTCTCTTCGAAACCGGATCGCAGCAGGCCGCCGCGCACGCCGATGGTGGCCTGGCTGACGCCGTCGGGCAGCGCCTTGGGCGTGCGGACAGAGTCGCCTTCGATCACCCTTGTCTCCAGGGCAATCCGACTGCGCGCCAACCGTTCTCACCGCGATGCCCGCTGGCCGAAAGCTGGCCCTCGAAACCGTCCAGCACGTTGTAGGCCGGGGTGAGGCCCAACTGGGTGGCGACCTCGGCGGCGCCGATTGAGCGGTTGCCCGAGCGGCACAGGAAGATCACGGGCCGCTCTTCGTCGGCCGGCGGGACGCGACCCTTCAGCTCGGCGGCGAAGTTCGCGTTGGGCATGCCGTTGCCGGTAACCCATTCGATGTACACCACGTCGCGGCCCAGGCTCGACAGGTCGGGCACGCCGACGAACCGCCATTCGGCGTCGGTGCGCACGTCGACCAGCACGGCGTTGGGGTTGTCGCTCAGTAGCTTCCACGCCTGTTCCGGGGTGATGTCTCCTGCGTAGCTCATCCGCGTGAGTCTCGCATATTCAGGGCGCTCGCCACCTGTCGGGCACGGTCGCGCGCAACCGAGACGTCCGGTGCGGTGGCCAGCGCCACGCCGCGCCCGGTGGCGAAGACGCGTAGGTCGCTTTCCGGCACCCGCAGCGCGCGGGTCAACGCCTCGGTGGCCGACGCGCCGCCGTCGGGGCCGGGATCGATGGCGTGGGCGGCGGCCGGCGACATCATCATGGTGTCCACCGGCAGGCCCAGGATGGCGCGGGCCTGCAGTTCGAACGCCGAAAGGCGCTGGCTGCGCAGGGTCACCCAGACGCTCGGGTGCGGGCGGGCGGTGACGTCGGCGAAGTACACCTCGTCGCCCTTGATCATCAACTCGACGGCGAAGACGCCGCGCCCGCCGAGCGCCTTGACGATTCGCGCGGCGATCGACTTGGCCGCGTCGACGGCGGGCTCGCCCATTTGCTGGGGCTGCCAGGATTCCAGCACGGCGCCGTCGACGTCGCGGTGGCCGATGGGCGAGCAGAACTCGATCAGCGGACCGTTCGGACCCTCGGCGCGCACGACGAGCAGGGTGACGTCGAAGTCGACCTCGACCACGGTCTCGGCCAGCACCCGACCGGTCGAATTCCCCTGCGCGCGTTGCCAGGCCGGCTCGATGTCGTCGGGCCCGGAGACCACCGAATGTCCCCGCCCCGACCCCGGCTTCACCAGCAACGGATACCCGGCGTGGCCGGCCACCGCCCGCAGCTCGCCGACCGAGCCGACGAACCAGAACGGTGCGGTGGGCAACCCCAACTCGTCGGCGGCCATCCGGCGCAGCGCCTCCCGGTCGGAGGTGAGCCGGACGGTCCGGGCGTTGGGCACCAGTTCGGTGCGCTCGCCGTCGGGACCACCGGCCAGCGCATCGAGGGCTTGCGTGGCGACCTCGTCGGTCGCCGTCACCACGAAGTCGGGCTGCTGCTGTCGAATCGCCTTCGAGAGCTCGCCCACGTCGGTCAAGCGCTCTTCGGCCTCGATCACCCGCGCGCCCAGGTTGCGCAGCGCGACCGCCAGCTCCCGGCCGAGCTCGCCGGAGCCGAGCAGCATCACCGTCGTCCTGCCGTCGTCGGGCGGTCGAGGGGCAGCCTGCGGCGACACGGCGAGCGCCGTCGTCTTCTCGTCCTGTCCTTGGCTCAAGCCGTCAGTCACCGCTCAAGGATAGGTCGGTTCGCCAATCCCTAGGGCTGGCCCGGAAGCAAGCGCACCATCAGGCCGTTGGCCTCGGCCAGCAAGGCGTCGTCACCGTCGAGGAGCTCCGCAGAAACGAACGCCTTGCGGCCCTCGGTGCGGGTGACGCGGCCGCGCACCAGCAACGGCGTCTCGATCGGCGTGACCTTGCGGTAGTCGACGTGTAGGAAGGCCGTGCGGCTGATCGGCCGCCCCGCGGCGTGCGAGACCATCCCGAACATGTGGTCGAACAGCAGCGGCAGCACGCCGCCGTGCACGGCGTGGTTGCCGCCGACGTGAAACCGGCTGAAATACCCGGTCATTTCGACGCCGTCGGGGGCGTACCGGGTCAACGTCCAGGGCGGCAGCAGCAGGCTGCCCATGCCGGGCACGTCGGGCGTCCGCCCGGCCGGCGCCTTGCCCTCCTCGGCCTGGAAGGGGCCCAGCACCTCCACCAGCGCGGCGGCGCGGTCGGCCGCGTCGTCCCAGACGTCGTCGCCCGGGTCGGCGGACACCGCGAGGTCCTGCAGCCGGCGCATGGCCTCCACGAACCGGCCGAATCCGGGGCCGGGGCTGGCCGGGCCGTATTCGGGGAAACCGCCGTGGTGTTCGTACTCCGGGTCGAGTTCTTTGGGGTCGAGTTCCGTCACGGGCGGGCCGCCAGGACGTCGCGGCGCACGATCGTCTGATCGCGTCCGGGACCG
Source organism: Mycobacterium sp. NGS69 (assembly GCF_059812165.1). Taxonomy (NCBI): domain Bacteria; kingdom Bacillati; phylum Actinomycetota; class Actinomycetes; order Mycobacteriales; family Mycobacteriaceae; genus Mycobacterium; species Mycobacterium sp. NGS69. The sequence goes on from NZ_JCALCD010000003.1 coordinate 583,928, forward strand.
ACGCCGATGCACGAAACATGTGCTCCCGCAAGCTCTTCCAGACGCAACACGTAATCACGCGCCTTGGCGGGCAGGTCGTCGAACTCCCGCGCGTCCGAGATGTCCTCCCACCAGCCGGGCAGCTCCTCGTAGATCGGTTCGGCGCGGGCGAGGTCGCTCTGGGTCATCGGCATGTCGTTGATGCTCGCCCCGTCGATCCGGTAGCCGACGCACACCGGCACCGTTTCCAGGCTGGACAGCACGTCGAGCTTGGTCAGGAAGAAGTCGGTGATGCCGTTGACCCGGGTGGCGTAGCGGGCGATCACGGCGTCGAACCAGCCGCAGCGCCGGCGCCGGCCCGTGGTGACACCGAATTCGCCGCCGGTCTTGGACAGGTATTCGCCGTTCTCGTCGAAGAGCTCGGTGGGGAACGGGCCCGAGCCGACGCGGGTGGTGTAGGCCTTGAGGATCCCGAGCACGGCGGTGATCCGGGTCGGCCCGATCCCGGAGCCGACGGCAGCGCCGCCCGCGGTCGGGTTCGACGACGTGACGTAGGGGTAGGTGCCGTGGTCGACGTCGAGCAGGGTGCCCTGCGAGCCCTCCAGCAGGACCGTTTCGCCGTCTTCGAGCGCGGTGTTGAGCAGCCGCCGGGTGTCGGCGATGCGGTGCCGGAACCCCTCGGCCTGCTCCAGCAGCGCGTCGACCACCTGGTGCGGGTCGAGCGCCTTGCGGTTGTAGATCTTGACCAGGATCTGGTTCTTGAGTTCCAGCGCGCCCTCGATCTTGTGGGTGAGCGCGTCGGGGTCGAGCACGTCGGCCACCCGGATCCCCTGCCGGGCGATCTTGTCCTGGTAGCACGGGCCGATGCCGCGGCCGGTGGTGCCGATCTTCTTGTTGCCCATGTAGCGCTCGGTGACCTTGTCGATGGCCACGTGGTAGGGCAACAGCAGGTGGGCGTCGGCGGAGATCAGCAGCCGGGAGGTGTCGACGCCGCGGTCCTCGAGGCCCTTCAGCTCGTCGAGCAGCACGCCGGGATCCACCACCACGCCGTTGCCGATGACGTTGGTGACCCCGGGCGTCAGCACCCCCGACGGGATGAGGTGCAGGGCGAAGTGTTCGCCGGTGGGCAGGACGACGGTGTGCCCGGCATTGTTGCCACCCTGATAGCGCACCACCCACTGCACGCGCTCGCCGAGCAGGTCAGTGGCCTTACCTTTGCCCTCGTCGCCCCATTGGGCGCCGATGAGGACGATTGCCGGCATGACGTTTGCTCCAACCTGATCTCGCCTGCTTATTGTGGTCCAGCCGGTGACACACCCTATCCCAGGAGCTTGCGAGCGACGCATGAATAACGTGGGGGTGTTGGTCTTCGGCGAGCGCCCGGTGCCGCGCGCGCTGACCGGCCTGCCGGTCCATGCGTCCGATATCGACGCCGCGGTCGGGCCATACCGACGGCTGGTGGTCGTCGGCGCCGACGCCGACCTGGCCGCGGTGCTGACCCGGCTGTTGCGCGCCGAACGGCTCGACGTCGAGGTGGCCTACGTGCCGCCCCGCCGCACCCCGGCCACCCGGGCCTACCGCGTCCCGGCCGGGCGTCGCGCGGCGCGGCGCGCGCGGCGCGGCTCGGCCCGACGGGTGACCCTGATCCGCGACGAGACCGGGTCGGTGATCGTGGGCCGGGCGCGCTGGCAGCCGCCCGACGGCCGGCGGGCCATCACCGGCGAGGCCGTCGTCGACGACACCACGCTGTTCGACGGCGAGGTCGCCGCCGTGCGGATCGAGCCGACGCTGGCCATGCCGGGCCTGCGGGCCCGGGTGAAGCGCCGGTGGGTGGCCGGCCGCGCGGCCCAGCTGGGCAGCACCGGAGTCACCGTCGTGCGGGACGGCGTCGCGGCGCCGCGCGCGGCGCGACGGTCGACGTTCTACCGCAATGTCGAGGGCTGGCTGCTGGTCCGCTAGCCGCCGTCGGCGCTACGGCAACACCTCTCCGGCACCGGCCTCGAGCGTGTCGTACGCGTCGACCGCCAAGTCGACGTTCGGGTCCGATTCGTGGTGCTCTGCCGGCCGGAAGCGGCGCGCCGTCTCCGCGGGACCATCGTGGCCGTCAACCTCGACCTGCCACTCGCCGGCCGGCTCGTAGCCTTCGTCGATGAAGTAGCCGGTCATCTCGCGTTGCGCGCCGCGCATTGACAGCGAGTCCACGTCCAGCTCGTAGGTGCTCTCGTCGTCGCGGACGACCGTGCACACGATCTCCCCATCGTCCTGGCGCAGCCATACCTCGAGCGAACCGCTTGCATTCGTCATGGTCTTGGGACGGTAGCGGCCGGCCGCCGCCACCCGACGCAAACGCGGGTTTTCGCGTCCTGGCGCTGCGCCCCGCAGCGGCGGCGGGCGTCGAGGTAACTTCGAGCGGTGAACTTCCCCGCCCGGCAACACGAATCGGTGCGGCCCAGCCCGCTCTTCCTCGCCCTGGTCGCGTTGACGGCGACCGGCGGCGTGCTGGCGTGGCTGGCCGGGTCGAGCGTGCGGCCGCTGTCGTACGCCGGGGTGTTCGTCTTCGTGCTCGCCGGCTGGCTGGTGTCGCTGTGCCTGCACGAATTCGGGCACGCCGTGACCGCCTGGCGATTCGGCGATCACGACGTCGCGGTGCGCGGATATCTGACCCTGGACCCGCGCCGCTACAGCCACCCCGCGCTCTCGCTGCTGCTGCCGGTGGTGGTCATCCTGCTCGGCGGGATCGGCCTGCCCGGGGCCGCGGTGTACGTGCGGACGTGGTTCATGACGCCGGCCCGCCGGACCATGGTCAGCCTGGCCGGTCCGGCGGCCAACCTCGTGCTGGCGGTGCTGCTGCTGGCACTGACCCGGTTCTTTTACGACCCGGACCACGCGGTGCTGTGGTCGGGCGTGGCCTTCCTGGGGTTCCTCCAAGTCACCGCCCTGTTGCTGAACCTGCTGCCGATCCCGGGCCTCGACGGGTACGACGCGCTCGAGCCGCACCTGAGCCCCGAGACGCAGCGCGCGCTGGCACCCGCCAAGCAGTGGGGCTTCTTCATCCTGCTGTTCCTGATCCTGGCGGCCAGCCGGTGGTTCTTCGGGCTGGTGCTCTATTTGTTCGATTTCTCCGGGGTGCCGCACGTGCTGGTGGCCTGGGGCAACTCGCTGACCCGGTTCTGGAGCGCCTGGTTCTGACCCTTGCAATATATGCGTTGTTACGCATATATTGCTGGCTATGGGCGCCGGCCATAACCACACCCCCGCCGAGAGCGATTCGTCGCGGATGATCCCCCGCATGATCGCCGCGGCGGCGATCCTGGCGGTGTTCTTCGTCGTAGAACTGACCACCTCGCTGCTGATCAACTCGATCGCGCTGCTGGCCGACGCCGGACACATGCTGACCGACGTCGTCGCGGTGTTCATGGGGCTGGCCGCCGTGACGCTCGCGAAGCGCGGCAGCTCGTCGCCCGCGCGCACCTACGGCTGGCACCGCGCCGAGGTGTTCACCGCCGTCGCCAACGCCGGGCTGCTGCTGGGGGTGGCCCTGTTCATCCTGTGGGAGGCGATCCAGCGGCTCAAGGAAACCCCGTCGATCCCCGGCGTGCCGATGATCGTCGTCGCGCTGGCCGGGCTGCTGGCCAACCTCGTGGTCGCGCTGATGCTGCGAGCGCATTCGGAGGGCAGCCTGGCCGTCAAGGGCGCCTACATGGAGGTGGTCGCCGACAGCGTCGGCAGCCTGGGCGTGCTGATCGCCGGCATCGTCACCGTGACGACCCGCTGGCCGTACGCCGACGTCGTGGTCGCGGTGCTGGTCGCGCTGTGGGTGCTGCCGCGGGCCATCTCGCTGGCCCGCGACGCGCTGCGGATCCTGTCCGAGTCGTCGCCGACCCACATCGACGTGGACGAGCTGCGCGGCGCGCTGGGCGCCGTCGACGGCGTGACCGAAGTGCACGACCTGCACGTGTGGACGCTCTCGCCCGGCAAGGACATGTGCACCGCGCACCTCACCAGCGACGGCGACTCCGCGAGGGTGCTGGCCGACGCGCGCGCGGTGCTGTCCGCGCGGGGTCTGGACCACGCCACCGTCCAGATCGAGCCGCCGGAGGTGCACGGCGACTGCACGGACGGCTTTTAGAGGCCCAGCGCCTGGCGCGCCGCGGGGTCGCAATCGTCGAGCAGGTCCAGGCAGCGCAGGTATTCGTCGGTCTCGCCGATGGTGTCGGCCGCCTTCGCCAGCGCCGCCACGCAACGCAGGAAGCCGCGGTTGGGCTCGTGCGCGTACGGCACCGGGCCGAAGCCCTTCCAGCCATTTCGCCGCAGCTGGTCCAGGCCGCGGTGGTAACCGGTGCGCGCGTACGCGTAGGCGGTGACGGCCTTGTCCTCCGCCAGCGCTCCTTCGGCAAGCGCGGCCCAGGCCACCGACGCCGACGGGTGCGCGGCCGCGACCGCGGTCGGGTTCTCGTTGGCCAGCAGCTCCGCCTCGGCGTCGCTATCGGCGGGCAGCAGAATCGGATCGGGTCCGAGGAGATCTCCCATCGACGTCATGGCGTCTATTTTGCCGTTCCCCCGCGGCGGGTCGCTAAGCTCCCTCTATGCCCAATCCACCCGAACCCGAAGGGGCAGCCGAGGACCAGCCGCTGGTGCCCGTCGACCCCGAGACCGAGACCGTGGTGATCAACAAGGGCGATCAGGACAGCGACGCCGAGGCCGCGGACGGCCAGCAGCGCGAGCGTCGTTTCACCGCACCCGGCTTCGATGCGAAGGAAACCCAGGTCATCGCGACTTCCCCGGAGCCGGCCACCGAGGTCTTCGCGTCGCCGCCGCCCGCCGAAGGCGCGACGACGCAGCTGGGCGTTCCTCCGAAAGCCGCTGTGCCACAATCGATTCCGCCCCGACTGGGGGCGAAGCTGCGCACCACGCGGCAGTTCAACTGGGGTTGGGTGCTGGCGCTGGTGCTGATCGTGCTGGCGCTGGCGGCGATCGCGATCCTGGGCACCGTGCTGCTGACCCGCGGCAAACACACGAAAGTCTCTGAGGAAGACCAGGTTCGGCACACCATCCAGCAGTACGACATCGCGGTGCAGCGGGGCGACCTGACCGCGCTGCGCACCGTCACGTGCGGGACCGTCCGCGACGGATACGTGGACTACGACGAACACGCGTGGCAGGAAACCTATCAGCGGGTCTCGGCGGCCAAGCAGTATCCGGTGATCGCCAGCATCGACCAGGTCGTCGTCAACGGCCAGCACGCCGAGGCGAACATCACCACGTTCATGGCGTACGACCCGTCGCTGCGTTCGACGCGCAGCCTCGACCTGCAGTACCGCGACGATCAGTGGAAGATCTGCCAGTCCCCCAGCGGTTAGCTCAGCTCAGGGACTTCCCGGCGCAGTGCAGGTCGTTGCAGGCCTCCACGACCCGCTCGCTCATGCCGGCCTCGGCCTTCTTGAGGTAGCTGCGCGGGTCGTAGACCTTCTTGACGCCCACCTCGCCGTCGACCTTGAGCACGCCGTCGTAGTTGGTGAACATGTGGCCCGCGATCGGGCGGGTGAACGCGTACTGGGTGTCGGTGTCGACGTTCATCTTCACCACGCCGTAGCGCAGCGCCTCCTCGATCTCCGACTTCAGCGAGCCCGAACCGCCGTGGAACACGAAGTCGAAGGGCTTGGCGTCGGCGGCCAGGCCCAGTTTGGCCGCCGCGACCTGCTGCCCCAGCGCCAGCACGTCGGGGCGCAGCTTGACGTTGCCGGGCTTGTACACGCCGTGCACGTTGCCGAACGTCGCGGCCAACAGGTACTTGCCGTGCTCACCGTGGCCCAGCGCGTCGACCGTCCGCTCGAAATCCTCCGGAGTGGAGTAGAGCTTGTCGTTGATCTCGTGGGCGACGCCGTCCTCCTCGCCGCCCACCACGCCGATCTCGACCTCGAGGATGATCTTGGCGGCCGCGGCCTCCTTGAGCAGTTCCTGCGCGATGGCGAGGTTCTCCTCGACCGGCACCGCCGAGCCGTCCCACATGTGCGATCCGAACAGCGGGTCCTGGCCGGCCGCCACTCTTTCGGCCGAGATCGCCAGCAGCGGCCGCACGTAGCTGTCCAGCTTGTCCTTGGGGCAGTGGTCGGTGTGCAGCGCGACGTTGATCGGGTATCTGGCCGCGATGCTGCGGGTGAATTCGGCCAGCGCGACGGCGCCGGCCACCATGTCCTTGACCCCAAGTCCGGACGCGAACTCCGCACCGCCCGTGGAGAACTGGATGATGCCGTCGCTGCCGGCGTCGGCGAAGCCCTTGATCGCGGCGTTGACCGTCTCCGACGACGTGCAGTTGATGGCGGGGAAGGCGTACGCGTTCTCCTTGGCGCGTGCCAGCATCTCGGCGTAGACCTCGGGCGTGGCGATGGGCATGGGCTCCTCCTGGCGGCTGGGTCCGTCAAGTATCGCAAGACCGGTATGTTGAAGCATCGTGAGCACCGTGGTGACGGCCCTGCCGAACATCCTCGACCCGATGTACTGGCTGGGCTCGGGCGGCGTCTTCGGCAAAGCGGTGCTGCCCGGGATCCTGGTCATCGTCTTCATCGAGACCGGGCTGCTGTTTCCGCTGCTGCCCGGTGAATCGCTGTTGTTCACCGGCGGGCTGCTGACCGCGCACCCGAACCCACCGACAAGCATCTGGGTGCTGGCGCCGTCCGTCGCGCTGGTCGCGGTGCTGGGCGATCAGTGCGGATACTTCATCGGGCGGCGGATCGGGCCGGCGCTGTTCAAGAAGGAAGATTCCCGGTTTTTCAAGAAGCACTACGTCACGGAGTCGCACGCGTTCTTCGAGAAGTACGGGCCCTGGGCGGTCATCCTCGCCCGCTTCGCGCCGTTCGTCCGCACGTTCGTCCCGGTGATCGCCGGGGTGTCGTACATGCGCTACCCGGTGTACCTCGGCTTCGACATCGTCGGCGGCATCACCTGGGGCGGCGGCGTCACGCTGGCGGGCTACTTCCTGGGCACCGTGCCGTTCGTGCACCAGAACCTGGAAAAGATCATCCTGGGCATCCTGTTCGTGTCGCTGATCCCCGCCTTCATCGCCGCCTGGCGCGGCTACCGGGGGCGACGCCGCGCGACCGCCGAGGAGCCGGACTCAGGACACCCGACTTCTGCGGTACGCAACGAAAGCCTCTAGCAGGTCCGGCCGGTCGATCGAACTCTGCTGCACGGCCTGGTCCGGCGCGGCCCCCAGCAGGATCCGCTTGATCGGGATCTCCAGCCGCTTGCCGGTCAGGGTCCGCGGAATGCCCGGCACGTCCAGGATGTCGTCGGGCACGTGCCGCGGCGAGGCGTGCTGACGGATTTCCGCGGCGATCCTCGACCGCAGCGCCTCGTCGAGCTCCACGCCGTCGGCCAGCGAAACGAACAGCGGCATCCAGTAGCCGCCGTCGTCCTGTTCGACGCCGACCACGAGGCAGTCCCGCACCTCGGGCATGCGTTCGACCGCCGTGTAGATCTCGGCGCTGCCCATCCGCACCCCCATCCGGTTCAGGGTCGCGTCCGAACGGCCGTGCACCACAACGGATCCCCGCTCGGTGATGGTGATCCAGTCACCGTGGCACCACACCCCGGGGTACTTGTCGAAGTAGGCGGCGCGGTAGCGGCTGCCGTCGTCGTCGTTCCAGAAGAACACCGGCATGGACGGCATCGGCTTGGTCACCACCAGCTCGCCCTCCTCGCCAATGACGGGGCGCCCCTGGCCATTCCACGCCTCGATGGCCACGCCGAGGCAGACGCACGACAGCTCGCCGGCCACCACGGGCACGATCGAGCAGCCGCCGATGAAGGCGGTGCACACGTCGGTGCCGCCGCTCATGGAGATCACCGGAAGGGGGCGGCCGAGCCCCTCCTGCACCCAGCGGAATCCGGACGCCGGCAGTGGGGAACCGGTGGATCCCACGGCGCGCACCCCGTCCAGCGGGTACGCCTCGCCCGGCTTCAATTCCTGTTTGGCGCAAGCCAACAGGTAGCCCGCGCCGGCGCCCAGGAATGTGACGCCGGCGTCGGCGGCGACCCGCCAGAGGCCATCGGTGCCGGGATGCGTCGGGCTGCCGTCGTAGAGCACGATGGTCGTGTCGACCAGCAGCCCGGACACCAGGAAGTTCCACATCATCCAGCTGGTCGACGAGTACCACAGGAAACGGTCGTCCGGGCGCAAATCCAGTTGCAGGGTAAGGTATTTCAGGTGCTCGACCAGCACGCCGCCGTGCCCGTGCACGATGCCCTTCGGCTTGCCCGTCGTTCCCGACGAGAACATCACCCACAGGGGGTGCGCGAACGGGACCGGCGTGATCTCCAGGGGCGCGTCCGCTGCGACCGCCGTGGCCCACGGCACGGCGTCGTCGCCGATCTCGAGCCCGAGCCGCGGCACCACGACGGTGGCCTTCAGCGTCGGCATGGCGGCGCGGATGGTGGCCAGCTCCGCGCGCCGATCGATGCGCTTGCCGCCGTACACCGACCCGTCGGTGGCCACCAGCACGGCTGGCTGCACCTGACCGAGACGGGCGATCACACCGTCGACGGCCACGTCCTGGTTGCACACCGCCCAGATCGCGCCGACGCCGGCCGCGGCCAGGGCCGCGACGACGGCCTCGCCGACGTTCGGGAGGTACCCGACGACGGCGTCGCCGGGCTTGACGCCGAGGTTGCGCAGATAGGCCGCGAACGCCGCCGTCTCGCGCTGCAGCCGCGCCCACGACCATTCGGTCGAGCTGTCCTCGCCGACGGCGATGAGGGCCGGGCGCGCGTCGGTGGCGTGCCGGAACACCTCGGTGGCGTAGTTGAGCGTGGCGCCGGGAAACCACTCGGCGCCCGGCATGGAACGGTTGCCCAGCACGGCGGTCGGGGGGCTGTCCGCCTGGATGTCGAAGAAATTCCAGACGGCCTCCCAGAACCATTCGATGTCGTCGACCGAGTTGCGCAGGAGCTCGTGGTAGTCGCCGTACTCGCCGCGACCGGTCTCGGCGAGCCAGGCCATGAAGCGGGTGAGGTTGGCGTCGGCAAGCGTTGCCTCGTCGGGGATCCAGTCGCCGTTGAGTTTGCTCATGACTCGCTCACGGCGGTGACGTTACCTGCGGCCTCCATCAGCATCCAGCCGGATAGCTGAACGGACAGATCCCGCTCGGCGATCTCGGAGGCGTTGACCGCGCCCTCGACGAATTGCGCCTCCTCGCCGCCCGCCTCGGGCAGCTCGGCGTCGCGGTCCCAGAACACGCCGAACAGCGGCAGCCCCTCGACCGTTTGCCGGTACTCCCAGGCCGATTTCGCCGACGACAGCACGATGGTGCGCGCGGCGTCGCGGGCCATGGCGTCGTCCGCGGAGTCGCCGGGCAGCGTGGTGGCGACCAGCGCGAGGTATCGGGCGGTGATGCCGGCGAACAGGCCGCCGTCGCCGCCGCCGGCGCCCCGCAGCACACCCGAGGGCGCCATGTGTTCGCCGACCGCCGCGACCAGCCGATGCACCCGCGCCCGGTGCCGGGCCCTGGCTTCCGCGCCGGTCCGCGCGGCCAGCTCGGTCTCCAGGCCCAGCACCACGCCCTGGCAATAGGAGTACTGGGCGCGGACCAGCGAGCCGTCCTTGATGCCGTCGAACACCAGGTGCGTCTCGGGGTCGATCAGCGTGCCGTCGATCCAGTCGCCCATCTGCTCGGCCCGCTTCAGGTGGTCGCCGTAGCGGGCGAGGAAGATGCCCGCCGGGCCGTTGGCCGGGGCGTTGAAGAACTTGTCCTGCTTGCGCCACGGGATGCCGCCGCCGTCCTCGGGCGCCCACGCCCTGACGAACTGGTCGGCCAGCTTGGGCAGCGCGCGATGGCGCTCGACGCCGGCGATCCGGGCTGCGCGTTCCAGCGCCAGCGCCAGCCAGGCCATGTCGTCGTAATAGCTGTTGACCCACCTCAGGTTGTTGCGCAGCCGGTGCGAGCGGACCTGCCGGTTGATCATCGTGCGCCGGTGCGGTTGCGGGTCGCGCAGCTGCGCGTCGATGAGGCAGTCCAGCAGGTGCGCCTGCCACCAGTAGTGCCAGGTGCCGAACAGCCGGTCGCGCCGGGCCGCCGGCCAGGCCACCACCCCCAGCTGGGTTCCCGGCAGCCCCCACAACCGTTTCAGGTGGCGTTGCGCGACAGCGGCTTCGGAGCTGGCAGCCCGGTTGGCCCATAGCTGTTCCATACCTGTCGATCCTGCCCTAGCGCCGCGGCGGAGGATGCTGGAGCCCATGCGAATTCTTACGGTCAATGGGCGGCGCCACGAGGTCGACGCCGAGGACGACACACCGCTGCTGTACGTGTTGCGCAACCACCTGGGCTTGAAGGGAACGCGGTTCGGTTGCGGGGTGGGGTTGTGCGGCGCCTGTTTTGTCCTGGCCGACGGCCGTCCCATCTACTCGTGCGACACCCCGCTGTGGTCGGTGGGCGACCGGTCGATCCGCACGGTCGAGGGGCTCGGCGACGACGGCGAGCCGCACCCGGTTTCGCGCGCTCTGATCGCGCGGCAGGCGGCGCAGTGCGGGTATTGCATGTCGGGCATCGTGGTAGCGGCCGCGGCGCTGCTGGCCGACAACCCCGACCCCACGGAGGCCGAGGTGCGCGCGGCGCTGGACCCCAACCTGTGTCGCTGCGGCTCGCACAACCGGGTGGTGGCGGCGGTGCTGAGCGCCGGGGCCGAGCTGCGGGGGTCTTTGGATGGATGACCTGCCGGAGTCGCTGTCGTCCAATCCCGTTCTCGGCGAATGGGTTCGGATCGGCCCGGACGGCGTCGTGGAGGTGCGCTCCGGCAAGGTCGAGCTGGGTCAGGGCGTGCTGACGGCGCTGGCGCAGATCGCCGCCGAGGAACTCGACGTCGACATCGCCCGCGTGCGGATGACCGCCGCGGCCACCGATCGCAGCCCCGACGAGGGCTTCACCGCCGGCAGCCGCTCGATCCAGCAGTCGGGCGCGGCGCTGCGCCAGGCGTGCGCCGAGGCGCGGGCGATCTATCTTGACGTCGCGGCGGCCAAGCTGGCCGTGGCGCCTGACGAGTTGGACGTCGCCGACGGCGAGATCACCGGCCCCCACGGTGTAGCGACGAGTTACTGGGAGCTCGCCGACGATGCGCTGCTGGATCGCGCGGCCACCGGCGCGGCGGCGCCCAAGCCGGAGTCGGCCTACGCGGTGGTGGGCACCGACGTCGCGCGGCTGGATCTGCCGGACAAGCTGACCGGGCGGCCGCGCTACCTGCACGACCTCGTCCTGGAGGGGCAGTTGTACGGCCGGGTGGTTCGCCCGCCGTCGCGCGGGGCGACGCTGCGTGACGTCGACACCGGCCCGGCCCTGGCGATGCCGGGCGTGCTCACCGTGGTGCGCGACGGCGAGTTCCTGGGGGTGATCGCGGAACGGGAGGAGGTCGCGGTGCGCGCCGCCGAGCGGCTGCGCAGCGACGCCACGTGGGATCGGCGGGCGACGCTGCCCGACGAGGACGACCTGCCGTCGTTCCTGGTGTCGGCGGCGGCCGAGACGTCGGTGCTGGCGTCGAAAGAGGCTGGGGTGCAGGTTAGTTCGGCGCGTTCGCATTCGGCGCGCTACCACCGCCCGTACCTGGCGCACGGGTCGATCGGCCCGTCGTCGGCGGCGGCGCTGTCTCACCCGGACGGCCAGCTGGAGGTCTGGTCGCACAGCCAGGGCGTCCACGTGTTGCGCCGGGAATTGGCGTCGGCGCTCGGCCTTTCGGTCGACCGGGTGGTGGTGCGCCACGTCGAGGGGGCCGGGTGCTACGGGCACAACGGCGCCGACGACGCCGCCATGGACGCCGCGCTGCTGGCTCAAGGGGTGCAGGGGCGGCCGGTGCACGTGGTCTGGTCGCGCGCCGACGAATTGGCCTGGGCGCCTTTCGGTCCCGCGGCCGTGGTGGAGATCACCGCCGACTGCGGCGACGACGGCGGCGTGGTGGACTGGCGCCACGAAATCTGGAGCGGCAGCTACATGGGCCGCCCGGGGACGACGCCGACGCCGGCGTTGCTGGCGGCGAGCGAGCGCGCCGGTGGCGAGCCGATCCGCGCGGGCGGCGAGCCGCCGGTCGAGTGGGGAGGCGGCACCGGGCGCAACTCGGTGCCGGGCTACGACTTTGCGTCCTACCGGGTGATCAACCACCTACTGACCGAGATGCCGCTGCGCACCTCGGCGCTGCGTTCGCTGGGCGCGTTCGTCAATGTCTTTGCCGCGGAGTCGTTCATGGACGAGCTGGCCGCCGCTGCGGGCCGCGATCCCGTCGAGTTCCGGTTGGCGCACCTGTCGGATCCGCGCGGGCGGACGGTGCTGCGGGCCGCGGCTTTGCGCGCCGGCTGGGAATCGTGGGCGCCGCGGGAGGCCGTCGGTCGCGGCATCGGCTATGCGCGGTACAAGAATTCGGCGGCCTACTGCGCGGTGGTGGCCGAGGTCGAGGCGGTCGAGGAGGTCCGGGTGCGCCGGCTGGTGATCGCGGTGGATGCCGGGCTGATCATCAACCCCGACGGCGCGGCCAACCAGATCGAGGGCGGCGCGATCCAGGCCACCAGCTGGACTCTCAAGGAGCGGGTGCGGTTCGACGAGTTCAATGTCACCAGCGACACCTGGGAGACCTATCCCATCCTGCGGTTCTCCGAGGTGCCCGCGGTCGACGTCGAATTGGTTGCCGGACAAGGGACTCCACCGTTGGGGATCGGCGAGTGCGCCCAGGGGCCGACGGCCGCCGCGATCGCCAACGCAGTGTACGACGCGCTCGGCGTGCGGGTGCGCTCGCTGCCGCTGACGGCCGAGCAGCTCATCGCCGCGATGGCGGGCTAGCCAGGGCCAGCAGGAATTCGCGCAGCCCGGTCAGCGAGTGCGCCGGCAGGAACAGGTCGCAATAGGGCAGGGCCGCGGCCATCGACCCGGCCAGCGGCTGGAATTCGCCTTGCGCCGCACGGGGATTGAGCCACACCAGCGTCGCGGCCCGGCGGCGCAGCCTGGCCATCGCGTGGGCGAGCACGTCGGGCGGATCGGCGTCCCAGCCGTCGGAGGCGATGATCACCACCGCGCCGCGCAGCGCGTTGCCGTGGGGTGGCGCCAGCAAGGCGCCCAGGCTGCGGCCGATGAACGTGCCGCCGTAGCGGTCGGTGACCTTTGCGTTGGCCTTCCGCAGCGCCACCTCGGCCGAGCGGTGCGACAGCACCGACGTGAGCCGGGTCAGCGACGTCGAGAACGCGAACACCTCGGGGTGGATGCGCGCCTGGCGCAGCGCGGCCGCCCGCATCAAATGCAGGTAGACCGCGGCGTAGGGCTGCATCGAGCGGCTTACGTCGCAGACGAGGACGACCCGCCGGGGCCGCCGGCGGGGCCGCGTGCGCGCCAGGATCACGGATTCCCAGCCCGTCGCGCGCGACGCGTTCATGGTGGCCCGCAGGTCGATCCGCTTGCCGCCGGCGCTGGGCTCGAAGCGCATGCTGCGGCGCCGCGGCCAGCGCGCGACCGTCGCCTCCAGCCAGGAGCCGAGCAGGCGAAGGTCCTGCGCGTCGAAACGGTCAAACGGTTCGTCGGCGCGCGCGGCGATACGGCTGGGCAGGAGATCCGGCAGGAGGACGCTCGCCGCTCCGTCGTCGCGGGCCACCGTCCTTGCGGCCCACGGCAATCCGTGGGCGCCGCCACCCGATCCGCTTGCCGCCGGATGCAGCGTGCCGGCCCCGGGTGCCTTCGGCCCCGGGAGGGGCAGGACCGATTCGGGGCGCGGCGCGGCTTCGGCGCGGGCGGCGCCGAACACCGCCTCGAACACGGCATCGAAGCCGACCAGGTCTTCCATCCGGTTGACCAACGTCAGCCTGGCCGCCCAATACAGCGCCGACGTGGTGTCCGGCACCAACCGGCGCAGCGCCTGCACGAAGTCGGCCTGCCCATTGGCCGACACCAGCACCCCCGCGCCGCGCAGGCGCGCCACCAGGGCGGCGGCGAACGCCGCCAGGTCGACGCCCCGCAACAGCAGTGGGGTGCTCACGAGCCCGCTAACCCCGGCGGCGCAGCACCCAGATCAGCACCAGCACGGCCAGCACGACGGCCGCCGCGGCGCCGTACTTCTTGAGCTGGTCGCCGCCGGCGAGGTCGAGCAGGTCGATGGGCTCGGGCTCGACGGCCGCGTGGCGCGGCCCGGGAGCGGGTTCGGTCGCGGCGTGCCCGTTGACGCTCGCCGGGGCCGGCGCGTTCTTCGCGGCCAGTTCGGCCTCCAGCGATTCCACGAACTGGCCCAGCAGCTTCTCCGAAACCTGCTGCAGCATGCCGCTGCCGAACTGGGCAAGCTTGCCGACGATCTTGAGATCGGTGTCGACGGTGACGCTGGTGCGGTCGCCGTCCTCATGTAACTGGGCGGTGACGGTGGCGGCGGCATTGCCGGTGCCGCGCGCTTCCTTGCCCTTGCCGTCGATGACCGCGCGGTGGGCGTCGCGGTCCAGCTCGACGAAGCGCACCTTGCCGCTGAACTCGCTGGTGACCGGGCCGACCTTGACCTTGACCTTGCCCAGGTAGTCCTCGCCCTCGTGGCCGGTCAGCTGCGCGCCCGGCATCAGCGGGATCACCTGTTCCAGGTCGCACAGCACGTCCCAGGCCTGCTCGATGGGCGCGCTGACGGTGAACTGGTTGGCGATCTTCATGCGGTGGGTCCTCTCAGGTGCGGCTGTATTCGGCGAACGCGTCGCGAATCAGAGTACGGTCGTCCGGTGTCTTGGCCAGCGCCCCCAGGCTGACCGCGGCGCCCTCGTCGACCAGGTCGGCCACGCCCAGGGACACCAGGGCGGCGACCCAGTCGATGGTCTCGGCCACGCCGGGCGGCTTGTCCAGGTCGAGTTCGCGGGTGCGCCCGACGAACTGCGTCGCGTGCTCGATCAGCGGCGCGGTCGCCCCGGGCACCGTCCGCCGGACGATGGCGGCGGCCCGGGCCGGCTCCGGGTAGTCGATCCAGTGGTACAGGCAGCGCCGGCGCAGCGCGTCATGCAGGTCGCGGCTGCGGTTGGAGGTCAGCACCGCGATCGGCGGGCGCTCCGCGACGAAGGTGCCCAGCTCGGGGACGGTGACAGCGGATTCGCCGAGGAACTCCAGCAGCAGGGCCTCGAATTCGTCGTCGGCGCGGTCGATTTCGTCGATCAGCAGGACCGGCGGCGCCGGGCCGCGGTGTCGCACGCACCGCAGGATGGGCCGATCGACGAGGTAGGCCTCGGTGTAGAGGTCAGCCTCCTCGATGCCCCTGCCGCTGGCCTCGGCCACCCGGATGGACAGCAGCTGGCGTTGGTAGTTCCAGTCGTACAGCGCCTCGCTGGCGGTCAACCCCTCGTAGCATTGCAGCCGGACCAGCGGGGTATCCAGCACCGCCGCAAGGGTTTTGGCCGCCGTGGTCTTGCCGACGCCCGGTTCGCCCTCCAGCAGCAGCGGGCGGCCGAGCGTGATAGCCAGGTAGATCGCCGAGGCCGTTCCCGTGTCGAGCAGGTAGTCGTGCGCGTCGAATCGGGCGACGACGTCGTCGACATCGGTGAACGTCATGACCGCACCAGCCGGCGGTAGTCGTCCCACGTGTCGACGTCGAGCGGGATAGGACCATCTATCGCCAGTTCGCGCACCTGGTACCGGCCCGAGTCGATGAGCTTCCACACTCCCTTGTCACCGTGCAGTTCGCGGAGTTCGCCGAACAGCGCACGGCCGAGCCAGAACGGGTGCCCGATCCCGTTGTCGTAGCGGCACATGGTGATGTCGGCTGTCGCGCATTCGGCCGCGAGCCGCCGCAGCGTTGCCGGATCGATCCCGGGCTGATCGCCGAGCATCAGCACGATGCCGGCGGCGCGGGGGTCCACCCGCTCGAGCGCGGCGCGCAGCGAGGCCGCGCACCCGGTCCCGAAGTCGTCGACCTCCACCACGTCGGCCCCCTCGAGGGAGACCGCGTCGCGCACCTGTTGGGCGGCACCGCCGAGCGTGACGATGAGCTGGTCGAACCCGGCGCCGCGGGCCGTCCGCAGGGTGGCGCCGAGCAGGGTGGTATCCCGGTAGGGCAGCAGCTGTTTGGGCGAGCCCAGCCTGCGCGAACCGCCGGCCGCCAGCACGACGCCGGTGACGGGCGGCGCGGTCATGCGCCGGCTGGCCGGTTGGCGAACGCGGCGCGGCATCCCGCGCCGCAGAACCAATAGTCCGCGCCGGCCACGTGCAGGTGCTCGGTGGCGGGACCGATCGTCACCGTCATGCCGCACACCGGATCGACCGCCTCGGCCGGGCGGTCCGACACGGGTGCGCGGCGCAGGCCGCCGCGGATGCCGGCGATGAGTTCGGCCGCGATCGCGACCGCGATCTCGGCGGGGGTCTTGGCGCCGATGGCCAGCCCGACCGGGGTGTGCACCCGGGCCCGCTCCTCCGGGGAGAGGTCGAGCGAGTCCAGCACCGCGGCGCCGCGAACCTTGCTGGCCACCAGGCCGATGTATCCGACGCCGTGATCCAGTGCGGCCCTGATGGTTTCGGCTTCCGGACCGCCGTGGCTGGCGATCACGACGGCCGTGGCTGTTTCCCCCGAGGCCAGGTCGCCGTCGCGGCGGGCGTCGTAACCGAGCACGGCGCACACCTGGGCCAGCGCGTCGGCGATCGGCGTCGCGCCGTAGACCCGGATCAGCGGGGCCGGCAGCTGCGGCGTCAGGAAGATCTCCAGCGACCCGCCGGACAGGCACGGGTTCACCACGACGCAGGCGCCGGGGGCCTCGGGGAAGTGCACGTCGCCGTCGGGAAGCACCCGCAACAGCACGCTTTCGCCGGCCTGCAGCGCGCCCATCGCCGCCTTGCGGACGGAGTTCTGGGCGCACTGGCCGCCGACGAAACCCTCGATCGTGCCGTCCGCCAACAGGATTGCCTCGTCCCCGGGGTAGGAGGACGTGGGCGGCTGGGCGCGCACCACGGTCGCGTGCACGAACGGCGTCCGTGCCGCCAACAACTGCCGCGCCCGCTCGCTGATGGTCATCAAATCGGGGGCCTCGCTCTGCCCTGCATGGCCTCCCAGACCCGGGACGGCGTCAGCGGCATGTCGGCGTGGCGAACCCCGAACGGCGCCAACGCATCCACCACCGCGTTCACCACGGCCGGGGGCGATCCGACGGTGGCCGACTCGCCGATGCCCTTCGCGCCGATCGGGTGGTGCGGCGACGGCGTCACCGTGAAACCGGTCTCCAGGTGCGGCACCTCGACCGCGGTCGGGATCAGGTAGTCCATCAGCGATCCGCCGAGGCAGTTGCCCTCCTCGTCGAAGGCGATCATCTCCATCAACGCCATGCCGATGCCGTCGACGATGCCGCCGTGCACCTGGCCCTCGATGATCATCGGGTTGATGCGGGTGCCGCAGTCGTCCACCGCGAGGAAACGGCGCACCTTGACCACGGCGGTGCCCGGATCGACGTCCACCACACAGAAATACGCGCCGTAGGGGTAGGTGAGGTTCGACGGGTTGTAGCAGACCTCGGCGTCCAGGCCGCCCTCGATGCCGTCGGGCAGGTCGCCGGCGCCGTGCGCGCGCATCGCGATGTCCTGGATGGTCACCGCCGCCGACGGGTCGCCCTTGACGTGGAATGAGCCCTTCTCCCACTCCAAGTCGGCGACGGAAACCTCGAGCATGCCCGATGCGATGATCTTCGCCTTATCGCGCACCTTGCGCGCCACCAGCGCCGCCGCCCCGCCGGACACCGGTGTCGACCGGCTGCCGTAGGTGCCGAGCCCGAACGGGGTCTGATCGGTGTCGCCGTGCACCACCTCGATGTCGTCGGGCGGGATGCCGAGCTCCTCGGCGACTATCTGCGCGAACGTCGTCTCGTGGCCCTGCCCCTGGCTCTGAACCGAAAGCCGCACAACGGCTTTACCGGTCGGGTGCACGCGCAGCTCGCACCCGTCGGCCATGCCGAGGCCGAGGATGTCCATGTCTTTGCGCGGGCCGGCGCCGACGGCCTCGGTGAAGAATGCCATCCCGATGCCCATCAGCTCGCCGCGCGCCCGCCGCTCCTTCTGTTCGGCGCGCAGCGCGTCGTAGCCGATCATGTCCATGGCCTTGCGCATGGTAGCCTCGTAGTCGCCCGAGTCGTACGTCCACCCGGTCTTGCTCTGGTACGGAAATTGCTCCGGCCGCAACAGGTTTCGCAGCCGCAGCTCGGCCGGGTCCATCTTGAGCTCGAACGCCAGGCAGTCGACGAGCCGTTCGACGAAGTACACTGCTTCGGTGATCCGGAACGAGCACGCGTAGGCCACCCCGCCGGGCGCCTTGTTGGTGTACACCGCGGTCATGTGGCAATAAGCGGCCTCGAGGTCGTAGCTGCCGGTGAACACGCCGAAGAAGCCGGCCGGGTATTTCGTCGGCGCCGCCTGGCCGTTGAACGCGCCGTGGTCGGCCAGCACGTTGGACCGCAGCGCCAGGATCTTGCCGTCGCTGGTGGCGGCGATCTCGCCGACCATGATGTAGTCGCGGGCGAAGCTCGTGGACGTCAGGTTCTCGCTGCGGTCCTCCATCCACTTCACCGGCTTGCCCAGCAGCAGCGAGCCGACGATCGCGCACACGTAACCGGGATAGATCGGCACCTTGTTGCCGAAGCCGCCGCCGATGTCGGGCGAGATCACCCGGATCTTGTGTTCGGGCAGGCCGGCGACCAACGCGTACAGCGTGCGGTGCGCGTGCGGCGCCTGCGAGGTGGTCCACAGGGTGAGCTTGCCGGTCACCGGGTCCAAATCGGCCACCGCGCCGCAGGTTTCCATCGGCGCGGGGTGCACCCGCGGGTAGACGATCTCCTGCTTGACGACGACGTCGGCGTGCGCGAACGCCGCGTCGGTGGCGGCGGCGTCGCCCGTCTCCCAGTCGAAGATGTGGTTGTCTTTTTTGTTCTCGAGGTCGGTGCGGATGACGGGCGCCGATGGGTCGAGCGCCTTTCGCACGTCGACGACGGCGTCAAGCGGGTCGTAGTCGACGTCGATCAGCTCCAGCGCGTCGCGGGCCGAGTACCGGTCCTCGGCGACGACGAACGCCACCTCCTGGCCCTGGAATCGCACCTTGTCGGTGGCGAGGACGGCCTGCACGTCGTTGGACAGCGTCGGCATCCAGGCCAGGCCCTTCTCGGCCAGGTCCGCACCCGTCACCACCGCCTTTACCTTCGGATGTGCTTGCGCCGCAGTGGTATCGATGCCGGCGATGCGGGCGTGCGCGTACGGCGAGCGCAGGATCGCCAGGTGCAGCATGCCGGGCAGCGCGACGTCGTCGACGTAGGTGCCGCGGCCGCGGATGAAGCGCGGATCCTCCTTGCGCAGCATCCGGCCGTGGCCGCAAGGCTTTTGGTCGTTGTCGGCGGTGTCTTCGGGCGAGGGCGGGCGGAACTCGATGGTGGTCATGACTCGGCCTTCACGGTGGAGTTGTTCGCAGCCCACTGGATGGAGCGCACGATCGTCGTGTATCCGGTGCAGCGGCAGATCTGCCCGGAGATCGCCTCCCGGATGGTCTCCTCGTCGGGGTTGGGATCGCGGTCCAGCAGGGCGCGGGCGGTGATCATCATTCCCGGTGTGCAGAAGCCGCACTGCAGCCCGTGGCAACGCATGAAGCCTTCCTGGATCGGATCGAGCTGGCCGTCGACCGCCAGCCCCTCGACGGTCCGCACGCTGTGACCGGACGCCATCACGGCCAGCATCGTGCAGGACTTCACCGGCACGCCGTCCACGTCGACCACGCACGTCCCGCAGTTGCTGGTGTCGCAGCCCCAGTGGGTTCCGGTGAGCCGCAACTGATCCCGCAGGAAGTGCACCAGCAGCGTCCGGGGTTCGACCTCGGCGGTCACCTGCTCGCCGTTGACGGTCATGTTGACTTGCATGGTTGGCTAGCTCCCTTCGCGCACGCGTTGGGCCGCGGTGCGCAACGTGCGAACGGTCAGCTCGGAGGCCAGGTGGCGCTTGTAGTCGGCGGTGCCGCGAACATCGGTCACCGGCTCGCAGGCCGCGGCGGCCAGGCGACCCGCCTCGGCGAACGTCTCGTCGGTGGCCGGCCGACCGACCAGCGCCACCGAGATCTCGGCCAGCGCGGCCGGGTCGGGGTTCACCGCGGTCAGGCCCACCCGGGCCGCCACGATGTCGGTGCCGTCGAGCGTGACGGCCGCCCCGGCCGCCGTCACCGCCCAGTCCCCCACGCGCCGTTCCACCTTCGCGTATGCACTGGACATCTTGTGCCGCAAGGGGATTCGCACCTCGATCAGGATCTCGTTCGGGGCGACCGCCGTCTCGTACGGGCCGACGATGAAGTCGTCCATCGCGATCTCGCGTTCCCCCGACGGTCCACGCACCAGGCACACCGCGCCGAGCACTGTGCACACCGTCGAGAGATCCTCGGCCGGGTCCGCCTGGCACAGCGAGCCGCCGAGAGTGCCGCGGTTGCGGACCACCGGGTCGGCGATCACGCGTTCCGCGTCGCGGAAGATCGGGCACACGGCGGCCAGGGTGTCGGACTCCAGGATCTCGCGGTGGCGGGTCATGGCGCCGACGCGCACCAGGGTCGGATCGGTGATCACGTATCCGAGCTCGGGCGCCAGGTCGTTGATGTCGACGAGGTATTCGGGGTTGGCGATGCGCAGCTTCATCATCGGCAGCAGGCTGTGCCCGCCGGCGATCACGCGCGCCCCCTCCCCCAACCGGTCCAGCAGTCCGACGGCGTGGTCGACGCTGGTCGCGCGTTCGTATTCGAAGGGCCCAGGTACTTGCATGGGAGCAGTGTGGGCCGCGTCACACCGGGCGTCAATGGCGAGTTAAGTGATCGCTGAACTCGCCCGCTACCTGCGGCTCCGGGGCGTCGTGGTGGATTCGGCCGGCGGTGTCGGTCAGCGGGCGGCCCCCGCCGCCCCAGCGCTTGGCGATGATGTCGGCGGCGATCGACACCGCCGTCTCCTCCGGGGTGCGGGCGCCGAGGTCCAGCCCGATCGGGCTGGACAACCGGGCGAGCTCGGCGTCGGTCAGCCCCGCGGCCCGCAGCCGGTTCATCCGGTCGTCGTGGGTGCGGCGCGATCCCATCGCCCCCACATAGCCGACCTGGGGGAGCCGCAGCGCCACCTCCAGCACCGGGACGTCGAATTTCGGGTCGTGGGTGAGCACGCAGATCACCGTGCTGCCGTCGATGGCGCCCGCCTCCGCCTGGGCGGCGAGGTAGCGGTGGGGCCAATCGACGACGACCTGGTCGGCGGTCGGGAAGCGCACGGGCGTGGCGAACAGCTCGCGGGCGTCGCACACGGTGACGCGGTAGCCGAGGAACGATCCCTGTTGCGCCAGGGCCGCGGCGAAGTCGATGGCGCCGAACACCAGCATCCGCGGGCGCGGCGCGTGACAGGCGACGAACACCTCCATGCCCTCGCCGCGGCGTTGCCCGTCGGGCCCGTACTTGAGGACGTCGCTGCGGCCCACCGCCAGCAGGCCGCGCGCGTCGTCGGCCACCGCGTCGTCGGCGCGCGGCGACCCGAGCGAACCCGCGACCGCGTCGGGCCGCACCACGACCCGCCGCCCGACCCATTGCGCGTCGGGGTGCGCGATGACGGTCGCGACCGCCACCGGGCGGTGCTCGCCGATGTCGTCGGCCACCGCGCCGAGGTCGGGGAACGTCGATCGCGACACCGGCTCGACGAAGATGTCGATGATGCCGCCGCACGTCAGCCCTACCGCGAACGCGTCGTCGTCGCTGACCCCGTAGCGCTCCAGCCGCGGCGTCCCGGACCTGGCCACCTCGCCGGCCAGTTCGTAGACCGCGCCCTCCACGCAGCCGCCCGACACCGAGCCCGTCACCGAACCGTCCGGCGCCACCACCATCGAGGCGCCCGGCGGGCGCGGCGCCGACCGGAAGGTGCGCACCACCGTGCCCAGCCCCGCGGTATCGCCGGCGCGCCAGATCGACATCAGCTCGGCAAGGACGTCACGCACGCATTAAACGTAAGCTCATGGCGTGACTCCGGCTCAACTTCGGGCCTATTCGGCGGTGGTGCGGCTGGGTTCGGTGCGCGCCGCCGCCGCGGAGTTGGGCGTTTCCGACGCCGGCGTTTCGATGCTGGTGGCGGCGCTGCGCAAGGAGCTCGACGACCCGCTGTTCACCAGGACGGGCGCCGGTCTGGCGTTCACGCCCGGCGGGCTGCGGCTGGCCAGCCGCGCCGTGGAAATCCTGGGGCTGCAGCAGCAAACCGCGATCGAGGTCACCGAGGCCGCCCACGGGCGCCGGCTGCTGCGGATCGCCGCGTCCACCGCGTTCGCCGAGCACGCGGCGCCCGGGCTGATCGAGCTGTTCTCGTCGCGGGCCGACGACCTGTCGGTGGAGCTGAGCGTGCATCCGACGAGCCGGTTCCGCGATCTGATCTGCTCGCGCGCCGTCGACATCGCGATCGGGCCGGCAGGCGAGGCTTCGCTCGGTCCGGGCGACGCGCTCTTCGTGCGGCCGTTCCTGAAATACCAGATCATCACCGTCGTGCCGCCCAACAGCCCACTGGCCGTTGGCGTTCCGACTGCCGCGCTGCTGCGCCAGCAGCAGTGGATGCTCGGCCCGTCCGCGGGCGGAGCGGACGGTGAGGTCGCAAAGATGTTGCGGGACTTGGGTATTCCGGAATCGAATCAGCGGATCTTTCAGAGCGACGCCGCCGCGCTCGAGGAGGTGCAGCGGGTCGGCGGTTTGTCGCTGACGATCGGTTTCGCCGTCGCCAAGGACCTCGCGGCCGGGCGGTTGACCCGGGTGACCGGTCCCGGCCTGGACCGGTCAGGAGAGTGGTGTGCGGCGACGCTGGGGCCGTCGGTGCGGCAACCCGCCGTGTCCGAGCTCGTCCGCTTCATCACCACGCCGCGCTGCACCCAGGCGATGATCCGCGGCAGCGGCGTCGGGGTGACCCGCTTCCGCCCCAAAGTGCATGTTACGCTGTGGAGTTGAGTGTGAATCCTGGGCGACGACACGCCGATGAGCTTCGCCGCCGGTTCACACTGAAAGACCGAGGATGCACATTGAAGGCGCCTACCACGCGCGCGACAGGTCCGCGTGCTGGCGAATCCAGGCATGCATCGCGATCCCGGCGGCGACGCCGGCGTTGATGCTGCGCGTCGAGCCGAACTGGGCGATCGACACCGTGACCGCCGCGCCGGCACGGATGTCGTCGGTGATGCCCGGGCCTTCCTCGCCGAACACCATCAGGCAATCCCGCGGCAGCGACGTATCCTCCAGGCGCCGCGCGCCCGGGACGTTGTCGACGGCGACCACGGTCAGACCGGCGCCCGCCGCGAACTCCAGCAGCCCGGCCGTGCTGTCGTGGTGGCACAGCCGCTGATAGCGGTCGGTCACCATGGCGCCCCGGCGATTCCAGCGCCGCCGCCCGACGATGTGCACGGTGTCCACCGCGAAGGCGTTGGCGGTGCGCACCACCGAGCCGATGTTGGCGTCGTAGCCGAAGTTCTCGATCGCCACGTGCAGCGGGTGCCGGCGCGTGTCGATGTCGGCGATGATCGCGTCGCGGGTCCAGTACCGGTAGGCGTCGACGACATTTCGGGTGTCGCCTTCTCGCAACAGGTTTGGGTCATACCGCGGGTCGGTGGGGGGGTCGCCCCGCCACGGCCCGACGCCGCCGGTCGTCGTTCCCCATTCGGTGGGCCCCGGATCGCTCATCGCTGCGTCCACACCCCGGCGTGGGTGCCGTCGACGGCCACCGTCGCGTACAGGAGCGCCTCGTTGATCTCGCCCTGGGTGCACAGCGAGGCGTTGACGCGCACCGAGTCCAGCGACGCGTCGGGCAGGATCAGCACCGATGACCCGTACGCCGCGCAGGCCGGGTTCAGGCCCCGCCCCGGCAGGGTCGGCGACGCCAGCAGCATCAGCGGGCCGCCGCGCTTGGCGGAGTCGTCGCGGTACCGGTCCGCGAGCCCGGTGGCCTCCAGACCCAGCAGCATGTAGCCGTTGCCGTTGAACGCGGCGGGGTCGCCGAGTTGCTCTTTCGTCACCGGGGCGCCGTCGGCGCGCCAGCCCGTCAGGCTGACGGTCTTGACGGTCAGGCCGGTGTCGTTGGCGTTGGTCGGCGGCAACCCCACCGGAAACGCGGCCGGGTAGGCGGCCGACGTGTTCGGGATGCGGTCACGCGGCGAGTAGCCGTACACGCCGCGGACCTGGCTCCGATCCTTAAGCGGCCCAAGGCAAACCGTGCCGGTGAGCCGGTTCGGGGGCGCCGACAGCGGGTGCTGGATGTCGTGCACGCTGGTGGCCGCGTCGTCGCAGCCGCCCAGAGCGGCCGACTCCAACGGGTGCGCCAGCGCGCCGTAGAGCCCGAAGCGCATGTCCTCGGGTTTGGCGTGCGGCGCCTTCGGGTCGGTGGGCGACGCGTCGACGTCGACCAGCACGTAATCGCCGTCCCAGCGCAGGTTCGAAACCGACATGTTCCAGCCCAGCAGCGCGAGCGATTCGCCGAGCCGCGCGGCCTGCGCGCCGTAGGCCCGGGCCGGATGGCCGGAACCCGAACAGCCCATTAGTGATACGGCCACGCAGGCCAGTAGGGCGATGAGGCGGCGCATCCGGTTCGCGGCCTAGCCCAGCCCAAGATCGGCAAGGCCCAGCACGCTGCGGTAGGGAATTCCCTCTGCTTCGATGGCCTCGGCCGCGCCGGTGGCGCGGTCCACCACGGTGGCCACCCCGATCACGTCGCCGCCCGCGTCTTGCACGGCATGCACCGCCGTCAGCGCGGAGTTGCCGGTGGTGCTGGTGTCCTCCACCACCAGAACCCGGCGGCCGGATACCTCGGAGCCCTCGATAAGGCGTTGCAGCCCATGGGTTTTCGCCGACTTGCGCACCACGAACGCGTCGATGGGGCGCCCGGGCGCGTGCATGACGGCGGTCGCGACCGGATCGGCGCCCAGGGTCAGGCCGCCGACGACGGCGTAGTCCCAGTCGGCGGTAAGTTCGCGCATCAGCGTGCCGATCAGCGCGGCGGCGCGGTGATGCAGGGTGGCGCGGCGCAGGTCGACGTAGTAGTCGGCCTCCTTGCCCGACGACAGCGTCACCCGGCCGTGCACCACCGCCAGCCGGCGCACCAGGTCGGCCAGCTCCACGCGGTCAGCTTCGGTCACGGCCGCCGACCCGTTTCGTCGCGGCGCGCACCAACCCGCGGGGCAGCAGCCGCCCGGCGCCGACGATCGCCTTGTACTGCAGGCCCGGAATGCTGATCACCTTGCCGGCGGCGACGTCGGCCAGGCTTGCCGCGACCACGTCGTCGACCTCGAGCCACAGGAACGGCGGCAGCTTGGCCATGTCCATTCCGGCCCGGGCGTGAAATTCGGTGTGCACGAACCCCGGGCAGACCGCGTGCACGCCGACCCCGGTTCCGTCCAGCGCGCCGGCCAGGCCCTCGCTGAACGAGATCACCCACGCCTTGGACGCCGAATAGGTTGACGACCTTCCGTTCACCAGCCCCGCGACGCTGGCGACGTTGATGACGGTCCCGGCGCCGGCGTCGATCATGGCGGGCACCGCGGCGCGGGTGAGCTGCAGGACCGCGGTCACGTTGACGTCGAGTTGCGCCTGCAGCAGCGCGGGATCGGCCGTCCAGAATTCGCCGGACGTGCCGAAGCCGGCGTTGTTGACCAGGACCCGCACGCCCGCGGCGAGCCGCTCGGCGACCTTGTCGCGGCCGGCCGCGTCGGCCAGGTCCGCGGGCAGGATCTCGACGCGGCCGCCGTGGCCCTCCAGCTCGGCCGCCAGCTTGGTCAGCCGGTCGAGGTCGCGGGCGACCAGAACCAGGTCGTAGCCGTCGCGCGCGAAACGCCGTGCGTAACCCCCGCCGATCCCGGACGTCGGCCCGGTGATCAGGGCTACGGGTCGAGGCATGAGCGACAGTGTAGTGACGCGGGCCTAACCGGCCTCAGCGCTGGTAGTTACTGGCCCCGTGGCCGTTGCGCCCGGTCGGCGGCTGCCGGCCCTCGTCGCGGCGCAGCGGCTCGGTGGCGCGGCGAGTCGCCTGCACATCCGAGCCCAGCAACCCCGACACGTCCGGCTGCGACCGCCGGGACGGCAGCTCCAGGCGACCGGCGGGCGCCAGGGGGCGGCTCGGCGCCGCGTTGCGCAGCGCCGCCGGGGCCCCCGCGTCCTGCGGGGTCTCCTGGGGCACCGGCGGCAACACGCGCAGCAGGTCGTTGAACTGGCGCACGGTGCGCAGGCCCTCGTCCCATTGGGCGCGCGTGCTAGCGATCGGCATGGCGACCAACGTCCAGTTCTGCTCGTTCCACATGATCTCGGCGCAGTCGGGCGCGGTGTGCGCGAAGGTGACCATGCGCCGGTCGCAGGCCCGGCGGGCCGCGTCCAGATTGGTCGAGTACACCATCCGCGGCCCGATCGCGCCCAGCAGCCAAATGTCGCTCTCCCGAGGCTCTTTGAGCCCCTTGAGGCGCAGGTCGACGACGACATTGGTGCCGACCTTGCGGTGCAGCGCGATCACCGTCGCGACTTCCTCGACGTCGAAGATGTAGACCGCCTCGCCGCGGATCTGGCCCAGCACGACGTTGTGGGCGGGGACGTCGCCCGCCGTCGAGATCACCCCGCGCTTCCAGCGCTTGAGGATGTCGGTCGATTCGCGCTCGTAGTCGAAGCCGTGCGACCGCGCCCACGATTTACGGCGCCTGCTACGCCCCCGCTGTCGATCGATGTCGACGTATACCAGCACGCCCGCGCCGACAAAGCACAGCGCGGACAGCGTGAACCAAAGGGGGACCATCCCACACAGGGTATCCGCTGTCGCCCCGGAATAGACAATGCGACCAGGTCACAAGCAAATTAAGGTTTGCTGGTGCGCGCCCGGTGCGCCGAACGTCGACTTGTTGGGCGATTTCGAATGAAATGCCAACAACAAGTCGACGTTCGAGCGGAGGCCTAACCCAGGATCAGCGAGTCGCCATCCGGGCTGACGTTGACCGGAACGGTGTCGCCGTCGTGCACCTCGCCGGCCAGCAACAGCTTCGCCAGCTGGTCGCCGATGGCCTGCTGGACGAGCCGGCGCAACGGCCGCGCGCCGTAGACCGGGTCGAACCCGCGCTGGGCCAGCCACTGCTTGGCCGGCAGCGACACCTCCAGCGTGAGCCGGCGCTGGGCCAGCCGCTTCTGCAGCTGGGCCAGCTGGATGTCGACGATGGACACCAGCTCGCCGGGTTCGAGGCCGTGGAAGATGATCACGTCGTCGAGCCGGTTGATGAACTCCGGCTTGAACGCCGAGCGCACCGCGGCCATCACCTGCTCCTCGCTGCCGCCCGACCCCAGGTTGGACGTCAGGATCAGGATGGTGTTGCGGAAGTCGACTGTGCGGCCCTGGCCGTCGGTGAGCCGGCCCTCGTCGAGCACCTGCAGCAGCACATCGAACACGTCCGGGTGCGCCTTCTCGATCTCGTCGAACAGGATCACCGTGTACGGACGCCGCCGCACCGCCTCGGTCAGCTGGCCGCCCTGGTCGTAGCCGATGTAGCCCGGAGGTGCGCCGACGAGCCGGGCCACCGAGTGCTTCTCGCCGTACTCGCTCATGTCGATGCGGACCATCGCGCGCTCGTCGTCGAACAGGAACTCCGCCAGCGCCTTGGCCAGCTCGGTCTTACCGACACCGGTCGGGCCCAGGAACATGAACGACCCGGTCGGCCGGTTGGGGTCGGCGACACCGGCCCGGCTGCGACGCACCGCGTCGGACACCGCCGTCACCGCCTTCTTCTGGCCGATGACGCGCTTGCCCAGCTCGTCCTCCATGCGCAGCAGCTTGGCGGTCTCGCCCTCGAGCATCCGGCCGGCGGGAATCCCGGTCCACGCCGACACCACGTCGGCGATGTCGTCGGGGCCAACCTCCTCCTTGAGCATCACGTTCTCGCGGGCCTCCGCGTGCGGGAGTGCGGCGTCGAGCTTCTTCTCCAGCTCCGGGATGCGCCCGTAGCGCAGCTCGGCGGCCTTGGCCAGGTCGCCGTCGCGCTCGGCGCGCTCGGACTCCCCGCGTAGGACGTCCAGCTGTTCCTTCAGCTCGCGCACGACGTCGATCGCGCTCTTTTCGTTCTGCCAGCGGGTGGTGAGCTCGGCCAGCTTCTCCTTCTGGTCGGCCAGCTCGGAGCGCAGCTTCTCCAGCCGCTCCTTGGACGCCTCGTCCTCTTCCTTGGCCAGCGCCATCTCCTCGATCTCGAGGCGGCGCACCAGCCGCTCGACCTCGTCGATCTCGACGGGCCGGGAGTCGATCTCCATCTTCAGCCGGCTGGCGGCCTCGTCGACCAGGTCGATGGCCTTGTCCGGCAGGAAGCGGGCGGTGATGTAGCGGTCGGACAGCGTGGCCGCGGCGACCAGGGCCGAGTCGGTGATGCGCACGCCGTGGTGCACCTCGTAGCGGTCCTTGAGCCCGCGCAGGATGCCGACGGTGTCCTCCACCGACGGCTCGCCGACCAGCACCTGCTGGAACCGGCGCTCCAGCGCGGCGTCCTTCTCGATGTACTTGCGGTACTCGTCGAGCGTGGTCGCGCCGACCAGCCGCAGCTCGCCGCGCGCCAGCATCGGCTTGATCATGTTGCCGGCGTCCATCGCGCCCTCGCCGGTCGCGCCGGCGCCGACGATGGTGTGCAGCTCGTCGATGAACGTGATGATCTGACCGGCGGAGTTCTTGATGTCGTCGAGCACGGCCTTCAGCCGCTCCTCGAACTCGCCGCGGTACTTGGCACCGGCCACCATCGAGCCCATATCCAGACTGATGACGGTCTTGTCGCGCAGGCTCTCCGGGACGTCGCCGGCCACGATGCGCTGGGCCAGACCCTCGACGATCGCGGTCTTGCCGACGCCGGGCTCGCCGATGAGCACCGGGTTGTTCTTGGTGCGCCGGCTCAAAACCTGCACCACGCGGCGGATCTCGTTGTCCCGCCCGATGACCGGGTCAAGCTTGCCCTCGCGGGCCCGGGCGGTCAGGTCGGTGGAGTACTTCTCCAGCGCCTGGTAGGTGGCCTCCGGCTCGGGGCTGGTGACCCGCGCGCTGCCGCGGACCTTAACGAACGCCTCGCGCAACGCCTGCGGGGAGGCGCCGTGGCCGGTCAGCAGCTTGGCGACGTCGGAGTCGCCGGTGGCCAGGCCGACCATCAGGTGTTCGGTGGAGACGTATTCGTCGTCCATCTCGGTGGCCAGCTGCTGGGCGGTGGTGATCGCCGCCAGCGATTCGCGCGACAGCTGCGGTTGCGAGCTGGCGCCGCTGGCCTGCGGGAGCTGGTCCAGGATGCGCTGCGCCTCGGCGCGGATGGTGGCGGGCTCGACGCCCACGGCCTCCAGCAGCGGCGCGGCGATCCCGTCGTTCTGCGTCAGCAGCGCCAACAGCAGATGGGCGGGCCGGA
This sequence comes from Mycobacterium sp. NGS69, assembly GCF_059812165.1. Taxonomy (NCBI): domain Bacteria; kingdom Bacillati; phylum Actinomycetota; class Actinomycetes; order Mycobacteriales; family Mycobacteriaceae; genus Mycobacterium; species Mycobacterium sp. NGS69. The sequence goes on from NZ_JCALCD010000003.1 coordinate 613,261, forward strand.
TCTCCGGATTGCCGGCGGCCGAGGCCGCCTGCAGGGCCGAGGTCAGGGCCGCCTGCGTCTTGGTGGTCGGGTTGAAAGAGTCCACGACACCTCCGTTCGAGTACTTGGGTAAAAATGCTTGTCGGGTATTTCAACGCCGTCAAGGTTGAGTCTGTTCCGCTCAACTCTAGTGGATTTTGCGCATCTTGGAATAGAGGCTTAAGTCGCCAGCCCGTTTAAATTGGGGCCCGTGAGCCTGGAGGACCCCGACGCGTTGCGGGTGCTGCGCGACGCCTTCGCCCCGGGCTCCGACGCACTCGTCCGCCAGTTCTATACCCGCTGGTTCGCCCTCGACGTCTCGGTGCGCGACCTTTTCCCGCCCGAAATGGACGCCCAGCGGACCGCTTTTGCGCACGCCCTGCACTGGGTCTACGGGGAACTGGTCGAGCAGCGCGCGGCCGAGCCGGTGGCCTTCCTGGCCCAGCTCGGACGGGATCACCGCAAATTCGGCGTGCTGCCGAACCATTACGGCACCCTGCGTCGCGCCCTGTACGCGACGCTTCGTGACCGCCTCGGTGACGGGTGGACCGAGCCCGTCGCGGCGGCCGCCGATCAGTCGCTCAACCTGATCACCGGGGTGATGAGCGGGGCCGCCGCCGCCGAGCGGGGGCCGGCCTGGTGGGACGGCACGGTCATCGAGCACATGCGGGTGTCCCGGGACCTGGCCGTCGTGCGGCTGCAGCTCGACCGCCCGATGGACTACTACCCCGGCCAGTACGTCGACGCCCACGTTCCGCAGTGCCCGCGCCGGTGGCGCTACCTGAGCCCGGCGATCCCCGCCGACCCGGGCGGCGGGATCGAGTTCCACGTCCGCCAGGTGCCCGGCGGCCTGGTCAGCACCGCGATCGTCAACGAAACGCGGCCCGGGGACCGGTGGCGGCTGTCCAGCCCGCACGGCGGCCTGCGGGTCGACCGGGACGGCGAGGACGTGCTGATGGTCGCCGGCAGCACCGGGCTGGCGCCGCTGCGGGCGCTGATCATGGACCTGTCCCGCTACGCGGAAAACCCGCGGGTCCACCTCTTCTTCGGCGCCCGCTACCGCTGCGAGCTCTACGACTTGCCCACCCTGTGGCAGGTTGCCCAGCACAATCCGTGGCTGTCCGTCTCCCCGGTCTCGGAATACAGCCTGGACCCGTCATGGGCCGCCGACTATCCCGACGTCACGCCGCCGCGCGGCCTGCATGTGCGCCAGACCGGCCGCCTGCCCGACGTGGTGACAAAATACGGTGGCTGGGGCGACCGGCAGATCCTGATCTGCGGCGGGCCGGACATGGTCCGCGCCACCAAGGCCGCCCTGGTCGCCAAAGGTGCTCCGCCCGAACACATTCAGCACGACCCACTGTCCCGGTGAACCGAGGTAAGCCATGCAGATCGTGACCCTGACCGACCCGTCGTCGCCGGTGGCGGCGCAGTTCGTGCCCGAGGCGGGCATGATCGGCACGTCGCTGACCGACGCGGGCACCGAGCTGCTCGGCCAACGACGCGGCCTGCAGGCGTACGTCGAGGCGGGCAAGACGATGGGCATCCCGATCCTGTACCCGTGGGCAAATCGGTTGGGCGACAACACCTACACGGCCGAGAACGTGACGGTGACGCTGACGCCCGGGGAGAACGGCGTCCGTCCCGACCCCAACGGGTTGCCGATCCACGGCACCCTGGCCGCCTACCCGGGCTGGCGGGTGACGACGGAGTCGGGCAACGAGCTGACTGCCGAGGTGGATTTCGGCGCCGACCCGCGGTTGCTGGCCGGCTTTCCGTTCCCGCATGTGCTCACGGTGGCGGTGCGACTGGCCGACAGGGCGCTGACGGTGCGCACCACCGTCACCGCGACCGGCGACACCGCGGTTCCGCTGTGCTTCGGTTTCCATCCCTACCTGCACCTGCCCGGCGTTGCCCGCGGCGACTGGATGATCGAAACACCGCCGCTGCGGCACTTGCGGCTCGACGAGCGCGGCCTGCCCACCGGAGAATCCGAATCCCAGCCGGTTAGCGGACAACCCTTGGGCGACAAGGCTTTTGACGACGCCTACGACCAGGCCGGCGACGGCGCGGTTTTCGCGGTGTCCGGCGGCGGGCGGCGCGTGGAGGTGCACTTCGAGCGGGGCTATCCGGCGGCGCAGATCTTCGCCCCCCTCGCCAAGGATGTGGTGTGCTTCGAGCCGATGGCGGCGCCGACGGACGCGCTGCGCCGCGGCGGCTACCGGTGCGCGCGACCGGGCGCGCCGGCGGTCACGCAGTTCTCGATTCGGGTGTGAGCGAACATCTTTCACCACCGCAGCATCGGGAAGGGCCGCAGCGGGTGCCCGGCGGCGTAGCGGGTCAGCCCCTTGGCGAGGAACGCGTGGAAGCCACAATAAGGCAACTCGGCGACGACGGACCGGATGTCCGCGCGCCCGATCCCATCACGCAACAAGCCACGGCTCACGTCGATGCGGTCGGCTATCCGAAAGGTCTCGGCCATCCGGTCGTGCGACGGCCGCAGCCGGTGGTGTTCGACGATCAGCGTGCGCACGCCGTCGACGTTGTCGACGCCGAATTCCTCGGCGTGCGCCGCGGCCAGGGCGGCCGAGGGCTCCAGGTAGTCGAATGTGCCCGCGGTCCAGATGCCGAGATCGTGTGTGGCCCAGGCCAGGACGGCGAAATCCGGGACGGGACCGGCGAGCAGCCGTTGGTGATAGTTGATGCCGCGGTAGACGTGGTTGCGGTAGGCGGGCAGGTGCGCGCCCAGCTCGCGCCGGTATCGGTGTAGCAGCGTCTCGACGATCGGGTGCTCGGTGGTCACTTCCATGCCGTGACCGAGTTTAGGTGAACTCAGCCCGGTTGGCCCGGGGCGCCGTCGGCGCCGAACAGCTTCCCGCGAGTTCCCCCGGCACCACCCGCGCCGCCGAACGTGCCACCGTTGCCGCCGGGGCCACCGTTACCGATCCACGACGCGTCACCGCCGTTACCGCCCTGCCCGGCGAACGACCCCCCTGTGCCGATGGCGCCGCCGACGCCACCGGCACCGCCGTTGCCGATCGGCCCGGCCGTCCCGCCCGCGCCGCCGTGTCCGCCGTGACCGTCGTGCCCCGCGGCACCGCCCCCACCGCCGCTCCCGCCGTCACCGAAGAGCAGGCCGCCGTTGCCGCCGCCACCACCGGCGCCGCCGTCGTGGACGCTAGAGGCTGTATTGCCCGCGCCTCCGACGCCGCCGGCGCCGCCGGTGCCGAACAGCCCGGCACTGCCACCGTGGCCACCAGCGCCGCCGTTGCCTGGCGTCGAAATGGTGCTGGGGCCTCCGGCTCCGCCCGCGCCGCCGTTGCCGTAGATCAGCCCGCCCATGCCGCCGGCGCCGCCAGCTCCGCCGCCTATGGAGCCGTTGGGGCCGCCGCCGGCGCCACCCGCGCCGCCGACGCCGAACAGCCCGGCGTTTCCGCCCGCACCGCCGGCGCCGCCGAAACCGCCCGGTCCCCCTGCCCCGCCGTTGCCGATCAGCCCGCCGGCGCCACCATTCCCGCCGGCCACCCCGTTGTTCGTGCTTGCACCCCCGGCGCCGCCGTTGCCCCACAGGATTCCACCCGCGCCGCCGGGTTGCCCGACGCCGCCGACCGTTCCGCCGTTCGCGCCGTTACCGATCAGCGGGCGCCCCAGGAACAGTTGGGTCGGCGCGTTGATCGCGCCCAGCACCTCCTGCTCGATCGTTTGCAGCGGCGACGCGTTCGCGGCCTCGGCACCGGCGTACATGCTCGCCCCGGAGTTCAGCAGTTGGACGAATTGCTGGTGAAACCGTTGCGCCTGGACACCCAGCGCCTGATAGGCCTGCCCGTGCGCGCCGAACAGTGCGGCAATCGCCTCCGACACCTCGTCATTGCCCGCGGCCAGCAGTTGCGACGTCGGCGTCACGGCCGCGGCGTTCGCCGCATGTAGGGCGGAGCCGATGTTGGCCACGTCGGTGGCCGCCGCCGTTACGAATTCCGGGGTTACGAGCACGAGTGACATGGCCCCGACCATAAGGCGCGCGAAGCGGCTGCGAATCAGGGATTTCCCTACTCTTCGCGGCCCCCGCGGCGGTCGCCTAGCGCGGTTTTCGCGGTTGCCAGACCACCAGCGCGGTGCTCTTGGGCACCACCGCCAGGTCGCGGCGCTGGCCGGCGCGCACCTGTGCCAGCTCCTCGGTCAGCTCCTTCACGCGCGACTGCAGCGCCTCCACCTGGTTGGTCAGCTCGATGATGCGCTTGATGCCGGCCAGGTTGACGCCCTCGTCCTGCGACAGCCGCTGCACCTCGCGCAGCAGGTCCACGTCGTGCTCCGAATAACGGCGTCCCCCGCCGGAAGTGCGCCTCGGGCTCACCAGCCCGAGGCGGTCATAGGTGCGCAGCGTCTGCGCGTGCATGCCGGCCAGTTCGGCCGCCACCGAGATCAGGAAGGTCCGGGCCTCCTCCTTGGGGTTGCGAGAACCTCGGGCCATCAGCGATTGCCCGCCCATCCCGCGCGCGGGTCGAAACCACTGGATCGCTCGGCGGCCGCGTAGGCCTCCAGCGCCTCCTGGGCGGCGCCCTCCAGGTTCGGCGGCACGGACACTTTCACGGTGACCAGCAGGTCGCCGTTGCCGCCGCCGCGCTTGGGCACACCGCGTCCGCGTACCCGCAGGATGCGGCCGTCGGCGGTGCCCTTGGGCACCCGCACGCCGACCTTGCCGTCCAGCGTGGGAACCGAAAGCGTTGAGCCCAAAGCCAACTCGGTGAAGCTGACGGGGACGGTCACGGTGAGGTCGTCGCCGTCACGGCCGAACACCTTGTCCGGTCGCACATGCACGGTCACGTACAGGTCGCCCGACGGCGCGCCGCGCAACCCGGCCTCGCCCTGCCCGGGCAGCCGGATCCGCTGTCCGTCCTCGACGCCCGGCGGGATCCGCACGTTGATGGTGCGGGTGCGGGTCGTCACGCCGGTGCCTTTGCACTCGTCGCAGGGGTGCTCGATGATCGAGCCGCTGCCCCGGCAGTCGGCGCAGGGTTCGGAGAAGCCGAACGCTCCCTGGTTGCGGTTGATCACGCCCGCGCCGTTACAGCTGGGGCACACCTTCGGGCTGGTGCCCGGGCGCGCGCCGCTGCCATGGCAATTCGTGCACGGCGCCGGGCTGGTCAGCCGCAGCGGCATCGCCACGCCCTTGGCCGCCTCGACGAAATCGAGCTCGGTCTCGGTCTCCAGGTCGTTGCCGCGCCGCGGCCGGCTGGGACGCGGGCTCGCGCCGCCGCGTCCGAACAAGCCGCCGAACAGGTCGCCGATGTTGGCGCCGCCGCTTCGGCCGGCGGCGTCGAACAGGTCGCTGAGGTTGAACTCCGCGCCGTCGCCACCGACGTTGAAGCTGAAGCCGCTGCCACCGTCGAACCGGCGGCCGCCGAAACCGCCGCCGGCGAACAGGCGGCGGGTTTCGTCGTACTCCTTGCGCTTGGCCGGATCCGACAACACGTTGTGCGCCTCCGACACCGCCTTGAACCGTTCGCCGGCGGCCGGGTTGTCGGGGTTGGCGTCCGGATGCAGGTCGCGCGCCAGCTTGCGATACGCGCGCTTGATCTCTTCCGGGCTGGCGTCAGAGGAGACGCCCAGCTCCTTATAGAAGTCCTTTTCGACCCATTCACGCTGGGCCATGCCGCGTCACCCCCTCACCTTTCTCTATCTATTTGTCGTATGTGGTCGTTTTTCGTATGTGATTGTGGTGCTTACTCACCGGAGCCGTCGGCGTTATCGGCCGTGTCGGACGGGTGCGTTTCGGCGGCGACCGCTTCTTCGCCGTCTCCCGGCCCGGTTTCCGCGACGGTGTCGACGACCCCCACCAGGGCGTGCCGCAGCACCTGGTCGCCCAGTTTGTAGCCCTGCCGCATGACCGTGCCGATCACCGGCTTGGAGCCGTCGGCGCCGTCGCCCTCGTGCTGCACGGCCTCGTGCAGCACCGGGTCGAAGTCCTCGCCCTCCGCGCCGAACGCCGTGAGGCCGAGGCCGGTCAGGGCGCCTTCCAGTTTGTCGGCGACCGACTTCAACGGGCCGGACTCCAGGTCGCCGTGCTTGCGGGCCCGATCGAGATCGTCCAGCACGCCGAGCAATTGGCTGACCACGGCGGCCTTGGCCCGGTCCGCGGCGGCCTGCTGGTCGCGCAGTGCCCGCTTACGGTAGTTGGCGAAGTCGGCCTGTACCCGTTGCAGATCGCCGAGCAGTTCGGCCGCCTTGCCGGCCTCCTCCGGGCTTTCGCCGGCGAACGCCCCCGGCGCCGACCCGCTGGGGGTCGGGCCGGAAGCGCCGTGCCGTACTTCGCCGGTCTCGGGATCGATCCGCCGCTTGTCGGTGACCGTTACCTGTTCCGGGTTGCCCTCCGTCACTTGGCCTCCCGGTCGTCGTCGACCACCTCCGCGTCCACGACGTCATCGGCCGAGCCGGACGCGCCGCCGGGCTCGCCGGGGCCTCCAGGCCCACCGGCCTGGGCAGATTCCGCCTGGGTGGCCTCGTAGATGGCCTGGCCAAGCGCCTGGGACTCCTGGCCCAGCTTCTCCATCGCCGACTTGATCGCGGAGATGTCGGTGCCACCGAGCGCCGACTTGGCCTCGGCCACCGCGGCATCCACCTTGTTCAGCGTGTCCTCGGGGACCTTCGAACCGCCCTCGGCCTCGCGCTGATCCTTGACGAACTTCTCCGTCTGGTAGACCAGCGTCTCGGCCTGGTTGCGGATGTCGGCCTCCTCGCGGCGCTGACGGTCCTCCTCGGCGTGCGCCTCGGCGTCCTTGATCATCCGGTCGATCTCCTCCTTGGACAGGCCGGAGCCCTCCTGGATCTTGATCGTGTTCTCCTTGCCGGTGCCCTTGTCCTTGGCCGTGACGTGCACGATGCCGTTGGCGTCGATGTCGAAGGTGACCTCGATCTGCGGGACGCCGCGCGGGGCCGGCGGGATGCCGGTCAGCTCGAAGGAGCCGAGCAGCTTGTTGTGCGAGGCGATTTCGCGCTCACCCTGGTAGACCTGGATCTGCACGGACGGCTGATTGTCGTCGGCCGTGGTGAAGGTCTCCGACCGCTTCGTCGGGATCGTGGTGTTGCGCTCGATGAGCTTGGTCATCACGCCACCCTTGGTCTCGATACCGAGGCTCAGCGGCGTAACGTCAAGCAGCAGAACGTCTTTCACCTCACCCTTGAGCACACCGGCCTGCAGCGCGGCGCCCACGGCAACCACCTCGTCGGGGTTGACGCCCTTGTTGGGCTCCTTGCCGCCGGTGAGTTCCTTGACCAGCTCGGTCACCGCGGGCATGCGGGTGGAACCGCCCACCAGCACGACGTGGTCGATGTCGGACACCGAGATGCCGGCGTCGGAGATCACCGACTTGAACGGCTGACGGGTGCGGTCCAGCAGGTCCTGGGTGATCTTCTGGAACTCGGCGCGGGTCAGCTGCTCGTCGAGGAACAGCGGGTTCTTGTCCGCGTCGACAGTGATGTAGGGCAGGTTGATCGAGGTGCTCTGCGAGCTCGAGAGCTCGATCTTGGCCTTCTCGGCGGCCTCACGCAGCCGCTGCATCGCCATCTTGTCCTTGGTGAGGTCGATGCCGCTGGTGCCCTTGAACTTGTCGACGAGCCATTCGACGACGCGGTCGTCCCAGTCGTCGCCACCGAGGTGGTTGTCACCGCTGGTGGCGCGGACCTCGACCACGCCCTCGCCGATCTCGAGCAGCGAGACGTCGAAGGTGCCGCCACCGAGGTCGAAGACCAGGATGGTCTGCTCCTTCTCGCCCTTGTCCAGGCCGTAGGCCAGCGCCGCGGCGGTGGGCTCGTTGACGATGCGCAGCACGTTCAGGCCGGCGATCTGGCCGGCCTCCTTGGTCGCCTGGCGCTGGGCGTCGTTGAAGTACGCGGGCACGGTGATGACCGCGTCGGTGATGTCCTCACCGAGGTAGGCCTCCGCGTCGCGCTTCAGCTTCATCAGCACGCGGGCGCTGATCTCCTGCGCCGTGTACTTCTTGTCATCGATCTCCACGGACCAATCGGTGCCCATGTGCCGCTTCACCGAACGGATGGTGCGGTCGACGTTGGTCACCGCCTGGTTCTTGGCGGGCTGGCCGACCAGCACTTCACCGTTGCGCGCGAACGCGACGATCGACGGCGTGGTCCGCGAACCCTCGGAGTTCGCGACGACGACCGGGTCGCCGCCTTCGAGAACCGAGACGACTGAGTTGGTGGTCCCGAGGTCGATACCGACCGCACGAGCCATAGTGATTCCTCCTGATTACGTAGAGCTTCTTTGGTGCCACTATGCTGAGTGAACCCCGCTCAAGCCTGCCCTCGCGGGCATCCTGGTGTCAACCCAGCCTTGAGTCTGTTTCGCTCAACTTGTCGACCATGCTAACGGCGGGCGCGCGCGTCTTGTTCCCGGGGCGGTCGTTGCGTGTGAATTGACGGCTTTGCGTGGTGCGCCAGGGTCGAAAATGCCCCGGATTCCCGCCGTCAGCTCACACCGAAGGCCGTCAGCTCACACTCGGCTCCGGCCCCGGGATCATCTCCTCGATCAGCGAGAACACGGCGCGGGTGGCGGCGCCGGGCGGGCGCAGCGCCGACCTCGCGACATACAGGCGCCAACACAGGTCGTAGCCGGAGATCCGCAGCGTCGCCAGGCCGTCGTCGCCGATCTCGTCGAGGATGAACCGGCTCAAGAAGCCGACGCCGAGGCCGTTGCGGACGTGGGTCGCGGTGGTGGCGATGTCGGCGACCTCGAGGGCGACCGTGCGCTGCACCCCGGCCGCGGCGAAGGCCCGGTCGACCACGGCACGGTTGCCGTAGCCGGGCGGGCCGTCGACGAACGACATCCCGGCCAGCTCGGCCAATGACACCGAATCCCGTCCGGCGAGCGGGTGATCCGCGGGGACGACCAACAGCAGCGGAAACGCGGCGACGAGCCGGGTGTGCAGGTCGGCCGGGGCGCCGTCGGGGAAAACGAGGAGCGCGACGTCGAGGCTGCCGTCGCGGAGCTGCTGCGCCAGGCCCGCCGAACCGGCCCGGGCGAAACGAATTTGGACCAGCACGCCGGGATGCCGAGCACGCAGCTCGGCCAGCAGCGTCGGCAGGTCGATGTTGTTGATCGACATCAACGTCCCCAGCCTCACGGTGCCGCGGACGGCCCCGACCGTGGCGGCGACGGACTCCCTGGCCGCGCGGGCGGCCTCGATGGTGGCGCGGGCGTGGGGCTCCAGCTCGAGTCCCGCCGGGGTGAGCGTCACCCCCGCCGGCCCCCGGACGAACAACTCCGCGCCGAGTTCGCGTTCGAGGGCCTTGATCGTCGCGGACACTCCGGACTGGACGACGTGCAGCCTTTTGGCGGCGCGAGTGAAGCTGAGGGTGTCCGCGACAGCGAGAAAATACTCGAACTGGCGAAGCTCCACCGAGCCATTATCACCGCCGGTGATTGCTCCCATCAGGAATTTTTGTTGGCTTCTGACGGCTGGGCCAATTTACGGTTCGCAATTGGGTCGCGTCGATCCCAACCCCCTTCAATTGGACGGTGCGCTTTATGAGTTTGCAGGGCCCCACCCTGACCAGAACCCGGACCCGGTGGTCCTCGGCGTCCACCGACGACCAGTTCGTCGTGCAGAACCCCGCGACCGGGCAGACAGTGACGGTCGTCCAGGGCGCCGGGCCGGACGAGGTGGACCAGGCCGTCCGCCGCGCGCACGCCGCGCACCTGCGCTGGAAGCAACGCCCCGCGCGCGAGCGCGGCCGATACCTGCGCCAGGTCGCCGACGTGATCCGCGCCCACGCCGACGAGATCGCCGCGCTCGAGACGCTGGAGATGGGCAAGCCGATCACCCAGGCCCGCAACTTCGACGTGGAAGCCGCGATCGCCATCTTCGAGTACTTCGGCGCCATGGTGGAGGCGTTGCCCAGCCAGGCCCGCGACTACGGCCCCGTCCTGGACGTCACCACGCTGGAGCCGTACGGGGTGATCGCGGGCATCGTCCCGTTCAACTGGCCGCCCATCCACACCGCCGGCAAGGTCGCGCCGGCACTGGCGGTCGGCAACGCCGTCGTGCTCAAACCGCCGGAGCAGACGCCCTCGGTGGTGTTGCGGATGGTCGAGCTGATCCAGTCGGTCCTGCCGGACGGTGTGGTGCAGGCCGTGCCGGGCCGGGGCGAGGTGGGCGCCGCGCTGGCCGGGCACCGGTTGGTCGGCAAGGTGTCGTTCACCGGGTCGCCGCGGACGGGCGCGGCGGTGCTGCGCACCGCGGCCGGCAACCTCACCCCGACGCTGATGGAGCTGGGCGGGAAGAACCCGCTGGTGGTTTTCGACGACGCCAACCTGCACGAGGCGCTGCTGGCCGCGGTCGACGGCGGCTTCTTCAATCAGGGCGAGGCGTGCACCGCGGCGTCGCGAATCCTGGTGCACGACAGCGTCTATGCCGAGTTCGAGGCGAAGTTGTGCGCCGCGGTGGGCCGGCTGCGGGTGGGCGACGGCGCCGACCCGGCGACCGATGTCGGCCCGTTGGCCACCCGCAAGCAGCAGAACCAGGTCCTCGACTACCTGCGGATCGGCGTGGCCGAAGGCGCCCACATCGCCGCTCAGGCGCCGCTGCCCGACGATCCCCGATTGGCCGACGGCTTCTACGTCGCGCCAACGGTCCTCACCGGCGTCACCCCCACCATGCGGGTGGCCCGCGACGAGATCTTCGGCCCGGTGGTCACCCTCATGCCGTTCAGCGACGAGGACGAGGCGGTGCGCATCGCCAACGCCACGCCGTTCGGATTGGTCGCGGCGGTGTTCACCCAGGACAGCGACCGGGCGCTGCGGGTGAGCCGGCGGATCCGCGCCGGCGCCGTCTTCGTCAACAACTATCACCGCATCGCCATCGGCACCGGTTTCGGCGGCGTCGGCCACAGCGGGTTCGGACGCGAGCATGCCCGGGAGACCCTGGCGGAGTACGGGTACACCAAGACGATCCGGCTGGCCGCCGACCGCGACGAGCTGACGTACTGGAGTGCCGCGGCCCGGGTGCTGGCCGGCTGATGCGGACGATAGCTCTCGAAGAGCATTACGCCACAACGGAATTCCTGAAGGGGCCGGGCCGCTGGCTGGCGTCGCGCGAAGGCATCGTCGAACCGATCAGCGACCTGGGCGACGGCCGGATCGCGGCGATGGACGACGCCGGCGTCGACGTGGCGGTGCTGTCGCTGGCCGCGCCGGGCGTCGAACAGCTGGACGGGCCGCACGCCGTTCGGCTGGCCCGTGAGTGCAACGACGAGCTCGCAAAGGCGGTGGGGCGGTACCCGGACCGGCTGGCGGGCTTCGCCGCCGTGCCGATCAGCGCACCCGCGGAGGCCGCCGACGAACTCGAGCGGGCCGTACGCGAGCACGGTTTTGTCGGCGCGGTGATCAACGGGCACAGCCAGGGCGTCTACCTGGACGACCTGTTCTTCGACCCGGTCCTGTCGCGCGCGGCCGCGCTGCGGGTGCCGATCTATCTGCACCCGACCATCCCGCCGGCCGGCGTCATCGAGTCCAGCTACGCGGGATTCGCTGACGAGGTCACGTTTGCCCTCGCGACCGTCGGCTGGGGCTGGCACATCAACACGGCAACCCATGTCCTGCGGTTGATTCTCGGCGGCGTGTTCGACCGGTACCCGTCGTTGCAGGTCGTCATCGGGCACATGGGCGAGGCGATCCCGTTCATGCTGCCCCGGTTCGACGCGACGTTGAAACCCCAACTGACCGGCCTGCGGCATCCCGTCAGCACCTATCTCAGGCGAAACCTCAACTACACGTTCGCCAACTTCAACGACGAGGCCACCTACGCCAACCTGGTCGCGCAGGTGGGCATCGGGCGGGTGTGCTTTTCGGCCGACTACCCGTTCGGGTCGATGCGTGCCGCCCGGGACTTCCTCGACGGGCTGCCGCTGGGCGACGACGACCGGGCGCTGATCAGTCACCGCAACGCCGAGCGGTTGCTGGGCCTGTAAAACTTCGCCGATTGTTGGTGGGCACGCGGCGCGCTCATCGGTTAGCCTGAGCGTTCCCGGGGCCACCACGGCAGGAGCTCGATGTCACCGTCAGACAGTGCCGCCGAGCGGCTCGCCCGCGAGGACGAGGGCTATCACAAGAGCCTCAAGAACCGCCAGATTCAGATGATCGCCCTCGGCGGCGCCATCGGCACCGGGCTCTTCCTCGGCGCCGGCGGACGGCTGGCCTCGGCGGGGCCCGGGCTGTTCCTGGTCTACGGGATCTGCGGCATCTTCGTGTTTCTGATCCTGCGCGCGCTCGGCGAGCTCGTGCTGTACCGCCCGTCGTCGGGATCGTTCGTGTCGTACTCCCGCGAATTCTTCGGCGAGAAGCTGGCTTACGTCGCCGGCTGGATGTACGTCCTGAACTGGTCGATGACGGGGATCGTGGACACCACCGCGATCGCGCACTACTGCCACTACTGGGCGATCTTCCACGCCGTCCCGCAATGGACCATCGCGTTGGTCGCGCTGCTGGTGGTGCTGTCGATGAACCTGATCTCGGTCAAGGCCTTCGGCGAGCTGGAGTTCTGGGCGTCGTTGATCAAGGTGCTGGCGCTGGTCACGTTCCTCGTCGTCGGCACGGTCTTTCTGGTCGGGCGCTTCAAGATCGACGGTCACGACGCCGGCACGGGCCTGTGGGACACCCATGGCGGGCTCGTGCCCAAGGGGTTGCTGCCCCTGGTCCTGGTCACCTCGGGAGTGGTATTCGCCTACGCCGCCATCGAACTCGTCGGCATCGCGGCTGGGGAAACGGCCAACCCCGAGAAGGTGATGCCGCGCGCGATCAACTCGGTGGTGTTCCGCATCGCGGTTTTCTACATCGGGTCCACGGTCCTGCTGGGCCTGCTGCTGCCCTACACCGCCTACAAGGCCAACGTCAGCCCGTTCGTCACATTCTTCTCCAAAGCCGGTGTCAGCGGGGCGGGCAGCGTGATGAACGTGGTGGTGCTGACCGCCGCGCTGTCGAGCTTGAACGCCGGACTGTATTCCACCGGCCGCATCCTGCGGTCGATGGCGATCAACGGCAGCGGCCCGAAGTTCACCGCGCCGATGTCGAAGCGTGGCGTGCCGTACCGCGGGATCCTGCTCACCAGCGCCGTGGGTTTGTTGGGCATCGTGCTCAACGCCGTCAAGCCCAGCCAGGCGTTCGAAATCGTGCTGCACATCGCGGCGATCGGCATCGTGTTCGCCTGGGGCACGATCGTGGCGAGCCAGCTGCGGTTCCACTATCTGGCCAAGGCCGGGCTGGTGCAACGGCCCAAGTTCCGGATGCCGCTGTCGCCGTACAGCGGCTACCTCACGCTGGCGTTCCTGGTCGGCGTGGTGGTCCTGATGTTCTTCGACAAGGTGCAGGGCCCCTACCTGATCGGCGCGACCGTCGTCGGCGTTCCCGCGCTCATCGGCGGTTGGTTCCTGGTTCGCCATCGGGTCACGGCCGCCGCGCAAGACACCGCCGTGCCGGCCTCACCCGCTCAGGGTTCGTCGATGTCCTGACCGCCGGCGAGGTCGCCGCAGTCGACGGCCTCGACGTCGGGCCGGCCGCGCAGGTACTCGCCCGCGCCCCGATCCCCCTTTAGTTGCTTGAGCACGCCCGGCCAGTGCCGGCTCGCGATGACCACCGGATGGCCCGGCCGGTCGCCGAACTGAGCGCGGGCCAGGCCACTGCCGGACGCCCGGGCGCGGCCGAGGACGCGTGCCACCACGTCGGGACCGACGTCGGGGGTGTCGACGACGTGCAACACCGCGAAATCCGCGCGCAGGCCGTCCGCCGCGGCCAGGCCGGCGCGCACAGAGGCGCTCAGCCCGTCGCGCCAGTCGGGCGCGACGACCGCGGTCACCCCGGGCCGCCCTGCCACCTCTGCGGCGCCCAAGACCAGGACGACGTCGGCGCAGCCACCGACTTGGAGCGCGTGGACGGCGGCGTCCAGCCAGCCGTCCACCAGCACCTTCGGCCGCCCGTAACGCCGCCCCTCGCCCGCGGCCAGCAGGACGCCGACGGCCCTCGACTGCGATAACGCCACTCTCCTATGATGGCATCGAGGTTCTCGTCAGGCGACAACCGGATGGAGCGCAATGACTCAAGAAGCGCAGGGGGCGACGGCCACGACCCCTCGATACGCCGGCACCCGGGTGCAGCGCGTGGAGGACCTCCGGCTGCTGACCGGCCGCGGCGGGTTCGTCGACGACATCTCGCGGCCCGGGATGCTGCACGCCTGCTTCGTGCGCAGCCCGTTCGCGCGCGCCACGATCAACGGCATCGACGCGTCGGCGGCGCTGGCGCTGCCCGGCGTGCGCGCGGTGTTCACCGCCGCCGACCTCAATCCCGACGTCAAAGAGGCGTGGCACGCCGTGGCGGGCAAGGACGTGCCGGACACCCCACGCCCGCCGCTGGCCGAGGGCGAGGTGAAATTCGTCGGCGACCCGGTCGCGCTGATCGTGGCCGAAAGCCGCTACATCGCCGAGGACGCGCTGGAACTGGTCGACGTCGACTACGAGCCGCTGCCCGCGATCACCGACCTCGCGCGCGCGCAGGCCTCCGATGTGCTGGTGCACGACGCCTACGCGCACAACGTCGCGGGCGGGATGGGCGGCGCGCCGCCGGACGAAGAGGTTTTCGCGGCGGCGGCGTGCGTGGTGAAAGAGAACATCTACCAACAGATTTACGCGCCGGTGCCGATCGAGACCCGCGGGCTGGTGGTCGAGTGGGAGGCCGCGTCCGAGGAGCTCACCCTGTGGGCGTCGACGCAGACCCCGCACGAGTTGCGGGCGTTCTGCGCGCGCCTGTTGGGCATTGCGGCGCAACGGGTTCGGGTCATCATGCGCGACACCGGTGGCGGCTTCGGCCAGAAGGTCGTCCCGATGCGCGAGGACATGTGCATCATGCTGGCCGCCCGCAAGGTGCCGGCGGCGCTGAAGTGGATCGAGGACCGGCGCGAGAACCTGATGTCGGCCGGCCAGGCCCGCCACGTCGACGGCACCGGCCGCATCGCGTTCGACGAAGACGGCAACATCGTCGCGGCCGACATCGACTTCGTCCAGGACGTCGGCGCCTACCCGACGCCGTACCCGGTGCTGACCACGGCCGCCATCGGCATGTTCTTCCCCGGGCCCTACCGGGTGCCCAAGGCCAGCTTCAACTACAAGACCGTGTTCACCAACACCAGCGGGCTGGCCGCCTATCGCGGCCCGTGGCAGTACGAGACGCTGGCGCGCGAAATCCTGCTCGACATCGCCGCGCGCAAGATGGGCATGGACCCGGTCGAACTGCGCCGGCGCAACCTGCTGCGCCGTGACGAGATGCCGTACTTCAACCCCAACGGAATGCCGTATGACCACGTCGCCCCCAGCGAGACGTTCGAGCAGGCGGTGAAACTCCTTGACCACGAAGGGTTTCGCAAGGAGCAGCGCGAGGCGCTGGCGCAGGGCCGCTACCTGGGTCTGGGGTTCTCGGCGTACATCGAGCCGACCGGCGCGGCGACGGGCCACCTGGCCACCGAGGGTTGCACCATCCGGATGGAGCCGACGGGCAAGATCAACGTCTACGTGAACGGCGGCTCCAGCGGAAACAGCTTGGAGACCACCGTCATTCAGCTGACCGCCGACGCGCTGGGGGCCGACATCGACGACGTCGCCACCATCCAGGGCGACACCGCGATCACCCCGTACGGGGCTGGGACGCAGGGCAGCCGCAGCGGCCCGATGACCGCCGGGGCCGTCGCGGAGGCCGGAACCATCCTGCGAGAAAAGATCGTCGCGCTGGCCGCGCACCAGCTGAAGGCGCCCGAATCCGAAGTCGTGCTGGCGAATTCGACCGCGGCCGTGCGGGGCGACCCGTCGAAGCAGGTGACGTTCGGCGAGCTGGCCTACCTTTCGTACTACTCGCCGCAGGCGCTGCCGCCGGAGATGTCGCCCGAGCTGGAGGCCACCGCCCGCTACGTCGCCAAGGCCCCGATCCTGTGGTCCAACGCGACCCACGCCTGCACCTGCGAGGTGGACGTGGCGACGGGCAAGGTCACGCTGCTGCGCTACATCGTCAGCGAGGACGTCGGACCGATGATCAACCCGAACATCGTGGAGGGCCAGATCGCCGGCGGGACGGTGCAGGGCATCGGCGGGGCGCTGATGGAGGACCTCGCCTACGACGACGACGGCAACCCGCTGGCAACGACATTCGTCGACTACCTGCTGCCGACGGCCACCGAGGTCCCGCCGATCGAATTCGGCCACGTCGAGATACCCGGCCCGGGGCCCGGCGGTTACAAGGGCGCCGGTGAGGGCGGGGCCATCGGCTCGGTGCCCGCGGTGATCAACGCGATCAACGACGCGCTCGCGCCGCTGGGCGTGGCGGTCACCCGGCTGCCCGCCAGCCCGGCGTCGATCGCGGCGCTGCTGAGCGAGGTGAACCGGTGAAGCCCGCGTCGTTCGATTACCACCGCCCCGACACCGTCGAGGACGCTGTCGCGCTGCTGTCCGAGCTGGGCGATGACGCGAAGATCATCGCCGGCGGCCAGAGCCTGGTCCCGATGCTGGCGATGCGGCTGGCCTACTTCGACCACCTCATCGACATTTCCCGGCTGGGCGAGCTGCGGGGCATCGAGCGCCGTGGCGACGAACTGTGGATCGGCGCCGGAACCACCGAGTCCACCGTCGGCTCGGATGCCCAAGTGCGCCAAGCTGTTCCGTTGCTGACCAAGGCGACCCCGTTCGTCGGGCACTTCCAGATCCGCAACCGCGGCACCCTCGGCGGGTCGATCGCCCACGCCGACGCCGCGGGCGAATACCCGGCGGCCGCGCTGGCGCTGGACGCGGTGATGGAGGTCCTCTCCCCGCGCGGACGGCGCGAGATCGCCGCCGCGGACTTCTTCGCCGGCCTGTGGGAGACCACTATGGAACCCGACGAGGTGCTGACCGTGGTCCGGTTCCCGGTGTGGAGCGGCAGGTCCGGGTTTTCCGTGCACGAATTCGCGCGCCGCCACGGCGATTTCGCGATCGCGGGCGCGCTGGTGGCCGTCCAGCTCGACGACGCCGACCGGGTGTCCCGCTGCGGGATCGGGCTGCTGGGCCTGGGCCCCACGGTCGGGCGCGCGACGGCGGCCGAGGCCGCGGTCCTCGGCAAGCCGATCGGCGAGCTAGTGCCCGAGGAGATCGGCCGGGCCGCGATGACCGGCCTCGACGAGGTGCCGACCGACCTGCAAGGGTCCGCGTCGTACCGCACCCAGGTGGGCGCCACCATGGTCGGGCGCGCCTGGACCCAAGCCATCGAGGAAGCAGTGGCGGGAGCAAGCAATGCGTGAACAACCGGTTCAGTTGTCGGTCAACGAGACTCCGATCGCGGCCAGCGTCGAACCGCGCATGACGCTGGCGGACTTCCTGCGGGAGCGGTGCGGGCTCACCGGCACCCACCTCGGCTGCGAACACGGCGCGTGCGGCGCGTGCACGGTGCTGGTGGACGGCGACGCCGTGCGCTCGTGCCTGATGTTCGCGGTCCAGGCGGACGGCACGGAGGTGACGACCGTCGAGGGCATCGCGTCGCCCGACGGCACCCTGTCGCCGGTGCAGGCCGCGCTGCGGGAGTGCCACGGGCTGCAATGCGGCTTCTGCACGCCGGGTTTCGTGACCACGCTGACCGCGTTGCTGCGCGACAACCCCAACCCCACCGACGACGAGATCCGCGAGGGCCTGTCTGGGAACTTCTGCCGCTGCACGGGCTACCAGGGCATCGTCGCCGCGGCCCGGCGGGCGGCCGAGATCGAGTCGGTCACGCACAGGTAAACCCGCGCCATCGGCTCTGCATCGATAACGGCCTGGTTGCAGTAACTTTCGCCGCGTCTTGCGTACTCTAAGCGCTGAAATCGAAGACTTTCGGGGAGCGGCGGGTGCAGTTATCGCAAAAGGCGCGGCGAAGGCTGGCCGGCGGCTCACTGCTGTTATCGGCCGTCCTGGCCGCACCCGCGGTGGTGTCGGGCTGCAGCACGCTCGTTGACGGCAAGCCGGTCGCCACCCCCGGGGCCGGGCCGACCGAGCCCACCTTCCCCACGCCGCGGCCGACCACGACGACGCCAGCGCCGACCAGCACCAGCCCGGCCCCGTCGACCAGCCCCACCGGGCCGTCCAGCCCGACCACGCCGCCGGCCGGGGTGATCCCGCTGCCGCCGGACCACAACGGCTACGTCTTCATCGAGACCAAGTCCGGCGTGACCCGTTGCCAGATCAACAAGGAGACCGTCGGCTGCGAGGCTCCGTTCACCAACTCCCCGCTGCAGGACGGTGAACACGCCAACGGTGTGAGCATCAGCGCCGGTGGCAACGTGCAGTGGGTGCTGGGCAACCTGGGCGCCATCCCGACCGTCACGATCGACTACAAGACCTATGCCGCGCAGGGCTGGACGATCGTCGCGACCGAGCAGGGCACCCGGTTCACCAACGACCGCACTAAGCACGGCATGTTCGTCAGCGTCGAGAAGGTCAACACGTTCTGAGCTGGCCGGCGGCGCACGGGAACTATTCCGAGATGGCGTTCGGTTTCGTTCGAGCCTGGTCGATTTGGTCGTATGCGTAGGCCACCATCGCGGCGGTGGTCATCGTCTCGCCCGTGCGGGCAAGCGATTCGTAGGTCGCCTCGCCGAGGACATCGCGCGAGGCGGTCGAGCAGTACCGCGAGAGTTGCCAGGGAGTGTTTCGATATCCGTTGTGGTCGACTGAGCGGGTAACGCATGCCCAGCGCCAATACATTTGGGTGAGAGCTCGGCAGCGAAGCAGAAAATCCCCGGTTTCAGAGTCTCCACGCCCGGTTATCCAGTAATAACTCTCAGCACCGCTCGCGCCAGGCCGATGCGGTCGACGCTACTGCGGGAGCGAGACGAAGCGATGACCGCCACCCAGCCGACCGCATTTGACCCGCCTACGACGAACATCCCTCGTTACTGGCCAGAACCGCGATTGCCGACCGGGGAAAAGACGCCCCTCGTCGCCGGTGCCACGATCGCGAACGGCCGGATTCGGCTACTGGTCTTCTACGGCGAATCGCCGCATCTCCAGTTCTGGCAAGCGGTTGACACGGCGACAGGACAACATCTGGCCGTCACGGTGGTCGACTCCGAGAACGCGCTGCCGACTGCTGCGACTGTCGACGCGATTCTTTCCGACACCCTAAGCCTGCGGGGAATCGACTCCCCGGGCTTGGCGAAAGTGATCGACGCCGGCCGCGATCATTGCGGCGGAGTAGTTGTTTGCGAGTGGATACGTGGTGCCACCTTGAAAGAAGTGGCCGATACGCACCCGTCGCCTCTCGGTGTCGCCGACGCCGTGTTATCCCTGGCCGAGACCGCCGACGTGGTGCACGGGGCCGGGTTGGTGTTGTCAATCGACCATCCCGACCGAATCCGGATCAGCGTTGACCGCCGCGTCGTGTTGGCTTTTCCGGCGACGATGCCGAATACCACGCCGCGAGATGACCTTCGAGGCATCGGCGCGGTGATGTACGGGTTGCTCGTCAACCGTTGGCCCTCGCAAGGCGAGGCCGCGATCAAGGATTGGGCGTGCGTCGCGGTTGATGGGCAAGGACGAATCCAAGAACCCGCCGTACTCGACTCACGAGTTCCATTCCTGATTTCGTCCACCGCCGCAGGGCTAGTGCGCGACGGCGACGGTATCCGGAGTGCTAAGACGATTATGACGTTGCTGCGCGAGGCTAGCGACGAAGCCGCGAGCTACGGGGCGCCCTCCGCCACTCGCGAACTGTTCGTACCTCTGGAGTCGGACCGCTATGCCAGCTTCCGCAATTTCGGGCCGCCCGAGAAGGCCGCATACGCTCGCCGTCAACTTTTGAAAACTTGTCTCGGGACGGCGGCGGCAGTCGCCCTCGTTGTGTTGATGACCTTCGCCAACACGATCAGTCGAATGGTCGACACCGTCGACACCGGCGGAACGATGAAAGTGGACAGGCTGGGGCTTCGGACGACGTCGCCGACACCATCGTCGAACCCTGCTGCGCCGGCGCCGCTCGCATCACCGCCACCTGGCGCTCAAACTCGAAAAGTAAAGCCGCTCAAAGCCTCAGTCTTTTCACCCGGCGGTTCACCAGATAGCCCAGACTCGGCCGGGCTGGCCATCGACGGTAATCCGGGCACAGCGTGGTCGACCGACGCCTACGTGGACCCCCAGCCCTTCCCCAAATTCAAGGACGGTGTCGGGCTGTTGTTGCAGCTGCCCGAGCCAACGTCGCTTAGTGGTGTCACCATCGACCTAGACAGCACCGGCACCGTGGCACAAATACGATCATCGCCGAGCGCGACACCCGCGAAGCTGACAGACACCGCCGAACTCAGCCCACCCACCCCGTTGAGACCTGGGGACAACATCATCCGCGTAAATTCCGCGGTCCCGACAACGTTCGTGCTGGTCTGGATAAGCACTCTCGGCACCGCTGGCGGGAAGAGCCGTTCCGACATTTCCGAGGTCACGCCTTATAGGGCAGTCCAGCCCAGATGATGCGCATAACCATGGCTGAGCGGGTCGACACGTTCTGAGCACGTGAGAGCGCGGGCGAAGTCGGTGGACTGAATTCGGTCCGCCGCGGGTACCCGTTCGCCACCCTGGGCGTTCCGGCGTGTGAGCGGATTGCAGGATGTACGTTGCTGCAGTGGGGTTGATCAGCGTTGATCGAGGGGAGCAGTAATGAGCTTTACGGTGTGGCCGCCCGAGGTGAATTCGATACTGCTGCTTGACGGCCCGGGTCCGGGGCCGATGCTGGAGGCGGCGGCGGCCTGGGACGGCGTCGGCTCCGAATTGAGTTCGGCGGCCACCGCGTTCAGCTCGTTAACCTCCGACCTCGCCGGCCAGGCGTGGCAGGGCCCGGCGTCGGCGTCCATGACGAGCGCGGCCGCCCGCTACGTGAACTGGCTGGGCGGGGCGGCCGCGCAAGCCGAGCAGTCGGCGGCCCAGGCCCGGGCGGCCGCCGTCGCGTACGAATCCGCGCTGGCGACCATCGTGGACCCCGGCATGATAACGGCCAATCGCGGCCAGCTGGTGTCGCTGGTGCTCTCGAACCTGTTCGGTCAGAACGCCCCGGCGATCGCGGCCGCCGAGGCCGAATACGAGCGGATGTGGGCCCAGGACGTCGCCGCGATGGGCGGGTATCACGCCAGCGCGTCGGCGACCGTCGCGCAATTGGGCTCGTGGGAGCAGGCGCTGGAAAGCCTGCCCGGTGAATTCGTCCAGGCAGTCGAAAGCGAATTCAACCATGTGGCCAACACGGTCTTCGGCACCATCTTCGGTGCGCCGGCGAATCCGCCGTTCTCGGCCACGCAAACGGGGACCTACACCGGCGGACCGTCGCTGGCCACCCGATTCGAAGAAGCCGCGCTGTACCCGGTGAAACCGCTGCTGGGCTTCTTCCCCGGGCTGGAAGCCCAGCTTTCGTCGCCCAGTTCCCCGTTCCTGCAGCTGTTCACGGGCGACAACCCGCTACTTGGGATAGGCCTGTCCAACACCCCGCCGCGGTTGCTGCCCTTGCTGCTCGGGGAAACGGTGCAGCACACCACCTATAACGGGATGCCCGTCGTGCAGATCACCCCGGCTCATCCCAACGGCGACTACGTGGTGGCCATCCACGGGGGCGCGTTCATCTTCGCGCCGTCGATCTTCCATTGGCTCGATTACACGGTGATGGCCTACCAGACCGGCGCGACCATCGAGGTGCCGATCTACCCGCTGCTGCAGCAGGGCGGCACCGCCGGCACGGTGGTGCCCAACATGGCCGGCTTCATCAACTCGCAGGTCGCCGCACACCCCGGGCATGTCAGTGTGACCGGCGACTCCGCCGGCGGCAACCTGGCACTTGCGGCCCTCGAATACACGTTGGCCCAGAATCCGAATGCCGCTATGCCAACCTCGATGGTCCTGCTGTCGCCGTGGCTGGATGTCACGTTCAGCAACCCGAACATCGCGTTCGTCCAGGACCCGCTGCTGCCTGTTGCGCCCGGGATACAGATCGGCAAGGAGTGGGCGGGCGGCCTTTCTACGACCAACCCCATGGTGAGCCCGCTGTACGGGAACCTCACCGGGCTCCCGCCGACGTATGTCTACACCGGCAACCTGGATTCGCTGTCCCCCGACGTGCTTGTCCTGCAGCACAACGCCACCCTGGCCAACGCCCCGTTCAACTTCGTGCTGGCCAACGGCCAGATTCACGACTGGATCATCCTCACCCTGGATGGTCCGCAGTACTGGGCGCAGATCGACCAGGAACTCGGCCTGGTCGCCTAGCCCGTCCTGCGGCGCTTACGCCGAGCGAGGAACTCCGACCAGGAGCCCACCTCCGGGTGCTGCCTGAGCAACGCCCGCCGCTGGCGCTCGGTCATGCCGCCCCACACGCCGAACTCCATGTGGTTATCGAGCGCGTCGGCGAGGCACTCGGCGGCAACCGGGCAGTGCCGGCAAATGGCGGCCGCTTTGCGTTGCGCCGCCCCGCGAACGAAGAGCTCGTCGGGATCGGTGGTGCGGCACAGCGCCTTCGACACCCATTCGAGCCGGGCGTCGGACACCCCTGCGACAGAGGCGATGGTTACATCCCTGATGTTGGACACGTGGATCCTTCTGTCGGTTCCACCCCCGCAATGACTATCCCGGGCCGGTTCAGCGATGTCTGTCCGCCGACGGGTCGGCGCGTGGGATGAATCGCGCGTCCCCCGATTGGGGGAAACCGCGGCAACCCGTGTGTGACACTGGGCGGCATGGTCGGCCGGGCAACGACCGGGAAAGTGCGTGTGGTCGTGGGCGACGATCACCCGCTGTTCCGCGACGGCGTGGTGCGCGCACTGACGTCGAGCGGCGAAGTGGACGTGGTGGCCGAGGCCGACGACGGTATCGCCGCCTTGGACCTGATCAAGACGCATCGTCCGGACGTCGCGCTGCTGGACTACCGGATGCCCGGGATGGACGGTGCGAAGGTAGCGGCCGCGGTACGGGGCGACGAGCTACCCACCCGGGTGCTGCTGTTGTCGGCGCACGACGAGTCGGCGATCGTCTTCCAGGCCCTGGCAGAGGGGGCCGCGGGATTCCTGCCCAAAGAATCGACGAAAACCGAGATCGTGAAGGGCGTGCTCGACTGCGCCGACGGCCGAGATGTCGTGCCCGCGGCGCTTGCCGCCGGTCTGGCCGGGGAGATCCGCCGCCGCGGCGAAGCCCAGGCCCCGGCGCTTAGCCCACGCGAGCGCGAGGTGCTGAATTTCATCGCCCAGGGCCTCAGCATTCCCGCGATCGCCGCGGAGCTGTATCTGGCGCCGTCCACGGTCAAGACCCACGTCCAGCGCCTGTACGAGAAACTCGGCGTCAGTGATCGCGCCGCGGCCGTCGCGGCTGCGATGCGGCGCGGGTTGCTGGAATAACATGGGCCGCTCACTGGCTCATCTGGTCGACTTCGTTGCGGCCGAGCCCGTCCGCTTGTCGGCGTTTCTGCGCTTGCCGCTGATCGGTTTGATCGTCCTGTTGGTCTCCGTGTGGGAGGTCGAGCACTGGTTGCCGCTGGCTTACGCGGTAATCCTCGGCGCCTACAGCGTGGCCGCGCTGGTGTGGGTAGTGGTGGTGCTGCGCGGACCGGTGCCACCGTGGGCCGGCTGGGTGTCGACGGGCATCGACGTGCTGACCGTGGTGGCGCTGTGCGTGGTTTCGGGTGGAGCCACCGTGGCGTTGCTACCGGTGTTCTTTCTGCTGCCCATTTCGGTGGCATTCCAGGATCGGCCCGCGCTGGCGGCCACGGTTGGAATCGCCACCGCCGTCGGGTATCTCGGTGTGTGGATCGTCTACTCCAAGCGTGACGACAGCGTCGAACTCCCCAGCGTGGTGTACACCCATTTCGGTTTGCTGTTGTGGTTGGCGGCCGCGATGACCGCCTTGTGCTATTTCCTGACTCGCGCCGCGGCTCGGGTGGCAGCACTGCTTGAGATGCGCCGCACACTTGTCACGGAGTCGATGCGCGCCGACGAGCGCAACGCCCGAGCACTGGCCGAGCACCTGCACGACGGACCGCTGCAAGATCTGCTGGCGGCGCGCCTCGAACTCGAGGAAGCCCGCGAGCGGTACACCGATGCGGGGCTGGAGGCCGCCTACCGGGCGGTGCAGGACACGGCGACCCAGCTGCGCGGCACCGTCACCGCGCTGCATCCGCAGGTGCTCACCGAAGTGGGCCTCACCGCCGCGCTGCGTGAGCTGATTCGCTCCTACGAGCACCGCGGGAACTTCGCCATCGAAGCCGATCTCGAAGAGGTCGGCCGGCCACGGTCGCAGTCCCTGCTTTACCGGGCGGCACGCGAACTGCTCGCCAACGTCAACAAGCACGCGCAGGCGAGCACCGTAAAGGTTCGCCTCGCCCGGGCGGGCGACGCCATAACGCTGAGCGTCGTGGACGACGGAATCGGCTTCGATCCGGCCATCCTGGATCGATGCGTAGCCGACGGGCACATCGGACTTGCCTCGCTCGCGGTCCGCATCGACGCGATGGGCGGATCGATGAGGATCACGTCGACAACGGGCGACGGAACGCGGGCTTCGGTGACCGCGCCCGCCGGAGCCGACTGAACACCGGCGAACGCCGTCTCGCCCGCGCGCCTGAGCTGGCCCGAAAGCGGTGTCAGTACCATCGGTGCCGTGGCATCCAACGGCCCACCGGACGACTTCCACAACCGGCGCACGCAGTATGCGAACTACGGCGCCCTGGGCGGGCCCCCGGCGGCGGGTGAACCGCCGCCCGACCAGCCGGAGCAACCCGAGGCGCTCGATCCCTTCGAACAGGAGCCCGAGCCCACCCCGTGGTACCGGAAACCCGTCGGGATCATCGCCTGGATTGTCGCGGTCCTGATCCTGCTCGCGCTGATCGTCTACGGGCTCATGGAGCTGATCCAGGGCGGCCAGGGCCCCAGCCCCAGCCCGAGCACCACGGGCAGCACCACCGCGACGACGACCACCACGACGACGATGACGCCGACGACCACCGAATCGTCGGCGCCGCCGCCCAGCAGCAGCGCCGGCGAGCCGCCGGCGCAACAGCCGACCCAGCAGCCCACCCACCAGCCGACCCAGCAACAGCCGACGCATCGGCACCACATGCCCCAGCTGCCGTCGGTGATCACCATTCCCGACGGGCCGGTGGTCACGCTGCCGCCGGGCCTCTCCCAGTGAAGTCCGCGTCGTGAGCGAGGCGCTCGGGCTGTCGATCGGCGCGGCCAACCTGGTCGCGGTCCGTTCGGGCGGCGCCCCGGTGGTCCGCAGTTCGGTCTTGACGCTGTTCGAGAACCGGCCCACCGAAATCGGCCTGCCCGAGGAAAACCCGAACCTGTCCGAATCCGGGCTGGTGCTGCGCGGCTTCGTCGAGCGGGTCGGGGACCGGGCTCCGCTGGTGGCGGCCGACGGGACGAAGTACCTCGGCGAGGTGCTGACGGTCGAGGCGATCGAAGCCATGGCGCGCACGGTCGGCTACGGCACGCCCGTCACCGTCGCGGTGCCCGCGTACTGGTCCGAGGCGCAGACCAACGCGCTGCGCGACGAGTTCTTCGCCCAGCCGGACCTGACCCGCGGCGGTGTGGCACCGGCCTTGATCCCCGACGCCACCGCCGCGCTGGCGACGCTGCGTGCCCACCCGGGGTTCCCGGCTGGCGTCGTCGCGGTGTGCGATTTCGGCGCCAGCGGCACCAGCGTCACGTTGATCAACGCGGGGTCGGCCCTTGCGCAGATCGGTGCGTCGGTGCGCTACACCGACTTCTCCGGCGACGGGATCGATCAGCTCATCCTCGACTACGTGCGCTCGGGCGGCTCCGACGCCACCAGCACCGACCTGGCCGCCACCGCGCGCATCGGCGCGCAGGCGCGCCAGCTCGCCGAATGCCGCCGCGCCAAGGAGCAGCTGTCGAGCACCACCACCACCTCCGCCGGCGACGTCCGCCTTTCCCGCGCCGAACTCGAACAGCTCATCTCGCAACCGCTGGACGGATTCGTCAGCACCGTGGAAGACACGTTGCAGCGCAACGGGATTCAACGATCCAACCTGGCGGCCGTCGCGGCCGTCGGTGGGGGCGCCGGCATCCCGCTGATCGCCGCGCGCCTGTCGGACCGCCTGCGGGTGCCCATCCACACCGCGCCGCAGCCCGCGTTCGCCGCCGCCGTCGGTGCCGCGGTCCTGGGCCAGCAGCAGGCCGCGGCGGGCCTCGCGACCGCCGCGAGTCCCGTCGTCGAAAACCCGACCGAACTGGTCGAGACCGCCAAGGTCGTCGACGGCGGCCCCGCCCTGGCGTGGTCGGCGGACGCCGACGACTCCGCCGAGCCGGTGCCTTATGTCGGTCCCGACATGACCGGCGAATACGGCCGGGAGCCAACGGAATTGGGCGACGCCGACAGCCGCCGCGCGGCCGCCGCGACCGCGACGCTGCCGTGGTACAAGCGCACCGCGCTGGTGTTGAGCGTCGTCGGCGCGGCCGCGGCCGTGCTGCTCGCGGTGGTGTTGGCGCTGACCCTGGGCCACCCGAAAACCACTCCGACCAACAACACCCCGCCCACCGAACCGGCACCGCCGCAGACGTCGCAAACGGAGACGATCACGGAGCCCAACGGCACCACCACCGTGACGGTGCTCCCGCCGCCGCCCGCGCCGTCGTCGTCGACGACGACCCAGCCGCCGACGACCACGACCACGACCACGACCACGACCAGCAGCCCGCCGCCCAGCACAACGACGACGGCGCCGACCACCACGAGCGCCCAGCCGACCACGACATCGCAGGCGACCACCACCGCGGCCCCGACGACGACCCGGCAACGGCCGCTGCCGCTGCCGCTGCCCCTGCCGCAACCGCCGTTCGGGCGTTAGCCCGGTTGGGCATTGGACGCGTCGTAACCGCGCGCGGCGAAATCCGCCACCATCGCCTCGGCGCTGCGCACACCGGCGCGGCACGCCTGCGTGGTGAACGTGTCGTTGAGGGGGTGCTCGGCGCGGCGGCGCCAGCGTTGGGCCGCGGCGAAGGCGGCCCGCGGGCCCTCCGGGCCGTGCAGGTCCTCGGGGGGTAGGCCCAACCTGCTGGCCGGGTCCGTGCCCCACCCGCCAATGATGCGGCGCAGCGAAGCGAGCTCGTCGTCGTTCAATGTCGTTGGACGTGAATGCAATTGGCTCAGCAGGCGAAGTTCCTCGAAGGCGTGGGTGTCTGCCAGCAAGGGGTCGATGTCGGCGATGACGTAGGGCGTCGCCACGATCGGAAAGGCCTGGACGAATCGGCGCAGTGACACCAGGGCGGTGTGGGCCTTGAGCATGTCGGAGCGTTGCGCGAATTGTTGGTCGATGACGCGCCGCAGCGCGACCAGCCCGCTGCGCTCCAGCAGTTCGTCGGCCAGCCCCGCCGCGTCGGTGACCCCGGCGGCCAGCACGGCGATCGAAATACGGATGCCGAACATGCCGAACCGCTCCAACAACTGAGCGCGGGTGGCCGCATCGACGGGCAACTGGCTGTCGGCCCGCACGAATCGGTCCGCGCTCAGCATGGCCTTGCTGAGCGTGGCGCTATCGACTCCCGCGAGCTTGCGCAGCGCCGCGAACTCGCTCTGGCGCAACGTGCGTGCCGTCAGCGCGAGCAGGCCGGACACCGGAACCACCGCCTGGCAGATGCCGGTCTCATTCATCTCGCGGGTGAACCGTTTGGCCACGTCGGCCGCCGACAGCATCGCGTCGATGCGGCCGGCGCCGATCTCGTCGGCCCGCGACGCGACGCCGATGATGCCGAGCGCCCCGGCCGAGCCGCCGACGAGTCGACCGATCTGCTTGAGCAGCGCAACGTCCGCCGCGTTGAGGGTGCGCAACAGGAACACCACCGCGTCCACCCGTGGCACCCCGTCGGGCGGTATCAACAGCTGCAGCGTTCGCTCGGAGGCCTCACGCGTCAGCGACGACGTCCCCGGGGTGTCGACGATGGTGGTGTCGGTCAATTCTTCCGCGGGCCATTCGACGTCCAGGTCGACCACGTCCGCGGGGTTGAGCGCCGCGAAGTCGAAGGTCAGGCCCGCACTGCGGTTGATCGGAACGTTTGCGCGCCGCCCGCCCCAATGGTTGGCGGTGACCTTCGGGGTCGGGCCGTGCCGGAACCACGTCACGATCCGGGTGGCCTCCGTGGCGTCCGTCGGGGCGATGTCCTCTCCCACCAAAGCGTTTACCAGAGTCGACTTTCCGGCCTTGAGCGTGCCGGCCAGCGCGATGCGGATGGGCTCGTTCAGGCGCGCGCCGATGCGCTCCAATTCGTAGAAGACGTCGGGACGTTGGCGATACTCCGGTTCGGCCCGGTAGGCCTGGATTGTTCCGCCGAGGATCGCGCGGACCTGATCGCTCGTGCTCACGAACGTCCCACGGCCATCGGCGGTGTCAGCTTGCCCACGTTGTCGATCACCTGCTCGAGGATGTTCAACTGCCGCTCCAGCTCACGAATCTGGGTGTCGCGCTCGGCTTCTTCGATGTGCGCTGCGGTGATCGTGGCTTGCAGCGATTCGTTGATCGAGCGGGTGACCTCGTTGGCGATGTCGCGGTAGTGGTCGCGCAGCGTGCGCTGGATCGCCATGAGTCGATCGCGAGATTCCTTGCCCACCACGAAAGATACGTCGTCGACGAAGCGGCGCACGTTCGTCTTGGCCTCGGCGCGCGCCCGCAACAGCCGGTGTTCCTTGTCCTCCTTGTACGCCATGCGGCCAAGCAGCAGCCCTGCTCCCACGGACAGCGGGTTGAACAGGCCCAGCCCGGCAACCGACGACAGCATGCCGATCATCACCACACCGCCGTAGGAGCCCCGCAATCCGGTGACGACCTTCTGTCCCTTCCCGGCCGGCTTGGATTCCAGCTCCGCCAGCGACTTGAGCCGGCCGAAGTCGCCGCCCATCAGGCGTCCCGTCAGCTCCGGCGACATGACCGAGTCCAGGCCCGCATCGGCGAACGAGCGCGCCACGTTCTCGGCCAACGCCTCGGCCCGCCGGTATGCCCACACGAAGTTGTCCCCGACTGCGGTGGCGACCGCCTCCTCCACGTCGCTGCCGATTTCGGCCCAATGCCGCGTCGGGTCGCACGAATCGATCTGGCGCTCAATGTCTTCGGTGATCGCGCGGAAGCGCGCCCGCATGTCGTGATCGGCATCGGCGAACAGGTCGGTAAATCCGTCGTTGAGCACCTGCTGCCACATCGCCGACTGGTTCAGGGCGTTCTGGGCCTCCCACTTGCGCCGCTCGAGGTCGTCGGCGAGGCGGTCGCGCAGGTCCGGGTCGTCGATGACGGTCAGCTCCGACCCGACCGACATCGCCAGATGCTGAGCGGCCGAACGAATCTCGGACAAGATCTGATCTCGGACGCGATCGGTCTGGCGGGAGAGCACTTTTTCGCTGAGGAACTTGACGATCGACGGGAAGTTGGATTCGTCGTTGAGTTCCTTGTCGTTGAGCGTGACGGCGTGACTGCGCAACAGGGACGAGACCGGCAGGATCGGGATCGGCACCCCCGCGCGCTGCAGGTGCGCCGCGTTGACGTTGACGATGTCGCGCCAGTGCGGGTAGAGGTCCGTCTTGGTCGCCACCAGCACCGCGACCGGGCAGATCTGATACGCCTGGCGGATGAACCGCATTTCCGGTTCGGTCAATTCCTGACTGGTGTCGCTGACCATGAACAGGGCGTCGGCGTCCGGCAGCAACCCGAGCGTCGCCGACAGGTGCGGCTGCCCGTGGCCGCCCACGCCGGGGGTGTCGACGAAGGCAAGCCCGCCCTGCAGCAGCGGGCTGGGCGCCCCGATCTCGACGCGCAGCACTTCGCGGCCGCCGGCCTGCGGCGCGCGGCGCAGGTTGGTGTTGAGGTCGTCGACCGAAATCTCGATGCGTGCGGGCTCGCCGTTGGGACCCGCGGCGACAACCAGCCGCGCCGACGGCGGCTCGCCATAGCCGACGACGGTGATCACCACGGTGGCCTCGTCGTCGCCGACTCGGGCCACCGGCAGATTCAGCAGCGAGTTGAGCAGTTGGCTCTTGCCCTGTTTGAGCTGACCCGCGATCACCACACGGATCTGCGGATCGAGGATGCGCTCCCGGGCCCGGGTGAGCCGCTGCACGAGGTCACCGCGATTGTTGAGCTCGGCGATGGCGGCGGTGTGGTCGATCAATTCGACGATGACGCCGACCCGCCGAGGGTCATCCGGTTGGGTCACCCGTGTTGCCCCACTTTCTCGCTGCGATGCACTGAGATCACGGTATGCGTGAAGCGGCGGCGGGGACCAAACAAGGTCCCCGCCGTCGCCCTTTGTCCCGCAGTGTTACCCGTGTGGCCCGACCGGATGCGCCGACGGCGCCGGGTGCGGGACCGGCGCCGGAGCGTGCACCGGTGCCGGGTCGTGCGGCGTGCCCTGGAACACCGACGGGCTGTGCGGCGCAGGGGCCGGCGAGTGCTCGACGGGTGCCGGCGCGTGCTGGACCGGCGCCGGTGCGTGCTGGACCGGGGCCGGTGCGTGCTGGACTGGCGCGGGCGCATGGTCGACCGGGGCCGGCGAGTGGGGCGGCTGCTGGATGACGGGCGTGTGAGCCGGCTGCTGCGCGGGCTGCTGGATGACCGGTGTGTGAGCCGGCGCCTGCGCCGGCTGCTGGATGACCGGGGAGCCGGTGCCGCCGTGGTTGACCGGATCACCGGCGCCCGGGCTCTGGATCACCGAGCCGGGGTTCGATGGAGGCGTCGCATGGCCGCCGACCGTGCCACCGCCCTGAATGGCCGGGCCTTGCGCGGTAGGGGCGACCGGGGCGTGCTGGGCCGGGACGCCGCCGGCATTGAGGGGACCGCCACCGCCGAGCGTCGCACCTTCCTGGCCGAGGATCTGACCGTGGCCGGCGCCGCCGGGGCCACCGGCCAAGACGCCACCACCAGTCACCGTGCCGCCGGCAGCGGCGGCGGGCCCGTCGGCGATTCCGGGCGCCACGGCGCCGGCGCCGGCGTGTCCGCCCAAGCCCGCCCCACCGGCGATGGCGGGAGCCGCCGCCTGGGGAGTCGGGTGGCTGCCCAGCGCGGCGCTGTCGCCGCTCATGATGGCGCTGCTGCGCTCAGCGCCGATGCCCAATCCAGCGCCGCCCGCCGCGCTGGCGCCCGCCTGACCGCCGACCCCGACGCCGGCCAGCGGACCCGAAACATGCGGTGTCGCAGCACCATTCAGCGCGGCACCTTCGCTGGCAATCAATCCCGCTTGACCAGTCGCGCCGCCGACGAGCGCGACGTTGGCGCCAACGTTGCCGGCACCGGCCAGCCCCCCGCCGGCTGCAAGACCGGCCTGGCCGCTAAGACCCGCTTGCCCCGCAAGACCCGCCTGGCTCGCGAGACTGGCTTGGCTGGCGAGACTAGCTTGGCTGGCGAGACCGGCCTGGCCGACAAGACCCGCTTGGCCCGCAAGACCGGCTTGGCTGGCGAGACCCGCCTGACCCGCAAGACCCGCCTGACCCGCAAGACCCGCCTGACCCGCAAGACCGGCTTGGCTGGCGAGACCCGCCTGGCCCGCAAGACCGGCCTGGCCGCCGAGCCCGCCGGCGGCAGCACCGCCAAAGCCGCCACCCGCCTGGCCACCCGCGCCGAACGCGCCGCCGGCACCAAGGCCACCTTGGCCGGCGAGTGCGGCCTGGCCACCGAGCCCGGCATCCGCGCCCAAACCAGCCTGGCCTCCGGCGCCCACACCGAAGCCACCGCCCGCTTGTCCGCCGAGGCCAACACCTGCTTGGCCACCGGCGCCACCGGCGAAGCCGCCACCCGCCTGGCCGCTAGCACCGAATCCTGCGGCGGCCCGGCCGCCGACCCCACCTGCTGCCTGGCCACCGACCCCCGCTTGAGCGCCGAGACCGGCGCCACCAGCCAAACCAGCGTTGCCAGCCAAACCAGCGTTGCCAGCCAAACCAGCGTTGCCAGCCAACCCGGCACCACCACTGAGCCCGGCACCACCAGCAAGACCGGCACCGCCAACCAAACCAGCGTTCCCAGCCAACCCGGCACCGCCAGCCAAACCAGCGTTCCCAGCCAACCCGGCACCACCGCCAAACCCGGCTCCACCAGCCAACCCAGCGCCGCCGCTCAGCCCGGCCGCACCGCCAAGGCCAGCAGCGCCGTTTAGTCCGGCTGCACCGCCGAGACCCACCTCACCGCCAAGCCCGGCACCCCCAGCAAGACCAGCACCACCACCGAAGCCGGCTTCGCTGGCGAGACCTACACCGCCACGCAGGCCAGCGGTAGCGCCCAATCCGACGCCGCCGCCAACGCCGGCTTCACCACCAAGTCCAGCCTGGCCCGCAAGTGCGACACCGCCGCCGAGACCGGCGCGAGAGCCGAGTCCCGCCTCAGCCCCGAGGCCCGCGACACCGCCGAGGCCAAAACCGCCCCCGACGCCCACACCGGCCCCAGCGCCGAGTCCCAAGCCGCCCCCGAAGCCCGCCTGGCCGCCCAAACCGATACCGGTCTGAGCACCCAGACCAGCCCCGATCCCAAGACCCAAGCCTGCACCGATCTGAGCACCCACACTCGCCTGGCCGCCCAACGCAAACCCGGTCTGACCGCCCACACCGGCCCCAAAGCCAAGGCCCAAGCCAGCACCGATCTCGGCGCCCAAGCCCGCTCCACCGCCAACACCGAAACCAAGATTCAGGCCGGCGCTGACCTCGGCGCCGATCCCTGCACCGAACCCGCCGCCGAGCTGCTCGCCGACGAGGCCACCGGGTCCGAATCCACCCCAACCCGGTTCGCCTCCGGTCCCCCAGCCCGGTCCGGGCTCACCCCAACCAGGGTGGGGACCGCCCCAACCGGGCCCCGGCTCACCCCAACCGGCGTGGGGGCCGCCCCAACCGTGCCGGAACTCACCCCAACGAGGCCCGAAGTCACCCCAACCGGGTTGGAAGGCACCCCAGCCGGGTCCGAAGCCGCCGCCGAGCTCACCGGTGCCGGGTCCGAATCCGCCCCAGCCGGGCTGCCAACCGAACCCGCCCCCGGAGCCGACGAACCCGGCGTCGGCGGCGTTCCACAGCCCAGCGTCGAAGGCGTCGACCAGCCCTGCGCCCAAGCCGCCCACGACGGAGCCGCCGTCGACCAGGGCAGCGTCGGCGCCGTACACGGCGGGGGCAACGGCGTCGCCCACGAGTGCGGCGCCGTCGTCGGCAACCGCAGAAACCAGGCTCGGCGCATAGCCGCCGTAGGGCTCATATCCCCCGTAGGCCGGCGCGTAGGCGTACTGGTCGGTCAGGACTTGCTGCAAGCCACCGACCGGATCGCCGCCGAGGTCCACACCGGGCATCGCGCTGGCCGCGGCCATCGCGAACTGCTGAGGTGTCGCGTTGATGCCCGCCAGGGTCATTGCCTGTTGTGGGCCGTCAAGAAAGGCTTGGGCCGCGTCGGGACTGGTGAACAGCCCCAGGATGTACCGGATCAGCGCGTCCATGTCGATTCCCCTCGATCTCGAAGACTTCGCCGGCCGACCGGCGTTTCGATATACACGCTATGGATTTCCGACCGGCGCGGAATCGGGGCCCGATCCCCCAGCCGCGCGAGCACCCATAGGGATCGAGGCGGTCCCCCCATTAGGGGATTAGGGGGATCCGTTGCTCACGCAACGGCCCACGCCCAAGGCGTCTGTTGCGCCGCATTTGTGCACGTCAATGGATTGCATCGGCTGATTCTCGGCCCGCCGACAACGAGGCGTGAATCAGCCGTGGATCCCGAAGCCGTGATGGTCGGGGTCGCCGGGATGCGGGTGGGCGGCGGGGTGGTCCCAGGCGCTCACGTCGTCGGCCGGGAACAGCCCGTGATCGACCGTATTGCCGGGCGTTTCCAGGCCGGTGAGCAGCACCGATGGCTCGTGCGGGTCGAGACCGACCGGATGTGGATCGGTGGGGGCCTCGGGCACTGCGGGCGTCGCCGGTTGGGTGATCACGCCGCCCGCAGGACCGTGCGGCTGGACGACCGCGGCGGGGGCGTGCGGCGTGAACGCATCGAGCGCGGCCGCGGCGGCGCCGCTTGCCCAAACGTTGCCGTGCTCGGCGATCGGCGCTCCCGAAAGGGAACCGGCGGGCTGGGCCATCGACACCGAGTCGGACACCACCGGGATCAGATTGTTGACATCCGCACTGGTCACACCCGTAAGATGCGCGTCTGCGATCGCCTGCGCCGGGTTGGCGCTGTAGCGCGCCGCGGCGTCGGGATCGCGCACCAGCGAGATCACGAAGTCGAGCAACGAGTTTGCCATGGCGCACCTCCCTGCCGCGGTGAGTCCTTCTGCCGGGCCTTCCGGCCGGATACCAAGAGCGTATCGGCCGCGGCCCCCGCGGTGATCGGTGCGAAACCCGCCTCCCGTAGGGCAGTATTAGGGGGTGCGTCGTTAGGGGAAATGCGGGATCGGATGGAAGGGGGCCGGCGCGATGAGCGAGTCCCCCGTGGACGTCCCACCGGAGGTGCGCGACGCGCTTCGGGTCCTCGCCGACGCCGCGACGACGCCGGTGAAGCTCCTGATCAGCGGCGGCATCGGCACGGGCAAGAGCACTGCTCTTGCCGCCGTCCGCCGCAAACTGCGGGATACCGGGCTCACGGTGCTGGCGCGCCCACCGCGCGCCGGCGACCCGCCGGACGCGACGCTGGTTGTCGACGATGCCCACTTGCTGACCGACGCCGAGCGGCAGACCCTCCTCGAGCGGTTGGCCGACGACGCGACGGTTGTGGTGGCCGCCGAGCCGTGGGACCGGCTGCGGGACGTGGCCCTGGCCATCGAACGGGACGGACGACACATATCCCTCGGCCCACTGCCCGTCGCCGAGCACCTGCTGGAGTGCACCGCCGGAATCCCCTTCCTGGTGCGCGCGGTCACCGACGGGGCGCGGGCCCCAGCACAGGCGGCCACGTATGCGCTGATCGACCGGTTGCGCCGACTCGACGAGCTCACCCTGGACACCCTCCTCATCACGTCGCTGACCCCCGGCTTCGGGGCTGCGGATGTGGCCGCGGCACTGGGGATTTCGATGACACAGGCAAACCAACTCGTCGATCGGGCGCGGGCGAGCGGGCTCGTCGAACCCTCACACGACCCGGGATTCCGGCAGCTGGTTCACGGCGCGGTCGCCCAGCTCGTCGGCAACACGCACCACCGTGAGGTCGAAACCTCGCTCGTGCGTACGCAATTGGACATGTCGACGGTGTCGGCGGCCCTCGCACTCCAACTCGCCGAACACGGCCTCACCGACGACCGGTTGGCGGCCATGCTCGTTCGGCAGGCCGAAGCCGCGCCGGCGGATCCCGTCGGCGCCGCAAGGCTGTACCGCGCGGCGGCGGCCGCCGGTGCCGACGGCGTCGCGCCGCGAATCGCCGGCGCGCTGGCCCGCACCGGAGACTGCGCGTCGGCGGCGGCGCTGGCCGACGGCCTGCTCGCCTCGCCGGATCCCGCCGAACGCGCGGCGGCGGTGCGCATCGCCGCCAGCATCGCCGTCCATGACGGCAAGGCGAGCCAGGCGGCCGAACTGTTCGCCTGGCTTGGCCCGCAGCCCGACGCCGTCGTCGGCGGCGCCGCGGCGCTCGTGCACATCGCGACGGGTGATCTCGCCGCAGCGCGCGCCGCCCTACGCCCCAACGACACCGGCCCGCCGACCATGGCCGCACGCAGCGCGCGCGGTCTCGCCGAAGGGCTGCTGGCGACCATGGATCGCCCGTATCCGGTGGCGATCGCGCAGCTCGGCCAGGCGTTTCCCGCCGGACAACCACCGACCGAGGTGATGCCCGACAGCCCCGCCGCGCTCGTCGCGCTGGCCGCCATCCACGGCGGCGATCCGGTGCGCGCCCGCAGCGTCATCGCCCGCGCCGAGGGCGACGCGCTGTTCGGGCATCGGCACGCGTTGCTGTCGGGCTGGCTCAAGATGCAGGACGGGCAGCTGCCGGCGGCGGGCGAGGACGCGGCCGGGTTGCATCGGCGCGACGCGCTGTGGGCGGCGGCATTGCAGACCGCGATCGCGCGGCGCAGCGGCGACGCGGGTGCGCTGCAAAAACATTGGTATGAGGCCATGGAGGTGCTCGCGGAGTACTCGGTCGACCTGTTCGCGCTGCTGCCGCTGGGGGAATTGTGGGTGGCGGCAGCCCGGATGCGACAGGTCGAACGGCTGCGGCATCCCCTGGATCAGGCGTTCGGGCTGCTCGACGCCCTGGGCAACCCGGCGTTGTGGTCCGCGCCCCTGCATTGGGCCGGTGTGCACGCGGGAATCCTCGCCAACTCACCGGAGCTGGTCGCGCCGCACGGGCAGGCCCTCGGCGCCGCCGCCGGCGAGAGCACCATGGCACGCGCGCTGTCCGCGGCCGGCCGCACCTGGCTGCGGGTGCTCGCCGATCAGGTCGACGTCGACGAGGTCACCGCCGCGGCTCGAGCGTTGTCGAGCGTCGGGCTGACCTCCGACGCCACCCGGCTCGCCGGTCAGGCCGCCCTGCAGGCACCCGACGGGCGGGTGTCCGGTGCCATGCTGCAACTGGCCCGAGACCTCAAGGTGGGCAGCGGGATCGGGGAGGCTCCCGTCGTCGCGGAGCCGGAGGACGCTGGCCGTTCCGCGCCACACCACCCGCCGTCGGGCTCGGCCCTGTCTCAGCGCGAACGCGAAGTCGCCGAACTTCTCCTGTTGGGCATGCCGTATCGCGACATCGGGGGCCGACTGTTCATCTCGGCAAAGACGGTCGAGCATCATGTGGCGCGGATCCGGCGTCGCCTCGGCGCGGACTCGCGCTCGGAGATGCTGTCCATGCTGCGAACGATGCTGGCCCCCGAGGGCTGAACCGCAGGCCACAGGCGCCGCGAAGCGCTGACTTAGGGCAGCCTATCTCGCACCGAAAGCCACCCAGATGTCACTATGGGCAAGCCTCAGTAGGCAAACAAACTAGGAATTGGGGAGACCTTCTGTGACCACGCAAACGCTCATCAGACTGATCATCGGACTGGGCATGACCGTGGTGGTGGGCGCTTTCGCCGCGCGCCGGGTGCTGTGGCTGAACAAGCTGATCATGTCCGGGCAGCCGGCCAGCGGGCGCGCCGACCATGTCGGCGACCGCATCTGGACGGAACTCTCCGAGGTGTTCGGCCAGCGCAAGCTGCTGAAGTGGTCGCTGCCCGGTCTGGCGCACTTCTTCACGATGTGGGGATTCTTCATCCTGCTGACGGTCTAC
Source organism: Mycobacterium sp. NGS69 (assembly GCF_059812165.1). Classification (NCBI taxonomy): domain Bacteria; kingdom Bacillati; phylum Actinomycetota; class Actinomycetes; order Mycobacteriales; family Mycobacteriaceae; genus Mycobacterium; species Mycobacterium sp. NGS69. The sequence continues at coordinate 650,498 of NZ_JCALCD010000003.1, forward strand.
ATCGAGGCCTACGGCGTGCTGTTCCAGCCGAACTTCCACATACCGATCATCGGCCGCTGGGATGCACTCGGCGCCCTGCAGGACTTCTTCGCGCTGGCCGTGCTGACCGGCATCGTCACCTTCGCGATCATCCGGCTGCGCACCGAGCCGAAGGAGTACGGCCGCCAGTCCCGCTTCTACGGCTCGCACACCGGCGGCGCGTGGCTGATCCTGTTCATGATCTTCAACGTCATCTGGACGTACGCCATCTTCCGCGGGGCGTCGGTGAACGCGCTCGGCGACGAATTCCCGTACGGCCGCGGCGCTTTCTTCAGCCACTTGATGGGCTCGCTGCTGCAGCCGCTGGGTCACAACACCAACGAGATCGTCGAGACCGTCGCCCTGATGCTGCACATCGGCGTCATGCTGGCCTTCCTGCTGATCGTGTTGCACTCCAAGCACTTACACATCTTCCTGGCGCCCATCAACGTCATCTTCAAGCGCCTGCCCGACGGGCTCGGCCCGCTGCTGCCGATCGAGTCCGACGGCAAGCCGATCGACTTCGAAAACCCGCCCGACGACGCCCAATTCGGCCGCGGCAAGATCGAAGACTTCACCTGGAAGGGCATGCTCGACTTCGCCACCTGCACGGAGTGTGGGCGCTGCCAGTCGCAGTGCCCGGCCTGGAACACCGGAAAGCCGCTGTCGCCCAAGCTCGTCATCATGGACCTGCGCGACCACTGGATGGCCAAGGCGCCATACATCCTGGGCGACAAGGAGACTCCGCTCGAGAACACCCCGGAAGGCGGGGTCGCCGAGAACCTGAGCGGCGAGAAGCACGCCGAGGAGCACCACGTCCCCGAGTCGGGCTTCGGCCGCGTGATGGGCTCCGGTCCGGAGCAGGCGACCCGCCCGCTGGTCGGCACCGCCGAGCAGGGCGGCGTCATCGACCCCGACGTGCTGTGGTCCTGCGTGACGTGCGGCGCCTGCGTCGAGCAGTGCCCGGTGGACATCGAGCACGTCGACCACATCGTCGACATGCGCCGCTACCAGGTGATGATGGAGTCGGAGTTCCCCTCCGAGCTGTCGGTGCTGTTCAAAAACCTTGAGACCAAAGCCAATCCGTGGGGGCAGAACGCCTCGGACCGGACCAACTGGATCGACGAGGTCGACTTCGACGTCCCGGTCTACGGCGAGGACGTCGACAGCTTCGACGGCTACGAGTACCTGTTCTGGGTGGGCTGCGCCGGCGCCTACGACGACAAGGCGAAGAAGACCACCAAGGCCGTCGCCGAGCTGCTGGCCGTCGCCGGCGTCAAGTACCTGGTGCTGGGGACGGGCGAAACCTGCAACGGCGACTCCGCCCGCCGCTCCGGCAACGAGTTCCTGTTCCAGCAGCTGGCCGCCCAGGCCGTCGAGACCCTGGACGGGCTGTTCGAGGGCGTGGAGACCGTCGACCGCAAGATCGTCGTGACGTGCCCGCACTGCTTCAACACCCTGGGCAAGGAGTACCGGCAGCTGGGCTCCAACTACACCGTGTTGCACCACACGCAGCTGCTCAACCGGCTGATCCGTGACAAGAAGCTGGTGCCCGTTACCTCTGTCTCCCAGGAGATCACCTACCACGACCCCTGCTACCTGGGCCGGCACAACAAGGTGTACGAGGCGCCGCGCGAGCTGATCGGCGCCGCCGGGGCCACCCTCACCGAAATGCCGCGCCACGCCGAGCGCAGCTTCTGCTGCGGCGCGGGCGGTGCGCGCATGTGGATGGAAGAACACATCGGCAAGCGGATCAACCACGAACGCGTCGACGAGGCCCTGGCGACAGGCGCCACCACCATCGCCACCGGTTGCCCGTTCTGCCGGGTGATGGTCACCGACGGCGTCAACGACCGGCAGGAAGAAGCCGGCCGCAGCGGCGTCGAGGTGCTCGACGTGGCCCAGGTGCTGCTCGGGTCGATCGAGTACGACAAGGCCACGCTGCCCGAAAAGGGCACGGCCGCCAAGGAGGCCGAGAAGCGGGCCGCCGCGGCACCCAAGGCGTCCGCCCCGGCCGCGCCCGCCAAGGCCGCCGAGCCCGCGCCCGCCAAGGCCGCCGAGCCGGAGCCGGCCAAGGCCGCGGCCCCGGCTCCCGCCGCGCCCGCCAAGGGGTTGGGCATCGCCGGCGGTGCCAAGCGGCCAGGCACCAAGAAAGCCGCGCCCGCGGCGCAAGCAACCGAGGCGCCCGCCGAAGAGGCGGCCGCCCCGGCGGCGCCCGCCGCGCCCGCCGCCCCCGCGAAGGGGCTCGGCCTGGCCGCCGGCGCCAAGCGACCCGGCGCCAAGAAGGCCGCTCCAGCAGCGCCCGCCAAGGCGGCAGCGCCGGCGGCCGAGGCGCCCGCCGAACCGACCGGCGAGACGGAGGCGCCCGCGGCGCCCGCCGCACCGGTGAAGGGGCTCGGCATCGCTGCCGGTGCCAAGCGACCCGGGGCCAAGAAGGTCGCGCCCGCCGCCAAGACCGCCGAAGCCCCGGCCGAGCAACCGGAGGCCAAGGCCGAGCCGGAGCAAAAGCCGGAGCCCTCGGCGCAGCCCGACGGCGACGCGACACCGCCGGCGGCGCCCGTAAAAGGCCTGGGTATCGCGCGCGGCGCCCGCCCGCCCGGGAAGCGTTGACCGCTCGCTCAGGAGGCCAAGCCGAGGAACACCATGAGCGACCGTTCGATGTCTGCCATGAGCGTCGCCGACACGCGCCCGATCCGCGTTCCGAGGTTTGAGCGGCGGACCGTCGTGATCTTGTCGATCATGGCGAAGCTGGGCTGTGCGACGCCGGTCGTCGTCGGGACCGCGATTCGCGCCACCGTCACCCCGGCGACCGTTGTCGCGGTCAGCGGGATGACGACGACCGATTCCGTCGCGGAGAACAGGTCGTCCTGGACGATGATCGCTGGACGAGGCTTGGCCGCGTAGACGCCCCCCGAGACGGTCCACAGCTCGCCGCGGTTCACCCGTCGTCGTCCAGTGAAGTCAGATCGTCCGAGATCGCCTCGACAAAGTCCATGTCGTCGCTGTGCCGGTCGGCTTCGGCCAGCGCCAACGCTTCCCGGTTTGCTTCCGCTGCGAACTGCGCCGACCGGACGTCCGGCACCCACATCTGAACCGGGCGGTAGCCGCGTTCACGCATGCGCCGTCGGTACTCGGCGGCGCGCGAAGTCGAGGTTCTACCCATCCCTCGATGTTGCATGAAACGTGTGTTGCATGCAACGATTCGATGCCGACCAGCAAATTCGGTGGACAACGATGGCACCATAGGTGACGTGAGTACTCACCAGCTGCCCGCGCACGTCACCGGCCATCATCGGCAGCGGTCCTTCGCGCAGTCGTCGAAACTGCAGGACGTCCTGTACGAGATCCGCGGCCCGGTGCACCAGCACGCCGCGCGGCTGGAGGCCGAAGGACACCGCATCCTCAAGCTCAACATCGGCAACCCGGCGCCGTTCGGCTTCGAGGCGCCCGACGTGATCATGCGCGACATGATCCAGGCCCTGCCCTACGCGCAGGGCTACTCCGACTCGCAGGGCATCCTGCCCGCCCGGCGCGCGGTGGTCACCCGCTACGAGCTGGTCGACGGCTTTCCCCGGTTCGACGTCGACGACGTCTACCTGGGCAATGGCTGCTCCGAGCTCATCACGATGACGCTGCAGGCCCTGCTCGACAACGGCGATCAGGTGTTGATCCCGGCGCCGGACTACCCGCTGTGGACCGCGTCGACCTCGCTGGCCGGCGGCACGCCCGTGCACTACCTGTGCGACGAGACCCAGGGCTGGCAGCCCGACATCGCCGACCTGGAATCCAAGATCACCGAGCGCACCAAGGCGCTGGTCGTGATCAACCCGAACAACCCCACCGGCGCCGTCTACAGCCGCGAGATCCTCACCCAGATGGTCGACCTGGCGCGCAAGCATCAGCTGCTGCTGCTGGCCGACGAGATCTACGACAAGATCCTCTACGACGACGCCAAGCACATCAACGTCGCCACGTTGGCGCCCGACATGCTGTGCCTGACCTTCAACGGCCTGTCGAAGGCCTACCGGGTCGCCGGCTACCGGGCCGGCTGGCTGGCGATCACCGGGCCCAAGGAGCACGCCAGCAGCTTCATCGAGGGGATCAGCCTGCTGGCCAACATGCGGCTGTGCCCCAACGTCCCGGCGCAGCACGCGATCCAGGTCGCCCTCGGCGGCCACCAGAGCATCGAGGACCTGGTGCTTCCCGGGGGACGGCTGCTCGAGCAGCGCGACGTCGCCTGGACCAAGCTCAACGAGATTCCCGGGGTGTCCTGCGTCAAACCCGAGGGCGCGCTGTACGCGTTTCCCCGGCTGGATCCCGAGGTCTACGACATCGAGGACGACGAGCAGCTCGTGCTCGAGCTGCTGTTGTCCGAGAAGATCCTGGTCACCCAGGGCACCGGGTTCAATTGGCCGGCGCCGGATCACCTGCGCATCGTGACGCTGCCGTGGTCGCGCGATCTCGCCGCCGCGATCGAGCGGCTGGGAAACTTCCTGGCCGGCTACCGGCAGTAGGCGGCGCCGCGAGTCGTCGCAAAAGGGTGGCGAAAGTCTCGTCGAAACCCAACGACGGCGCGCCTGGAGCGAGACCATGACTCCATATCGATTGGTCGAGATGGCCGACGATCCCGGGCCGACATGACGTCGTCGTGACGAATTGGGAGGTGTCAGATGTCGTTTGTGATCGCGGCGCCTGAGGCGCTGACAGCGGCAGCATCGGACTTAGCCAATATCGAATCGGCGCTGGCCGCCGCCCATGCGGCGGCCCGGGCTCAGACCACGGCGGTGCTGGCGGCCGGCACCGATGAGGTGTCGACGGCCATCGCGGCGCTGTTTTCCGGGCACGCCCAGGGGTATCAGGCGCTCAGCGCGCAGACGGCGACGTTTCACGACGAGTTTGTGCGGGCCCTGGCCGCGGCTGCGGGCTCGTATGCGGGTGCTGAGGCCGCCGCCGCCTCGCCTCTAGCCGCCGCGGCCGCGCCGATCCAGTCGCTTCTCACCGCGATCAATGCGCCCTTCCTGACGCTGACCGGGCGCCCGCTGATCGGCAACGGCGCCAGCGGGGCCCCGGGCAGCGGGGCCAATGGAGGAGCCGGTGGGATCTTGATCGGCAGCGGCGGTAACGGCGGGTCCGGAGGGGTCGGCCAAAACGGCGGCGCCGGCGGTGCCGCCGGGCTGATCGGCACCGGTGGCGCGGGCGGAGCTGGCGGGCCTGGCACCACCACCGGCGGGGCCGGTGGGGCCGGCGGGCTGCTATTCGGGGCCGGCGGCAGCGGCGGTGCCGGCGGATTCAACGCCGCCGGCAACGGCGGGAACGGCGGGGCCGGCGGGGCCGGCGGACTGTTTAGCGCCGGCGGCACCGGCGGTGCCGGCGGCAGCGGCAACGGCGCCACGGGTAACGGTGGCGCTGGCGGTGTGGGCGGAACCGCGGGCCTGTTCGGCACCGCCGGCGCTGGCGGCACCGGCGGGTACACCGACAAGGCCACCGCGGGTCCCGGTGGGGCCGGCGGCTCCGGCGGGCTGTTCGGCACCGGCGGCGCCGGCGGTGTGGGGGGCGCCGGCGGCAGCGCCGGCACCATCAACGGGAATGGCGGGGCCGGCGGCCACGGCGGCGTACTGGGCGGCAGTGGCGGGGCCGGCGGCACCGGCGGCGCCGGCGGCGCAATCAACGGGGATGGCGGGACCGGCGGCACGGCCGGCATGCTCTTCGGCGACGGCGGGGCCGGCGGCGCCGGCGGCGGCGGTGGCGCAATCGCCGGCAATGGCGGGGCCGGCGGCGCGGCCGGCATACTCGCCGGCGCCGGCGGCATTGGCGGCGCCGGCGGCACCGCCAGCGCCGTTGGTGGGAAGGGCGGGGCCGGCGGCCAGGCCGGCATGCTCTTCGGCGCCGGCGGCAGCGGCGGCGGTGGCGGTGCCGCCTCCAACGCCGCAATCGGTGGGGACGGCGGGGCCGGCGGCAAGGCGGGCTTGCTCCTCGGCGACGGCGGGACCGGCGGCGCCGGCGGCACCGCCAACATAATTGGCGGGAATGGCGGGGCCGGCGGTACGGCCGGGCTGATCGGCAACGGCGGTCACGGCGGTGACGGCGGGATCGGCGTCGCCGCGGGCGGCACCGGCGGTAACGGCGGTAAGGGCGGTGACGCGGTCGGGATCGGCAACGGTGGTGACGGCGGCAACGGTGGGACCGGGACGACGCCGGGCAAGGCCGGCGCGGGCGGCACCGGCGGGCTGCTGCTCGGCCTGGACGGGACACCCGGGTTGCCGTAGCAGGCAGAGGCGCTGGCCTGACCGGCACCGGGTCGGCGCCCCTCTACCCTCAACCGGGTGACCCACTCCCACTCGCACAGCCTGTCGTCAGGCGCCTCCGGGCTGGATCCGCTGCCCGCCAAGATCGTCGTCGGGCTGCTGGTCGCCATCGGGGTGGCCGTGATCGCCGGTGCGGCGCTGCTCTGGCCGAGCCGCCAGCACGTCGACATCCCGACGCCGTTCCAGAACGCGGCCGGCGGCGCCGTGAGCACGCAGAAGGGCCACGTGCTGTCCAGCGCGCTGGGTGACTGCGGCAGCCCGTCGGCGGGTCAGGTGCTCACCACCGCGCCGCAATCGGCGGCCCCCGGCGCCGGGCGATGCGTCCAAACGCTGGTCGCCATCGACTCGGGCCCGAACGCCGGCGCCAAGACGCTGCTGGAATCCTCCCCCGGCCCCGGCCAGCCCCACTTCGGGGCCGGCGACCGCATCCGGCTCGTCCGGCAGGTCGACGAGCAGGGCACCACCAGCTATGCGTTTTACGACTTCGAGCGCGGCTGGCCGTTGGTCGGCCTAGCGATCGCGTTCGCGGTGGTGATTGTCGCCGTGGCCCGCTGGCGCGGGCTGCTCGCGCTGGTCGGCATCGGCGTCGCGTTCCTGGTGCTGGTCGTGTTCCTGCTGCCGGCGCTGCGCGACGGCGCCCCCGCCGTCCCCGTCGCGCTGGTGGCCTCCGCCGTCATCCTTTACGCGGTGATCTACCTGGCCCACGGAGTGAGCCTGCGGACCAGCGCCGCCCTGCTGGGCACCCTGTCGGCGTTGCTGCTGGCCGCCGGATTATCTTGGGCGGCAGTCGATTTGGCCCACCTGACCGGCTTGTCGGACGACCAGAACGGCCAGGTCTCGGCGTATCTGGGCAACGTGTCGATCAGCGGGCTGCTGCTCGCCGGATTCATCATCGGGTCACTGGGTGTGCTCAACGACGTGACCGTGACGCAGGCGTCGACGGTCTTCGAGCTGGCCCACCTCGGCGGCTCCAGGCGGGCCATCTTTGTGGGCGCCATCCGGGTGGGCCGCGATCACATCGCCAGCACGGTCTACACGCTGGTGCTGGCATACGCCGGTACCTCGCTCCCGTTGCTGCTGCTGTTCAGCGTGTCCAACCGCTCGCTCGGCGACGTGCTAATCAGCGAGAGCGTGGCCATCGAACTCGCCCGCTCCGCGGTCGGCGGCATCGCGCTGGCGCTGTCGGTGCCGTTGACGACGGCGATCGCGGCCGTGCTGGCGAAACCCGAACCGGCGCCGGTCAGCGCCGTTGTTCCAGCAGCCCCAGCAGGTAGTCGCCATAACCGGACTTGACCAGGGTGCGGGCGCGCTCGGCCAGCTCCTCGTCGCTGATCCATCCCTGCAGCCACGCGATTTCCTCGGGGACGCTGACCTTCAGCCCCTGCCGCCGTTCCAGCGTGCGGACGTAGTCGCTGGCGTCCAGCAGCGAGTCGAAGGTGCCGGTGTCCAGCCATGCCGTCCCGCGGGCCATCACCTCGACCGACAGCCGCCCGCGGTTGAGGTAGATCTGGTTGACCTCGGTGATCTCGTACTCGCCGCGCGCCGATTTCTTCAGGTTCTTGGCGATCTCGATCACGTCGTTGTCGTAGAAGTACAGGCCCGGCACCGCGTACTGGGACTTCGGGGTGGCGGGCTTCTCCTCCAGCGACAGCGCCATGCCGTCGTCGCTGAACTCGACGACGCCGTAGGCCGACGGGTTGGCCACCCAGTAGGCGAAAATCGCTCCGCCGCTTATGTTTTGGAAGCGGCTCAGGCTGGTGCCCAGTCTGGGGCCGTAGAAGATGTTGTCGCCCAACACCAAAGCGGCCGAGTCGTTGCCGAGGTGGTCGGCGCCGAGCACGAAGGCCTGGGCCAGGCCCTCGGGTTCGCGCTGCTGGACGTAGGTCAGGTTGATACCGAATTGCGAACCGTCACCGAGCAGCCGCTCGAAGCCGGCCGCGTCGTGCGGGGTGGTGATCACCAGGATGTCGCGGATGCCGGCCATCATCAGCGTGGACAGCGGGTAGTACACCATCGGCTTGTCGTACACCGGCAACAACTGCTTGCTGATGCCGATCGTGATCGGATGAAGACGGGTGCCCGACCCGCCGGCCAGGATGATGCCGCGCATAACTGCCTCTCTGTTTGGCCCCCCTAATTTACGAAGTCGTCCTCGGTGAGCTCCGTCGCCTCCAGCGCCGCCGCCAAGTCCTCGTGCCGGAACACCGACGTGACGTGATCGCGGACCACCCGGAACGCCGACGCGGCGTTGGTGACCTCCCCGCCTGGGGCGCGGACCTTCTCTTCGACGACGACGATGCCGTCGTGCACGTACATGCGGCCGGGCTCGGCCGTGCCCTCGCGGGTACCGGCCCACCTGCGCAGCGCCGCATGACCCTGTGCGGCCCCGTGGGCGTCGCCGATTTCGATGTCGTCGCTGGACAGGGTCACCAGGGTTTCCAGGTCCGCGGCATTGAGGGCGTCGTGCCACGCCAGGACGGTGGCGATCTCCGATGTGCTCATGGTCAGCAAGCTACCGTGTCCGCCTGAGTTATAGCGGCGTACGGTCCAGCCAGTTCTGCCACACCGTCTCGTCGCCGAACAGCTCGATACCGGTGTCGGCCAGCGCGACCCGGCGCAGGATCGCCAGCAACAGGTCGGTGGCGCCGCCGCGCAGGGCCGCGCTGCCCTTGCCGTGCTCGTGCGACCAGGTGATCGCGCCGCCGTCGACAGCGATCGTCCATTCGCCGGCGTCGCCCAGCCCGGGGTCGGTGGCGTGCAGATGCAGGGTGCTGCCGGTCTCGAGCGGCAGCTGCGCCCCGTCGCTTCCGGCCTGAATCGCCACGCGCTCAAGCCATTCCGTTATCGCGTCGGCCGCGACGTTGGCGTCGAGGGTGAATTCGGCGCCGGTGGCGATGGCGGCGTCGGCGCGGTGCACCGCCGTCTCGTGCAGCCGGCGCCGGACCCACCAGTTCGCCGGGCGGGTCCCGAGGAACGTCCACACCGGCGTTTCCACGCCCGACAGCTCGACGGCGTCAACCAGCCGCTGCGCGCCGCCGTGCAGCCAGGAGATCGCGTCGGCCGGATCCGGTGGCGGCTTGCCGCCCTCGACGGCGCGGGGATCCAGGAATTCCTGCAGCCGGTCGCGCACGATTTGCGCCGCCCACCGATCGCCGCGCCCGACATGGCGCAACAGCTGGGTGACGTTCCAGCCCGGGCACGTCGGTACCGGCGTGGACTCGTCGACACCGCGGAAAAGCTCCGCGAAGGCTCGGTTTTCGTTGAGGAACTCGGCGGCGTAGTCCACGCGGTCAGGCTACTCGCCGGCCCCGAGACGGTTGATCCGGTGCGGCACGCCGCCGATGGCGATAACGTCCGTCGTGGCATCGACTGATGGAAGGCGGGGGCATGTCGTTTGTGATCGCGGTACCGGAGGCGCTGGGGGCGGCGGCTTCGGATCTGGCTCGCATCGGTGCGACAGTGAGTACGGCTAACGCGGCCGCGGCGGCCTCGACGACGCGGGTGGCGGCCGCGGGCGCCGACGAGGTGTCGGCGGCGATCGCGTCGCTGTTTTCCGGTCAGGCGCAGGACTTTCACGCGCTGACCACCCGGGCGGCGGCGTTGCACGACCAGTTCGTGCAGGCCCTGGGCGGGGGCGCGGCCTCGTACGCCGGCGCCGAGGCCGCCAACGTCCAGCAGACCCTGACGAACGCCATCAATGCGCCCACCGAGGCGCTGTTCGGGCGCCCGCTGGTCGGCAACGGTGCCAACGGGGCCCCGGGAACCGGGCAGAACGGCGGCGACGCCGGAATCCTGATCGGCAACGGCGGGGCGGGCGGCTCCGGCGGGGCCAGCCACCCCAACGGCGGCAACGGTGGGGCCGCCGGGCTGCTGGGAGCGGCCGGCGCGGGCGGCGCGGGCTGGTCGGGCACCCTCGGCGGAAACGGCGGCAACGGCGGGGCCGGCGCGCTCTTCGGTGCCGGCGGCGCCGGCGGTGCCGGCGGGTTCTCCACCGGTCCCGGTGTCCACGGCGGGAACGGCGGCAACGGCGGGATGGGCGGGATCTTCGGCGCCGGCGGCGCCGGTGGCGCGGGCGGGCTTTCGGCCAGCGGCGCCGGCGGAAACGGCGGCGCCGGCGGGAACGGCGGGGTGTTCAGCCTGGCCAGCAATGGCGGGATCGGCGGGCCGACCCAGCCGACCGGCGGCGCGGGAGGGGCCGGCGGCACGGGCGTAACAAGCGGGGGTAACGGCGGGGCCGGTGGGAACGGTGGCCTGCTCGGTGCCGGCGGGGTCGGCGGGGCCGGCGGGACCGGCCTCGGGGGACACGGTGGTGACGGCGGCGACGGCGGGGCCGGGGTGGTATGGGGGAACGGCGGCGCTGGGGGTGCCGGCGGCACGGGCAGCACCGGCGATGGCGGTTCCGGCGGCGCCGGCGGCGCCGGCGGCATGTTCGAGGGCTCGGCGGGCTCCGGCGGTGCCGGCGGCACCGGCTCCGTCAACGGCGGCGCCGGCGGCCATGGCGGCACCACGAGGGGCATCTCCGGCAACGGCGGCGACGGCGGCGCCGGCGGCACGGGCCTCACCGGCAACGGGGGCGCCGGCGGTAACGGCGGCAACTCCGGCCCGGTGCAGGGCACCGCCGGACGCGGCGGGAACGGCGGGGTCGGGGGCGCCGGCGCCGGCGGGGCCGGGGGCAGCGGCGGCAGCGCGGCGGGGATCTCGGGCAGCGGCGGCGCGGGCGGGGCCGGCGGTGCCGGTGCGACCACCGGCGGGAACGGCGGCCACGGCGGCAACGCGGCACTGGTCGGCTACGGGGGTGACGGCGGCCCCGGCGGCCAGGGCGTCACGGGCCGCGGCGGTGACGGCGGGAACGGCGGGGGCGCCGTGCTCGTCGGCAACGGCGGTACCGGCGGCAACGCCGGGATCGGTGTGCCGGAAGGCAACGCCGGCACCGGCGGCGCGGGCGGCGTGTTCGGCTCGGCCGGGAACAACGGCCTGACGTAGATCGCCGCTAGGTCCGCGGCGCCCCGAGCCGGAACACTCGCCATCCCGCCTGCTGCCAGCGGGCGGCGTCGAGGCAGTTGCGGCCGTCGACGACGACGCGGGCGCGCACCCGGTCGGCCAGGTCGTTCGGGTCGAGGTCGACGAACTGCCGCCACTCGGTGAGCACCAGCACGGCATCCGCGCGCTCGCAGGCCTCCTCGACCGAGACCGCGTAGTTCAGCGTCGGGAAGAGCCGCTGCGCGTTGTCGAGCGCCTTTGGGTCGTACACGTTGACCGCGGCGCCGTTGAGCTGGAGTTGCCCGGCCACGTTGAGCGCGGGCGAGTCGCGGACGTCGTCGGATTCGGGTTTGAACGCCGCACCCAGCACGGCGACGTTGGCGCCCAGCAGCGAGCCGCCGCACGCGGTGGTGGCCAGCTCGACCATCCGGGTGCGCCGGCGCATGTTGATGCTGTCCACCTCGCGCAGGAACGTCAGCGCCTGGTCGGCGCCCAGCTCACCGGCGCGGGCCATGAACGCGCGGATGTCCTTGGGCAGGCAACCGCCGCCGAAACCCAAACCAGCATTTAGGAATTGGCGCCCGATCCGCGGGTCGTAGCCCAGCGCGTCGGCCAGCACGCTGACGTCGGCGCCCGCCGCCTCGCACACCTCGGAAATGGCGTTGATGAACGAAATCTTGGTCGCCAGAAAGGCATTGGCGGAAACCTTGACCAGCTCGGCGGTCTGCAGATCGGTCACCAGGAAGGGCACCCCGGTGTCCAGCAGCGGACCATACAGCTCGCGGGCCGCCGCCTCCGCGCGCGCCGAGCCCTTTTGGATGCCGAGCACGATGCGATCCGGGTGCAGGGTGTCGTGCACCGCGTAGCCCTCGCGCAAAAACTCCGGATTCCAGGCGATTTCGACGTCGGCCCCGCGCCGCGCCAGCGCGGCCGCGCGTTGGTTGAGCTCGGCCGCCGTGCCCACCGGTACCGTCGACTTGCCGATGAGCACCGACGGCCGCCTCAGCCGGGGCACCAGCGTGTCGATGACCGCGTGGACGTGGGAGAGGTCGGCGCCGTATTCGCCCTTTTTCTGCGGCGTGCCCACCCCCAGGAAATGCACGTCGGCGAACTCGGCCGCCATCTCGTAGTCGGTGGTGAACTGCAGTCGTCCGGCAGCGAGGTTGTCGGTCAACAACTTTCGCAGGCCCGGCTCGTAGAACGGGATGTCGCCGCCGGCCAGCTTGGCCACCTTGCCGGCGTCGATGTCCACGCCGACGACGTCGTGTCCCAGTTCGGCCATCCCCGCTGCGTGCGTGGCACCGAGGTAACCGGTGCCAAAGACGGTGCATCGCATACCACCGTGTGTAGGTGGCCGCGATGAGCTAACTGCATCGCGCCGCTAATCGGGAGGCAAACGGCAGATGACAGGTGGCGGTGAAACGCCTAGTGGTGACCGCCGCCGAAGCCGCCGAAGCCGCCGTGGCCGCCGCCGAAGCCGCCGTGGCCGCCGCCGCCGGGGAAGCCGGGGAATCCGCCACCGCCGCGGGGCCCGTCCTCGCCGCCGCCGCGAGGCCCGAACCCGCCGCCGGGCGGGCCGAACACGCCTCCCCGCGGGCCGCCGATGCCCGGGATGGGCAGCGGGATCGGCACCGGAATGGGCGCGACCACCGGGGGCGGCGCGGGGGCGGGCGCCGGGGCCTCCGGTATCGGGACCGGGGCCGGCGCGGGCGCCTCAGGAATCGGGGCGGGCGCCGGAGCGGCCGGAACCGGGGCGGGAGCCTCGGGAACCGGCGCGGGCGCCGGAGCAGGAGCCGCCTCGGGTGCCGGCGCCGGGGCCGGGGCCGCGGGGGCCGGCGCCGGAGCGGGAGCGGCCGGTGCGGGGGCCGCCTGGGTGGGGGCGACCACGTTGTGGCCGGGGGCGGGCTGTACGCCGGCGGTCGGGCGGATGGCGACGGCCAGCGAGACCACGAGTGCGGTCACCCCGACGACGAAGATCGCCGCCAGTGCGCTGCCCAGCAGCCGGAACGAGCCGCGCTCGCGGCCGCCCGCGCCGACCAGCTGCGTCGCGTGCTCCCCGGTGTAGGCCTCGTCGAAGTCGTCGGCGACGGCGCTGTAGGCCAGCGCGTTGGCGTCGGCGGTGGCCGGTGTGTCGAAGTAGCCGGGGGCCACCGCGAACGGGTCGATCGCGCCGGTGCCCGGGTCCTGTGCGTAGGCCAGCGCCGCGGTGGACGACGCGAACAGCGGCGCGTGGGCCGACGCCAGCGCCGCTCCCCGGGCCAGCGCGGTGTCCGGCTCCTCGGGCGCCGCCAGCGGAAGGGTCGTCGCGGCCTCCAGCGCCGGCTTGATCATCGGGATGTCGATGCCGGAGCCGACGACGAACACGGCGTCGGGTCGCGCCTCCAGCGCCTCGGCCCCGGCGACCATCGAGGCCAACTGGGTCACCGCCGCGTCGTCGTCCTTGGGCAGGGCCTGCCGGTAAACGTCGGTGACCGAGCCGTCCGCGCTGTCGACGACCGCCAGGGTCGCGGTGTCGGGCTCGATGTACAGCAGCGCCGTGCGCGCATAGTTCGTCTGGTTGCCGACCGTCTGGGCCAGCGCGGCCGCGGCAAGGAAGGCCGAGACCAACATCACGTTCTCGACCTTGTGGGCGGCCAGCGCATCACGCAGCGCGGCGGCCTCGATCGGGTCGGTGAACGTGACGCCCGTCGACGCCAGTTGGTAACCGCCCTCGGCGGCGCCCTCGCGGGTCCCCAGGATCGCCGAGACTACCTGGTCAGCTGCGGTAATGGTTGCCGCATCGTCGTCGGCGGCAACGTCGAAATTGTCCTCGTCGACGGTCGCACCGTCGCCATTCTCACCTTCGACCAGCACCATACGGACGGCCGTCGGCGCCATCGACACGCCAAGTACGGTGTCCAAAGCTCCTCCATCGTCGTTTGCTAGCCAGCGCAGGCCGAGGACATGGTCGTCGCGAGCGTCAGCAACTGCGATACGCCCAGCGTCCCCACCCTGCATTCCCCTAGTCCCCCGATTTTACGCGGATTCGCCCCCTTGGCGACCCGGGCTAGGGGCCCAGGATTCCATGCCCCAGGTGGTGGCGGAGCCACGCCCAATGGTCGTCATGATCGTCGTCCCTGGGCAGCGGCGGCAGCCATTGGGGAAGGGGGTTGGACGTTGGCCCCGGGTTCGGGGCGGCCGGCGCGGGCGCGGCCGGTGCGGGAGCCGGCGGAGCCGGCGGCGGGGCTTGGGGTGGCGGGGCCGCCTGGGTCGCCGGGGCGACGACGTTCTTGCCGACATCGGGTCGCTGGTCCACGTGGGGGCGAATGCCGACGGCGAGCGCCACCGTCAGCGCCACGGCGCCGACGACGAACATCGCGGCGGCACCGAGGATCGCCAGCATCTTTCGGCTGCGGCGCTCGCCGTGTTCCCGGTCGTCGCCGGGCGCGGGCTCCGCCTCGGCGCTGTATGCCAGCTCGCGCGCGGGTTCCTGGACGTATGGCATCTCGACCGTGCTCGGCGCTCCCAATTGCTCGTTCGCCGATGCCAGTGCGGCGCCTCGCGCCAGGGCCATCTCGGGTTCCTCGGGGACCGCCACCGACAGCGACGTCGCCGCGTCCAGCGCGGGCTTGATCATCGGGATGTCGACGCCGGCGCCGACGACGAATACACCGTCGGGGCGGGCGCGCATCGATTCGGCACCGGCGACCAGCGCGGCGAGCTCTGCCCGCACCGCACCGTCACCGGGGGGCAGGGGCTTGCGCTGCACGTCGTCGACCGACCCGTCCGACGTGTCGACGACGGCGAGAGTCGCCGTGGCCGGCTCGACGAACAGCAGCGCGGTGCGGGCACAGCTGGTCGCGCTGCCGACCGCCTGAGCCAGCGCCGCCGCGGCCATGAACGCCGAGACCAGCACGACGTTCTCGATCTTGCGCGCCGCCAACGCGTTTCGCAGCGCGGCGGCGGCCGACTGATCGGTCCACGTCACCCCGCTGGACCTCAACCGATAGCCGCTCTCGGCCGCGCTCTCGCGGGTGCCCAGGATGGCCTCGATCACCTGATCGATTGCGGCGGCACCCGGCATTGGAAAGTCGGCCTGATCGACGGTGACGCCGCCGGCACCTTCACCTTCGACGAGCACCATGCGGACCGTCTCGGGCGCCAAAGACACCCCAAGGACGACGTCCACCAATCCCCCCATTCTCCAAACTGGTTCGCTGACAATCCGATTGCCCGCCCCTAGTCCGCCACCCTAGCCGCGGAGCCCGACAAGGGGGCGGCGCCGAACCGTTACCGGCGCCCGAAGCCACCGAAGCCGTGGCCGCCGAAGGGACCATGCCCACCGAACGGACCGTGTCCACCGAACGGCCCGTGCCCGCCGAACAAGCCATGCCCGCCGAATGGGCCGCGGCCGCCACCGAAGGGCCCACGGGGCGCCGGCCCGCCGCCGAACGGGCCGCGGCCACCTTCCAGCCGGGGCACAGGAGGCCCGAGCACCGGCACGCGGGGCACGGGAACGAACACGGGCGGGGGCAGCGCGGGAACCGGGACCGGCGGGGCCGCGGGCACCGGGGCGCCGGCGGGCGGGCCGATGGGATGGGGCGCGGCCACCGGCGCGGGCTCCGAGATTTTCGGCCGGGCCTGGGGCACCGGCGCGGGCGCCGGCGGACGCGTCGGGGCGACGATGTTTTCGTTCGGGCTGGGCCGCAGCGCCACCGTCGGACGGATGCTGATCGCGAGCGCAATCTCAAGCAGCACAACGGCGCTGATGAAGACCACTGCCAGCATGCTGCCGACCAGCGCAATGGATTTGCGCCGCTGCGTGATCTCCTCCAGGCCGATGACGGTGCGCGCATCGGCGTCGTCGTCCGACACAGCGCTGTAGGCGACGTTGGGCTTGCCGCTGGCGTCGGGAGGCTCGGGAACGGTCCGGTATTCGGGCTGGTATCCGGGCAGCAATCCGGGAAACTGGCCGGCCAGCGCCAACGGGTCGACCTCGCCGGTGGCGGGGTCCAGCGCGTAGGCCAGCGCCGCGGTCGACGACGCGAACAACGGCGCGTGGGCCGAGGCCAGCGCCGCACCGCGCGCGAGGGCCATCTCTGGTTCGTCGGGCACCGACAGCTGAAGGGAGGTCGCGGCCTGCAACGCAGGCTTGATCAACGGGATGTCGACGCCGGACCCGACGACGACCACGCCCTCTGGGCGCGTTTCCAGCGCCTCGGCACCCGAGACCAGTTCGACGAGCTCGGCCACCGCCTCGTCTTCGTCCTCGGCCAGAACCCTGCGGTGCACGTCGCAGATCGACCCGTCCGCGCTGTCGACCACCGCCAACGTCGCGGTGTACGGCTCGACGAAGAGCAGCGCGGTGCGCGCGTAGTCGGTCGCATCTCCCACAGCCTGGGTGAGCGCGGCGGCCGCCATGAACGCCGAGACCAGCATCACGTTCTCGACCTTGTGCGCGGCCAGGACGTCGCGCAGCTGGGCGGCCTCGACGTGATCGGTCCAGGTCACTCCCGTCGAGAGCAGCCGGTAGCCGCCCTCGGCCGCGCCCTCGCGGGTTCCGAGGATGGCGGAGACCACCTGGTTGGGCGCCGTGGCCGGATCTCTTAAGCCGGGAGCACCCAGGCCCACGTCGAACTTTTCCTCGTCGACGGTGGCCCCGTCGGCGCCTTCGCCTTCGACCAGCACCATGCGGACGTTCGTCGGCGCCATCGAGACGCCAAGCACGATGCCCACCACGGTTAGAAACTCCCTTGGCTTGTTTGCTGTGCCACGGCGGAAATGCGCCGACGCACAATTAAGTACTTAGCTAGCACGGATTTACGGCCACAGCAGCGCGCGGCCTCGAACATCCGGGATTAGCTGGGCATTATGAAATTCTGATCCAGGGGCGGCGCGGTTTTTCGGCTTGTCCCAACATCTCGACCGTACCCGCCCCACCGCGGGGTGTTAAGCACAAGCCGGCGTGCGTCGACCGTTTTGCAACGCTGAGTAACGCCGGCCGGCGGCTAGTGGTGCCCGCCGCCGCTGTGGCCGCCGCCGAAGCCGCCGCCCCCGCCGAAGCCGCCACCCCCGCCGAAGCCGCCACCCCCGCCGAAGCCGCCACCACCGTGTCCGCCGCCGCCGAATGGCCCACCGCCGCCGCCACCGAACGGTCCACCACCGATCGGACCGCCACCGCCGTGCCCGCCGCCGAACGGACCGCCGCCACCAAACGGCCCGCCGCCACCGAACGGACCACCACCGCCTGGCACACCGCCACCGGCGCCTCCGCCGGGGATGTGGATGGGGCCACCGCCACCAAATGGTCCACCACCGCCACCGAACGGCCCGGGTCCGGCGGGCTCACCGCCGCCGGGGCCTGCGCCGGGGATGTGGATGGGGCCACCGCCACCGCCAAACGGTCCTCGGCCGCCAAACGGTCCACCGCCGGGGCCCGTGCCCGGCTCCGGGATGTGCCCGGTGCCGGGGCCACCCGGGATGGGTAGCGGGTTTTCCCCGGGCAGCTGGTGCGGCGGCGAGTGTGGAACCGCGCCGGTGCCCGGCACCGGCCACTGCGGCTGCGGGACGTGCACCGGCAGTTGGGGCACAACGGGCTGGAGCACCGGCAGGCGCGGCGCCTGGATCACCGGCGGACTGATAACCGGGTTGGGAATGGGCACGCGGACCGGCGGCACCGGGATCGGCGCCACGGGTGGGGCCACGACCGGAACCCGTATCACCGGGTCGATCGGAGGGGCCGCGGGAAGCGGAGGAGCAACCGGCGCCGGGGCCGCGGGCAATGGCGCGGGGGCGGGCGCGTTCAACGGCCTGGGCACCGACATTGGTTGCGGCAGGTTGATCTTCGGCATCGCGGGGGCCGCCTCGACCGGCGCGGGCGCCTGTTGCGTTGGGACGATGAGGTTTTGGGCCGGGGTGGGCCGCAACGCCACGGTCCCCGTCGTGCGGATTCCGACGGCCAGCGCGATCTCCAGCGCCAGCACCGCGCTGATGCCGACCACCGCCAAGCCGCTGCCGATCAGCAGGACCGGCCTGCGGCGCGGTTGCTCTGGTTCCTGGACGAACAGCTTCTCGATGAGGACGGTCGGCGCGTCGGCGTCGTCGTCGCGCACCGCGCTGTAGGCCAGCTCGTCGCCCAGTTCGCCTCCAACGCTGAGGTATTCGGGAAGGGCGTAGTGGTCGACGGCGCCGGTGCCCGGGTCTTGGGCGTAGGCGAGCGCCACGGTCGACGACGCGAACAACGGCGCGTTCGCCGACGCCAGGGCCGCACCGCGGGCCAGCGCGGTCTCGGGCTCCTCCGGCGCGCTCACGTCAAGCGAAGTCGCCGCCTCCAGCGCCGGCTTGATCGGGGCGATGTCGACGCCCGAGCCGACCACGAACAGCCCGTCGGGCGCCAGCGCCGTCTTTTCCAGCCCGGCGATCATCCCGCTGAGTTGGGTGATGGCGTCGTCGTAGGACTCGGCATAGATCGGTTGCTTGTAGACGTCGGCGATGGAACCGTCGGAGGTCTCGACGACGGCCAGGGTTGCGGTGTCGGGCTCGATGTACAGCACCGCGGTGCGCTCGTAACCGACTGCTACGCCCACACTTTGGGCCAGCGCCGCCGCGGCCAGAAACGCCGACACCAGCATGACGTTCTCGATCTTGTGGGCGACCAGCGCGTCACGCAACGCGGCCGCCTCGAGTTGGTCGGTCCACGTCACACCGATCGCCGACAGCTCCAGGCCGGCGTCGGCCGCGCCTTCGCGGGTGCCCAGGATGGCGGCGACTACCTGGTCGGACGCGCTCGTGGTGGCCGCATCGTTGGCCGCGGTGACGTCAAACTCGTCCTCTTCGACCGTTGCGCCGTCGCCGTTTTCGCCTTCCAGGACGACCATCTGGATCGACGCCGGTGCCATTGACACGCCGAGCACGATGTCCAATACAACCCCCTCCAAAGGTATTGCGACCGAAACCATGGTCGAGCGGGGCGGTAACCACGGACCACTACATCTTCGCGTAAATACGCTGTGGCGGAGTGCTGTCTTAGCTATGTAGACCTTATGAAGTTCTGGTACGAGCGCGACGGCGTCGGTCCCCGCTGACCCTGATACTTCGACCCTACGTGGGAGCTGCCGTAGGGGTGCTCCGCCGGACTCGTCAACCGCAGGATGCACAGCTGACCGATCTTCATCCCCGGCCACAGGGTGATCGGCAGGTTCGCGACGTTAGACAGCTCGAGGGTGATGTGCCCGCTGAAGCCCGGATCGATGAAGCCGGCCGTCGAGTGCGTCAGCAGACCCAGCCGGCCCAGCGACGACTTGCCCTCCAGGCGCCCCGCGAGGTCGTCGGGCAGGGTAAAAAGTTCCAGCGTCGAGCCGAGCACGAACTCGCCGGGATGCAGCACGAATGGTTCGCCATCGACGGGCTCCACCAGGCTGGTCAGCTCGTCCTGCTGCTTCGCCGGGTCGATGTGGGTGTAGCGGGTGTTGTTGAACACCCGGAACATGCAGTCGAGGCGGACGTCGATGCTGGACGGCTGCACCAACGTGTCGTCGTACGGGTCGATGCCCAAGCGGCCCGAGTTGATTTCGGACCGAAGATCGCGATCGGAGAGCAGCACCCGCTGAGCCTATCCGCTGCTACCAGGCCGTCGCCCTGGCTTCAGTCCGCGAGGTACTCTTCGCCACCCTTGGGGTAGCCGCCGCCGGTGGTCGTGACGTGGACGTGGTCATAGTGGCCGAGCCTGCTGGCCTGCGCTCCGCCGGGCGTGTAGTAGACGCCGCGCCAGATCGCGTCCTGGATGCCGAAGCGCGACGCGTTCCTCATCACGTAGGCGACGATCGCGTTGCCCAGCGCGATGCCCTCGGAGCTGCCCGGGTCGGGAATCATCACGTCGATGGCCAACCCCATGGGGTGCCAGGGCAGCGGATCCGGTCGCACGCCGCCAATCTGGTGGATCTGCGGGAACGCCACGCTGATGGCCCGTTCGACCAGGATCGTCCGGACCTGCAGGCCCTGCTCCGGCGCGATCCCGACGGGCAGGAAGCGCGACCGCGTGTGGTACCTCGACGCCGCGGCTAGCCGGGTGTCGGGGGCTTTGCCCGACGTATTCGCTGCCACGGTGACGATTTGCAGGCAGCACAGCTCGACATCGCTGATAACGGGCTTTGCCTCTTCGCGCGCCGGTAATGGACGGACGTCACCGGCGGCGGCGAAGAAGATGGTGGCGGGGGCGAGCAGCGCAGCCAGGACTACTGGCGACTTTCGCCGCTTCTTGGCTAACCGATGCCGACCCACGCCGAGCACATTACGGGTAGATCACGGAATAATAAACATCGAATGGCTATTGACCAGGTCAGCGCCAATTGCGGCATTCGCCACATGCTTTGTGTGGCGCATCGGGGCGGGCCGACTGGTCGGGTTTGCTGCGACTGCGCGACCGTCCCACCTTGGACAACTCCGCCGAAACGAAAGATGAACGCTTGGTTGAACTTTGGAACTGGCGAGCAGAAAACCCCCGGCAACGGGAACTACACCACCCAGGGAAGCTCGAAGCGTCATGTGGAGCCTTGGAGGTGGTGGGGAAATGACCAAGAAGATATGCGGATGCATGCTCGGCGCCGCGATGGTCCTATTGCTGGCGCCGGCAGCCGTCGCCAACGCCGACGACAAGGACGCAGAATTTACCAACTATCTGGCGTCGAACGGCATTCACCTGGGTAACGCGTCGCAGACCGGGAGTATGGGGCGCACGATGTGCCAGGATCTGTCGGCCGGGTACAGCCAAAACGATGAGGTCGACCAGCTGAAACTGCGGATGGACCAGAATCAAGCCAGGCTGTTCGTCCTCGCTGCCACCGCGGAATACTGCCCGGAAAAGCACAAGTCCTAACTCAGCGTCCGCGCGCCGTTGAGCCCGGTGCCACAGCCGAGCCAAAGCGCGTCACGCTCGTGAGCGTCCTGCGTTCGGCTACTGCAACTGGAATTACGTCGTGGGGTCGGCGAACCGTACTGTTCGCAGGTGCAGCAGACGCACTCAAGGCTGCTTTCGAGCCGAGTTGTGTAGCGACTTGTCACTCAGCCGCTAGACTGTCACCGCTGTAAAGCTTTGCGCAGCTCACAGCGACCGCGCCGATGTAGTTCAATGGCAGAACATCAGCTTCCCAAGCTGAATACGCGGGTTCGATTCCCGTCATCGGCTCCACGCTGACTAGGACACTCCCGCCGCTACACCGCTATGCCTAGGGGACCTATACCCCGCCCGTGCCCCGAACGACTCCCGCCGGTCGTGCTGCCGCGAGTCCGGTACGCCTCCGACTGCGCCCATCAAGGTTGTGGCAGGACCTGCCAAGAAGCGCGGCGGCGGCGCGCGCCCGGACCGGGATCATCCGTGCCTCATCGCCGACATCCGATCGGGCCGGATCAACGCGCGCGATCGGGGGAGCCCTCTGGCCGATCGACCGGATCGAGGAGGCGATCGCGGCCCTGAAGGCGGGCGAGGTCACGCGCGCGGTTCTCGACCACGGCCGATAGATGGGGTGCGCAAAGCGTCGGGCGCTTCGATGCGAACCTATGATTGCGCAGCACGACTTGAAATGGACGAGCAGCAGGAGATCATGAGCACGACACAGCTTGCCCTGGAGGGTATCCGGGTCATCGACATGACCCGCGTCTTCGCCGGTCCGCTCAGCGCGCAGATACTGGGCGACCTGGGGGCTGACGTCATCAAGGTGGAGCGGCCGGGCAGCGGTGACGAAGGGCGCGCTTACGGTCTTGCCTCGGTCGAGGGCAAGGATGGCAAGGACCTTCGCCAGTCCGGATTCTTTACCGCGTCGAACCGCAACAAGCGGTCGATCACGGTCGACCACTCCAAGCCGGAGGGGCAGGACATCCTGCGTGCCCTGGTCAAGACCGCGGACATCCTGATCGAGAATTACAAGGTCGGCGACCTCAAGCGGTTCGGGCTGGATTATGAGAGCCTGCAGGCGATCAATCCCCGCCTCATCTACTGCTCGATCACCGGATTTGGCCAGACTGGGCCGATGGCGGCGCGCGCGGGCTACGACGGGTTGTTCCAGGCGAGCGGCGGCATGATGGCCGTGACCGGCATCCCCGAAGGCCAGCCCGGCGCGGGGCCGGTGAAGGCTGGTCCCAGCTTGGTCGATTTCGTGACCGGCCACAACAGCGCCATCGCGATCCTCGCCGCGCTGCACCATCGCAACAGCACGGGCGAGGGTCAATATATCGACATGGCGCTGCTCGACAGTTCCGTGGCGATGATCTGCCACATCATGCAGGACTATCTCATCAACGGCGTCCAGCCGGAGCGTCTGGGCAATGGCGGCAACGGCGGCGGCCCCGCCGACCTCATCCATGCGCGCGACGGCATGACGTACATTACGGCCGGCAGCGACGCCCACTGGCGGCGCATGGCGGAGTTGATGGGCCAGCCCGAGCTCTACGCCGACCCGCGCTTCGACACCAACGCGAAGCGGGCCAAGACCAATCGCGCGGAGTTGATCGACATCATCAACGAGTGGAGCCGGCAGTTCACGACGGAGGAGCTTCAGGCGAAGTTCGATAGCGTGGGGATCCCGGCCGCGCGCTATAACGATCTGGCGGAGGTCTGGGACGATCCGCAGGTGCAGCACCGGGGCTTGCGCGCGACGACGCCGCATGTGTGGGCCGCCGCCGGATCGGTCGACCTGATCGGCAGCCCGCTGGCGGGCATGAGCGCGACGCCTGCGACGATCCGCAGCGCGCCGCCGCTGATCGGCGAGCACAACGCAGAGATACTGGGCGAACTGGGCTATGACGCGGCGCGGATCGCGGGCTTGCAGGAGCAGGCGATCATCTGATCCCGGGTCACAGCCCAATGTCGCAGTCGATGGTTCGATCTTTTCGGCCCATGGATGACACCATGGTCGCCAACGGCGTGGTTGGGCAGTCCGAAGCCGCCGACGCGCAGCGGGCTTTCGCTGGCCATCGCGCTGACCCCGATGAGCGCGCTGGGCGTCTTGCAGGCGCCCGCGGACGAGCCGGGATCGCTGCCCGGAATCGCCAATGCCTCCTACGGCATCGGCGGCTCGCTCGGGTTCGCCTGGGCCGGAACGGTTGTCGGGGCGGGCACCGCGGCCAGCTACCACTCCGGGTTGTGGCTCTGCGCCGCCATCGGCGCCGTCGCCGTCGTGGCGAGCCTGATCCTGAAACCGCGGCCCAGCGTCACGACGGCCGGTAGCGGCCCCGCTCGGTGACGACGGCGCTGATGAGCTCGGCCGGCGTCACGTCGAAGGCCGGATTGAAGACGCCCGCGTCCGGCGGCGCGATCGCGGTGCCGCCGAACGTCCGGAGTTCGTCGGGCGCGCGCTCCTCGATGGCGATCTCCGCGCCGGTGGCCAACGACAGATCGATCGTCGACGACGGCGCGACCACGACGACCGGCACGCCGTGATGGCGCGCGGCGATGGCCAGGCCGTAAGTGCCGATCTTGTTGGCGACGTCGCCGTTGGCCGCGATCCGATCGGCGCCGACGAGCACGCAGTCAACGAGGCCGCGTGCCATCGCTGCGGCCGCGGCGCCGTCCGGCTGCACCCGGTAGGGCACGCCCGCCTGCGCCAGCTCCCACGCCGTGAGCCGGGCACCCTGCAGCAGCGGGCGAGTCTCGTCGACCAGCACCGACTCGACGAGCCCGCGCTCGTGCAGGTGCCAGACGACCCCGAGCGCGCTGCCCCAGGCCACGGTGGCGAGGTGCCCGGCGTTGCAGTGGCTGAGCAGCCGCAACGGCCGGCGATCGCATAGTTCCAGGACGATCTCGGCGGCGTGGGCGGAGGCGGCGCGGTTGAGGCGTTCGTCCTCGTCGAGGATTTCCAGCGCCCCGGCGAGCACTGCGTCGGCTCCCGCGTCGAGCTTTTCGAGAGCGCGCGCGACTCCCCAGCTGAGGTTGACGGCGGTCGGTCGCGCCTTGGCGACTCGTTCGGCAGACGCCCGAACGTCGCCTCCCTCGCGGACCGCGAGCACGACGCCGAGCGCACCCGCCGCGCCGAGCGCCGGGGCCCCGCGCACGGCCAAGCGGCGGATCGCGTCGATCAGCTCGTCGACGGTGCGCAGGGTGAGCTCGCGATAGTCGGCCGGCAGCGCGGTCTGGTCGATGATCGTGACCGCGTCGCCGTCCCAGTCGATGGTCCTGCGCACCAGCCGACCCTAGCCCGCCCGGCCTGGGGTTCTTAAGGCCTACACAGCTTCGCCAGGATCCTGATACAGCTTCCCCGGCCACGATCGATTAGGCGGTGACCGGCCGCCGAAATGCTGGGAGGCGCGTCGTGGAAATCGTGCTCGGAGTCTCGCTGGCGCCAGACTCGGTTCAGATGGTGCTGCTGCAGGGCGAAAATGCCGATGGCGCAACGGTAGACGAGAAAGAGTTCGCGGTCACAGCCGCCGACGATTCGCCCACCGTCAGCGCGTCCGATCGGGCGATCGCCGCCATTCTGGGCACCCGCGAGGACGCGGTCGGTGCCGGCATCGAACTGTCCGCCGTCGGGGTGGCCTGCACCGACCAGCTCGAAGCCACAGCGGTGCGCGATACGCTGGCCGCCCACAAGCTCGAGAACGTCATGCTGGTGTCGACGTTTCTGGCCGCGACGTCATTGACCCAATCTGTCGGTGGCGCAATGGGTTACGAGCGCACCGCGGTGCTTTTCGTGGAGCCCGACACCGCGACGCTGGCCGTTGTCGAGACCTCCGACGGGTCAGTCGCCGATGTCCGGAAAGAACCGTTGGATGGCGCGTCCGGAGCGTGCACGACGGCGAAGCTGATGGACATGGTCGCCGGGCTCGTCGAGCTGTCAGACGGCCCGGACGGCCTATTCGTGATTGGCTCCGGTATCGATGTCGCCCCGATCAAGCCCTGGCTGGAAGAGGCGACGCCGCTCAGCGTGAGCACGCCGGAAGAGCCGGAGACGGCGCTGGCCCGTGGGGCGGCCCTGGCGTCCGCAAATGCGCCGTTGTTTGCGTCCTCGACCGCCGCGCTGGCCTACGCGCAAGACCCGGGCACCGGTGCGCTCGACGCGAATACCCTGCCCGACTATCTGCGCATCGCCGATGCCGGGCTTGGCGACGACGAATTCGCTTATAGCGCAGTGGAAGATGACGAAGCCAGCGCCCCGACCGTCATCATGGACGCCGGCGATCAGGATGAAAGCGAGCCCCGTTCCAGGCCGGGCCTGCTGGTCGGCAGCGCGGTGGCGGTCGCCGCCATCAGCGCGGCGATGGCGTTGGAGATCGCCCTGTCGGTTGGCGTCCACACAACCGTCGGAATGCTGCCCGCGCCGCTGCAAAATCTCCTTGCCCCGGCGGAGCACGTATTCGCGCCTGCGCCTTGGCAAGTGGCGGCCACGAAGGCGGAGGCACCCAAGCCGTTGAGTCCGCCCGCGGGTGCGCAGCCGGCGGCGCCGGTGCCGGCGGCCGCGGTTCCGGCGGCCCCTCCTCCCGCGGCCCCGGTTCCGCCGGCTCCGATTCCAGTGGCACCCGTTCCGGAGGCGGCGGTTCCGGCCGCGCCAGCCGTGCCGTTTCCCGTTGTAGTGGTCCCGCCGATAGCGCCGCGCCCGCTTCCGCCGGTTTGGTTCCCCGACCCGCCAGCGAGCCCACCCGTTATCCAGGCGCCGCCGCATCCGTCGCCGCCGGCCGAGCCGCCGCCGGCCCACGTCCCGCCGCCGCCCCACCAGACTCCGCCTGGGCACGGGCCGAGCACCAATCCCGGTGGCACGGAGGGCATGCCTCCGAGCAATCCCGCCGGCGCCGGGCCTGCCAATGGCCCGGGCCCCGGCCACGGGAGCCCCGGCGGCGCACCTCCGGAAGGCGCCGGACCCGGCACCGGCCCCGGCAACCCCGGCGACACGCCTCCCGAAAGCGGCGGACCCGTCACCGCCCCCGGCCCGAGCCGCGGGAACCCTGACGGCACACCACCCGAGAACGGCGGACCCGTCACGGGCCCCATTCCAAGCCACGGGACCCCGGGCGGCACGCCCCCCGAGAGCGGCGGACCGGTCGGCGGCGCCACACCCCCGGCCGGCGGCGGATCCGTCGGCGGTGGCATGTCCCCCGCCGGCGGCGGACCGATTGGCGGCGGCGCCAGCCCGGGCAGCAGTGGGCCGGTCGGCGGTGGCGGCTCCCTTGGCGGCGGTAGCTCCCTTGGCGGCGGCGGCTCGACTGGCGGAGGCAGCTCCATCGGCGGCGGTAGCTCCATCGGTGGCGGCAGCTCAGGCGGGAGCTCTATTGGCGGCGGGAGCTCAGGCGGCAGCTCGATTGGCGGCGGCAGCTCAGGTGGCGGCGGCCACCACTAGCCGTCCTAAAGCCTGCCGGCAGCGAAGCCGGCGGCCTGATCCACCAGTCCCGAGTCGATGTACGACGGCTGCAGATGCGACGGCCAATTCAGGCCTCGCCCGCAGATGGGGTCGCCCGGCGCGCACTGATCGATCGTCTTACCGGCGAAAGCAGGGCCGACTCCCCGGGTGCCGTTGCCGAACAGCGCTACCGCGGCTACGTGCTGATCGACACCCGGCGGCAGCGGGTTGGTGAATCCGAATCCCGAACGGCCACCGGTGACGAGGTCGGCCACCTCGGCCCCCAGCGAATAGCCGCCGAGCACGAGGCGAGTGTTCGGGCAATTCTTGGCCATGAATTGGACGTGGGCACTCATATCGTTGGCGCCACTTCCGGTGCTTATGTTGGCGGGGTAATTGACCCCGTAAACGCCGACCGACATACGCGTCTTGGCGCGCAGCGAATTGACGAGCGCGTCGCCGACCGCGCCGACGCCGGACGGTTCTTCTCGGCCGCGAGCGAAAACCACTTCGGCGTCGGGGCATGCCGCCGACGCCGCCGGAATCGCTAGCGGAAAGGGCATCGCCGCCGGGGCAATCGTCAACGCCGCGGCGAGGGGAGCGGCGGTTGCCAGGCTTATCGCGACAAGCCTCATGACGCGATTTTACGGATTTACTGACATTGGGTCAGCCGCCCGCGATCAGAAATCGAACGTCATCGTCCCGACGCCGCTGGGGCTGTAACTGATGTACACCGGCCCCTGCGTGAAGGGCATGTACCCGGTATTCATTTGGCCCGACACGACCTGTGGGCTGTTGGTCGCGGTCGTCGTGTACGAGTACAGCGGCGTCAGGGCGCCGTGGGTGTAGACCGAGATGGTCGTTCCCGCCGGCAAGGGTCCGGAGGTCTGCCCGGTCTCCAGGATGGACGACGGAATGGATCCGCGATCGCCGCCGGAATCGACCAGGGCGAGAACCTGATGGAGCGGCCCGTCATTGACTCGTACGTCAAACGCAGTAACCGGGGCCCCGGTCACGGTGATGCCGGGCAGCGGATTGGCACCGAACTGCAAGTAGCCCTCGGGCTCGTCTATCAGCACACCCTGGTTGAGCGGGCCCGGCAACGCCGTGATCACCGAGCTGGCCGGGCCCACCGCATTCGATCCGATACCCAAGATGCCATCTCCCCCGGCGAAAACATTGCCGGTGAGCATGAGCCCGAGGCCATTGAGAGATATTGGGAATTCGAACATTTCGACGCTGACGGGGGTCGGCGCGGTGAGCAGTCCGTTCCCGAAACTCACCGGAGCGTTGAACGTGAGGTAGATAAAAGCGACCCCTTCGCCGTAGGTAACGACACCGATTTGCGTGGGCAGGCCGAGCTGCCGCAGTCCGACGTCCCAGAACGGGATGAGTAGGCCATTGGATCCGGTGTCGACCGTCAGTGGGACGCTCGGCCCGCCGTTGACGGAAACGCCGACCGTCGCGAAGACACCGTTCATCTGCAGCGGCACGGTTCCACTCGCCAATGAGCCGACGCCGGCGGGCCCGTCGGTGCCCCACAGCCACCCCCCGCGACCGCCGGCCCCGCCAACCGCGTTGGCCCCACCGGCACCCCCGACGCCCCCGTTGCCGATCAACCCCGCCGCACCGCCGGCCCCGCCGGCCACCCCGGGGGCCTTCTCCGAATAGCCGGTGCCGCCGTTGCCGAACAACAGCCCACCCGGCCTGCCGTTTGGACTGGCGGCCGTCCCATCGGCTCCCTTACCAATCAGCGGGCGCCCCAACAGCAGCTCCGTGGGCGCGTTGATCGCACCCCGCACTTCCCGCGCGATGATTTGCTCGGCGGCCGCGTACGCGTCGCCGGTACCACCGAGCGCGCGCACGAACTCGGCGTGAAACGCCGCCGCCTGTGCGCTCAGCGCCTGATATGCCGACGCGTGCTGGGAAAGAATTGCCGCAACGGCCGCCGACGTCTGGTCCGCGGCGGGCGCCAGCGCGGCCGTCGTGGATGCTGCTGCCGCCGCGTTGGCGGCGCTGAGAGTGGAGCCGAGGCTCGCCAAATTTCTTGCCGCGTCCGTCACCATGTCCGGCGCCGCGAGCACAAACGACATCGATGGCCTCCCACCGGTATTCGTCTATCCCCCGGTGAGAAACAGGACGAAAGTACCACAAATCTGGCCTGTTTGAAAACCAACATTTTCGTGCCTGTGGCCCTGGGCGCATCATCGTGGGGGGACAGGCAAGGAGGAAGTGCGATGACGACGATCTACTACGAGTCCGACGCCGACCTCTCGGTGCTGGACGGGCAGCGGGTTGCCGTCGTCGGTACGGCAATCAGGGCCGGTCGTGGGCCCTCAACCTGCGTGACTCGGGCCTCGCGGTGGACGTCTTCGCCCGGGCCGACGCCTCCCGCGATCAGGCCGAGGCGGACGGCTTCAACCCCCGCGAGATCGAGGCGGCGAGCGAGTGCGACGTGATTTGCACCCTCGTCCCCGACGACGTCATCCCCGAGCTGCCCATCGCCCCCAAGCCGGATGCGCTGTGGGTGCTTGCGTCGGGCTACGTGATGGCGTTCGACCGAATCGACCCCGATTGCGACCTCGGCATGGTCGCCCCACGGATGCTCGGTCCCGAGGTGCGCGAGTGCTACTTGGAGGGCGTCGGGTTCATCACCGCGCTCGGCATCCAGCAGGACAACTCCGGGACGGCGTTGGCCCGCACGCTGGCCATCGGCCGGGCCATCGGCGGCCTGCGCCAGGGCGCCATCGAGATGACGCCGCGCCAGGAGGCCGTCCTGGATCTCGCGGTGGAGCAGGTGCTCGCCCCCGCGATGGGACGGGTCTCCAAGAGCTTCGTCGACCTGATGTCCCGGGCCGGCATCCCGCTCGAGGCGATCATCACCGAGCTGGTGCTCTCGGGCGAGGTCGAACGCAGCTACCGGCTGCTGCGGCTCGAGGGCTACGCCGGCCAGATGCGCTACCACTCACCGACCAGCCAGTACGGCCAGATGTCACGGGCGGATCGCTACGACGGCCTCGACGTCCCGCAAGTGATGCGCGAGGTGCTCAGTGACATCGAGTCGGGCAAGTTCGCCGACGAGTGGGACGCCGAGCGCGACGCCGGCTACCCGACTCTGCAGCGGATGCGGGCCGAGCGGCTCAATCCCGCGGTCGTCTCCTTCGAGGAAGACTTGCGCGCCCGCCTCGGCGAGCGCAACCACCATTTCGGCGCCGGATAGCAGATAAGAGTGAAATTCGGCACCGGTGATTTCTTGCCGCCCGGGTAACTAAGGAAGGCGACTTGTGAAAATCGCGGCTTTCGCGCGATACTTTTGCCATCTCGAAATGGCTCGATGAGGCGCTAGGAGGACGGGCATGTCGGGTCTGGTCGCGGCGCCAGGGCTCATCAGCACGGCCGCAACGGATTTGGCGAATATCGGCTCGACGCTGAGCGCCGCGAACAGCGCGGCCGCCGGCTCGACCGCCACGGTGCCCGCCGCCGCCGCTGACCAGGTATCGGCCGCTGTTGCGCAGTTACTTTCCGCGCACGGCCAGGAATACCAGGCGCTCGCCGCGCAGGTGGAGGCCTTTCACCGGCAGTTCACGCAGAACTTGCAGGCCGGCACGGCGGCCTACACCACCGCTGAGGCCACGAACGCCGCGGTTATGTAGCCCCTGGGCGCGGTCGCCGGCGCTGCCGCCAACCCGGTGGGCAAGTGGTTTAACCAGCTCTTGGTCGATCTGCAGAACCTAATAGGCCGTTTCCTGTTCTTTTTGTTCGCACCAATTCGACCCGATCATCAGCCCATTAGCCCACGCCATTGCCACGGCAATTGTCCGAGGTCTCTTCGAGTAGATCGATCGCAAATCACCCCGGTAAGCCGTTCGGGCCGTTGGGGCCGAACAGGTAATACCCGCCGAAGCCGCCTTGGCCGCCGACGCCGGGGACGACCCCGGCGCCGCCGTTGCCGCCGGCGCCGCCGATGCCGAACAGCAGGCCGCCGTAGCCGCCCTGGCTGCCGTTGCCCCCGAACGCCAGGCCGGCCGCGCCGTAGCCGTTGCCGCCGTGGCCGCCGATGCCGAACAGCAGGCCGCCGAGGCCGCCGAGCCCGCCGGTGCCGCCGTGGCCGCCGGCCTGGGCGGCCCCGCCGTCGCCGCCGGCCCCGCCGATGCCGAAGAAGGAACCCCCGGCGTAGATGCTGCCGGCGCCGTCGCTGAACACGTAACCGTTGTCGCCGCCGTATCCGCCGGGCCCGCCGGTGCCGCCCGGCGTCAGGGCGGTGCCGCCGTGGCCGCCGTGGCCGCCCAGGCCGAAGACGAGACCGCTGCCGCTGCCGCCCTGGCCGCCCTGGCCGCCGATGTTGCCGGCGCCGACGGCCGCCCCTCCGGCGCCGCCGTCGGCCCCGGTGCCGATGAGGTTGAAGAGGGCGCCGCCGCTGCCGCCGGCGCCGCCGACGCCCGCGAGGCCGTTGCTGAAGGTGAGGCTGGACCCGCCGGCGCCGCCGGCGCCGCCCAGGCCGTAGATCAAGCTGCTGCCGTTGCCGCCGGCGGCGCCCCAGCCGGCGACGAAGCCGTTGCCACCGGTCCCGCCGATGCCGCCGTTGCCGATCAGGATTCCGCCGTTTCCGCCGAAGCCGCCGTCGCCGCCGACCCCGTTGATGCTGACACCGCCGGTCCCGCCGCCGCCCCCGTTGCCCAACAGCCCGACGGCATTGCCGCCGTTGCCGCCGAAGCCGGCGACCCCGGCGCCGATCGCGTTCCCGCCGTTCCCGCCGCGGCCGCCGTCGCCGAACAAGAACCCGCCGCTGCCACCGCTGCCGCCGTTCTGGCCCGGCCCGCCGGAGCCGCCGGCCCCGCCGTTGCCCCACAGCAGCCCGCCGTTCTGGCCGTTGGCGCCGGTGCCGGGGGTGCCGTCGGCGCCGTTGCCGATCAGCGGCCGGCCCAGCAGCGCCTCGAAGGGCGCGTTGATGTCGTTGAGCAGCCCCTGCAGGGGATTGGCGTTGGCGGCCTCGGCGGCGGCGTAGGAGCCCGCCCCCGCATTCAGCAGCTCGACGAACCGCTGGTGAAACGCCACCGCCTCGGCGCTGATCGCCTGGTAGGCCTGCGCGTGCGCGCCGAACAACGTCGCGACCGCCGCCGACACCTCGTCGGCGCCCGCGGCCACCAGCGCCGTCGTCGGGGCCGCCGCCGCGGCGTTGGCCGCGCTGATCGTCGAACCGACGTTCGCCAAATCCGACGCCGCCGCCGTCACGTACTCAGGGACCGCAAACAAATAGGACATCCCGACCTCCGACCGACGCGGCGACCGCCCGGTGGTCGCCGAATAGGCAAAATCGTTATCGCGTGCCCGGCCTACCGATCCCAAGTTTCAGTGGTCATCGCAGCAACCCTCCGAGGAAACACCCGGTCGCTGAGGCGAAGCTAAGCGGGCCCTGTGTCGGGGCTGTTAAACGGTTGCCGGCGGCCGGAACACCGGCAGGATCCGGTACTTCGCGGCGAAGCTGGCGTGGTCGTAGCGCTCGCCGACCTCGCCGTCGTGCGCGACGACCGTCGGGCCGTCGACGGCGGAGAAGCTGAACTCCGGCACCCGCAGCTCGTGGTAGAGCTTGCTGCGCGGCAGGCGTCCCAACGCCAGCGCGGCCAGGATCCGGGTCCGCGCCCACGGGCGGCCGGCCTCCAGGATGCGCACGTCGATCAGGCCGTCGTCCATGTGGGTCCGACACGCCGGCGCGAATCCGCTCGGCAGATACACCGAGTTGCCGAGAAACAACAGCGACGTCTGCAGGGTCTTGTTGTCGTAGCGGATGGTGACGGGCCGGTCGGTGCGCAGCGTGCGCAGCAGCGCGTAGAAGCTGGCCACCGGCTTGCCGACGCGCTTCTCGAGTTTTTCGCGCCGCTGCACGAACTTCGGATAGGCGCCGATGCTCGCCGTGTTGAGCACCATCCGGGTTTCGTTGAGGCACACCAGGTCAACGCGGACCACGCTGCCGCGTCGGATCGCGGCCACCGTCTTTGCCACCGTCTCGCAGCCAATGTCCTTGGCGAAGTGGTTGAACGTTCCGGCGGGAAAGACGGCCAGCGGGAGCCCGGCGTCGACGGCGACGGACGCGGCGGCCGCCACGGTGCCGTCGCCGCCGCCGACCGCCAGCACCTCGGCGCGTTCGGCCGCGCGGCGCAATGCCGGCTCGGGGTCCTCGCCGGGTCCCAATTCGACGATCTCCGCCTTGGGTAGCTTGGCGCGGATCTCGTCGGCGACGCGGGCGCCCGTGCCGCTTCCCGACGCCGGGTTGATGACGAGGACGACGCCGGCGCCGTCGGGCCGTCGCGGCGTGTCGACGGTCAGCGGTTCGCTCCGGGGCAGCGCCGTTTCGACGATCGGCGGGACGAGCCGGCCGCCCAGCACCGCAACGCCGGCACCGATGCCGAATCCGGCGAGGACGTCACCGGGGTAGTGCGCGCCCGTCGCCACCCGCGACAGCCCGACCAGGCCGGCGAGCAGCGCCAGGACGAAGCCCAGCGGGGGATTCTCCAGCCCCACCCCGACGGCGAACGCGGCGGCGCTGGCCGAGTGTCCCGACGGCAGCGAGTTGGAGGTGGGACGGCGGCGCACCTGCCTGACCAGCGGCACCGAGTCGTAGACGGGCCGCGGGCGCGGGCGGATTCGCTTGGCGACCTGGTTGGTGACCAGGCTGGTGGCCCCGAGCGTGACGACGCCGCGGGTCGCGCCACGCTGCGCGGACCGTTTGCCCGACGAGAGCAGCGCCGCGGCTATGGCCAGCCACAGCTTGGAGTGATCGGCCGCCCGGGTCAGCGGCGGCATGAGCGTGTCCAGCAGCGGGGTGGACGTCTCGGCGATCGCCTCGAACAGCTCTCGATCGAGGGTGCCCAGTCCGCGGGTGATCTGCTTGACGCCGCTCGGGCGTTGCCAGGGCCGCTTGTTCATCGACTCCACCCTAAATTGGCAAGCGTGCGCGCAACCGGCTACTCCGAGGCGTGGCGGCAAAACGCCCGCCGTCGCGGGGTGCCCGCGGACGCGGTCGCCGAGATCGC
Organism: Mycobacterium sp. NGS69; assembly: GCF_059812165.1. Taxonomy (NCBI): domain Bacteria; kingdom Bacillati; phylum Actinomycetota; class Actinomycetes; order Mycobacteriales; family Mycobacteriaceae; genus Mycobacterium; species Mycobacterium sp. NGS69. Next base: position 684,131 of record NZ_JCALCD010000003.1, read on the forward strand.
CCGGCGGCACGCCGTCACGCCGGAGAGCTTTGCGATCCTCGGGCAGGCCGAGGAGATCAAGGACCCGCACGGCAAGTCCTTCTTCCTGTTGCCGCCGGGGATCGGCGGGGACGACGCGCGCCGGGCGACGCTGATGACCTACGTCCTCAACGCGGGAACCGACTACGACAAACCGGGCCGCCGGCCCCCGGACTTTCCCGAGGCGCCCTACTGCGCCGCGGAGGTCGCACGGATCATCAAGCGGCAGAACGCAAATCGCTGGAGCTATTCCCGCGACGTCCGGTTCGTGCACCGCAACGGGGGCCGGCTGGTGACGACGCCGAACGGCATCCTGATGGGTGTGGGTGGCAATTGGCTGCAACGGCAGTTCAGCCGCCGCGGCGGCACCACCTGGGGCGACATCTTCATGCTCAACGGCGGCGAGCTCACCGATCCGGCCGAGCGGCTGCGCCGGATCGTTCGGTATGGGCTTGCGCCGAGCGGCCCCGACTTGGACCGGGTGCTGCACCACGAGGAGCGGCACTGCCGGCAATGGGCGGCGAGGGGCTACCTGGGCATGCTCGGCGGCTACGGCTGGGAACTGGTCCGCGAGTTGGCCCTGGGCAAGACGAACCGGCTCGAGCAAGACGCGGGCCTGTCCGACGGCGGCTACAGGTGATACAGGGCGCGAATGCCGTGGGAGAGCACCATCGCACCGATCACGACCAACAGCACCGCCAGCAGGGCGGCGTTGTTCTTGTCCATCCAGTCCTTGACCCGCGCCAGCGTCGGGTCGAGGCGCTGACCGGCGGCCGCGTAGGCGAGGATCGGGATCGCGACGCTGGACGCGGCGACGACGACGAAGAACGCGGCCGCCAGCCAGTCCCCGCCGACGCCCAGCCCGGCGGTGCCGATGGCCAGCCCGGCCGGCACGCAGATGAGCGACACGTCGGGCCGCACCACCGCCAGCGCCGTCCCGGTAAGCCCGGCGCGGGCCGGGGTGATGGTGTCGAACGTTCGCATCCAGGCCGGCGACTCGGTGTGGCCGTGCCGGGTGAACCATTTGAAGATGCCGTAGACGATCAGCGCCGCCCCGAGCACCACCCGCAGCCAGGACGACCACCGCGGCGGCGACTTGTCCAGGCCGCCGAGCAGGCCGGAGGCGGCGACGGACAGCGCCGTCAGCGCGGCGATGCCCAGCACCCAACCGGCGAGGAACGTGAGGCTGCTCGGGCGGGCCCGCGGTGCCTGCAGGACCAGCACCGCGGGGATCACCGTGAGCGGCGACAGCGAGATGACCAACCCGAGCGGAATCAGCCCGGTCGCCACGGTAGCCCAGCTTCCTGCCATGGGCAGCAATCTAGCCTGCCGCGCCGCTACAGCGCGTGAATTCCGTTGTAAAGCACCAACAAACCGATCAGGACCAGGATGACCGCGAGCATGGCGGCGTGGTTCTGCTCCATCCACACCTTGAGCCGTTCCAGCGCGTCATCGAGGCGGCCGCCGGAGCCGACGTAGGCCAGTATCGGCGCGGCGACCGTCGCCGAGGACACCGCGACGAAGACGGCACCCGACACCCAGCCGGCCGCGACACCGAGCCCGCCCGTGCCGATCGCCAGGCCGGCGACCGCGCACAGGATCAGCACCTCCAGGCGCACCACCGTCAGCACCACCCCGGTCACGCCGGCGCGCAGCGGGGTCAGCTTCGAGAACGAACGCATCCAGGCCGGGGTCTTGCCCTGACGATGCCGGCCCAGCCAGCGGAACACGCCGAACACGATGAGCGCCAGACCCAGCACCACGCGCAGCCACGAGGCCCACTTCGGCGGCGTCTGGTGCAGGCCGCCCAACAGGTCGGAGGCCCCGACGAACGCCGCCGTGAGGGCGGCCATGCCCACCAACCACCCGCCCAGGAACGCGAGGCTGGTCGGCCGAGGCCGCGGCGCGTGTAAGACCAGCACGGCCGGGATGACCGTGATCGGTGAGACCGCGATGACCACCCCGAGCGGAATGAGCTTGGTCAGAACGGAAGCCAGGTTGTCTGCCACGGGCAGCAATCATCGCATTGCTCAGCCTTTCCGGCGCAGCGTCCAGGCGGGCACCCAGTGCGTCACGGTCTTCCGCTTGGAGCCGTAGGCGATCGGATAGGTGACCAGCCCCCACCAGTCGCCCTGCTCGCAGATGCCCCAGCAACTCAACCGGCCCTCGACGACCTTGTGCAGCTGCAGGCCGTTGGGCTGATACCGCCCCGAGCGGTGGGGCTCGCGCGGGAAGAGCACCGTCAGGTCAACCAGCACGGCGATCGGCGGGCGCACCATGCGGAACGGGTCGCGGACCGGCTGCCCGTTGTATCCGATCGACGCCAGGTCGCCCATTTGTCGATCATACGTTCGAATCCGTGATTGATGAGCAATGCCATTTCCGGATGGTGCGCGCGGGACATGTCTATAGTCGCGTCACCGATATCGAGGGGAAGATCCAGATGAGGACGTTGATCGCCGCCGGCTTCCTGGCGCTGGGCGGGCTGCTGACCACGGCAGTGGGCGTGGCCAACGCCGACGAGGTTCAGGTCGAGGGCGTCTACTCGACCGAGGCCGCCTGCCTCGTCGACGGCCCGCACGTCGAGATCGAATACGACAACGGGCGCTACACCCACTACGCGTGCCGCGAGGGCGCCGACGGGCTGTGGTACCTGTACCTGAACAACGGCTGACGGCTCGGTCGGCGCGTCTGGCAACATAGCGGGCGGTGAGCGCCTCCGATACCCGCGAGTCACGACAAGCGTTCGACCCGCTGGTGGTCGGAGTCCTCGCGGCCGCAATAAGTTTGGCCGGCGCCGCCCGCCCGTCGTTCTGGTACGACGAGGCCGCCACCATCTCGGCTTCCTACAGCCGATCCCTGTATCAGCTATGGCAGATGCTGGGCAACGTCGACGCGGTGCACGGCCTGTACTACCTGCTCATGCACGGCTGGTTCCAGATCTTTCCGCCCACCGAGTTCTGGTCCCGCGTGCCAAGCGGTCTGGCGGTGGGCGGCGCCGCGGCCGGCGTGGTGGTCCTGGGCAGGCAGTTATCGTCGCGCACCGTCGCGGTGGCGGCCGGGGTGCTGTGCGGGGTCCTGCCCCGGACGACGTGGGCAGGCGTCGAGGCGCGGCCGTACGCCCTTTCGATGATGGCCGCCGTGTGGATAACCGTGCTGCTGGTCGTCGCGGCGCGCCGCAACGGCCCATTGTTATGGCTGTCGTACGGCGTCGCCCTGGCCGTGTCGATCCTGCTCGACGCGTACCTGGCGCTGCTGGTGTTGGCGCACCTGGTGTTCATCGCCGTCTTCGTCCCGGCCCGAAAAGTACTGCTGCGCTTCGCCATTACGGCGGCGCTGGCGGTGGGCGTCCTGGCGCCGTTCTTGGCAGCGGTCGCCCGACAATCCCCGCAGATCAAGTGGGTGCCGACGATCGGGCACCGGACGATCGAAGACGTGGTGGTCCAGCAGTACTTCGAGCGCAGCCCGCCGTTCGCGGTGCTCTCGGCGCTGGTGGTGACCGCGGCAATTGTCTTGTGGCTCAGCCGGTCCACGCGCCTGGCGCCAGGGGATCGGCAACTGTCGACCATCGCCGTCGCGTGGCTGACGATACCGACGGCCCTGATCGTGCTCTTCTCGGCGCTGGCCCACCCGATCTACACGCCGCGTTATCTGGCCTTCACCGCGCCGGCGATGGCGCTGATCCTGGGAGTCTGCACCGCCGCCGCGACCGCCAGGCCGTGGGCGGCGGCGGCGCTGGTCACCCTTTTCGCCGTCGCCGCAGCACCGAACTATGCTCGGGCGCAACGCAACCCGTACGCCAAGTACGGGATGGACTACAGCCAGGTGGCCGATCTGATCACCGCCAAGGCGGCGCCGGGCGATTGCCTGCTGGTGAACGACACGGTGACGTTCATGCCCGCCCCGATGCGCCCGCTGCTGGCCGCGCGCCCGGATGCCTACCGGAAACTGGTCGACCTCACGCTGTGGCAACGCGCGACGGACCGCCGCGACGTCTTCGACACCAACCTCATCCCGGAGGTCGTCACCGGGCCGTTGGGCCGGTGCGGCGTCGTGTGGATCATCACCCAGGCCGACCCCACCGTGCCCGGCCACGAGCAGGGCCCGGCGCTTCCGCCCGGCCCGGTCTACGGACCAACCCCCGCCTTCGCGGTGACGCACAACCTGGGCCTCCGGCTGGTCGAACGCTGGCAGTTCAACCTGGTTCAGGTGCTCAAGGCCGAACGCTGAGGCTCACCAGATGCGGATGTAGTCGACGAGCATGTCCGCCGGGTAGGTCGCCGCGGCAGGATCGCCGGCGCCGACGCCGCCGACCGCCAGCGTGAACATGGGTGTCATCCAGTAGCCGGGGTTGTTGAACGGCCACCGGAAGTCGTCGGGGGCGCCGCCGTGGACGTGGATGGGCTTGTTCGGAACGGTGAAGTACTGCGACCCGTCGCGCGAAAACTGGAATCCGTTTTCGCCCCAATGCATTTGCCACGTGTGCCAACCGCCGTCGACCAACCCGGGGATCGATTTCCCCTCCCAGGTCTTCCCGTTGGACGCCGCGTGGACCGTGGTTCCCGGGGGCCACGAGCCGTTGCCGTACCACTCGAAAAGGTCAACCTCGCCGTCGGGCAGCGGGTCCTCGTTGACACCCCAGAACGCGGACCACAGGCCCGGGTCCAAACAGTTCAGCTTGATCTTCGCTTCCCAGGTCTGGTTGATCATGCTGCGGAAGTTGCCGCGCAGCTTGGCGCCGTAGTAGGTGTCGCCTTCCTGGGTGGCACGCAGCACAAGGTTGGAGTTGCCGTCCTGAAAGATGTTTCGGCGGTCATCGCGGTAGATCCCCGCGACCGGCGGGAACACGTCGTCCTGCCAGGTCTGCACCGTCCACTTGGCCGGGTCCGGAGCCGAGCCCGCCGGACCGTCGAAATCGTCGGAGAAAATGTAGCCGCCGGGCCCGGCCGACGGCGCCTTCGGCGGCGCCGGGAGCGACGGGTCGGCCAGCGCCTCCGGGATGGGGCTCGCCGCCACCGCCGCCAGCATGCCGAGTCCCGTGGTCAGCAACATGCTGCGACGATCCATTTGCACTACCACCAATCTCTACCGCCGCGGCCTCAAGCGGGCCACGATCCCCCTGGGCAACTCTCGCAAACGGTGTTATAAAACCACGCCGCGGGGGCGGCCCGCATCTCGCGAGCCGGTGCGTCGCCAGCCAATTCCGCGGACTAACCGCTGCTAGCGGGGCAGATCCGGGTCCCAATCCGCCGCCGCGCGGGTCCCCGCCGCGTAAAGCAGTTGCTTGAGCTGACGCTGCTCGTCGGCGGTGAGCCGGCCCAGGATCCGTTGATCGGCCGTGCGGACCGCGGCGTCGGCCCGTTTGAGCAGCGCCTTGCCGCGGCGGGTGAGCTGGGCCGGCATGGCCCGGCCCCAGGGTGTCGACGCCGGACGGCTCAGCGCACCGCGCTCCTCGAGCGCGTGCAGCACCTGGTTGGCCGCCTGCGCCGAGACGTGGGTGCCGCGCGCCAGCTCGGCGCTGGTGAGCCCGGGGTGGTTGGACAGGATCCGCATGCACACGAACTCGGGCAGCGACAGGCCCAGCGGTTTGAGCTCCGCGGCGACCTGCGGCCGCAGCGCCGCCATAACCCGGTACAGCAAAAACCCCAGCGGCGCCTCGTGGGATTGAGTCATGTCCCTCATGCTGGCACGTGGCCCGCCGCCCAAGGACCACAACCATCAATTTCCTTGACATCCCCGACCGCGGTGGTATCAAGGAGCTTGATAGTCCAATGTGGAAAGGAACGACAGCGATGTCTGGTGGATTTTTCGGTGGTTTCGGTGGTCCCGGTTTCGGCGGGCCCGGTTTCGGCGGCCCGGGCTTCGGTGGCCCCGGTTTCGGGGGCTGGGGCGAAAAGGATTGGGGGCACGGCGGGTTCAAGGGCGGCTTCGGCCACGGCGGGCCCGGCCGGCGCCCCTTCCTCAAGCGTGCGGCGTTCGTCACCGCGGCGTTGCTGCTCGACGGGCCGGCCGACGCCGCGCAGATCGTGCAGCGGGTGTCCGACGCGACCGAGGGCGCGTTCACGCCGCCGCAGGACGTGGCGGAGCTCGCCATCGGCCTGCTGGCCGGGCGGGGTGTGGTCACGGTCGACAACGGAGTCGCGACGCTGACCGAGCTGGGCCGCAACCTGCTGGCCTGGCGGGGCGTCAGCAGCGAGACGGCACACGCCTTCCTGGGGCGGGCGGCCAAGTTCGGCGACGTGTTCAAGATCCGCAGAACACTCTTTGAGATCGCGGGCCTGGCCCGCACCATCGCCTGGTCGGGCACCGACGAGCAGAAGCAGCAGCTCGCCGAGACCCGAACCAAGGTGCTGGAGGCGCTCACCGACGCCAAGAAGACGCTGCACCGCGTCCTCGGTGAGGGCTAACCGGAAGCCGGTTCGCTCAGCTTGACCAACATCTTGCCGATGTTGGCCCCGGTGAACAGGCCGTTGAGGGCGTCGACGCAGGACTCGACGCCCTCAAACACGGTCTGGCGCGCCTTGATTCGGCCCTCCTGCTCCCACTGGCGAAGCGCGGCATGCGCCTCGTCGAAGCGGCCCCAGTCGTCGAGCGCGTTGAAGCCCTGCATCAGCGCGGTCTTGGATAGCAGGTTCACGTAGTTGGCCGGCCCGGGGTGCTGGCCGGTGAGGTAGCTGGAGATGACGCCGCAGAGCACCACCCGCGCCTTGGTCGCCAACCGGCCCAGCACCGCGTCGAGGATCGGCCCACCGACGTTGTCGAAGTAGACGTTGACGCGGCGCGGGCAATGCTGTTTGAGCGCCGCGGCGACGTCCTCGTTCTTGTAGTCGATGCACGCGTCGAATCCGAAGTCCTCCACCACCGCCCGGCACTTCTCCGGGCCGCCCGCGATGCCCACCACGCGGGCGCCGGCGATCTTGGCGATCTGCCCGGCTATCGACCCGGTGGCACCCGCGGCGGCCGACACCACCACCGTCTCCCCGGGCTGCGGCCGGCCAATGTCCATCATTCCGATGTAGGCGGTGGCCCCGGTCGGGCCGTACACGGACATCACCGCCAGATGATCCACCGCCCCCCTTCCCGGAACGGGTGTGCTGAACACATCGTCGCGGATGATCACGTACTCCTGGAAGCCGCTCAGGGTGGTGACGACGTCGCCGATCTTGAAGGCGTCGCAGCGCGTCGCCACCACCTCGCCGATCCCGGCCGCCCGGATCACCTCGCCCAGTTGTACCGGCGGAAGGTAGCCCGGTTGGTCGTTCAGCCAGGTGCGCACGGCGGCGTCGAGGCCGACGTAGGTGGTTCGCAGGAGCGCCTCGCCCTCCGCGGGTTCGGGCGCCGGCGTGGTGACCAGCTCGGTGTCCCCGGGCTGGACCAGCCCGGTCGGGCGGCGACGCAACAGGATCTGGCGGTTCGGCAAGTCGGGCACGGTGCTGAAACTACCCATTGGGGGCGATCGAATGGGAGCATCTGTCCATGAACTCGCAGGACGACCCGGAAGAGCGCATCAGGGAACTCGAGCGCCCCCTGGCCGACACGGCACGTGCGTCCGAGTCCGGCCAGGCGCCGCCGCCCGGCGGCTACCCGTATCCGCCCGCTCCACCCGGCCCGCCGCCCCCACCGCCGCCGCAGAGCCCATGGACCTACGGCGGCCCGCTCTCCGGGCCCCCGCCGCGCTCCCCCTCGGGCAACCGCACGTGGTGGATCCTGGGCACCGTGATCGTGGTCGGGTTCCTGGCCCTGGCCGGCGGCATCGCCGCCTTTGCCGCACACCAGCTTTCGGGTGTCCGGTCGATGATCAGCTCGACGCCCACCATGCCCAGCGTCACCGCGACGTTCGGTCCGCCCTCGAGCACGTCCCGGAAACCCGCCCCCTCGAAGACCCGGACGACGACGCCGTCGACGTCACCCACCGCGCCGCCGGGCGGCAGCCTCAGCATCTCCGGGATCAACGAGAACCGCACCGTCGCCTGCAACGACAACATCGTGAGCGTGAGCGGGGTTTCCAACACGGTCGTGATCACCGGTCACTGCAAGAGCCTCACGGTGTCCGGCGTCCAGAACGCCATCACCGTCGACGCCGTCGACAGCATCGACGCCTCCGGCTTCGACAACAAGATCACTTACCACTCGGGCAACCCGAAGATCAGCAACGCCGGCGGTTCCAACGTGGTGCAGCAGGGCTGAACGCGCAGTCCGGCTAGGTGGACTCCGCCGAATCCGAATCGTCGTCGAGGACGCTGACCGCGATGCCGTAGGGCAGGAAGCGCACCTTGCGCTTGGGGTCAACGTTGTTCTTGTTGGCGCGCAGCGCATCGAGTTCGCTCGCGTAAACCTGTTCGACGTGGGCGCCGCCGTCGGCGTCCACGGTGTAGATCGCCCATACCCCGTCGCCGGCCTCGCCGGCGGTCTCCGGCCCGCGGCGGGGCCGCCGGGACAGGTCCTCGAATAACGCGGACCAACTTGTCCCCGGCACCGGCGCGGTGACAAATCTGCCGAGTTTCTCGAACACGTCGCGCAGCCCCTCGCTGCCCTCCCTGATCACGCGGTCGAAATCCTCGGGATCGAACCCGAACGCACCGTACTCGCCCACGCAGGCCTCCTTGCACTCACAGCGTTACTGCCCAGTGTGCGCTCAGTCGCCGCCTCGTGCCACGGGCGGGCCGACGGGGCCGGGCGGCGGTTGGGCCGGCGGCGGTGGCGGGTTGATCGGTACTGGCACCGTGAAGAACGGGAAGTGCAGGTACAGGGTCAGAGGCGGCCGCCGGTACGGCGGCGGCGGGGCGGGGGCCGCGACCGGCTCGGGCGGCGCGGCGGCCGGCGGCGGGGCCGGTGCCTGCTGCGCGGGGGGCGGCGCCGCTTCCGGCGCGCGCCGCATTGGTGCGCGCCGCAGCGGCGGGGCGGGCGCCTGCTGGACCACCGGCGCCGGCTGCCTCGGAGGCGCCGGTGCGGCCGGGGCCGGCGGGGCGACCTCGGACGCCGCAGCGGGCGGGGCCGGCGGGGCGACCTCGGGGGCCGGCGCGGGCGGCGCCGCCACCGCGGGCGCCGCGGGGCCGGGCGGGCTGGGGACGGGCAGCTGCGCCTCCGGCGGCGGTACCCGATTCGCCGGCGCCACGGCCTGCGGGGTGGGCTGCGGGGCCGGGGCCCGATGCGTGTCCGACGCCAGCGAAACCACCATGACGCCCGCCGCGGCGGCCGAGATCGCGGCCAGCGCGCTGCCGGCGAGCACGAACGGCCCGCGCCCACGCGAGCTCACGCCGTCCTCCGCCTCGAATTCCAGGGCGCTGTAAGCCAGTGCCCCATCGCCCGGGTCGGCGTTGCCACAGACGTCCAGGTAGGTCGACGTGACCGCTTGGGAATCCATCTCGCCGGTGCCCGGATCCAGGGAGTAGGCCAGCGCGGCCGTCGACGACGCGAACAGCGGCGCGTTCGCCGACGCCAGTGCGGCCCCGCGGGCCAGCGCCATGTCCGGCTCCTCGGGCACCGTCACGTCGAGCGCCGTCGCGGCCTCGAGCGCGGCCTTGATCGCGAACACGTCGCCGCCCCACCCCGACCCGGAGCCGACGACAAACACGCCCTCGGCCCGCCGGTCGAGCCCGACCACCATCGCGGGGAGTTCGTCGCCAATGTCGCCCAGAAGCTGTTGCCGGTGCAGATCGGCGATCGAACCGTCGGCCACCTCGACGACCGCCGACGTCGCGCTGTCGTGCTCGACGAACAACATCGCGATGTGCTCGTAACCGAGCGCTTCACCCACGGTCTGCGCCAACGCCGCCGCGGCGAGCAACGGGGAGACCAGCATGACCGCGCCGACGGCGTGCGAGGCGATCGCATCCCGCAGCGCACCGACGTCGGCGGGGTCGGTCCACGTCACCCCGGTCGAGGTCAGCCGGCAGTGACTCGCCGTCGCGCCTTCCCGGGTCCCGACAATTGCGGCGATCACTTGATCGGCCGCCAAGGAGCTTCCCGAGTCCTCACCGGCGGCAACTGCGAAGCGGTCCTCTTCGACCGTGACACCGTCGGCGTTCTGGCCCTCGATGAGGACCAACCGCACCATCGTGGGTGCCATCGACACCCCGAGCACAATTTCCACTTGCGCCTCCAAGGTCCTCGGAGACCCTCAACAGAGGGCACCACAAAACAGACCCCGCCCGACTGGGTGACACCACGCTACTCGCGTGCGGCCGGATGCGCTCGTTCGATTCAGCTGTGATTGACGCAGGTCACAGGGCTCGATCAATACCCCGGACTCAGGAACGGATTCTGCGAATTCCCCGGATACTGCGGGGCCGCAGGCGTCTGGGGCGCCTGGCTGGCCGGCACCGGAACCGGTATCGGCACCGGCAGCAGCGGCACGTGGATCCACTGCGTCGTCATCGGCACCGTCGTCGTGGGCGTCGTCGTCTGGGCCGCGGGGGGCGTCGTCGTCGGCGGCGGGGGCGGCGGAGGCGTGGTGGTCATCGCCGTCGTGACCGGGGGCTGGGTGGTGACCGGCGGCGCGGGATGCCGCGTGGGGACGACCGGCGGCGCCGTGGTGACGATCACCGGCGCCGGCGGGGCGGGCGGGGGCGGCGGTGGCGGTGGCGGTGGCGGGCTGGGCACCGGTGCGGCGCTGGGCGGCGGCGGAACGGGCGTCGGCGGCGGGGGCACTGGCCGTTGCGGCAGCGAACTCACGGGCGGCGCGGGCAGGGGCGCGACGGTGGGCGCCGGTGGTGCCTGGTGGTTTTCGATGCCCGACAGGGTGTAGGCCACGCCGCCGATCGAGGTCATGGCGACGACGGCGCACATCCCGACGACCAACTGCGAGAACCGGAGCCGCCGCCACGAGCTCTCTTTCGGCGGCTCGATGACGTTGAGGCGCATCGACCAGCCGGACCCGCCTTCTTCGTCGAAGGCAGTGGGGCTGTAGGGCACCCGGATGTCGGGGCCGTATTCGGTTTGCGACCAGGCCAATTCGCGGTCCGTGAGCGCCTCGTCGTCGATCACCAACACATCGCCGGCCGGCAGTCCCACGATCTCCCCGGCGGCCGCCGTGAGCAACCCGATGGAGGTGTGCGTGCGGAGATCCAGCCGCTCCCCGCGGGCGGCGATCTGCAGCGCGCCCACGGCCGCGGCGTGCGCCGGCTCCAACGGGCTGACGACGGGACGGCGACCGTGCACCGAAAGGCGTTCCTTGACAAGGGGAATGCTGGCCCCACCGCCGACCATGACGACCGCCGACAGGTCGGACCAGCTCCTCTTGTGCCGGACCAGCATCTCGTCGAACGCGTAGATGAAGCCGGACAGCCGGTCCTGGATCAGGTCGCCCAGCTCGTCGCGGGTCAGCTTCATGGTGCACCGGCGACCACCGAGCTCGGCCGAGAATTCGGCCACCGTTTGAGTGGACAGCTGCTCCTTGGCCACGCGGCAGTGCTCCCGGAGCAGGCCGAGCTGACCGACCGCCGCGGTGCTGGCCGGGTCCATCCCGCTGCCGTGCCCGAGTTCCTCGAAGACCTTGAGCAACAAGGCCTGGTCGATCTCGTCGCCGGAGAAGGCGGCGTAACGCATTGTGGGTGTGACGAGTTCGAAGTCGCCGGCCAGGTTGACCAAGGTGGCCGAGGTGCCGCCGCCACCGAAATCGAGCAGGCCGACCACCCCGGTGGCCGCGAGGCACAGCTCCGCGTTCGCCGCCGTCAGCGCCGCGATCGCGTCGGAAACCAGGCGGGGCGCCATGCCGCTTCGGACGAAGCCCAAATGCGTTCGTAGACCGTTGCGCAGCGCCTGCACCGTGCCGGGTTTCCAATACGCCGGGACGGCGATGGAGATCTCCGACGCGCCGGAGTCGGCCCCGGCGGCCGCCACCATCGCGTCCAGCGCCTCCACCATGAGGAGGTCCGGGTCGTGGGCGGACCCGTCGGGTGACACCAGCGCGACCGAGTCACCGACGCGCTCCACGAAGCCCCGCATGAGCACGCCGGGCTCGGACAGCGCCGGGTTCTCTTTGGGCAAGCCGATTTTCGGCGCGCAGTGCGGATAAAGCGTCAGCACCGCACGGCGTGCAACCGGCGAACTTCCGTCGCGCGCAGCGACGAGGTTCGCGGTCCCGATCGACAACCCCACTGGGTCGTACATAGAGCGAGAACTTTCGTCTATAGGGTCGGTGGCCAGCGTCAACCATAGCCGCGCACCGGCCGTATTCAGCCCGGCCGCAAGCTCATTGGTATACGGTCGATGCCGTGTCGTCACCGAAACGGTATCGACGCCTCCCTTGACAGAACGCGGGTGCTCAGATCACAGTGAGCGGCAGCGAGCGCCTCGGCTCGAATTGGAACGTCGATCCGCGGCTGACCTTCGCGACCTGCACCTCCGGCAGTTCCTTTGCCGCGGTGTCGGTTTGCACCAGCTCGGCGGTCCAGTCGGTCTTGGTGCCGCTGACCCGCACCTCGAGGCGCGGGTCGACCGCGGTGGCGATCGCCTGCAGCGGCTGCACGGATTCCGGCGAGCACAGCGATACCCACGCGGCGTCGTCGTGGGCGGGCGAACGGTGCACCGTCAGCCGGTTCTGCGCCATTTCCGCGATGACGTAGCCCGCGGGGTTGAGCAGCGGGTGCAGCTCGAGCACCCTGCGGGTTCCCTCGATCCCGCCGGGCAATTGCAGTGCGCGGTGGATCCGTTCGGCCCCAAGCCCGGCCAGGCCGGTCAGGCCGCGGGTGCACACGTCGACGGCCTGGGCGTCGCTGGCCGCGCGCGCCCGCACTGCGACGGCGAACGACAGATACAGCAGGTGCATCTGCAGGCACACCTCGTCGGCCATCCGCACCAGCGCCGAGTGCGAGAACGCCTCGAAGTCGAAATCGGACAGCAACGGTCCGGAATAATCGGCCTGGCCCTCGTCGGAGCGGTCGATCGGATCCAATTCCCAAGTGGCGGCGCGTGTTTGGCGAACGATGTCCAGCGCCGGGATGCTCTGCGCTTCGGGGTAGGACTCGTCGATGACGACGGTCCACGCGCAGTGCGGCTGCCGGTCCGCCGGCACCCGTGGCGGCCGGTGGATGGGACGCATCTGCGCGCGCGGGTTGGTCGCGACCGCGGTGGCGTCGAACGTCGGATCCTCGATGGTGTGGCACATCCCGAAGACGTACTCGTCGCCCATCGGCTCCACGTCGAGCAGCGCGCCGCAGTGGTCGAGCTGGAACTCCCCGTGCCAACGGTCGTGAATGGTGTAGCGGAAGTCCATGAATTGCGGCGGCGCGCCGATGTCGAGCTGCAGGCCCTTGAAGATGGTGGGCACGTCGTCGCCCTCGTAGTTCAGCGCCCGCTGCATGCGCCTGGTGTAGATCGGGCTCGCGCCGGCCCACTCCTCGATGGCGATCTGCACCATCTCCTCGCGGCCGAACTCCGTGATGCACCACGCCATCCCGGAGCGGTCGATCATGTGCCCGATCAGCAGCAGTTCGGGAACCAGGACGGACAGCTCCGGGCGGGACAGCCGCGCGTATCGGGATCCGGTCACCGCCCAAAAATAGTCGGCTTTATGTTATAAAGTCAACAATGCCTCCGTCCAGGCCCATCTCACCTACCCGCCGCACCAGCGCGCCGCGCAAGCGCGGCGATGACACGCGCGCGCGGATCATCGAGGAGACCGTGCGCTGCATCATGGAGGAAGGCTTCGCCGCCGCGACCGCCAAGCACGTGGCCGAGCGCGCCGGCGTGACGTGGGGGGTCATCCAATATCACTTCGGGGACCGCAACGGCCTGCTGATGGCCGTCGTCGACGACGGTGTGGCCAGGCTGGTCAACAGCCTGTCGTCGGCCGACGTCAGCGAGCTTCCGTTGCGCGAGCGCATCGAGGTCGTCGTCGACACCGCGTGGAGCTGTTACAGCAGCCCGACGTCGATGGCCGCGTTCGAGATCCTGCGCGCCACCCGGGGCGGGGCGGGCGCGTCGTCGCGGCGCCACCTTCTTGAAATGAACGCCGCGATCGGCCAGCTCGGCCGGCTGATCAGCGATGACCCCGCCAAGGCCGGTGTGGCCGAGGTGATTTGGGCCGCGCTGCGTGGTGTGGTGCTGGCGCAGATGATCACCGGAACTCCCGTCGACTGGAGCCTGGAGCGACGCGCCTTGATCGAGATGGCCACCCGCGCGCTCCAATGACGGCCGCGACACTTAGGGCGACGTCAGCTCTCCCTAACCCCGTGTGCTGCAATGTCGGGATGACCCCTCAAGAGTTCGCCGATATCGAAGCCATCAAGCAGGTGAAATACCGCTACCTGCGCGCGCTGGACACCAAGCATTGGGACGACTTCGCCGACACGCTGGCCGAGGACATCACCGCCGACTACGGCCCGTCGATCGGCAACGAGCTGCACTTCACCAACCGCGCCGACCTGGTCGAGTACATGCGTACATCACTCCCCGGCAACGTCATCACCGAGCACCGGGTGACCCACCCCGACATCACCGTGGACGGCGACACCGCAACGGGCAGCTGGTATCTGCAGGACCGGGTCATCGTCGCCGACCTCAACTTCATGCTGATCGGCGCGGCCTTCTACCGCGACACCTACCGGCGCACCGACGGCGGCTGGAAGATCAGAGGAACGGGTTACGACAGAACCTACGACGCGACAATGTCGTTGGAAGGCATGGACTTCAAGATCAAGCCCGGACGCGCGCTGGCTACTTCGTAATCGCGATCACCGCGCCGGGCTTCAGCCAGCGGATGATCTGCACCAGTGTGGCGTCGTCGATCGCCACGCACCCCTCGGTGGGCGCGCCGTCGGTGGTGTGAAAGAAGAACGCGGCGCCGCCGCCCGGCGTCTTGTTCTTGTTGACGCCCATCACGACGGCGTGCTTGTACTGCGGGATCTGCAGGTTCTCGCTGTCAGCCGTATTGAACGGGCACTGCGCCTTCTGGCAGACCTGCATGCTGTTGAAGGTGGGGCTGTGGTCGTCGCCGCTCCACCAATGGTTCGGCCCGACTTGCGTATATGGAAGTCCCCCACCGGGATTGGGCGCCGTGCCGAAGGCGGAATCGAGGGTGTACACGCCCATCGGGGTGGCCGGGACCCCGCTGCGGGCCTGCGGCGCCATGCCCGCCGACCCGACGTGGGTGGGGATGCCGGTCACCAGCTCCTGCCAGCCGCCGGTAGTGCGTTGGTAGATGTCCATTTTCGCGTTCGACCCGCCGGTGCTGACGACCGAAACCACCTGTGTGGCATTGCCGACGGAGTTCGCGAACCAGGGAGTGGCCGCACCGCTCACCGGTGCCAGCACCAGCGCGGCGGCCATCAGGCACACCGCAGCGCACAGCGAGGCGAGCAGTCGGCGCATGGATTCAATCGTCCGGCCGCGCGAACGCCCGGGTCAAGTAAAGGTTTAGACCCGGTTAGGTCACCGCGGCGTTACCACCCCGGCCGAAACACCAACAGGCACAGCAGGAAATATGAGGTAGCCCAGCGACCAGCCGAGCACGTCGGACGGGTAGTGCACGTTCAGCGCCACCCTGGCAACCCCGACCAACGCCAGGCTCAGCGCCGTCAGCGCAATCGCGACGCGGCCCAGCGCGCGGCTGAGCATCGGCAAGTCTGCGAACCGTGAACCTCAACGCTGTCGTCCAGCTTCCTAGGCGACGGAGTTGGAATCCACCGGCTCAAGCCCGGGGGAGGATGTCAAACTGGCATTTATGGCGGTCTTCGTCCGCAGGTTGTTCGGCATCGGCAAGTTACCCGCCGATCTGCACGCTCAGGTCGAGGCGGAGGGCCTCCTCTACCTCGCCGACTACGTCGCGGTGACCCGCCGGTTCAGCGGCACCATCCCCGGCGTGCGGCTGCCGCGCAGCGTCGCAAGTTACGTCGGCTCGCTGGCCTTCACCTCGGAGCGGGTGCTGGCGACGTTGTCCATGCTGCCCAAGCTGGCCGGGCCGACCGTCGACGCGCGCTGGGACGCGCCGCAGACCGGCGCGGCCAGGGTCGAGATCTCGTCGACCGGGGTGCAGGTCGACGTCGACGTCAGCGAGGTCGACAAGAAGTTCAGCGGCCAGCTGTCGCTGCACTACAAGGCGGCCCTCACCCCCGACGTGCTCGCCGCCCTGCCGCGACGGTCGCTGGCCTTCGACATGCCGCCCGAGTACGTATTTCGCGCCGTCGGCGTCACTTATAGTCCGTGAACGTCATCTTCGGCCACGGCGGCTGCCGCAGCACCGCCAGGCTGGTGATCACCGCCGCCAGCAGGCCGGTGATCACGCCGATCAGCGCGATCCGGTTGCCGTCGACGGCGGGCACCCAGGACGCCTTGCCCCGGTGCACGACGAACACGCCGAGCGGTCTGGCCACGGGAATCACGGTGGCCCCGTCGGCGGTCTCGTAGGGCTCGCCATAGACGCGCGCGTCAGCGCCGTCGGCGGGCAGCTGGTCGAGCAGGTCGGAAAACTTCATGGAGCACTACGCTAACGCGGATTTCCCTACGATGGCTGGCGTGACCGATCAGGCGTTCAGCCCCGAGGAGCGGCGCGCCGTGTATCGCGTAATCGCCGAGCGGCGCGACATGCGCCGGTTCTCCCCGGGCGGCGTGGTGAGCGAGGAGGTGCTGGGGCGATTGCTGCAGGCCGCGCACGCCGCGCCCAGCGTCGGGCTGATGCAGCCGTGGCGGTTCATCCGGATCACCGACGAGGCGCTGCGGCGACGCATCCACGCCCTCGTCGACGAGGAGCGGCAGCGCACCGCCGCGGCCCTCGGGGAGCGCGCCGAGGAGTTCCTGGCGCTGAAGGTCGAGGGCATCCTCGAGTGCGCCGAACTGTTCGTGGTGGCGCTGGGCGACGACCGTGACAAGCACGTGTTCGGCCGGCGGACGCTGCCGCAGATGGACCTCGCGTCGGTGTCCTGCGCGATCCAGAACCTGTGGTTGGCCGCCCGCGCCGAAGGTCTCGGCGTGGGTTGGGTTTCCCTGTTCGATCCGCGACGGCTGGCGGAACTGCTGGCGATGCCCGACGACGCCGAGCCGGTCGCCATCCTGTGCCTGGGCCCGGTGCCCGAGTTTCCGGACCGGCCGGCGCTGGAGCTCGACGGCTGGGCCTATGGGCGGCCGCTGCCCGAATTCGTCTCCGAGAACGGGTGGGAATGCCGCCGAGCGTAACGCCAGGTGAACGCGAGCACCCTGCGGTATCGTCGCCGGTCGAGGTGAGGCAATGACGGCTAAAGAGAACGTGCTGATCGTGCACTGGCACGACCTGGGGCGATATCTCGGCGTCTACGGTCACCCGGATGTGTCCAGCCCGCGCCTGGACCGGCTCGCCGCTGAGGGCATCCTGTTCACCCGGGCCCACGCCACGGCGCCGCTGTGCTCGCCGTCGCGCGGGTCGCTGTTCACCGGGCGCTACCCGCAAAGCAACGGCCTGGTCGGCCTGGCCCACCACGGCTGGGAATACCGCAGCGGCGTCCGGACCCTCCCGCAGATATTGTCCGAGTCCGGTTGGTACTCGGCACTTTTCGGCATGCAACACGAGACGTCCTACCCGAAGCGCCTCGGCTTCGACGAATTCGACGTGTCCAACTCCTACTGCGACTACGTGGCCGACCGGGCCCAGGAGTGGCTGCAAGACAGCGCCGAAAACCTCGGGGGCCAACCGTTCCTGCTGACGGCCGGGTTCTTCGAAACCCACCGGCCCTATCCGCGGGATCGCTACGAGCCGGCCGACGCCGCGGGCGTCGACCCCCCCGACTACCTGCCCGACACCCCCGAGGTCCGCGGGGACCTCGCCGAGTTCTACGGCGCGATCGCCGCCGCCGACGCGGCCGTCGGCCGGCTGCTGGACACGCTGGCCGAAACGGGCCTGGACGCCAACACCTGGGTGGTGTTCTTCACCGATCACGGCGCCGCGTTCCCGCGCGCCAAGTCCACGCTCTACGACGCGGGAACCGGCATCGGAATGATCGTCCGTCCCCCCACCGGCCGGGCGGTGGAGCCGCGCGTTTACGACGAGCTGTTCAGCGGCGTCGATTTCGTGCCGACGCTGCTGGACCTACTGGGCCTGCGCGTGCCGGCCGACGTCGAGGGCCTGTCACACGCCGGCGCGCTGCTCGCGCCGGAGCCGCCGGCCGAACCGGTCCGCGAGCACGTGTACTCCATGAAGACCTATCACGACTCGTTCGACCCCATCCGCGCGATCCGCACCAACGAATACCTCTACATCGAGAACTACGCCGCCCGCCCGCTGCTCGACCTCCCGTTGGACATCAAGGACAGCCCGTCCGGACACGCCGTCGAGCCGTTCATCGCCGGCCCGCGTCCGGAGCGCGAACTCTACGACCTACGAACCGATCCCGCGGAAACGAACAACCTGCTGACCGGTGGCGACCCGGATGTCGACGCGGTCGCCGCGGATCTGGCTGTGCGCCTGCATGATTGGCGCCAGCGCACCGGCGACGTCATACCGTCGGAGTTCGCCGGCATGCGCATCGCGGTGCGCTACACCGAAACCTACCTGCAGATCCACCACATGAAGCCGAGCAGCCGATCGGCGATCGCCGTCGACCGCGGCATCGAGGAGTAGTTCGGGACTATGCGCCGCCGACCTCGGCGACGATGAACACCCGGCGGAACGGGAAGATCGTGGTGCCGTCGGCCCGGGGCGGGTACGCGTCGTCCAGCAGCGGGATGAGCTCCTGGCGGAACTGCTCCCAGGCCTCGTCGTCGAGCCGCTCGCGCACCGGGACCAGCGCTGTTCCGGTGATCCATTCCAGCACCGGATGCTCGCCGGTCAGCTGGTGCAGGTAGGTGCTCTCCCACACGTCGACCCGGCATCCCGCGTCCAGCAGCAGGTTGGTGTAGGTCATCGGCGGCTGAACCACCGCCCCGACGCGAAACGGTATGTCGCGCATCAGCTTTGCGTAGGGCTCCCGGCGGGCCAGTGCCCGCACCGTCGCGTGGGAGGGGGTTTCGAAGTTGCCCGGGATCTGCACGCCGATCCACGACCCGGGCGCCAGCTCGCCGGCCCACCGCACCAGCAGATCGGTGTGCTCGGGCACCCAGTGCAACGCCGCGTTGCACACCACCACGTCGGTGTCGGGCTTGGGCTTCCAGTCCCGCAGGTCGCCGACGACGGCGTCGATCCCGCGTTCCTTGGCCGCGGCGACCATCTCCGGCGAGCTGTCCATCGCCTCGATCGCCGCTTCGGGCCAGCGCCGCGACAGGTACTTCGTCAGGTGACCGGGGCCGCAGCCCAGGTCGACCACCCGGCGCGCCTGCTTGGCGCCCACCCGCGACAGCAGGTCGTAGAACGGGCGGCTGCGATGGTCAGCAAAGGCCAGGTAGACGTCGGGATCCCACATGTCGGTCCTCCTGATCAACACCATCACGGCTCGAGCTGACAGATAAACCGTATTACCGCATGCCGCCCCGGCGCCGACCGAGTGGGCGATAGCATCGCGGTTGTGACACCGACCGACCCGGATCCCGTCACTCCCCCGGTTCCCGTACCGGATGTTCCCGGCGCCGACGTGCCCGCCGGCGCCGCGGGGTTGCCCCCGCGCTCCGCGTTGTCGCCCCGCCAGCGAATGGTTGTCGAGGGGGCCGCGATCTCCGATCTGGCGCTGCGCACCGCGGTCGCGTCGGTGCTGACCACCACCGTCACCCCGGCGGTGCTCGCCAGCTCCGTGCGTTCCGGCAGCGAACGTGACAGCCTGCGCTTCTACGCCGAGCTCGGCGCTGAGCGTGACCCGGGGAAGTCGTTTCCGGCGCCCACCGAGCTGCCCCGGGTGTCGTCGCGGCCGGCCAACCGGCTCGCGGAGTGGATCGCGCACGGGACGGTCGACAACATCTCGTTCCCCAGCAGCTTCCGGGCGATCAACCCGGATATGCGCACCCGGTGGAGCGCGTTGCGGTCGAACAACATCGTGCACGCACAGCACTGGCGCCACGGCGACGGGCCGCACCCCACGCTGTGCGTCATACACGGCTTCATGGGGTCGTCGTACCTGGCCAACGGGCGGTTCTTCACGCTGCCGTGGTATTACCGCTCGGGCTACGACGTCCTGATGTACACCCTGCCGTTCCACGGCCCGCGCGCCGAAAGGTGTTCGCCGTTCAGCGGTTTCGGCTATTTCGCCGGCGGGCTGTGCGGTTTCGCCGAGGCGATGGCCCAGGCCGTGCACGACTTTCGGTCCATCATCGACTACCTTCGCCACACCGGCGTCGAGCGGATCGCGCTGACCGGCATCTCACTCGGCGGCTACACCTCCGCGCTGGTGGCTTCGGTGGACGATCGGCTCGAGGCGGTGATCCCCAACTGCCCGGTCGTGACGCCGGCGACGATGTTCGACGAATGGTTCCCGGCCAACAAGCTGATGGGGCTGGGGCTGCGGATGTCGAAGATCAGCCGCGACGAGCTGATTGCCGGGCTGTCATACCACTCGCCGCTGAACTACCGGCCGCTGATCGCCAAGGAGCGCCGGATGATCATCACCGGCCTCGGGGACCGGATGGCGCCGCCCGATCAGGCCGTCAAGCTGTGGGAGCACTGGAATCGCTGTGCGCTGCACTGGTTTCCCGGCAGCCACGTCCTGCACGTGAGTCAGCTGGACTATCTGCGCCGGATGACCCAGTTCCTGCGCGGGGTCATGTTCTAACGGGTTCCGTCGCCGGCGCCCGGTGCGCGCCAGCCTCCGGGGTGGGGCAGACCAGTTCGTCCAGTAGTCCGGCCGGTTCTTCGGTGTGGCCGTCGAGCCGTCGCGTCGACAGCAGTTCCAATGCCGCCAGCACCGGGAGATGGTCGCCGCGTTGCGGGATCAGCCCGGCCAGCGGGGCCGCGGCCGCCGGGGGCGTGTCGGTCAGAAATGCGCACGCGGCCGCGACGGTGTGGTGCGTCCCATCACCGGCGATCTCCAGCGCGGTCCAGGTCTCGGGCACCGGGTGCGTCCGGATCGCCTCCAGCGTTTCGGGCAATGCGCCGTCGACGCGGACCTGGTATGCCGCAACGTAATCCGAGGCGCCGCGCTGGACACCCCGCCAGCTTTCGCGCGCGTTCGGCGCCAGCAGCCGCGGCGCGTCGTCGGGCGCGACGATGCCGGCTTCCCAGCCGATCTCGCGCAGGTGGTCGGCCAGCCGCCGGGCGGCCACCTGGGCCGTCTCGTGCAGCGGGATCCGCGGCGATCGCGCCTGCAGCGCCGCCAGGTTGTCGGCCGCCGAGATCGTGATCGCGATCCAGGTCTCGAGTATGCCGGATGCGTTGCCGCGGTTCGTGATCCGGATCTTGTCGGCGCGGATGCCGTAGCGGTACAGGTACCGGGCGAGCAGCGGCAGCGGCAAGACGTCCGAGTCGCCGGCCGGCGGCCCGAGCCGAAGCAGCGCGGTCGCCTTTGTGGCAGAACCGGATTCGGACTGGGCGCCGCCGTCGCGGCGCATGATTGCCACGCGGCGGCGCAGGATCGTGGTGAAGTGCAACCCGCGCCACCAGCTGAACAGCAGGATCACCACGGCGGCGGCGATGCCGAGCACCCAGTAGTCGCGCGGCGACCGCCACGGGTACGCCAGCACCGCGGGCAGCACGGCCAGCACCGCCAGCGTGATCCGGCCGGCGCCGAGGGTCGGTATCGAACGGCTCACGGGGTGCTCTCCTTCTTACGGACGATCGCGGCGATCGCGGCGACGGCCGCGACCACCAAAGCCAGCGCGGCGGTTCCGACGAACGCGACGGTCCGCGGGGTGGTGTCCTCGGGTGCGGGCGCCCGGGGCGCGGGGACCGGCTTCGCTGCTGCCACGCCGGGTTGGTTGGCGGCGGCCAGTTCCCACGTCAGCGCGGCCACCGGGTCCACGCTGCCGGCGCCGACGACGTTGGAGGGCGCCCGGGCGCCGTTGTGTGCGGTCGCGGTGATGCGCCGCACCACCTGCGTGGCGTTGAGTTGGGGATACTTGCTGCGCACCAGCGCCGCGACGCCGGACACGTAGCCCGCCGCGTAGCTGGTACCGCTCAGCGGCACCAGCTGCTGATGGTCGTCCGGCAGGCCGTTGGCGAGACCGCCGCCGTCGCGGTTGCTCACCGACACGATGTTTTCGCCGGGCCCGGCGATGCCCACCCACGGGCCGGCCATGGTGAATTTCGACGGCTGCCCGTCCGGCGTCAGCGACCCCGCCGATAGGACGTAGGGCTGCCACCACGACGGGACGGAGACCGACTTGACGCCCGCCCAGTTGCGGGGGTCGTCCGGACGGCCGAGGTCGGTGAGCGGGTTGGACTCACAAGACATCCCGCCGGCGACCGATCCGGTCGCCCCGGTGTTGCCCGCGGCGGCCACGATCACCGCGTCCTTGTCCACCGCCGCGTACCGGATCGCCGCGCCCAACGCGGCCTGATCGACGGGGCGGTCGGCGGGAAGGCAGGTGATCGCGGAGATGTTGATCACCCGGGCGCCGAGGTCGGCCGCGTGCACGATGGCCCGCGCCAGGGTCGCCACGTCGAGCGACGCCCGCGCCAGCAGCGGATCGCCGCCCGGCGTGCGTGGCGAGAACTTCGCCGACGTCATCCTGATCGAGAGCACCCGGGCCGCGGGGGCCACCCCGGAGAAGCCGTCGTCACCGGGCTGGCCGGCGATGACTCCGGCGACCAACGTGCCGTGCCCGTCGCAGTCGGTCAGGCCGTCGGTCGTCTCGACGAAGTCGCCGCCCGGATCGACGTTGGGCAGGCGCGGGCCCGGCCGCACCCCGGTGTCGATGACCGCCACCAGCTGGCCGTCGCCGCGCGAAAACCGCCATGCCGCGGGCAGGTTCAGCATCGCCTGGCTGGGCGTCGTCACCGCCGGGTCGCTGCCGGGAATCACACCGGAGGCGCTGCACGGGCCGCGTTGTTCCATCGGCTGCCCGGGCCCCGGGCTCCCGTTGGGCGGCGGCACGCCCGGGTCGACCGTCGGCTGATCGATCGCGAACGCCGGCGGGCAGGCCCACATCACGGCCGCCAAAGCGGCCGTGGCGCAGGATAATCCGGAACGGATCATCGATTGAGGACCCACGCGAACAGTCCGACCAGATAGGCCAGGACGGGAATCAGCGACGCGTCGAGCCCGGCCGCGACGAAACCCAGCAGCCGGCGCAGCGGCAGCGAATAGCTCTCCGGCGAGGCGATCCGCGGGTTCAACGCCACCACCACCCAGGCCAGCGCCAGCGCGATCAGCACCACCGACGCACCCAGCGCGGCGGCGTAACGCCCCGTCGCGGCGTAGAGCACAAGCAACACGCCGGCCGCCAGGAAAGGCTGGGCGAGCAGCCAGGCCTTGCAGGCGGCCGAATCCCAGACCCGGGCGCGCAGCACCGACGTGGCCGCCGTCGCACCCACCGCATACCAACCGAAGCCCCCCAACGACTCAGGGCGCAGCGCGATGCCCACCGAACCCAGGACGCTGAGCAACACCGCGGCGGCGATGAATCCGCTTTGATGCGCGTCACCGATCCGCACCCGCCGCGGCAGGTCCTCGAGCACGCGCAACGACGGCGCCGACGGGGTGGGATCGCCGGGCGCCGGAATCACCGGCAGCGGGAAGCGCGCCCACAGGGCGGACAACTGGGCGGCCTCGATGGTGACCAGCAGGGCAGCCACGATCAGCCCGCAGCCGATGGCCAATATCGGTAGATGCCAGAGCGTTTCGGCCCCGGCGGCCAGCAGCACCGCGGCCCCCACCACCGCGGTCGCGGTGAAGAAACCGACGATCCGTTCGCGCTCCGGGCCGGGGACCACCAGGGCGATCAGCGACCACGCGGTGACGCCGGCCGCGGCCAGCATGAGTTGCGACGGCCCGAACCGGCCGGGCACCGCCAACGCCAGCGCGGCGCCGATGGGCACCAGGGCGGCGATCGACAGCGCCATCCCGGTGCGCGCGGAACGCGCGGAAATCAGCAGGGCCGCCACCGCGGTGAGCGCCGCGACCACGCTGACCGCGACCAGCCCGGACAGCGCGCCGGTGGCCACGCGGTAGGTGACGCCCAGGCCGGTCGCCAGCAAGGCCACGGCGATCAGCGCGGCCAGTGCGCCACGCTGGATATGCGCTGCGCCCCAGGGCTTCAGCCGGGACGTCGAGAAGATCATCGCGGCGTCGGCGATGTCCTCGACGATGCCCGGCGCAGCGGGACCGGCCGGCACCGGCTGCAGCGCCAACAGATCACCGTCCACCACCCCGACGGTGTCCAGGCTGGCGTCGAGGCTGAACGGCGCCCCGCCGATCGGCGCCAGGCTCAGGTGGGCCGCCGCGCGGGCGTCCAGGCCGTCGTCCGCGTCGCCGTTCGACGCCGTCGGAACCGCCAAACGCTGGACCGCGGGCAGGATTTCGCGCAGCGGCAACTCGGTGGGCAGCGCCATCTCCGTCAGCCTGCTCTCCGCGAGGATGGCGACCCGGACGATCGGCATGACGGCGCCGGACGTCACTTGGCGGCCCTCGATAGGCGCTGCGGCCATTGGCACATGGTTCTCTCTTCTCTATCTCGTTGCTGTTTGGTGATGCTCGGAAAAATCTCGGGACAGCCGCCGGCCGGGGAACCAATGGCCCTCCGGCAACAGGGCGGTCAGGTGTTCGATCGCGACGGCGATCGCGAAGGGGGTGCCCGGGGCGAACGTCGAGACCCACTCGCCGTCGAAGGCTCGCGAGGGGCTCACCAGAACGCGGCCCGCGGCGGTGTCGACAATGCTCATGCCGACCTCGGTGGTGGCTTGTTGCCCGTCCCGGCGGCAGCCGGCGACGACCTCGACGTAGCTGCGCGGTCCGGAGAAGACCGCCTCCACCACCGGCCGTGCTGACGCCGGGATCCCCAGGTATTCAACGACTTCCGACAGCGATGCGCCGGACCGCAGCCGCTCGTCGGCCCGGGCGCCGACGCGCATCGGCATGCTGAACTCGTCGAATCGCGCCGGCGGCCGCTGGGCCAGCCCGACGCCGAGGACCGGGACCAGCCCCCGCGCGTCGTCGATGTCCATCGCGGTGAACGTGACCAGCTGCGCGCTGCGCAGCGCGACGACCGTCTTGGCCGTCACACCGGGTCGCTGCGCCACGACCCCGCGCAGCAACTCACCGGTGCCGGCGGCGGTGGCGGGTCCCACGTAGCGCAGGTCGAACCACCGGTCCGGGAAGCAGACGGCCTTGATCCAGCCGGCGACCGCCGGGTTGACGAGTCCGTCTTGCATCACCAGACCCATCCGGGTCAGCTCGGCACGCTGCCGCTCGAAGAACTCGGCGCGTTGCGCGGCGTCGCGATAGGGCGTGGTGATCGCGAGAACCCACGGGAAGGTGCCCGCCCCAATGGTTTCCGCGATGAACCACGCGTGGTCGACCGTCAGCTCGACGGCGTTCGGTGCTGTGTTCATCGAGCGCGAGTTAACCGCCCCATTTGGCGGCTTCGGCCTGGTCGCGCGCGAGCATGGCGGTGGTGTTGGCCTCGTGGGTGCTGGCCATCGCCTGGTAGGCGCGCACCAACGACTCCATGGCCTGGTTCCACTGGGCCTGCCACACCTGGTAGGTCATGCCGGTGTCGCCCTGCCAGGCGTTGGACAGCGTCGCCTGCTCGCTGGCGATGTCGGCGCCGAGGCCCTGCAGGGTGCCGGCGTAGCCGGACATGTCCGCGGCGTGGCTCAGCATCGCGGGGTAGTTGTACATGATCTGTGACATCACAAGTCCTTTCGCGGTTATGGCTCAGGTCAGATCGAGGTGTAGCCGGAAGCGGCGGCTGCGTCGGCGGCCACATAGGTGCCCGCGGCGTCACCGAGATTGGCCTGGGCGATGTCCAGCAGGGTGTTGACCCGCGCGGCGGCCTCCACGAAGCGGGCGTGCGCGGCCTGGAACGCCGCCGAGGACTCGCCCTGGTGGAACGCCTGCGCCGACATCGCCTCCTGCTCGGCCTGGCTGATCGTGCTGCGCATCAGCGCCGCCTTGGCGGAGAACGCCGACTGCGCCGCCACCAACTGCGGGATGTGAGCGTCCAACATGCTCATGGTGATTGGTTTCCTTTCGCTCTCTTCGGATTTCGGTTGCTCACTGCCACGTTACGAACCGTCGTCTCCCCCTCTCCCCGACTCACCCGGGCCCTCGTGATCCCAGGTGCCGGGCACCATCGGCACCCGCGGCCCGCCGCCGAACTCGTCGCCGGCCAGCTTGGTCAACCCGGCCGCCCCCACGGCGGCGTCGCTGGGTGCGGTCCCCGCGAATCCCAGCCGCCCGGCGCCGCTCCCGGACGCCACGGCCGACGCGAGCTCGTACTCCGGCGGGACGCCGATGTCGGCATCCATGTCGAGGAACTCGTCGCCGTATTCGCGCATTGCCGCCCGCCGGCGCCGCCGTGCCCGCGCCTCCGCCCGGACGGGCGCCGCCGCGCCGGCCGCCGGGATGGTGGCCGCCGGCGCCTTGACCTGTCCGCGGGGGCCGAGCGTCGGCCCGGCCTCCGGGCCCGCACCGGCGCCGAAAGCCACCAGGTAGGGGAAGGTTCCGGTGGCTGCCGCCGGGGCGGGCGCGGCCGGCGCGCCCGATGCGGCGGGCGCGGACGCGGGGGCGCCCGCGGGAGTGGCGATCGCCGAGGGGGCCACGCCGGCGACCGGCCACACCGAGGAAGCTGTCGCGGCGGTCGCGGCGACACCGCCCGCCACAGGCGCCGCCAGCGCGGGAGCCGCCGCGGCCGCGAGCGCCAGGGCCGGCTGCAGTGCCACCGGGAGCACAATGGCGAGGAACGGACTGAGCAGCAGCGACGGGTACGTGATCCCCGCGCCGACCCAGGAGAAAGCCTGGTAGGCGATCGCGAACAAGAGCGGACCGTAAAGCACCAGTGCCTCAGACGGATTCGTCATAAAGGCCTGGATGATCTTCACCGAGTTTCCGACGGGATCCTGGAAGAAGGTGGCGAGCTCCTGGAACATGTTCCCGTAGAAATTGGTGTACTGCGACAGCAGCTGGGACAGCAGGTCGGCCGGGTTGAGTGACGCCGCGCCGTTCTGATTCACGATGCTGGGCGCCGGGGCCGTGCGCGGCGCCGAGGCCAGCGCCCCGCCCGAGGCGGCCTGATAGGCGCCCATCGTGGTGGCGGCCTGCACCCACATCCGCACGTAGTCCGCTTCGTTCAGCGCGATCGGAATCGTGTTGATCCCAAAGAAGTTCGTCGCCACCAGGACGCCGTGGATGACGTGGTTGGCGGCCAGCTCGACCAGGGTCGGCATCGCCGCCAGGGCGCTGGTGTAGGCCGCCGCGGCGACCTCGTGCTGGGCCGCCACGCCCGCGCTGTCGGCGCTGGCTTGCTGCAGCCACGCCAGGTACGGGGCGTGCGCCGCCACGTACTGCTCGGCGCTCGGTCCCTGCCACGCGCCCGCCTGCACCGCCCCCAGAAGCCCGCTGAGTTCGGCCGCCGCCGAAGCGTATTCGGCGCTGAGCGCCGACCAGGCCCCGGCGGCCGCCAGCAGCGACCCCGGCCCCGGACCGGTGCTCAGCGACGCCGAATGCACTTCCGGCGGCAAAGCCATCCAAACGGGCGCGGTCATGTTCTAGCCGCCCGCCACCCCATAGGTCGCGGCCGCCGCGGCGTCACCGGCGAGATAGCTTGCGCCGGACTCACCCACGCCCACGCCGGCGCGGCCGAGCTCTTCGACACCCTGGGCGGCGATGGCGGCATGCTCCTGCCCCTGCGCGCTGAATCCCGCCGCCGTCTGCAGCGACACGGGGTCCGCCGCCGGCGGCACCACCGCGGTAATCGCGGGGGCGGCCGCCGCGTGCGCGGCCGCCAGCCGTGCCGTCAGCGCCTCCACGGCCGCGCTGGCCGCGGCCAGGCCCTCGGGAACCACTCGCAACGTCATGACTAACTCCCCTTCTGTTGCGTTTCACCAAACATGGCGGCCTCGCCGATCAACGGGTTGACCAATTGCACGTGCGTCGGAATGTCGCTGTCGCCCAGCAGAACCCCGCGGCCGGCCGGCATCCGGCCGAACCGCTGGCCCCGGATCTTGCCGCTGTCTTGCGGGTTGCCGGACAGCATCAGCGTGGTCGCCTGCAGGTCGTTGAAGCGGCGCAGCAACGGGCTGGTCATCAGCCCGTGGGCCGAGCCGGTGGCGCGCGCCGTGACGATCACCCGCAGCCCCAGATCGCCGGCCTGCGAAAGCTGCGCGATCAGCGGGGTCCACGGCCGCTGCCCGATGTAGGGACCGCTCATCGCCGGCGCGTCCGGGATCTGGTCGACGTCGTCGATGATCAGGTAATGGGTGTGGCCCTGGTAGGTCCAGCGGGACAGCTCCGCGGCTGACAGGCCGGCCGGCGGCCGCCGCGACTCGATGATGTTGGCCAGACCCAGCATCGCGGGGGCGACCCGGTCGATGTTGGCCGTGTATTCGTTATCGGGGAACAACGGCTCGTCGACCAGGTGCAGCCGCCGATCCAGCACCGTGAAGGCCACCTGGTCCGCGGTGGAGTGCTCACGGATGGTGCGGATGACGTGGCGCAGCAGCGTGGTCTTGCCGGACTTGCTGTCGCCGAACACCATCAGCAGCGGGTGCTCGGCGAAGTCGAGGACCACCGGCGCGAGGTCCTCCTCGCGCTGGCCGATGACCACCTTCTCCGCGCCGCGGTAGAGCGGCCCCAGCGCGTCGGGCGCGAGATTGGTGGGCAGCAACCGAACCGGGGGCGCGGAGACGCCGGGGTAACGCGCGTTGATCGCGTCCAGCTGGTCCAGTTCGGGAGCCGCGAACAGGAAATGCTCGGCGGCCATGGTCAATCCGCGGCCCGGCTGGTCGTGCGGGACGGCCTCGGCCGGGCGGCGCAGCGCGCCGACCAGCCGCACGTTGCTGTCCCGCGCGTCGTGCAGCTTGAGCTCGAGCCGCAGGCCGAGCCCGTCGCGCATCGCCAGCGGCACCTCCAGCCAGCTCGGCGTGGTGATCACGACGTGGATGCCGTAGGCGAGGCCGACGTTCACCAATTCGGTCACCTTGGCCAGCAGCGGATTACGGGTGTTGAACTGGTCGGTGTTGTCCCGGCCGAACGCGTAGAGGTTGTCGATGACCAGGAACACCTCGCCGTAACCGTCGTCGGGCGCGGACCCGTGCTTCTCCCGGAACGCCTCGCGCTGCTGTCGGGACAGCAGCAGCTGCTCCAGCTCGCCGAAGGTGCGGCGGATGCGCTCGGGTTCCAGCGCCGACGCGACGCTGCCGACGTGCGCCAATTCGTCCAGCGCCCGCAGTTGCCCGCCGCCGTAGTCCAGGCAGTAGAACGTGACCTCGCGCGGCGAGTGCAGGTTTGCCGCCGACAGGATAAACGTCTGCAGCGCGGTCGATTTCCCGGACTTCGGGCCGCCGTGGATCACCATGTTCCCCGCCGAGGACGCGGCGTCGAAAACCAGTGGGTCGCGGCGCATTTCGAACGGCTTGTCGATCTCGCCGAGCGGCCAGCGCCATTGCCCGTGCGGCACCCCGGCGCGGGCCAGCACCGCGGTCAGCGGTATCGGTTCGTCCAGCGGCGGCAGCCACAGCTGCGGCGCGCGCGGCCCGTAGCCGGCCAGCTGTTCGCCGATCGTCGCAATCAGCTTGCGCGGCGGCCCGGCTACTTCCTCGTCTTCGCCGGTGGATACCACGGCGCCGAGATCGGGCTCCACCATCCCGGCGGGGAACAGCTTCGGCTCCGGGTTCGACTGCACCACCAGGGTTTTAGCCTTCTGCGGCGGTTCGTAGATGCCGTCGACATACGTGCTGCGGAACTTGATCGGCGTGGCGCCGGGCGCCGGCACCAGGAAGCCGACGCCCTTGTGCTCCTTGCCGGACTCGACGTGGTAGGCGTCCTCCACCCCGATGATCTGGCGGGACACGCTGGGGCTGGCCACCTTCAACCCGATGCGGTAGGAGGTGTTCTTGTCGATGTCCTTGATCTTGCCCACGTCCAGCGTCTGGGACGCGAACAGGATGTGGATGCGGAACGAGCGGCCCTTGCGGGCCACGTAGTCGAACAGCTCCGCGTACTCGGGGTGGTCGGCCAGCATCAGGGTGAACTCGTCCGCGACCACGAACAGCGTCGGGAGCGGCGGCAAGTCATGCCCGGCGGCGATCGCGTTCTCGTACTCGGTCACCGAGTTGAACGCGCTGCCCTGCACCCGGCGCCCCGCCTCGCGCAGCAGCGTCTCGCGCCGCGCCACCTCGCCGCGCAGCGTGTCGGCGAACCGGTCGGCGAGCGATTTCTTCTCGGCCATGTTGGAGATCACCGCGACGACCTGCGGGAAGTTCCGGAAGCTGTCGGCGCCGGCCTCGCCCTTGAAGTCGGCGTAGATGACGATCAGCCGGTCGGCCGAGTGGGTTGTCAACAGCGACAACAGGATCGACATCAGGGTCTGCGACTTCCCGGAGCCGGTCATACCGATCATCAGGCCGTGCGGGCCCATGCCGCCTTCGGCCTCGTCCTTGAGGTCGAACATCAGCGGCTCGCCGGTCGCGGTGACGCCGATCGGAACGCGCAGCTCGTCGTCGCGGCGGCGCGGCGCCCACATCGTCGGCACGTCGAGCTGCGACGCGTCGCCGATGCCCAGCAGCGTGGTGAAAGTGGCGCCGCGGGTGGCGGCGGAGCGCAGCCCGGCGTGGGTCGGGTTGGAGTCCCACCGCGACAGCCGACGGGCCAGGTGCGCGGCCTCGGCGGCGCCGAGTTGATCCGCGCTGTCGATGTACGGTTGCCAGCCGCCCGTCTGCCAGCGTTCCAGGGCCCCCGCTCGGCTGCCCTCGCGGCTGACGCGCAGGATCGGCCTTTCGGGATCCGAATACTGCTCCCGGTGCGGGGGCGTCGCGGAGCAGTGCACGACGGTGACGCCCGCCCGGCCCAGCGCCAACGCCGAGCCGTTCAGGTCGTAGTCGGGGTCCTCGACGACGATCAGCAAGTGCCGCAGGGCATCCGCGGGCCCACCCGTGAACGCGGGCCGGTCGACGAGCGCCGGTCCCAGCGCCGCGACGAGCTCGTCGGCGTCCGTGGACAGGAAGCGGGCCGGGCCGACGCCGTCGAGCTCGCCGGGAATGTCGACGTGCGGCAACCACTTCAGCCACGACCAGTCCGGGCCCTCGAGGTCGCGCGCGGCCAGCGCGACGCCGAGCACGGTCGGGTCGTGCCACGTCACCGCCTGAGCGATCCAGGCGCGCAACGCCGCCCGCACGTCCGTCACCTCGCCGACGACGGTGATCCGCGAGACCTTGGTCAGGTCGATCCCGGTCGGCACGTCGCGCACGGTGCGCTGGGTGTCCAGCAAGCTGCGCAATGCGCTGTGCGACACCGGTTCCAGGTCGATTTCGTCGGCGGTGTCGCTGACGCGCAGCGCGGTGTCCAGGGGCACATGGTGACGGCCGGCCCGCAGCACCAGAAAGTCGGGGTCGTGCGGGTCACGCTCCCACTGCCGGCGCGATCCGGGCACCGCCGCGAGGCCGGCCGGGTCCGGGTGGGACCACTCGGCGGCCGCCCGCTGCTGCGCGGCCTGCGTCCGGATGTTGTCCCGGACCACCGACAGGTAACGCAGGTAGTCGGCGCGTTCGGCGTCGACCTCCTCGGTGCGCGTCTTGTTGTCGTTGCCCCGATAGAGCGCGGTCGCCGCGAGCAGCAACACGAACGGGAAGAACAGGGTCTGCGGAGAGATCACCCGCATCCCGGTGGCAACCAGGGCCACCACCATGCCCACGATCAGGATCACCAGCACATAGGGCATCGCCCGGCGCAGGAACGACGGCGGAATCACGCGGGGCAGCTCCGGCGGCGCCTCGATCGTGATGGTGCCCTTGCGGGTGGTCGGCGGCGCCAGCCGCCGGCGCGCCTCGAAGATCAGTCGGCTCATCGGCCCTCCCCCTCCGCCGAAACCGGGCGCCCGGGCTTGGCGTCGGGCGCCAGGCCGTCGTGGGCCAGCAGCGCGTCGGCACGCGACAGCGTCGGACCCGGCGCGAACAGCGACAACACCGACCACGGCACGGGAACTGCAGGCGGGGTAAGGCCAAGCGCCTCAACGGTTTTCGAGTGGCCCGCGCCGTCGCCGGTCTCGGTGTCGATGCCGTAGCGCACCCCGGTGTCGGAGACCCAGAACAACGACCCGGCGGGCGGCGCCGCCGGCCCGCCGCCCACCGTCTGGGCGAAGTAGCCGGTGCCGGGGGCCAGGGCGACGCGGGTCGCGACGCCCTGGGCGCCGCCACCGACCAGGTCGACCGTGCGTATGCCCTCGGGCACGGGCAACACCGAGCCGGAAAGCAGGCCGAGCGTGCTGGTCGCGGCCCCGGCCGGCTTGCTCCAGTGGGCACAGGTGACGGGGTCCTTGGCCGCGTCGACGAGCGCGACCTGCTGGTCGGGATAGCGGGTCGTGTCGAGCATCCGCGACACCGGCAGCTTGGACACCTCGTCGGCGCCGAGCCGCGGCGGTTGTTCCAGGCCATAGGAATTGGAGTTGCGCAGGATCGCGGCCAGCACCGGCGAAATCGGCTGCAGGCCGTCGGGCAGCACCGCGTAGTAGTGCAAGTTCTGATCGAGGCCGTAGGAGACGACCACGCCACCGACCGGGGCCGGCACCGAAAAGCCTGCGGGGCCACCGGTATTCGGGATCGACGGCGCCGTCAGCGCGGGCGATTCGGGTATCGCGTTGAACAGCCCCTGCGCGATAGGCCGCGGCGCGGGCACCTCGGTACCCAGGCCCAGCGCGTTGGTAACCGCATGGTTGGCCAGGTCGATCTGGCTGCGCTTGCCGTCCCAGAGCAGCCAGGTGCCGGTGCCGTTGTCGACCAGGATTCCCTGATCGGCGTGGATGGCGCCCGCCCGCGCGCCGGCGCCGTCGGGACGGCCGGCGACCACCGTGACACCCGTGCTGTGGGCGCCGTGGGACGTTCCGCTGACGGCGTCGCACACCGTCCAGTCGGCGTCGCGCGAGGCGTTCTGCACCATGCGCTCCGGGGCGCCCGGAATGCCGATCAGGTTGCCGCGCGGAAAGCGGTCCAGTTCAGAGCTTTTCACCGTGGTCGGGTTGACCGGCTTGCCGACGATCAGCCGGGCGGAGGTCAGGTTGAGCACCGGGTGCAGGTCCTCGCCCACCCGCACGTACAGCGCGGCGGTCGACCGGTCGGCGAGCACCGCGTTGGTACCCGCCGAGCCGCTGGGCCGGATCAGCGAGAACACGAAGCAGCCCGCCAGCCCGGTGATCAGGATGAGCGCGCCCATCAGCACCGCCCGCGACTGGGTACGCAGCGGGTCGACCAGCATCCTGGTGTCGTGCAGGGCGATACCGGACGCGATCCGGCGCATCACGAAGCGCCAGCCCGTCACCTGGTGGCGCGTGACGAAGCCGCGGCGGTATTCGACCCGCTCGGGGTTGTCGTTGACCGGCGTTCGGGACGCGAACGAGCGCCGATCCCCTTCGGGCTCATGGTTATTGGTCGTCATGCCCGCACCGACAGCCCGAGACCGCGCAGCAGCGGCTCCACCGACTTCTCGACGTCCTGGTCGGTGATCGTCATCAGCTCCTCGTCACTGAATTCCCCGGTCCCGGCGTGCTCCGAGTGGTCGAGGCGGAATTCTCGTTCTTCCTCGGAGCGTTCGACGATGTTGCGGACGAACCGGCCGTTGCCGGCGATGTCGAGGCTGCGCCGCGAGATTCCGTTGGCGTCGGGCGTCGACTGGCTGGCCAGCTTGGAGAACAAGGCCTCCATGTGCTCGAGCGCGGCGGGCTCGAAGACGCTGTCGCGTTGCTCGGCCATCTTGTGCGCGATCTCCACCAGCTCACCGGGCGCGTAGGAGGGAAAGTCGATGTTGCGGGTGAACCGGGACCGCAGGCCCTCGTTGGTGTCGAGGAACTTGTCCAGGTCGGCCCGGTAGCCGGCGATGATGACCACCAGCCGGTCGCGGTCGTTCTCCATCCGCGCCAGCAGGGTGTCGATGGCCACCAGCCCGAAGTCGTTCTTGGCGCCGGTGGCCACCAGGGCGTAGGCCTCGTCGAGGAACAGCACGCCGTCCAGCGCGCTGTCGATGATCGCGTTCGTCTTGGCCTCGGTCTCACCGATGTGCTGACCGATGAGGTCGGCGCGGTGCACCTCCCTGATGTTCTCCCGCTTCAAAAGCCCCAGGCCGCAATAGATCTTGGCGACGACGCGGGCGATGGTGGTCTTACCGGTCCCGGGTGGTCCGGCGAAGACCAGGTGGTGGGCGCGCTGCGCGACCGCGAGCCCGCGCTGCTTGCGCACCAGCTCCATGGCCACCGAGCTCTTCAGCCGCGACACCTGGTTCTTGACCTCGTCGAGCCCGATGAATTCGGCAAGCTGGCGCTCGGCCTCGTGCAGCAGCACGGCCTTGCGCTCGTGGGCCGCCGGGTCGACGAAGTCGTCGGCGCTGGGCTCGGTGGCGGGGTCCCAGGGGTCGGTGCGGGCGTCGATGCGGGCCGCCGTGGTGGTCACGATCCCAAAGCTGGTGTCGGACAGGGCCTGTTCGATCTGTTCGTTGGCGGGGTGGGCCGCGTACAGGTCGTGCAGCACGTCGCTCGCCGACTCCTCGTCGACGTGCGCCCGCAGCACCAGCGCCTTGGCCAGCGCGCCGTCGACCGCCGCGATCGCGACGGGGCCCTCGGGTTCCTCGAGGTACGACAGCGCGGGCGCGAACATGCCCAGGCGCGCCAGCGCGGTGCCCAGCGTGACTTTCGCCGCGTGCGAGAAGGTTTCGTCGAGATCGGTGTCGTTGACGATCGGGGTGAGCAGCTTGACGACATCCGACCAGCGCTCGGCCCGATAGTTGATGACGACGGCCACCCAGCGGGCCTCACGCCAGCTCGGGCGGCGTTCGATGAGGCCGGCGACGATCCGGGCGGCGTCGGCAAACCGCCCGTCGGTTGCCAGCGCCGCCGCGTGGGCGAGGTGGAAATCGTCGGGCGTGGCGGCGCGGAACTGTAGGTACAGGCCGGTGTCGTAGCGGAAGCCCAGGGCGCCTGGCGCCAACTCAACATGGCGCTGCAACGCGCCGGCCGTGGTCGCGGTGGCCGAAACGGCCTCCAACACCCGCAGGGAGACGTCGCCAGCGGCGGCCAGCCCGGTCCAGGCGTCGCATTGGTCGTGCGCGATGCGCGTCAGCGCCGTGAACCCGGTACGCGCGGCCGCCAGGTCGGCGGGCCGCTGGCGCTCGTAGACCGCGATGCCGAGCGCGCGACAACACGTCGCGAACCGGCTCACGATGTCGCCGTCTATCCGGCCGTCCGGCCGAGAATTTGCAGGCCGAGCTGCGAGCACGCCGGCGTCACCGCGTTCCACGGCTGTTGCTTCCCATCTATGTAGCTTCCCCTAACCTAACCCGCCTGAAGTTAGCATTGCCTAAGCTGGATGTCGAGGCAGCCCCCGTTCATCCGACCTCGCCGCCGCCTCCCTTTTCGCCACCGCTGACCAGGACATTCCGACCGAGCAACCCGGACCAGCCGAGCTTACTGAAAATCGTTTTCATTATCAAAACCGTCGGGCGCCCAGGTTTGCGGCATCATCGGCACCGACGGGCCGCCGCCGAACTGGTCGCCGGCCAGCGTGGCCAGGCCCGCCGCCCGGGCCGCCTCCGCGCGGGCGGTCCCGGCGAAGCCCAGGGCGCCGGCGCCGTGGTCGGACGCGGCGGTCGCGGCCCTGTCCCGGCCGGGCTCTTCGTCCGGTTCCCACTCCGGGTCGACGTACTCGTACCGGAAGCCGCGGTGGTGGTCGTTCATCGCCGCCCGCCGCCGACGGCGCGCCCGGTCCCGTTGTCGCGCCGCCGCCCCGGCGGCCGCCGCGGCCGCGGCGCTATCGGGTTCCGGTGCCTTTCGTCGAGCGGCGGTGCCCATCCCGGTGTCCGCCCCGATCGTCGGGCCGCCCACCAGATACGGAAAGGCCCCTCCGGCGACACCGGCGGGCGGCGGGGGCGGGGCCCCGGCCGCCACCGACGCCGTGGCCGGCGCGGGAGCCGGAGCCGTGGCCGGGGTCGGGGCCGGGGCCGGGGCGCTGGAGGCAACGGTTACCGCCGGGGCGCCGGCGAGTGCCGGCATGGGGGGCGCGCCGGGCACGGGTGCGGCCACCACGGCGGGGGCCGGGCCCGGCTGGATCCCCGACAGCCCGCTCAGGCCCGCGAACCCGGCCAGCGAACTGGCGCCGAGCGGCGTGATGAGCGCGAGCGGGATGACGGCCTGCAGCTGCGGGAACGTGTCGATGACTTCCCCGACGTGGGTGAACTCGTCCGCAACCAACAGCGGGATGTCGTTCTCGACCTGCGCTATGGACTCGGCGGGGTTTTCAGGGAATTCCTCGAGGTCGCGGCCCAGCGTCTGAGTGACTTCGGTGAGCCGGTTGACCCACCAACTCCATTGCGTCGGGTCGCCGCCGTCGTTGTCGATGATGTCCCCGCTGTCGCCGGTGTCGCTGCCGTCGCTGTTGTCGTCGGCGGCGTGCAGGATCTGTGGCGCCGCATCGGTCTGCGGCGCCGCGGCGACCGCGGTGCCGGCGACGGTCTGATAGGTGGCCATCGTCGTGGCCGCCTGGATCCACATCCGCACGTAGTCGGCCTCGTTCAGCGCGATGGGGATCGTGTTGATGCCGAAGAAGTTCGTCGCCAGCAGCACCGCGTGAATCGCGTGATTGGCGGCCAGCTCCAGCAGGGTGGGCATCGCGGCCAGCGCCGTGGTGTAGGCGGCGGCCGCGGTCTCGTGCCGGGCGGAGGCGGCCGCGCTGTTGGCGCTGGCTCGCGTCAGCCACGCCAGGTAGGGCGCGTGCGCGGCCGCGTACTGCGCCGCGGTGGGCCCCTCCCAGGCCCCGGCCTGGACCGCGGCCAGGACGGAGGTGAGCTCGTCGGCGACCGACGCGTACGTCGCGCTCAGCGAGCCCCATGCCGCGGCGGCGGCGAGCAGCCCGCCGGATCCCGGACCGCTGCTCAGCTGCGCCGAATGGATCTCCGGGGGCGACGCCATCCACACGGGCGCGGTCATAGCGGCGACGACTCCTTAACGATCCGGGCTGGACTTGACGGCCGCCTGGGCCGTTGGGCAGCGTCACGAGCCCGTAGGAGTAGTCGCTCACTGGCGCGGGAAAGTTCCCGGCCGGTTTCGGTCAGTCCTTGACGGCGCTGACCAGCGTGTTGCGGGCGATCATCGGGCCGGCCTCGGTATCCGGGCCGGGCACCGGCCGCCCGACCTGTCGCAGGTAGTCCGCGAGCGGAGTGCCGACGGCCGTCCATCCGCGCCGGCCGAACCACTCGGTGGCCGGGGCGCACTGCTCGTTGTAGACCAACCGGAAGAACAGGCGCTGGTCACCCTCCGCGGCGGCCGCGCGTTCTTCCTCGACCGCGGCCTCGAATTCGGCCGGCTCGAGGGGGGCGCCGTCTTCGATCGCGACGTGGCTGCCGTGGCCTGCCAGGCCGTCGATGCCGGTGAACAGCTGCTCCTGCGCGCTGGCGGGCAGATAGATCAGCAGGCCCTCGGCGATCCAGGCGGACGGCTTGGCCGCGTCAAAACCGCTGTCCCGCAGGGCCTGCGGCCAGTCGTCGCGGAGGTCGACGGCGACTTCGCGACGCTCGGCGCGCGGTTGGGCGCGGTGCTCCGTGAGTACCTGGCGCTTGAAGTCCAGGACCTGCGGGCGGTCCAGCTCGAAGATCGTCGTCGCGCCCGGCCAGTCCAGCCGGTAGGCGCGGGAGTCGAGCCCGGCCGCCAGGATGACCACCTGCCGCACGCCCGCGTCGGCGGCCCGCCGGAAGTATTCGTCGAAGTACCTGGTGCGGGCGCCCTGGAAGTTGACGAAATGCACGCCGAAGTCCTCGGACTTCAGCGGGTGGTCGGGGTCCTTGCCGTCGAGGACGTCGGCCGACGAACCGCCGACGGCGCGGCAGAACAGCTCCGCGTACGGGTCGACGGCCAGCGGGTCGGGCTTCTGCGCCTCGAGCGCTCGGGCGGTCGCGACGAACAGCGCCGTCGAACCGACACTCGTTGTGATGTCCCAGGTATCACCTTCGCTACGCACCCAACCGACACTACGCCGACGGTTTCTGGCGGCCCGCCGCCGCGGCCGCGTCCGGGTCCCAGGTGCCGGGCAGCATCGGCGCCCTTGCGCCGCCGCACAATTCGCTGCCGGCCAGCGTGGTTAAGCCGGCCGCCTCGGCGACGGCCTGCCGCGGCTCGGTGCCGGCAAACCCCAATCTGCCGCCGCCCCGCTCCGAGGCCGCCGTCGACGGGGGCTCGTCCCAGTCCGGGTCGACGTCGACGTTCATATCCAGGAATTCGTCGGCGTGGTCGCGCACCTTGGCACGCCGACGCCGCCGCGCCCGCGCCTCCTCCCGCGCGGCCGCCGCTGCCGCCGCCGCGGCCGTATCGGGTTCCGGCGCTTTCCTTTTGGCGCTCGAGCTGGCGCCGGCACCCATTCCCGAGCCGGACCCCATGCCGGGGGGCCCGACCGCGTAGGGAGCGAGGAAGCCCGCCGGGCCCGCGGTCGCGGGCGGCGCCGTGGCAGCCGGGCCCGCGGGAGCCGGCGGGGCGGAGGGCGCGGGCGCGGGCGCCGGCGCCGAGGCCGGGGCCGCGGCCGGCGCGGCGAAGGTCGGGCCCATCGCGACCGGCACCATCGGCGGCGCGGCGGGCACGGGCGCCGGCGCTGGTGCGGCACCGGGTGGGGGTACGGCGGCCAGGCCGGCAAGCCCCCCCAAACCGCCTAGTGCGCCGGGAGCAATGGCGGGGGTGGCCGCAAGCGCCAGCGCCGGGTTGGAGACCGCATAGGACGCGACTTCGAGTATGTGGGTGGGGAAATCGAACAGTTGCCAGCTAATCAGCCATTGAAAAGCCAGCACCGGGTTTTGCGTCAGGTCGACCCCAAAGTTTTGAAAATCCTCAAAAAGTTCGAGGCTTCGAGCGATCCAAAACGAGGCCTGTCCGGGGTTCGTGAATGTGTCGTACGTGGCTCCGTTGATGGTGCCACCCGCCGGATCCCAATTAATGCCGAAGTGCTGCAGGATGTTCGCAAGGAAGTCATCGATCGGAAGATCGATCGTCGGGTCGTGCGCAAGCTGACTATTTCCGATACCCAAGTTGTTTTGCAGAAAATTCACCAGCCCCTGCGGAAGCCCCAACGGGTTGTCGCTGTTCATTTGGCCTTGCAGGATCTGCAGGATCTGCTGCTGCAAACCCAGGGGGTTTTGCAGAAACTGCTCGACCTGCTGGGTGATCGCTTGCTCAAACCCCCGCAGCAGGCTAGCCGCGTCCTGCGCATAGTTGGACACCGCCGACGCCGGGGCGTTGCCCTCGGCTTGCGCGTCGGATTTCAGGATCTGCGGCGCGGGGGTGGTTTGCGGCGTCGACGCCACCGCCACGCTGTCGACCGTGTGATAGGTGCCCATGGTGGTGGCCGCCTGAACCCACATCCGCACATAGTCGGCCTCGTTGAGCGCGATCGGGATCGTGTTGATGCCAAAGAAATTGGTCGCCACCAAGGCCCCGTGGACGACGTGGTTGGCGGCCAGTTCGGGCAGCGTCGGCATGGCGGCCAGCGCGGTGCCGTAGGCGGCGGCCGCGGTCTCGTGCTGGGCGGCGGCCGCCTTACTGTCCGCGCCGGCCTGGATGAGCCACTCCAGATACGGCGCATTCGCGGCGACGTACGATTCCGCGCTCGGCCCCTCCCAGACGCCCGCCTGCACCGACGCCAACAACGCGGTGAGTTCTTCTGCGACCGAGTCGTATTCGGCGCTCAACAGGTTCCAGGCCCCGGCGGCGGCCAGCAACGGCCCCGGTCCGGGGCCGCTGCTCAGCAGCGCCGAGTGCACCTCCGGCGGTGCTGCCATCCATATCGGCGCGGTCATCGCGGCACTCCTCGGGCTGGAAGGGTTACCAGCCAGTGAGCCTAATGAAAATGATTGTCGTTATCAACCGGGGCGCGCCGCCCCCGGTGTCAAACCAGTGGCCGCCCCGTCCGGATCCGGCGGTCGACGTCGGCGAGCAGCACGTTGAACGGGAAGTGCCGGACGAAGCGCGGCAGCGCGCGGTTGACCACGCGGAGCACGGCCATCAGCCGGTCGAAGCGGCGTTGCCGCGCGGCGTCCCACGGCAGCCGCATCTCGTCGCGGAACCGCTGCGGCAGAAAGCCCGTGGTGATCAGCAGCGAGAAGTCATCGGAAAGTCGCTGCAGGGGGCGCGGCAACCTCACCCCCCGAATGCGGCCCGCGGCAATGGGATACAGGTACTCCCGGACGGTGTCGTCGATGTGCACCTGGGCCAGCGACTCCTGCCAGTACCGGTCGAAGGCCGCCCGGTCCGGCGGCCACATCTCCGGCGGCACCTGCAGCGTGGTGGCCAGCGCCATGCCCTCGCGGTAGTGCCGGTCGGCGTCCTCGCCGTCCAGTTCGCCGACGAAGGTCCGGTAGATGTCGACGCCGCCCTTGTACAGGCACGCCCCGACCCACAGCTGCAGGTCGACGTCGAAGGCGTTGTAGGACACCGGGCTGTCCGGGGTGGAGTACACCTGCGCGTGCGCCCGGTTCACCGCCCGGCGAAAGGCATCCTTCTGGGCGTCGCTGCCGGCGGTTGCCACCGCGAGGTAGGTGAAGGTGGTGCGCGCGCGTTTGATCGGATGCAGGTCCACCCGGCCGCTTTCGACGCGGCTCTCCAACACGCCGTAACCGACGCCGGGCCGTGCCAGCTGCATGATCACGTTCGCGGGCCCGGCCAGCAACGCCACGCCCATCAGCCCCTCGTCGATGCCCAAACCGCGCCCGCGGCGGGAGTGGCCCGGGCGGGGCGCGTCTGCGACGGCGCGCTCCACATGACCGATCGAGTCCGGCAACACCATGCGGAAGCCCCTCTGCGCAAATTGTGCGAACGTGTGTTTCCTGATGTTGTCCCGTGTCAGCGCCGGTGTCAAGATGGTGCCCATGGCGCAGACACCCAAAGCGCGGCCCTACCGCGGCGTCGACGCCGCCGAGCGGGTGGCCGCCCGTCGTCGCCAGTTCTTCGCCGCCGGCCTGGACCTGCTGGGGGCCGACCAGCAGGACATCTCCGCGCTGACCGTCCGCGGCATCTGCGACCGGGCGGGCCTGGCGGCCCGTTATTTCTACGAGAGCTTCAGCGACAAGGACCAGTTCGTCAGTCGGGTGTTCGATTGGGTGGTCGCCGAGCTGGCCGCCACCACCCAGGCGGCCGTGGCGGCGGTGCCGGCGCCCGAGCAGACCCGCGCGGGCATGGCAAACATCGTGCGGACCATCGCCGGCGACGCCCGCATCGGGCGCCTGCTCTTCAACACACAGCTGGGCGACCCGGTGATCGTGCGCAAGCGCGCCGAGTCCAGCGCGCTTTTCGCCATGCTGTCCGGCCAGCATGCCGTCGACACGTTGCGGGCGCCGGCGAACGACCGCGTCAAGGCCGCCGCGCACTTCGCGGTGGGCGGCGTCGGGCAGACCATCAGCGCCTGGCTGGCCGGCGACGTCCGACTGGAGCCCGACCAGCTCGTCGATCACCTGGCGTCGCTGCTCGACGAGCTCACCAATCCAAACCTGTACCGGCTCAAGGAAACAGCGGCAGGTGCCACAGCCGCATCCGGGGATCCAGGAGCCACAAGCGCATCATCGTGAGCCGCATGATGCGAATCGCGCCGCGGATCAGCAAGATCGCCAGCGGCACCTCGATGCCCAGCGCGGTCGCCACCGATATGCGCACGTCCGCGGGTCCGGCGGTCATCAGGTCGAACCACGCGTCGCAGATCAGCAGCACGCCCGCGGTGAACGCGGCGAGCACCACCAGCTGGCGACGCAGGTAACCGAGGAGCGCCGTCGCCACCATGAACACGACCAAAAGGATGTCGAAACCCACCCACGTGGCGGTCCAGTTGTGGGCGACGTAGTTCGACGGCAGCGTGATGGACAGATACCCCAGCCAGGGAACCATCGCGATGGAGCCACCGATCATCAGGCTCATGCGGGTGCGCCGTATCCGGCTCAGGAGCACCGGGTCGATCACGTCGCTCAGCGGCCGCTCCAGCCGGTTGATCAGGTCACGCCGCTGCGCGGGCGTCAGCGCGGCGATCTGAGCGTCGGACAAAATGCCGTTCGTCGTCATGGACATCCCCCGGCTCAGGCACGGTGTTGCCCTTTCAGCGTACGGCCTCCACCGGGGGTCGCCGGTCGGCCGCCGTCTTGGGGACTGCCTTGTTGTCGCTCGCGCTGAATTCCTTGACCCAGCAGGCGAATTCCAGCGTGATCCCGTCGGGATCCTGGAAGTAGAAGGAGCGTACGTACACCCCGGGATGCACCGTCGCCGAGACTTGGCGCTCACTCTCGTCGTGGTTCAGCACCGGCCCGACCCGCACGCCCTTGTCCTTGAGCCGCTGCCGGTAGGCGTCGAACTTCTCGGCCGGCACGTGGAATGCCAGGTGGTTCATGGTGCTCACCGCGCTGGTGATGTCGCCGATGCCCGGGATGGCGCCCGGCGACGAGATGCCCGGCACCCGGTCGGCGGCGTCGGCGAACCAGAAGAACGCGACGCAGTCGCCGTTGCCGGCGTCGAAGAAGAAGTGCTGGCCCGCCCCATCGGGCAGATCGAGCGATTTGATCAGCGGCATGCCAAGGACGTTGGAGTAAAAGTCCACGGTCCGCGCCATGTCGGAACACACCAGTGCGACGTGATTGATCCCGCCCAGCTCGAATTCCGTGTTGGCGTTGCGCGGCTTGATCATCGTGCGGCTCCTATCGATCCGCGAAACCTGGTCAAGAACCGAATCTGAATCTAACATCAGGTCCAGTTCTGCTCCAGGAGGTTTGCGCAATTGTCCACTGCGGCCGAACCTGATGAGCGACCCGGCCCCGTCCCGGCGTTTCCGACGCACCGCGGGCGGCGAACGCAGGCCGCGATCGACATGGCCGCCCGGACGGTGATCGCGCGCAAAGGCGTTCTGGCGACCACGATTGCCGACATCGCCGCAGAAGCGGGCCGCTCGGCCGCGTCGTTCTACAACTACTACGACTCCAAAGAGGCGATGGTCCGCCAGTGGGCGCTGCGGTTCCGCGACGAGATCACCGGGCGCGCGCGTTCGGTGACCGAACATGGCCTGTCCGATCGCGAGCGCGCGTACGAGGCCGCCGCCGCGCAGTGGTGGACCTATCGCAACCGGCTCGCCGAGGTCATCAGCATTTATCAGCTGGCCATGATCAACGACGACTTCGCGCGGTGTTGGGCCGAAATCTGCGCTACGCCAATAGCTTTCATCAGCGAGTCGGTGCGGCGCGCCCAGGCCGAGGGCCACTGCCCCGACGACGATCCGCGGCTGATCGCCGAGGCCATTTTGGCCATGTTCTACCAGTTCTGCTACATGCAGCTCGCCGGGGCCGGTGAACCCGACGACGCCGCGTGCATCCGCACGCTGGCCAACATCTACTACCGAGCCGTCTATGCCGGCGGAGGGGAGCCGAATTGAGCCGTCAAAGCGGCGCCCGGGGCGTGATGCAGGAATTCGTCGGGCTGCCGTCTCCCACCGCAGGCCGGGCCGGGGCCGGCGGCCACCCCTGCCAGGGGCTCTATCACCGAGCGGTGGGACGCAAACCGAAGGTGGCGATGATCGCCGCGCACTACCAGATCGACTTCGCCGAGCACTATCTCGCCGACTACATCGCCACCCGCGGCATCGGATTTCTGGGCTGGAACACCAGGTTCCGCGGCTTCGAGAGCAGCTTCCTGCTGGACCATGCGCTGGTCGACATCGGCGTCGGCGTGCGTTGGCTGCGCGAGGTGCAGGGCGTGGACTACGTTGTGCTGCTCGGTAATTCGGGCGGCGGTTCGTTGATGGCCGCCTATCAGTCACAGGCGCTCGAACCGAACGTGACGCCCTTGGAAGGCATGCGCCCGGCGGCCGGGCTCACCGAGTTGATCCCGGCCGACGGCTACGTCGCCACTGCCGCCCACCCCGGCCGCCCCGACGTGCTGACAGCGTGGATGGACGCCGCCGTCGTCGACGAGAACGACCCGGTTGCCACGGACCCCGACCTCGACCTGTTCGACGAGCGCAACGGCCCGCCGTACTCGCCCGAGTTCATCGCCCGCTACCGTGATGCCCAGATCGCGCGCAACCACGCCATCACCGACTGGGCCGAGCGCGAGCTCAAACGCATTCGCGCCGTGGGCTTTTCGGACCGACCGTTCAGCGTGATGCGCACCTGGGCCGATCCCCGCATGGTCGATCCGAGCATCGAGCCGACCAAGCGCCAGCCGAACCTGTGTTACGCCGGCGTCCCCGCCAAGGCGAACCGCTCCGCGCACGGCATCGCCGCCGCCTGCACCCTGCGCAACTGGCTCGGCATGTGGAGCCTCCGGGTGGCCCAAACCCGCGCCGAACCGCATCTGACGCGCATCACCTCCCCGGCACTGGTGATCAACGCCGGGGCGGACACCGGCGTCTTCCCGTCGGACGCCCAGCGCATCTTCGACGCGCTCGCCGGCACCGACAAGACCCAGACGTCGATCGACACCGACCACTACTTCACCACCCCGGGCGCGCGCAGCGAGCAGGCCGATACCATCGCCAGGTGGATCACCAAGAGGTGGCGCTGAGAGTTCTCGCCCATTTCGTCCCCGGCGACAGAGTGCTCGACTTCGTTGCGCCAGAATCGGATTGGCTCGACATCCGGTGGTGCGCCGAGGACGACGATGCGGGCTTCTATCGGGAGCTGCCGCAGGCGGACGTCATCTGGCATGTGCTCCGGCCGCTGTCGGGCGCCGACCTGGGGCGGGGGGCCAAGCTGCGGCTGGTGCACAAGCTCGGGGCCGGGGTGAACACGATCGACGTGCAGACGGCGACGGAACGCGGCATCGCGGTCGCGAACATGCCGGGCGCCAACGCGCCGTCGGTGGCCGAGGGCGCGGTGCTGCTGATGCTGGCCGCGTTGCGCCGGCTGCCGGGGCTGGACCGCGCGGTCCGCGACGGCCGGGGCTGGCCGTCGGACCCGGCACTGGGCGAGACGGTGCGCGACGTCGGCGGCTGCACTGTCGGGCTGGTCGGCTACGGCAACATCGCCAAGCGAGTGGGCGAGAT
Source organism: Mycobacterium sp. NGS69 (assembly GCF_059812165.1). Taxonomy (NCBI): domain Bacteria; kingdom Bacillati; phylum Actinomycetota; class Actinomycetes; order Mycobacteriales; family Mycobacteriaceae; genus Mycobacterium; species Mycobacterium sp. NGS69. The sequence goes on from NZ_JCALCD010000003.1 coordinate 729,099, forward strand.
CGTCACCGCGATGGGGGCGACCGTCGTGCACACCAGCACCCGCGACGACGGCCGGCCCGGCTGGCGGCCGCTCCCCGACCTGCTGGCCGCCAGCGACATCGTCTCGCTGCACCTGCCCCTGACGGCGCACACCCATCACCTGCTGGACCGCGACGCGCTGGCCCGGATGAAGCCGAATGCGGTGCTGGTCAACACGTCCCGCGGCGCGGTGGTCGACGAAGGCGCCCTGGTCGACGCGCTGCGGGGCGGGCGGCTGGCCGCCGCGGGGCTCGACGTTTTCGAGGTGGAGCCGGTGGCGCCCGGCAACCCGCTACTGGGCCTGGACAACGTCGTGCTGACCCCGCACGTCACCTGGTACACCGCCGACACCATGCGGCGATACCTCACGGAGGCGGTCGCGAACTGCCGCCGGCTGCGCGACGGGCAACCGCTGGCCCATGTAGTCAACCAACCGACTGGTTGTTAGCTTGGAAGGCGCTGGCACGAAACGTGAGCCAGCAAAGGGACGAGGAAGGCGACCAATGCCGATCGCGATATCTCCTGAGCATCAAGACCTGGCCGACTCGGTGCGATCCCTGGTGGCGCGGGTCGCGCCGTCCGAGGTGCTGCACGCGGCGCTGGAATCCCCGATCGACAATCCCCCGCCGTACTGGCAGGCCGCGGCTGAGCAGGGCCTGCAAGGCGTGCATCTCGCGGAGTCGGTCGGGGGCCAGGGTTTCGGCATCCTCGAGTTGGCCATCGTGCTGGCCGAGTTCGGCTACGGGGCGGTACCCGGGCCGTTCGTGCCGTCGGCGATCGCCAGCGCGCTGATCTCCGCGCACGACCCCGAGGCCAAGGTGCTCGCCGAGCTGGCGTCCGGCGCGGCTATCGCCGCCTACGCGATGGAGTGCTGCGCGCTGACCGCCACCCGCCAGGGACCCAACGAGGAGGTGCTGGTGATCCGCGGCGAGGTCCGCGCGGTTCCCGGCGCCGCGCAGGCCTCCTTGCTGGTGCTCCCGGTCGCGATCGACAGCGGCGAGGAATGGGTGGTGCTGCGCGCCGAGCAGCTCGAGATCGAGCCGGTGAAAAGCCTTGACCCGCTGCGCCCCATCGCGCACGTGCGGGCCAACGCCGTCGAGGTCGGCGACGACGTCGTGTTGAGCAATCTGACGATGGCCACGGCGCACGCGCTGATGGTCACGCTGCTGTCGGCCGAGGCCATCGGCGTGGCGCGGTGGGCGACCGACACCGCGTCGCACTACGCGAAGATCCGCGAGCAGTTCGGCAGGCCGATCGGCCAGTTCCAGGCCATCAAGCACAAGTGCGCGGAGATGATCGCCGACACCGAGCGGGCCACCGCGGCGGTGTGGGATGCCGCCCGCGCGCTGGACGAGGCCCGCGAGAACGGTTGGGACATGGCGGCTTCCAACGCCGAGTTCGCCGCAGCCGTGGCGGCGACGCTGGCGCCGGCCGCAGCCCAGCGCTGCGCGCAGGACTGCATCCAGGTGCACGGCGGGATCGGGTTCACCTGGGAGCACGACGCAGGCGTCTATTACCGACGGGCGCTGATGCTGGCCGCTTCCTTCGGGCGCAGCTCGGAATACCCGCAGCGAGTCGTGGACACCGCGACCACGACCGGAATGCGCGCGGTGGACATCGACCTGGATCCCGACACCGAAAAGCTGAGGGCCGAGATTCGCGCGGAGGTCACCGCGCTCAAGGAGATGGACCGCGAGCCGCGCACGGTGGCGATCGCGGAGGGCGGCTGGGTGCTGCCCTACCTGCCCAGGCCGTGGGGCCGGGCGTCCAGCCCGGTGGAGCAGATCATCATCGCCCAGGAGTTCGCCGCCGGGCGGGTCAAGCGGCCGCAGGTCGGCATCGCGGCGTGGATCATCCCGTCGATCGTCGCGTTCGGCACCGAGGAGCAGAAAGGGCGGTTCCTGCCGCCGACCATGCGCGGCGAAATGATCTGGTGCCAGCTGTTTTCCGAGCCGGGTGCCGGATCGGATCTCGCCGGGCTGACCACCAAAGCGACCCGGGCCGAGGGCGGTTGGCGCATCACCGGCCAGAAGATCTGGACCACCGCCGCGCAGTTCTCGCAGTGGGGCGCGCTCCTGGCGAGAACTGACGCCTCCGCACCCAAACACAATGGCATCACGTACTTCCTGCTGGACATGCGCAGCGAAGGCGTCACGGTCAAGCCGCTGCGTGAGCTGACGGGCCAGGAGTTTTTCAACACCGTCTACATCGACGACGTGTTCGTGCCCGACGAATGCGTGCTCGGCGACGTCAACCGGGGCTGGGAGGTCAGCCGCAACACGCTGACGGCCGAACGGGTCTCGATTGGCAGCAGCGACGCGAATTTCCTTGCGACGCTTCCCGAGTTCGTCGAGTTCGTGCGCGACGGGCAGTTCGACCAGGTGGCGCAGCACCGGGCCGGGCAGCTGATCGCCGAGGGCCACGCCGCCAAGGTGCTGAACCTGCGTTCGACGTTGTTGACGCTGGCCGGCGGTGACGCCATGCCGTCCGCCGCGATCTCCAAGCTGTTGTCGATGCGCACCGGCCAGGGGTACGCCGAGTTCGCGGTGTCGTCGTTCGGCACCGACGCCGCGATCGGCGACACCAGCCAGCTACCGGGCAAGTGGGGCGAGTACCTGCTGGCCAGCCGCGCCACCACCATCTACGGGGGCACCTCGGAGGTCCAGCTCAACATCATCGCCGAGCGGCTGCTGGGCCTGCCCCGCGACCCGTAATCGCCCAAAACGGGTCATGCCGACCTGACGCACGTCTGCCAGGCCGGCATGGCCCGGGTCCTTTCGGGCTGGGTCACCACCACCAGTTCCACAGCGGCCACCATGGCCGGTAGCCCAAGCCAGGGGGGCCCCAGCCACCGTGGCCCCAACCGGGGTGGCCCCAAACACCGCGGTCCCAGTCCCCGCGCGGACCCCACCAGCCGCCGCGGTCCCAGTCGCCGCGCGGACCCCACCAGCCGCCGCGGCCCCAATCGCCGCCGCGGCCCCAGTTGCCGCCGTGGCCATTCCAGCCGCCCGGTCCGCCCCAGCCACCGTGGCCGGCCCATCCGCCGTGACCGCCGCCCGGGCCGCCCCAGCCGCCATGGCCGCCGCCCCAGCCGCCACCGCCGTGGCCGCCACCACCGTGGCCGCCACCACCGTGGCCGCCGCCGCCCCCGCCGGGCTTGAGCGGCAGGTCCGGTCCACCGTGCGGGCCGACCGTGTCGAAGCTGATGCCGGGGCCGGGCGGCGGGGCGGCGTGCGCGACGGGAGCGCTGCCGCCGAACAGGATCGCTCCGGTCGTCAACCCGGCGGCCGCCACGCCGACCGCGCCGCGGCGGATCGAAAGCACCGAATTCAACATTTGCGAGCTCCTTCCACCATGTTGAACAAGAAGCTTTTTGTCTGAATAACCATATTCTGCTCGTTATACACCCGATTGGCTACGCAATGTGATCCACATCTAGTCGCACCGGTAAAGGGATCGGATAACATCGTCGGGTAAATTCATTTTTGCGTATCTCCTCCGGTACCGGTCCGGCTCATCGCGCCTTTATGCTGTTCAGCAGCTATCTACTGAGATCATGATGTAAGTGAAGACGGAGATCCACATTTACGGAAATCGCATTTTAATGAATTGCGTGGAATTCAACGCCCGGCATAAAACGAGCGCAGCAAACCCATTTCGGCGTGCGCCCGGAATATCGCTTTCGCGGACCGGTGGGCACGTCAACCTGGGGCGATCCTCCGGGCGCGCACCCGGCGCGCCGGGCGCGCGCGACGGTGCTATCAATGGGAGGGTGCTCGACGACGCGCATACTGACAAGCGGATCTACTGATTTGCACCCCAGAGAGGGTCGCCGCGATGAGTATCAACCCCAACCGCCACGAGTCCAGCCCCAACCGGTTCGCCCGCTACACCGCGAAGCCCCCGCTGCCCGGACAGACCGGACCGACCCAGCGCCTCAACATGTTCGGGGCAGCCCCCGCCCAGCCGTCGGGCGGCCGGCGAACGCGACGAACCGTCGATCTACCGCTGGCCACGCACCGCGCGCTGGACGTCTGGCAGCGTGAGGCCGCCGACCGCATCGGCGTCGCCCGCGTGACCGGGCAGGAGGTCCTCACGGCGCTCATCGATCAGCTGCTGATCGACCCCAAACTCTCCGCCCAGATCATCCGCGCCATTCAGGCCCGCCGATAGTCAGTCGATCTCCATCTCGCGCAGTTCGCGCTTGAGGATCTTGCCGGTGGGGTTGCGCGGCAGCTCCTCGAGGAACACGACCTCCCGGGGCACCTTGTAGCGCGCCAGGTGATCGCGCACGTAGTGCTTGACGGTGTCCTCGTCGAGGTCGGCGTCTTCCTTCTTGACCACGAACGCGCGCAGCCGATGGCCCCACTCCTTGTCCTCGACGCCAATGGCGGTGGCCTCCACGACATCCGGGTGTCCGGTGATGAGGTCCTCGACCTCGGCCGGGAACACGTTCTCGCCGCCGGAGACGATCATCTCGTCGTCGCGCCCGCTGATGTAGAGCAGGTCGTGCTCGTCGAAGTAGCCGACGTCGCCCGAGGACAACAACCCGTCGATGATCTGCTTCTTGCCGCCGCCGGTGTATCCCTCGAACGGGAAGGCGTTGCCGACGAAGATCCGCCCGACCTCGCCCTGAGGCAACTCCTTGCCGTTGTCGTCGAAGATCTTGACCTTGACGCCCTTGACGACCGGCCCGACGGTCGACGAATTGAATTCCAGGTGCTTGGGCTCGGCGATGGTGGCAAAGGCGATCTCGGTCGAGCCGTACATGTTGTAAATCACCGGACCCAGGTCCTTGAGCGCCCGCTCGGCCAGGTCGGCCCCCAGCGCCGATCCGGATACGAACACGATCTTCAGGCTGGACAGGTCGGGCTTGGAGTCCATCTTCTCGATCGCGTCGAGGATGCGGGACAGCATCACCGGGACCACGACCATGGCGGTGACCTTGTGCTTCTCGATGTCCTCCAGCACCAGCGGCGGCTTGAACTTGCGCCGCAGCACCAGCGTCGAGCCCAGGAACATCGCAATGGTGCCGTGCAGGAAACCCAGCGCGTGGAACATCGGCGCCGGCAACGACGTCACCTCACCGGCCTTGAACGGCACGTGCGACAGGATGCCGCCGATCGGCGCCAGCGTCGGCGGGGTGCTGCGGTTCGCGCCCTTGGGGGTGCCGGTGGTGCCGCTGGTCAGGATGATGATCGACGCGTGCCTGCTCGCCTTCGGGGCGGGAGACTTGTCGCTGCGCTCGATGAGGTCGGCCAGCGTCTCGTCCTCGCTGCCCGACGGCTCGTCCGCATCGGGGTTGGACCCCAGCGCCCGCAGCTTGCCCAGCTCCGGCTCGGCCTTGCTGACGGCCTTGGTGTACTCGTCGTCGTAGATGATCACCTTGGCGCCCTCGCGCTCCGACACCTCACAGATCTGGGGCCCGGAGAACTCGCTGTTGAGCAGGATGATGCGGGCGCCGACCCGGGCGGCGCCGAAGTAGGCGATCAGGAACCAGCGGGTGTTGCGGGCCAGGATGGCGACCCCGTCGCCGCCCTTGACGCCCTTGTCGATCAGCCCGTTGGCGACCGCGTGCACGGCCTCGTCGAGCTCGCGGTAGGTGAATTCGCCCTCCTCGTCGATGCAGGCCGCGCGGTCGGGATGGCGTCGCGCGTTGAGCGAGGGCAGCATGCCGAACTCGCCCCACTTGTAGATGTCCGCGGCCATCGCGGCGTAGTTCTGCGGCGGTTCGATCCGGAACGCGCCCGATTCGAAGATCTTGCGCACGTAGTGCAGTTCGGCCGAGCCGCGCTCGAGGTACTGCTGAATCTTGGAGACCGCCTGGCCGGGCAGGCCGATGAGGTTAGGCATGAATTCCACCCTATGTGACGTAGGTCGCAGCGCCACTAGTTAATACCCATCGACCTACGATGATGAACATGACCGGCCCGGCGTCAGTGGAGGTGGCCGGGCACGAGGTCACCATCACCCACCCCGACAGAGTGGTCTTCGAACGCCACGGCGGCTCGGGGCCGCATACCAAGCTCGACCTGGTCCGCTACTACCTGTCCGTCGCCGACGGGGCGCTGCGCGGGGTGGCCGGCCGGCCGATGATTCTCAAGCGCTTCGTGAAGGGCATCGCGCAGGAGGCCGTGTTCCAGAAGCGGGCGCCCGCAAACCGCCCGGACTACGTCGACGTCGCCGAATTGCACTACGCGCGGGGCACCTCCGCCGCGGAGGCCGTCGTGCACGACGCCGCCGGGCTGGCGTGGGTGATCAACCTGGGCTGCGTGGACCTCAACCCGCACCCGGTGCTCGCCGGCGACCTCGATCACCCCGACGAATTGCGCGTCGACCTGGACCCGATGCCGGGCGTGACGTGGCGGCGGATCGTCGACGTCGCGTTGGTGGCCCGCGAGGTGCTGGAGGACTACGGCCTGGTGGCGTGGCCGAAGACGTCCGGGTCCCGCGGCTTTCACATCTACGCCCGGATCGCGCCGCGCTGGGAATTCCGGCAGGTTCGGCTCGCCGCGCAGACCGTCGCGCGCGAGGTCGAGCGGCGGGTGCCCGACGCGGCGACCAGCCGCTGGTGGAAGGAAGAGCGCGAGGGCGTGTTCGTCGATTTCAACCAGAACGCCAAGGACCGCACCGTCGCGTCGGCCTATTCCGTGCGGGCCACCCCGGATGCCCGGGTATCGACGCCGCTGCACTGGGACGAGGTCGCCGGCTGCGATCCCGCGGCCTTCACCATCGATACGGTGCCCGCCCGGTTCGCCGAGACGGGCGACCCCTGGGCGGGGATGGACGACGCCGTCGGCGAACTGGATCGGCTCCTGATCCTGGCCGAGGAGATGGGCCCGCCGGAGCGGGCGCCCAAAGGTTCCGGCACCCGCACCGAGCGAGGGCGGGTCTCGTCCAAGCCGCTCATCGAGATCGCCCGCACCAAAACCAAAGACGAGGCGATGGCGGCGCTGGACACCTGGCGCGAGCGCCACCCGGACGCCGCCGCGCTGCTGCAGCCGGCCGACGTCCTGGTCGACGGCATGCGCGGGCCGAGTTCCATCTGGTACCGGATCCGGATCAACCTGCAGCACGTGCCGGCCGACCGGCGCCCACCGCAGGAAGAGCTGATCGCCGACTACAGCCCTTGGCCAATAGGGTTTGGAAAGCCGTGAAAGGGAGTCCGGGTGGCAAGCGCGGGGTGGCAGTTCTGGGTCGATCGGGGCGGCACGTTCACTGACATCGTGGCGCGCCGGCCGGATGGACGACTGCTGACCCACAAGCTGCTTTCGGAGAATCCTGCGCACTACCGCGACGCCGCCGTGGCCGGCATCCGTGCGCTGCTCGGAATCGCCGAGGACGCCGCTGTCCCGGTCGAGCGCATCGACGCGGTGCGGATGGGCACCACGGTCGCGACCAATGCGCTGCTTGAGCGCAAGGGTGAGCGCACGCTGTTGGTGATCACCCGCGGTTTCGGCGACGCGCTGCGCATCGCATACCAGAATCGTCCACGCATCTTCGAGCGGCACATCGTGTTGCCGGAGATGCTTTACGAGCGGGTCGTCGAGGTCGATGAGCGGGTCGCGGCCGACGGCACGGTGCTGCGGGCACCCGATCTCGAGTCGTTAGGCGCGAAGCTGCGGCAGGCTCGTGCGGATGGGATAGATGCGCTGGCGGTCGTGTGCTTGCATAGTTACCTCTACCCGGCCCACGAGCGCGAAATTGGCAGGCTGGCCGAGCACATCAACTTCCCGCAGATCTCGCTGTCGCATGAGGTCAGCCCGCTGATGAAGCTGGTCCCGCGCGGGGATACCACCGTGGTCGACGCCTACCTGTCCCCGGTGCTGCGCCGCTACGTCAACCAGGTGGCAGACCAGTTGCGTGGTGTGCGACTGATGTTCATGCAGTCCAACGGGGGCCTGGCCGAGGCCGGGCACTTCCGCGGTAAGGACGCCATCCTGTCCGGTCCGGCCGGCGGCATCGTCGGTATGGCCCGCATGTCGGCGCTGGCCGGTTTCGACCACGTCATCGGCTTCGACATGGGCGGCACCTCCACAGACGTGTCGCACTATGCCGGCGAGTATGAGCGCGTCTTCATGAACCAGGTGGCCGGTGTCCGGCTGCGGGCTCCGATGCTGGACATCCACACGGTGGCCGCCGGTGGCGGGTCGATTCTGCACTTCGACGGCAACCGCTACCGCGTCGGCCCGGACTCGGCGGGAGCGGCACCCGGCCCGGCCTGCTACCGCGGCGGCGGTCCACTTACCGTCACCGACGCGAACGCGATCCTCGGCCGCATCCAACCCACGCACTTCCCGGCAGTATTCGGTCCCGGCGGCGACCAGCCGCTCGATCTCGAGATCGTGCAGCGCGGCTTTACCGATCTGGCCAACGATATCCGGGCGCGCACCGGTGACGAGCGCTCGCCAGAGCAGGTCGCCGAGGGATTTCTGCAGATCGCGGTGGCCAATATGGCGAACGCGGTCAAGAAGATCTCGATCCAAAAAGGACGCGACGTGAGCCGGTACGTGCTGACCACATTCGGCGGCGCCGGTGGGCAGCACGCATGCGCCGTCGCCGACGCACTGGGTATCCGCACGGTGCTGGTCCCGCCCCTGGCCGGTGTGCTCTCCGCTCTCGGTATCGGTCTGGCCGACACGACCGTGATGCGGGAGCAAGCCGTGGAGATCCCCCTCGAGACGGCGGGCCTGCCGAAGTTGACCGCGGTTTCAGACACTCTCGAGCGGGCCGCCCGCGCCGAGCTGCGCGACGAGGGCATCCCGTCCGAGTCAATCCGGGTGGTCCGCCGCGTGCATCTGCGTTACCAAGGGACCGACACCACGGTCGGAGTCGAGCTGGCCGGGCTGGACACCATGACGTCGGCGTTTGAAGCCGACCATCGCGCGATGTACTCGTTCCTGATGGACCGTCCATTGATCGCGGAAGCGATATCGGTCGAAGCGATCGGACTCACCGAGCAGCCGGACCTATCGCACTTGGGCGATCCCGCTGAGGGCAACAACACCAGCTCGCCAGAAACTGTCCGGATCTACTCGAACGGATCGTGGCGCGATGCTCCACTGCGGCATCGAGAGCGGATGCCGCCAGGGGCCACCGTCAGCGGCCCGGCCATCGTCGTCGAGGCCAACGCCACCACGGTTGTCGACGACGGCTGGCAGGCCACCACCACGCGCTTGGGGCATCTGCTCGTCGAGCGAGTGGTCGCCCCCACCCAGTCCGAGGCGGGCACCGACGTCGACCCGGTGCTCTTGGAGATCTTCAACAACCTGTTTATGTCGATCGCCGAGCAGATGGGTTTCCGGCTGGAAGCCACAGCTCAGTCGGTGAATATCCGTGAGCGACTGGACTTCTCGTGCGCGCTGTTCGATCCGGACGGCAACCTGGTCGCCAACGCGCCGCACATACCGGTGCACCTCGGCTCGATGGGCAGCACCGTCAAGGAGGTGATCCGCCGGCGCGGCACCGATATGAAGCCCGGTGACGTCTACGCCGTCAACGACCCGTATCACGGCGGCACCCACCTGCCGGACATCACCGTCATAACCCCCGTCTTCGATTCCTCAGGCCACGCCCTGCTGTTCTTCGTCGCTTCTCGCGGACACCACGCGGAAATCGGCGGGATCACTCCCGGCTCGATGCCAGCCGACAGCCACCACATCCAGGAAGAAGGTGTGCTGTTCGACAATTGGCTACTCGCGGAAAACGGGCAGTTCCGCGAACTAGAAACTCGGCGGCTACTCACCCAAGCGTCATTCCCGTCACGCAACCGTGACACCAACCTCGCCGATCTGCGCGCCCAGATCGCCGCCAACCAGAAGGGCGTCGACGAGGTCGGCAAGATGATCGACCACTTTGGCTTCGACGTCGTGCAGGCCTACATGCGCCACGTCCAGGACAACGCCGAGGAGGCGGTCCGCCGCGTCATCGATCGACTCGACGATGGCGACTACCGCTACCGCATGGATTCCGGCGCCACGATCGCCGTCCGCGTCACCGTCGACCGCGACACCCGCAGTGCGACCATCGACTTCAGCGGAACCTCGCCACAGCTGCCTACCAACTTCAACGCGCCGTCCTCCGTCGCGATGGCCGCGGTGCTCTACACGTTCCGCACTCTGGTCGCCGACGATATCCCGCTCAATGACGGCTGCCTTCGACCGCTGCGTGTCGTCGTTCCCGAAGGTTCGATGCTGGCGCCGACCCACCCGGCCGCGGTTGTCGCCGGCAACGTCGAAACCTCGCAGGCGATCACCGGCGCGTTGCTCGCCGCGCTGCGCGTGCAGGCCGAAGGCGCCGGGACGATGAACAACGTCACCTTCGGCAACGAGCGCCACCAGTACTACGAAACCTTGGGGTCCGGTTCCGGGGCCGGTGACGGGTTCGACGGAGCGTCCGTCGTGCAAACCCACATGACGAACTCCCGACTCACCGATCCCGAAGTGCTCGAATGGCGTTACCCGGTGTTGCTGCGCGAGTTCGCCATTCGGCATGGCAGCGGTGGCGCCGGTCGCTGGCATGGCGGTGATGGCGCCGTTCGTCGCATCGAGTTCACCGAGCCGATGGCGGTCAGCACGTTGTCCGGTCATCGGCGAGTTCCGCCCTATGGCATGGCGGGAGGCTCACCTGGGACGCTGGGACGCAACCGAGTGGAACGCGCCGACGGCAGCACCGTCGAGTTGGCGGGCTGCGACTCGACAGAAGTCGAGCCCGGCGACACGCTGGTGATCGAAACCCCCGGCGGCGGCGGATACGGTGCATCCCGCTGACGGCCGGTGTGGCCCGCGGGCGGGCGTGCGCGAGACAATCGCGGTATGCCGGTGACTGACCAGCCCCTGGGACTGCGGGAACGCAAGAAGATCCGGACGCACCAGGCCATCAGGCGCGAGGCGTTTCGCCTTCTCGACGCGAACGGCTACGCCGCCACCACCGTGACCGTCGTGGCCGTCTATCGGGCCCTGGACTTCCTGGACGCGGGCATGCCGCTGAGCTGAGCGGAAAAACCGCGCGGCGGAGCGGGTCGGAGCCAAGAACGCGATAATCTCACGCGATGCGACACGGATGGAATCGACGGGGATTCCTGCAGCTCGCGGGGGCTGCGGGGATTGCCGCGATTGCTGAAGCGTGCTCGTCACGCAAACCATCGCCGGGAGCCGCTCCCGGCGGATCGGTGACGGTCACCCACCTATTCGGTCAGACCGTGATCAAGGCGCCGCCCAAGCGCGTGGTCAGCGCCGGCTACACCGAGCAGGACGACCTGCTGGCGTTGGGCGTGGTGCCCATCGCGGTGACCAACTGGTTCGGGGATCAGCCCTTCGCGGTGTGGCCCTGGGCCCAACCCAAACTCGGTGCCGCGCAGCCGGTGGTGTTGAACCTGGACAACGGCATTCCGGTCGATCAGATCGCGAGCCTGAAACCGGATCTGATCGTGGCCATCAACGCGGGCCTGGACGCCGACACCTACCAGAAGCTGTCGGCGATCGCGCCGACACTCGCACAGTCGGACGGCGACGCGTTCTTCGAGCCGTGGAAGGAGCAGGCCACCGCCGTCGGCCAGGCGGTGTTCCAGGCCGACCAGATGAAGACCCTGATCGACGGCGTCGACAAGCAATTCGCCGCCGTCGCGCAAAAGAATCCGCAGTGGACGGGAAAGAAGGCGTTGCTGATGCAGGGCGCCCCCTGGCAGGGCACCGTGGTGGCGACCCTGGCGGGCTGGCGTACCGACTTCCTGAACCAGATGGGCCTCGTCATCGCCGATGCCATCAAGCCCTTCGGCAGCGATCACCGCGCCGTCATCCCGCGCGATCAGATCAAGGCGGTGCTCGACTCCGCCGACGTGGTGATCTGGACTACCGAGAGCGCCGACGACCAGAAGGCGCTGCTTGCCGACCCCGACGTGGCGGGTTCGCTGGCGACCGCCCAGAACCGCAACGTCTTCACCACCAAGGATCAGGCCGGCGCAATCGCCTTCGCCTCGCCCCTGAGCTACCCGTTGGTCGCCGATCAACTGCCGCCGCTGATCGCCAAGATCCTGGGCTGAATCCCGCCTGTTTGAGCGTTCGGTAAGGCACCTCTGGCATTGCTCGAAAATCCCTCCGCATTCGCTCCCGCCTGCACGGATGCCGGGGTTACCGTTCAGTAATGAGCGTGACGGATCTCACCACCAGCTGGCCAACCGACCTGGTTGGCAACGCAGTTTTCGACTATGGCGACCAATCAGTGATGCTGCAATGTGGCAGCACCTCCGAGGTGTTGGCCTGGGTGGATGCGCTACGTGCGGCGGCACTACCAGGTGTGGTCGACATCGTCCCCGCCCCCCGCACGGTGCTGGTGAAGCTCGACAGCCCGCGCCTTCAAGGAGTCACACGGCAGCGGCTACGGAGGATGCAGGTCACCGCTGACGACTCGAACGTCCGCGCCGCGGCAGCGGACCGCAATGCCGATGTGGTGATCGATGTCGTCTACGACGGCCCCGACCTCGCCGCAGTCGCCGATCACACCGGGCTGACCGCGGCACAGGTGATCGGCGCTCACACGTCCACCCTCTGGCGAGTGGGCTTCGGCGGCCCCGTTCCCGGTTTCGCATACCTCATCGACGGCGACGCGCGCCTGCGGGTGCCGCGCCGGTCTGAGCCGCGGACGTCGGTGCCGGCCGGTTCGGTCGCCCTGGCCGGTGAGTTCAGCGCGGTATATCCCCGGCAATCGCCCGGCGGCTGGCAGCTCATCGGCCACACCGACGCCGTCCTGTGGGATCTCGACCGGCCCAACCCGGCGCTGCTGACGCGGGGCATGTGGGTCCAGTTCCGCGCCGTATGAGCAAGGAGATAGCCATGCCGACCCTCGAGATTCTGCGCACCGGGCCGTTCGCCGTCGTCCAGGACCTCGGCCGCCCGGGGCTGGCCCACCTCGGCGTCAGCCGGTCCGGCGCCGCGGACCGCCGCGCGCACAAACTGGCCAACCGGCTGGTCGCCAACCCCGACGACCGCGCCACCGTCGAAGTCACCTTCGGCGGCTTTTCCGCTCGCGTCCGCGGCGGCGATGTCGACATCGCGGTGACGGGCGCCGACACCGACCCCACCGTGAACGGAATCAAGTTCGGCACCAACAGCATTCACCACGTCCGCGATGGGCAGGTGATCTCGTTGGGCGCCCCGCTGGCCGGGCTGCGGACCTACCTGGCGGTGCGCGGCGGGATCTGCGTGGAGCCCGTCCTGGGCTCGCGCAGCTACGACGTGATGTCGGCGATCGGCCCGGCTCCGCTGCACAGCGGCGACCGGCTTCCGGTCGGCGAGCACACCGACGACTACCCCGAACTCGACCAGGCGCCGGTGGCGGCGATCAGCGAGCACCTGGTCGAGGTGCAGGTGGTGCCGGGCCCACGCGAAGACTGGTTCACCGATCCCGACGCCCTGGTGCACACGATCTGGATGGCCTCCAACCGCAGCGACCGGGTCGGGATGCGGCTGGAGGGCCGCCCGCTGCAGCACCGCTGGCCGGACCGGCAGCTGCCCAGCGAAGGCACCACCCGCGGGGCAATCCAGGTGCCGCCCAACGGATTACCGGTCATTCTGGGGCCCGACCACCCGGTGACCGGCGGGTACCCGGTGATCGGCGTGGTCACCGACGAGGACATCGACAAGGTCGCGCAGGTGCGGCCGGGCCAGTACGTGCGCCTGCACTGGACGCGGCCCCGCGGCGGGCGGTCATACTCGTAGGGTGCAAGCCCAGGTCCACACCGCCCGCCTGGTTCACACCGCCGATCTCGACGTCGAGACCCGGCAGCGCGTCCACCAGATGGTCGCCGCCGCCTTCGCCGGGGATTTCACCGACGAGGACTGGGAGCACTCGCTGGGCGGCATGCACGCCCTGATCTGGCAGCACGGTGCGATCATCGCGCACGCCGCCGTGGTCCAGCGGCGCTTGCTATACCGCGGCGACGCCCTGCGTTGCGGGTACGTCGAAGGGGTCGCGGTGCGGGAGGAGTTCCGCGGCCGGGGCCTGGTGCACGCGCTGCTGGACGGCGTCGAGCAGGTGATCCGCGGCGCCTACCAGGTGGGTGCCGTCAGTTCGACCGACCTCGCCCGCGGCATATACGCGGCGCGCGGCTGGCTGCCGTGGCGCGGCCCGACGTCGGTGCTGGCCCCGACCGGCCCGACGCGCACGCCCGACGACGACGGCGCCGTGTTCGTCCTGCCGGTCGACATCGACCTGGATACCGCCGCGGAGCTGATGTGCGACTGGCGGGCGGGCGACGTCTGGTAGTGCTGGCGTTCGTGTGATCGCGTCGCGAGATGTATTGCACCTCACACTGAATCCGGCGGCCGGACGAAATCACAAATGCCGATTTGCCCTCAGCTATTTGCCAGATAACTGGGATTCAACTTACAGGCGATAACCGTCCGAATGAGTTGACTGAATTCAGTACGAAATGTGAGCATCGAAATACACGGCGGGCCAAGCTTGTTCACCCACGAAGCTTGTGCCCGCCCGTCGGCCTAAGAGGCTCAGGCGATTTCGCCCGTGTGAGCGTTCGCGATATCCCCCGTTGGACGAGTTGGACGAAAGGTGCAGACCGCATGGGCCGCAACCACCGCATCACGGACTGGAATCCGGAGGACGCGGCTGCCTGGGAGGCCGGCAACAAGAACATCGCCCGCCGCAACCTGCTGTGCACGGTCGCGGGCGACCACGTCGCCTTCTCGATCTGGACCCTCTGGCCCGTGATGACACTGTTCATGCCCGCATCCGTCTACGGCTTCTCGGCCGGCGACAAACTGCTGCTCGGCGCCGTCGCCACCCTGGCCGGCGGCTGCGCGCGCATCCCCTACACGCTGGGCATCGCCACCTTCGGAGGCCGCAACTGGACGGCCTTCTCGGCGTTGGTGCTATTGATCCCGACCGCCGGCACCATCCTGCTGATGGCCAATCCCGGCCTGCCGCTGTGGCCGTACGTGGTGTGTGCGGCGGTGACCGGCCTGGGCGGCGGCAACTACGCGGCATCGCTGGCCAACGTCAACGCCTTTTACCCACAGCGCCTCAAGGGCGCGGCGCTGGCGATCAACGCCGGCGTCGGCAACCTCGGGGTCGCCGTGATCCAGCTGATCGGCCTGCTGGCGCTCGCGACCGCCGGACACCAGGCGCCGTACTGGGTGTGCGCGGTGTACCTCGTCCTACTGGCGATCGTCGGCGTCGCGGCGGCGCTGTTCATGGACAACCTCGACCACGGCGTCGAGGTCAACACCATCCGCTCGGTGCTGTTCGAGCGCGACACCTATGTGATCTCGCTGCTGTACATCTGCACCTTCGGCTCCTGGATCGGGTTCGCGTTCGCGTTCGGCCAGGTGCTGCAGGTCAACTTCATGGCGAGCGGCGAAACCGCCAAGCACGCGTCGCTGCACGCCGCGCAGATCGCCTTCGTGGGGCCGCTATTGGGCTCGCTGGCGCGCATCTACGGCGGCCGGCTGGCCGACCGCCTGGGCGGCAGCCGCGTCACCCTGGGCGTGCTGGGCGGCATGATCGTGGGCGCCGGATCGCTGGTCGCCATCAGCACCGTCGACGGCCGCGACGGCGGTGGCTCGACGACGATGGTCGGCTACGTGATCGGCTTCATCGCCCTGTTCGTCCTGTCGGGGATGGGCAACGGGTCGGTGTTCAAGATGATCCCATCGGTCTTCGAGGCGCGCAGCCGGGGGCTGGATCTCCCCGACGCCGAGCGCCGTCACTGGTCGCGGGCGATGGCGGGATCGCTGATCGGCTTTTGCTCCGCGGTCGGCGCGCTGGGCGGCGTGGGAATCAACCTGGCGCTGCGCGAGTCCTACCTCAGCAGCGGCACCGAAACATCGGCCTACTGGATGTTTTTGGCCTCCTACGTGCTCGCCGCGACCCTCACCTGGATGCTGTGCGTGCGCCGCCCCAGCGTGCCGGAACCGGTCCCCGTAGCAGATCACGCGGGGGTGTGATGGCTGTCGCAACAAGGGCAATGCTGCAGCAATTGCGTGGTAACGCGGCGGAAACGTCCCAGGCATACACAGGTCTTATGGCTCAGCCGAGGTCCACGCCGCTGGCCGGCTACCGGGTCGCGGTTACTTCATCCCGGCGCGCGGAGGAACTCTGCGCGCTGCTGAGTCGGCAGGGCGCAGAGGTCTGCAGCGCCCCCGCGATCAACATGATCGCGCTGCCCGAAGACGACGAATTACAAAGCCACACTGAGGATTTGATCGCGCAACCGCCCGATATCCTGGTCGTGCACACCGGCATCGGCTTCCGCGGCTGGCTGGCCGCCGCCGAGGGATGGGGGCTGGCCAACCAGCTGATCGCGTCGTTGTCGAAGACCCGGATCGTGTCGCGGGGGCCCAAGGGCACCGGCGCGGTGCGCGCCGCTGGGCTGCACGAGGAGTGGTCTCCTGAGTCCGAATCCTCACAGGAAGTGCTCGAGT
The DNA here is from genome assembly GCF_059812165.1 of Mycobacterium sp. NGS69. Taxonomy (NCBI): domain Bacteria; kingdom Bacillati; phylum Actinomycetota; class Actinomycetes; order Mycobacteriales; family Mycobacteriaceae; genus Mycobacterium; species Mycobacterium sp. NGS69. The sequence goes on from NZ_JCALCD010000003.1 coordinate 745,553, forward strand.
ATCTGCTCGAGTCGGGCGTGTCGGGGCTGCGCATCGCCATCCAGCTGCACGGCGCCGCCGACGCGTGGGACCCGTTCCCGGAATTCATCGGCGGCCTGCGCTTCGCGGGCGCGGAGGTGGTGCCCATCCGGGTGTACCGGTGGAAATCGACCCCGTTGGGCGGCGATTTCGATTTGCTGGTGACCGGCATCGCGCGACGGCAGTTCGACGCGGTCACCTTCACGTCGGCGCCCGCGGCGGCGGCGGTGCTGGAACGCAGTCGCGACCTGGCCGTCGAGGACCAGGTGCTGGAGGCCCTGCGCACGGATGTGCACGCGATGTGCGTCGGCCCGGTGACGTCCAAACCGCTGATCCGCAAAGGCGTCCCGACGTCATCGCCGGCACGAATGCGGTTGGGCGCCTTGGCCCGCCACATCGCCGAGGAGCTGCCGCTGCTGGGATCGTCCACGGTCCAGGTGGCCGGCCACACGATCGACATCCGCGGAACGTGCGTGCTGGTGGACGGTGACATCAAGCTGCTGTCGCCGTCGGGAATGTCGGTGCTGCGCGCGCTGGCGCAACGGCCCGGCGACGTCGTCGCGCGCAACGAACTGTTGCGGGTGCTGCCAGGCAGCAGCAACGATCCGCATGCCGTCGACACGGCCGTGTTGCGGCTGCGAACGGCGTTGGGCGACAAGAACATCGTCGCAACGGTGGTCAAGCGGGGTTACCGACTGGCCGTCGACCCGCCGGGCGGTGCCCGATGGACCTGATCCTGGCGGCACACGGGACCCGCAGGCCCGGCGGTGTCGCGATGATCGGAGACCTCGCCGCGCAGGTGAGCTCGCTGCTCGAGCGCCGGGTGCAGGTGGCGTTCGTCGACGTGTTGGGCCCGACGCCCGGTGAGGTGCTGTCGCGGGCCGCGGCCACCGGCCGCCCCGCCGTCGTGGTCCCGGCCTTCCTGTCGCGCGGCTATCACGTGCGCACCGACGTGCCCGCGCATGTGGCGGCCAGCGGGCACCCGAACGCCACCGTCGCCCCCGCGCTGGGACCGAGCGGAGAGATCGCGCGGATAGTCGCCGACCAGCTGGTGGAATCCGGTTGGCGGCCAGGCGATTCGGTGATCCTCGCGGCGGCCGGCACCACGGATGCCAGGGCGCGCGCCGATCTGCACGTGACCGCGACCACGTTGTCCGCGCTGGTGGGATCGCGGGTGCGGCTGGGATTCGCGGCCACCGGCGAGCCGTCGGTGGCCGACGCGGTCGCCGCGGCGCGCCGCGGCGGCGCGCGGCGCGTCGTCGTCGCCTCCTACCTACTGGCCGACGGCCTGTTCCAGCAGCGCCTATGGGCCAGCGGCGCCGACGTGGTCACCCAACCGCTGGGCACCCATCCCGGGCTGGCCTGGCTGATCGCGAACCGCTTCCGCCGGGCCGTGCCCGGACTGGTACCCGTCGCGACCCGGCACACCTCGCGCCTGCCCAGCCGGCGGCGAACCCAAGCCCCCCACGCGCTTTCGAATTCGGTCGAGCACAGCAACCGGCCGACCAGGCACGCCGACGCCCGCGACGCTTGATCTTTGATCGCATTCCGACGATCCTGGCACCATGCCGCGTCGCGAAGAGCCATCGCGTGGGCTGCTCGACCCGGTGGCGAAGATGCTGCGGTTGCCCTTCGGCACACCGGAGTTCATCGACCGGATCGTCACCGGCGGGGTCAACCAGGTGGGCCGCCGGACGTTGTACATGCTGATCACCACCTGGGACGCGGCCGGCGGCGGTCCCTTCGCGGCCAGCGCGGTCGCGTCCACCGGGCTGGCCAAGACCGCCGAGATCGTGCAGGGCATGTTCATCGGCCCGATCTTCGGCCCGCTGCTGAAAATCCTGGGGGCCGACAAGGTCGCCGTGCGGGCGTCGCTGTGCGCCTCCCAGCTGGTGGGGCTCGGCATCATGCGCTACGGCGTGCGCTCCGAACCGCTGCACTCGATGTCGGTTGAGGCGATCGTCGACGCGATCGGCCCGACGATGCAGCGCTACCTCGTCGGGGACATC
>NZ_JCALCD010000030.1:0-428 GCF_059812165.1 Mycobacterium sp. NGS69
GAAGGGCACCGTGCCGCTGTTGTGTGGGCTCATGACCGGTTCGGCACCGAGTTGACGTGGGGTATCGAGGACTGCCGCAACATGTCGGCGCGGCTGGAACGCGATCTGCTGGACGCCGATCAATCAGTGGTGCGGGTCCCGACGAAGTTGATGGCTGCGACCCGTAAGTCAGCGCGAACCCGGGGGAAGTCCGATCCGATCGACGCCGAGGCGGTCGCGCGGGCGGTGCTGCGTGAACCCGACCTGCCGGCGGCCTCTCACGACGAGGTGTCACGTGAGCTGAAACTGCTTACCGACCGACGTGATGTGCTTGTCGCCCAACGCACTTCGGCGATCAACCGACTGCGGTGGAACCTCCACGAACTCGACCCCGGGCGCGAGCCGGCGCCACGTAAGCTGAACGCCGCCACCCATCAGCAGGCGCTGCG
>NZ_JCALCD010000031.1:0-409 GCF_059812165.1 Mycobacterium sp. NGS69
GCTCTCGTGCCCACATCACTGCCTCGGTATGCCCATCGCTGGTCGCCTTGACGACCTTCTCGGCGAGTCGGCGACCGACCTCGTCGACCGCGACAAACGTGTGAGTCTGCTTGTGCACATCGGCTCCAACCACAACCATGGAGGTTGCCTCCTTCACATTAAGAGGTGAACACAGGTTGGGCCGGCCGGCGGACATAGCTCAGTTGGGGCGGTTGCCACGCTCCTATCAGGTCACGTCGGCCGGTCCTTCACACCCGGTGCCGACATAACGCTCAAAAGCCAACCCGAAGGCGACATGCAGACTCTGGGTCAGACACCGGGTGATCCAGAACCAACCACCCCACCGCGGCAACTGTCACACCGACACACCGCGATACGGCTAACTCAGACTGACACTGAGCAGACTCGA
>NZ_JCALCD010000032.1:0-365 GCF_059812165.1 Mycobacterium sp. NGS69
GCGTCTCAGTGTCAGTCTTTGGTTGCCGTGTTACGGCGTGCCTGCATGACAGGGCTGTGGTGCGGTGGTTGGTTCCGTTTCACCTGGTGTCTGGCTCCCTTTGCGTCTGCGGCCTTCGGGTTGGCTTGGAGCAGTACTGCCGGCATCGGGTGGGACGGACCGACCGGCGTGACTTGATAGGAGCGTGGCATCGCCCCGACTGAGATGTGTCCGCCGGCCGGTCCAACCTCAACACCCATCCACGGAGTGAAGGAGGCAACCACCATGGTTGTTGTCGGAGCCGATGTGCACAAGCGCAGTCATACATTCGTCGCCGTCGACGGGGTCGGGCGCAGGCTCGGCGAAAAGACCGTCGCGGCGACTAC
>NZ_JCALCD010000033.1:0-257 GCF_059812165.1 Mycobacterium sp. NGS69
GTCGCCAGCGTGGGGGGTGCGGTGGGGACCGCGATTGGGGCTTCGTCGGCGGTGTCAATGGCCTCGTCCGCGGTTTCATCGGTGTCGGCCCTGGCTTCGTCGGTGCCGATTTCGTCGCTGTCGACGGTCGCGCAGGTCGGCATGATGCCGGTCAGCATGATGATGTCGCCGATCATGATGGCGGCCCAAGCGGGCATGGGCGCGTCAAATTCGGCGGCGCTGGCCGGCAATGTCGCTGGCGCGGTCGATCCGGCGAA
>NZ_JCALCD010000034.1:0-200 GCF_059812165.1 Mycobacterium sp. NGS69
GCGGTAAAGCGTTGGCTGACAACACATCCCCGGTTCGTGCTGCACTTCACCCCGACCAGCTCAAGCTGGCTCAACCTCGTCGAACGCTGGTTCGCCGAGCTGACCACCAAAAAACTGCGCCGCGGCACCCACACCTCGGTCCGTCAACTCAACGCCGACATCCGCGCCTGGATCGACACCTGGAACGACAACCCCAGGCC